>SVEQ01000018.1:15933-43999 GCA_015057325.1 Lachnospiraceae bacterium | reverse complement strand
GTTGGAACTGCAATCATATGAGACGCATTAAAGACATATAAAGTTTCGTTTTAAAATGTAACTAAACAGCAATTTATATAATTATGAAGACCATGCCTCCGTTACTGTCGTTTATGATCTTCTCCATCGTATCCTGCAATTTTATCTGCGACTCATCATTTATTTTGTTGGACTTGGATATAAGTCCTTCCTCGACCATCTGCTCAACGGTCTTTCCGAATATATTAATCTTCCACAATGCCTCCGGGGAAGTTTTAAGTTGCTCCTTCATGTTGTTAAGGAAGTCCTTTGCCTGCTCTTCTGTTCCGACAATAGGTGCAATCTCTGTTGAAACATTAGCCTTGATAAAATGAAGTGACGGTGCGTTTGCCTTAATCTTGATGCCGAACTTACTGCCGTGTTTGATAAGTTCAGGTTCTGCAAGAGTGATATTCTCTTTTTCGGGCATAACCAAACCGTAGCCTTTCATTTGCACGCTCTCCATTGCGTCAGCCACACGATTATACTCTTTCTTTCGACCGGCAACATCCTTGAGCATCCTTAAGAAATCATACTCATTCTCAACCTTAGAATCGAGAAGATTGGAAAGCATATCATAATAATACTTTTCAGGAATTGTTATATTGAAATCTACCGTTCCGTCTTTTAGATTAAGATTACTTATAACCGCATCACTTATGTACTCGCTGTCGGGCGACTCAACATCATACACATGCTTCATTTTCGACGAATGCTCTAGCACATTTTTTGCATACTCAAGAAGCGACTGCTTGATCGGGCTGTTATTGTCTAACGTCTCCGCCCACCTTGGTATGAAAAATCTAAGCTGCCCAATCGGGAACTCAAGAAGAATATTCTTAAGTATTCCAATAATATCTTTACTCTTTAACTGCTCGCAATTAACAGGGATTACATTAACGCCGTATTGTGTTGTCATTTTAGCTGCAAGTTCTGCCGTATCGCTGCTTGCAGGATGAACTGTATTAAGCACAACAACGAAAGGCTTTCCAAGCATCTTCATCTCTTCGATAAGTTCCTGTTCAACGGGTACAAAAGACTCTCTGTTAAGCTCACCAAATGAGCCGTCACCCGTCATAATAATTCCGATTGTGGCATGGTCGGTCATAACCTTTTTCGTTCCAATGTGCGCCGCTTTGGAAAACGGAATCTCATAATCATACCATGGTGTTTTGACAAGGCGTTCTCTGTCTTCCTCCATATGCCCTGTCGCACCGTCAACCATGTAGCCAACGCAGTCAACAAGTCTTACGCCAATCTTTGTCTCATCATTTAGCGCGACCTCACAAGCTTCCTTTGGTATAAACTTCGGCTCGGTAGTCGTAATTGTCCTTCCCGAACCGCTCTGCGGCAATTCATCTATTGTTCGTCTCTTCTCCGCCTCATCTTTCATGGCCGGAAGCACAAGAGTTTCCATGAATCGTTTGATAAATGTTGACTTACCGGTTCTTACAGGACCAACGACACCAATGTATAATTCGCCTCCGGTACGGTCTTTTATATCCGCATAAACGTCAAACTGCTCCCTCATAATATCCTCCTTAAAATAATGTCATAATTATCCTAAGAAGAATATATGCGGGAGCAGTATCATTTATGCTATTTAATTATCTACCATGTAAGATTATCTGCCTCTATTGTGCGGTCACGAAGCAAAAGTCCCATTGCCTCTTCTTTCGCATTAGCGCCCTCAAAGAGAACCTTGTTAACTGCCTCAACAATCGGCATGCTCACGTTGTACTTTTTTCCAAGCTCTGATGCTGCCTTTGCTGAATACACACCCTCGACAACCATCTTAACTTCATCCATTGCCTCCTGATATGTCTTACCCTGACCGATAAGATATCCGGCATTTCTGTTTCTTGAATGCTTTGAGGTACAAGTAACAATAAGGTCACCGATTCCCGAAAGACCTGCAACCGTCTCAATGTTACCGCCCATTGCAATGACAAGTCGGCTCATCTCCGCAATACCTCTTGTCATAAGTGCAGCCTTAGTGTTATCGCCGTAACCAAGACCATCAACAATTCCCGCTGCCAACGCAATAACGTTCTTAAGCGAACCGCCAAGCTCAATACCGACAACATCAGGGCTTGTATATACTCTGAAGAAATCATTCATAAATGTATCCTGAATAATCTCTGCTACTTCTTTATCTGTAGAACCGGCAACTATAGTTGTCGGAATCTTCTTACCAACTTCTTCCGCATGACTTGGTCCTGAAAGAATACCAACTCTTGCCTGAGGACACTCTTCCTTAATAATCTCCGTCATTGTCTTATAAGTGTGCTCCTCGATACCCTTGGCAACATCAACAACAATAACACCCTCTTTGATATATTCAGATGCATGCTGCATTGTTGTGCGTACAAATGGTGACGGAACGGCACAAACAACAAGCTCCGCACCGGAAAGTGCTGCCTCCATATCAGTTGTAAACTCTATAGTACTTGGTATCATAACACCCGGAAGCTTATCACGATGCTCTCTGTAATCCTTAAGCATCAATACCTCTTCGGGATCTATTGACCATACTGTAACACTATGTCCGTTTGAACAAAGCAGGATTGAAAGCGCTGTACCCCAGCTACCTGCACCCAAAATACAAATATTTTTCATAATTCATATTCCTCCTTTATTTTGCAGTCGAACTGTCTGCCTCCTGTTCGGCATCCTTCTTCTTACCCAAGGAAACCTTATTCTCTTCACCATGAATCAATCTAACTATATTTGCTTTATGTCTGTAAAATGCCAATACTGCCAAAACAAACAATATAATACTGCCCTCTATTACGCTGTTATGTCCGCAATAACTCTTTGTAAAAGGTTCATATATATTGCCCATCAAACCAAAAATGAGAAACTCTGCAAACAATAATGTAACAACTATAAGCGAACCCAAAGAAACATACTTAGTAATCGCCACGCATAATATAAATGCAAGCAGACATGTTATCATAATTCTTATATCAAGAACGCCAAGTATCAGACCAGCAGTGGCTGCAATTCCTTTACCGCCCTTGAAGTTCATATAAAACGGATAATTATGTCCTATTATTACTCCAAAGCCTGCCCAAAGAACCAACGGGAAAATTATCTCCGGATAAAAATTGACTGCAATTGCTCTTGCAATAAAACATGCAATAGCAGCCTTGAAGAAATCACCCAAAAGAACTATAAGTCCTGCACGTCTTCCAAGAACACGAAGTGCATTCGTGGTTCCTGCATTACCGCTTCCGTAATCTCTAATATCAATTCCATGAAGTTTTCCGTAAATATATGATGTCTGTATAAGTCCAAGACAGTATCCTATAAAGATACATAATAATCTAGCTAGCATTGTATCAGCCTTTCTCTTTTCTTTCTCTGTAAATAAAATGAATAGGCGTTCCGTTAAATCCGAACGCATCTCTTATTCTGTTCTCGATATATCTGGTATACGAGAAATGTGTGAGATTCTTATCATTTACAAATATAACAAATGTAGGTGGCTTAACCGAAACCTCTGTCATATAGTACAAACGTAACTTCTTACCCTTATCTGACGGTGGCTCCTGCATAGCAACTGCCTCTGTAAGGATTTCATTTAACACACCTGTTCCAATTCTTAATGCGTGATTATCCACAACGACATCTATAAGATCGAACAATTTGGGAAGTCGCTGCCCGGTCTTAGCCGAAATAAATATAATCTCCGCATAAGGCATAAATGAAAGAATACGTCTTACGTCCTCTGTGAACTTGTAAACACTCTTGTCATTCTTATCCGGAAGTATATCCCATTTATTGACAGCGATAATCATACCCTTACCTCTGTCATGGGCTATTCCCGCAATCTTAGCATCCTGCTCAGTAACACCTTCTGTTGCATCAATTACAAGCACGCACACGTCGGCACGCTCAACAGCCGATACCGTACGAATAACCGAGAAGCGCTCAATCTCCTCGTTGATCTTGCTTTTTCTTCTAAGTCCTGCTGTATCTATGAAAACATATTCCTTATCGTCACGAACAATCGCCGTATCAATCGCATCTCTTGTTGTACCTGCGATATCTGATACGATAACACGATCCTCACCTAAAAGTTTATTGATAATAGAACTCTTACCAACATTTGGCTTACCTATTATCGCAACCTTCGGACGCTCGTCTTCCTCTTCGCCTCTTGCTTCCATGTCAAAATGAGAAACAACCTCATCAAGCATATCGCCAAGACCAAGCTGTGATGATGACGAAATCGGGAACGGATCGCCAAGTCCAAGATTATAGAACTCATACACATCCGGCATGAACTTCTCGAAACTGTCAACCTTATTAACAACCAAAACAACAGGCTTGCCGCTTCTTCTTAACATATCTGCGACCTTGCCGTCCGCATCAACAAGTCCCTGTCTTACATCAACAAGGAAAATGATAACGTCTGCCGTCTCAATTGCAATTTCTGCCTGCTGACGCATACTCTTTAAAATGATATCTTCGCTCTCCGGTTCAATACCACCTGTATCTATCATGGTAAAGTTGTAGTCTAACCAATTGACATCAGCGTATATTCTATCTCTTGTAACGCCCGGCGTATCCTTAACTATGGATATCTTTGAGCCTGCAAGTACATTAAACAGTGTAGACTTACCTACATTAGGTCTGCCGACAATGGCTACAATCGGTTTGCTCATGTTTTCTCTCCTGTTCTTTTTACAACATCTAGTAACAAGGCTTGTCATTTACCACAAAATCAAGCCTAACCTAGTGTATATTATATCTTTTGTTTTGTAAAGTTTTTTTATATGATTATTTTTATTTTTTCATGACTATGCTTTAAGCATCATTACCGCAGCATTGTTGCCTCTCATTCCATGGCTTGCCCTATGTGAGAACAAAAGCTTATCGTTACAGCAGGTACATATATCTGTAATATCGATGTTCTTTTTCAACACTCCCGCATCCGTAAGTACTATCTCGCATGCCTTATGGAGATTGAGCTGGTATTTGCCGTTGTTTTTCTTATATATAAGCTCATTTACCTTATCGTAACTGTCGCAAGCATTGATGTAATCAGCAAACTCTTCTATAAATCTGACCGCCACATCTTCACTTACCTCGTAACACTCCTGACAAATCGAAGGTGCTATCGCACATATTATATCACATGGCTTTGATCCGTAAAGGCTACCCATATAATCAACCATTTTCGCACCTATTCTTCCAACCGTACCCTTCCAGCCCGAATGTGCCATTGCAATAACCTTGTGCTTTGGGTCATAAAACATAAGCGGTACGCAATCCGCATAAAACGTAATCATCGGAATGTTAGGTAGATTGGTAACAAGACCGTCAATTTCCTTAATATCGCTTTCTCTGATTATTCCCTTACCGCAATCAGACTCGGTCACTTCATGAAAAACCGTCTTATGCACCTGGTCTGAAAACACCAGCCTTTTCTCATCATACCCAAGTGTTGCCGCAAAACGTCTGTGGTTTTCCATAACATTTTCCGGCTCATCCCCTCTTGTAAAACTTAGGTTCATTGCCGCTAAATGTTCCTTCGAAACACCACCTAATCTTGTTGAAAAACCGTGTATGATTTCTTTATCAAACTTTTCAAGCTTTGGAAAAGTAATATAAGTCACCCCATTCTTTTCGTTAAGCTTGCAACATTTTTCTCTGTTATCTATATATTTAATCTTCATGTCTTCACCTTCAATACGCCCACATAAACGCATTCTTTCTATATCTTATCTCTTCTCCAAGTATTGCCGCAACATCAAATCTAACCGGTGTAAACTCATTTAATCTATGGCAATACATATAGTGTCTTGCAACATTACAAATAGTCTTTTGTTTGCGGATATCTACCGCCTCTTCCGGAAATCCAAGGCTTTCGTCCTTCCTGTACTTAACCTCAACGAAACACAAGTATTCTTCATCCTTTGCGATAATATCCACCTCGCCAAGCTTGCACCTGTAATTCATCGCTATAATGTTAAAGCCATGTTCCTCCAAATACTCTCGCATTCTTTGTTCCATGGCCGCACCAAGTTCTCTCTTATTGGTCAAATGCTATTTCCCCCTGTTAAGCTTACTCTTAATCTTATCCATACGGTCAACATATACAAGAATCTCCGCAACAACCCCATAAAGTTCAGGCGGGATCATATCACCAATATCAAGCTTTAAAAGAGTATCGGTAAGCCCTTCATCCTTATAGGTTGCGACATCTGCTTCCTTCGCCTTCTCAATAATCCTGTCAGCAATAGCTCCACGACCTGCCGCTACAACCTGCGGTGCCTGATTGTCCGGGTTATATGAAAGCGCAACCGCCTTTTTTCTTTTTTCCTGCTGTTCTCTTTCCATATAAACATCTCCTATCAAAACATTTTGCTGTTTAATGCACTTTTATATATGACGGACGCATACAGATTATCAGATGTATGCATATCCTGTGTCAAATTAACTGTTATATACATTTTCAAAACGGACGCATAACAAATTGTCGATATATTACATTCTGTGTGACGAGACATACGGACATAAGAGTTTCTAGTTATCTCGGTGACATTATGATATTGTACGCGGCACTGTTCCAATTCGACATCCTGTATCAATGGAACATGCCGAACATCCATGTTCGGCAACCGCTGTATATTCAACGTAATACCAAGAAACTCTAATATCCTCCTGAATGTCACCCAGAATGTAATACACAACAATTCTTTATGCTGCCGTTCGTTTAGTAATGTATATAACAATCTTTGCGACACAGGATATTGCACACACAGATAATCTCACGCTGTTTCGTTATGTAGAAAAGTGCATCAAATCAGCCAACACGTAACGTTCGCGACAATGCGAGCCGTTCACGGCGAGTCGCGTCCGGCGTCCGTTTAGGGACATTTTCTTGCGAAACTTCATAGCGTATATCATGCGTCGAATTATGTTGCAGTATCCATAAGCAGGTCCTTTTTGACCGCCGGTACTTAGTGAGTACGTAGTACGAACTTAGTACCGTTGCGCTCAAAACGGGCGAAAGCTTGCCTGCGTTGGAACTGCAATCATAAGAGACGCATTAAAGACACAGAAAGTTTCGTTTTAAAATGTAACTAAACAGCAATTTATGTCTTTGCATCAAATGTAAACCGTTTGATACTTCTCTCCGCATTGCTGTCAATAAACTCATTAACTACTTTATTGGCGGGCTCCGAACTCTCTCTTTTTACAACTTCATTGGTAAGTGTAAAACCACGTTCGGCAAGCTTGTCGGCAAGCTGTCCCATATTGTTTGCAACAATCTCTACACTTTCTTTGTCATTTAAATAAAATCTTGCATTGACGTTAGTTCCTGTAAGCGTAACCTTAACATCCGTTGCACCAAGATGATCCATGTCTAAATGCAGCATCACGCTTATATCGTCACGTTTGCCTGCAAGTTTTCTCTTATCTGCATACACATAAAGTTCTGAGTTTGCATTCTGATTATTAAGCTTAAGCGGCATCTGCGCATATATCATTTGATTGTTAAGCTGCTCCATAAACTGCATATTCTGCTGCATGTTCTGCGAGTTCTGATGCATGTTACCGGAGTCGCCACCCTTGGCGTTAATAGTATTTTCAAACGCTTCGGTCTGTCTGATTATTCTATTGTAAAGATTCTCAATCTCTTTTGGATCCTTCATTTCACTTGGGTTTAACGAGAACTCCTTCTGTATCATATCAGAGAAAAGTTTCTTAAACTCATTAGAACTTAAAAGGCTCTTAATCGCATGTCCGTTTTTATCGCTACTGTTAACTGCATCAAGCATTTTGTTAACCAACTGTGTTGAAGACGTTGACCGCTCAAACATCTGCTTAATCTGTTCACTTGGAACATCAGCATTTTTAAGCATAGTATTTAAGTTTGAAGCCTCTTCCTTGGAAAGATTTGTATTATCAACGACCGTCTCCGTCAAACTTCTTGCACTCTCTGCTTTGTCGGCAACACCTTCTGATGCATTAAATGCTGCCTTAAGTGCATCCGTAATCTGTGCCTGTTTATCCGGCACTTCAGCACCCTTATCTCCTACATTTTGTTCAGCACCTGTCACCATATTTGCAGCACTTTGTCCTTCAGGTGTTTTAATCATATTATCAGTTGCAGAAATGTTTCCTTCCTGTCCCGATACCTGCACACCGCCTTCGGCTGTCTGCATGCTTCCTTCTGTCAAAAGGGCATCGCCTGCCTTCACTTGAGCACTGCCTTCACCTTGAGCATTTTCAAGGACATTACCTTCACTAACTAACGCCTCTTTGCCTGCAACATTTGGATTAACCTCTGCTGTATTATCCATATTGCTACTAATAATATTAGTTAGTTCTTTGGCAACATTTAAAAGCTCCTTACCATCCATATCAGCAGGCATGCTCTTAACAAAATCCGCCATAGAATCGGCTGTTTGCTCAATATCCCCCGACAACTGGTGCGTGAAGCTTTCATACCTTTCAAACTGTGCGATATTCTCGGCAGTAACAGGAATACCCATCTTATTAAGTGATGCAAGCGTATGCATTGATGTTCCCTCATACTTCATGCTTTGAGACAAAAGCTTAACCATATTCGCCTTATCAAGCGGCATTCCTGCCTCCATAAGCTCCTTTGCCGCAGAAAAGTTCTTCTCCGTCGGAGAAAGATTTGCCCCGTCAAGTGCGCGTTCAAGCACCTTGGACTGTGCGGTTTGTATAGAATCAAATAAAGGCTTGATAAGAACCTGCGTCGCATTGTTCTCCTTAACGGAAAACAACATTTCATCACCGACGCCAAGCTCAATATCAGCCTGTAATCTTGCCATTATTTCACCTTTGTTCTCGGTAGAGATTGTTACCTTCTCCCCCGATATGTCAACTATTTCGCCACGAAAAACAGAGCCTTCCGAAAGACCCTGTACATCCGACGAAACCTTACCGGCATTCCCCGTAGAAGAAGTCTGCTCTGCTCTTACGTTCTCTCGTATATTGGTATCGTAGCTTCTTATTACCTGATTGCCAATCTGCATGCAAACTCCCCCTTCTTAAAATGCTATATAAAATTACCTATAAATGATCTTCTATGAATCTTACAAGGTCCAATGGTCTTAATCGCCTCAATATGCGCAGCACTTCCGTAACCCTTGTTGCTGGCAAAGCC
This sequence comes from Lachnospiraceae bacterium, assembly GCA_015057325.1. Lineage (GTDB taxonomy): Bacteria > Bacillota > Clostridia > Lachnospirales > Lachnospiraceae > CAG-590. The sequence continues at coordinate 34,827 of SVEQ01000018.1, read as the reverse complement.
ATAACCCGGATATTCCTTGTCCATCTCAACCATGAATCTGTCTCTTGTAACCTTGGCAACAATACTTGCAGCCGCAATAGACACACTCTTTGCGTCACCCTTGATAATTGATTCCTGTTTGATATCAACACCCGGTATCGTAACGGCATCATTTAACAATATGTCAGGCTTAACAGAAAGCTTAGAAAGCGCAATCCTCATAGCCTCGTAATCAGCCTGCAATATATTAATCTCATCAATTAACTTCTCATCAGCAAAACCAATTCCAACCGCAACAGCCTTTTCCATTATCTCTTCATACAAAGCCTCACGCTTCTTCTCTGAAAGCTGCTTAGAGTCATTAAGATAATAAATGTCGACGTCCTTAGGAAGAACAACTGCTGCAGCAACAACCGGACCTGCAAGCGGACCACGACCCACTTCGTCTATTCCACATATATATCGGCAGTTTTCGTATTTTCTTTCATACTCCTTCATGTGATATGTGCGTTCTATTTCTTTTTCGAATGCAGCAATCTTCTTTCTTGCCGACTCAACAAGCTTAACAACACCTGCACGCTCGTCATTTTCAAACTCGCCAATTTTGTCCTTAAGCTCTTCTATACTGCAATTATTAAGTATCTCCTTAATCTCGCCAATACCCATAAATTACTCCTAATCTTCTGTTGCGTTACCGTTTTTGATTGTTCCAAACTTGGACAGCGGCCACAAACGAAATACCGCCTTACCTTCAATTCTACTCTTTTCTATATTGCCGACTTCCTCATATCTTGAATCGAGACTTTCATTACGATTATCACCCATAACAAAGTACTCGTCCTCGCCAAGCTTAACGTCCTCACCAGCTCTACCTATGCTGTATATATCAATCGTCTCACGACCGTAATTCTCTTCCAGAATCTTATCATTTATATAAATGTTACCCTCATCGTCAATTCGAACCGTCTCACCCGGAAGACCGATTACACGCTTGATATAATAATCGCCATTCTCCACAGGAAAAACGACAATATCAAATCGCTCAATATCATGCAGGCGGTATCCAATCTTATTAACCCAGAGATTATCTCCATCCTGCAATGTGTTACACATAGACTCACCGTCAACAACAGTTCTCTGTCCCACAAAAGTAATGATAACCCATACCGCAAATATCACAAACGCGACATATACGACAAACCCGATTATCTCTTTGACAATATTAACTTCCTCATGTTCTGCTACATTTTTCTTACTCATAAAAACCTCCTAAAAGCTACTCTACAGGTGGTAACTCGATAGTAATTCTTCCGAGTGTTCCCGCTCTGTATTCATCAAGTAATATTGACGAAGCTTTTTCATAGTCCAGCTCACTCCCCTTTGAAAGACAACCTCTGTTCTTCGCAATCTCCTCAAGAATCGCTCCCGAACTGTTATCTTCATTAACACCATATCTCTCACTTAATATCCCCTTATAACTATCAGTGAGAAAATCTATAAGCTCGCACGCAAGCTCTGTCTTTTGCAAAATATCATCATTAATAGAGCCGATAAATGCAAGGTGCTTACCGACAGTCTCGTCCTCGAACTTCGGCCACAATATTCCCGGAGTGTCAAGAAGTTCAACGTTCTTATTAATTCTAATCCATTGTTTGCCTTTTGTCACGCCCGGTTTGTTACCAACTTTAGTGCATGCCTTCTTTGCATAGGAATTAATAAATGTTGACTTACCCACGTTAGGAATACCAACAATCATCGCACGTATCGGTCTGTTCTTGATACCACGCTTTCTGTCGCGTTCAATCTTCTCTTTACAAACTTCCTGAACAATCTCGGTTATATTCTTCATGCCTTGCCCGCTTCTTGCATTAACGGTAACTACACGAATATCCTTGTTATTGAAATATTCTCTCCATTTGGCAGTAGCACTTTCATCTGCAAGGTCGCTTTTATTAAGAAGTACCAAACGAAACTTATTGTTAGCCAGTTTGTCAATATCAGGATTTCTTGATGCTATAGGTGTTCTTGCATCGAGAAGTTCTATAACAATATCAATAAGTTTGATATTCTCTTCCATCATACGTTTGGCTTTGGTCATATGACCCGGATACCATTGTATATTCATCAAAAACCTCCTATTTCACTCTGCCGATATCGGTTCGTGGCATAATACGGAAAACAACTTTTCCTTTAATTTCCTTTGCGGAAATATTTCCAATGTTAATATATCTCGAGTCCTCGCTGTTATTACAATTATCACCGAGAACAAAATATTCATTTTCTTTCAATGTAATCGGTTCAAGGGCAAGACCTTCAGTCATTATGAGACTGTCAAAAGGTATATCTCTTAACGATTCCCCGTTTATAAAAACGCTGCCACTTTTTATCTGAATTGTTTCTCCCGGAAGTCCGACAATTCTTTTGATGTTAAAATAGCCGTCAGCATCTTCTTTTAATTTAAATGCTATTATATCATATCTTTTAGGATCGCGGAATGAATATGCCCCTTTGTTAAGCAGAAGTGTATCGTTGTTATTAAGAGCAGGACTCATACTTTGTCCTATCATTTTTACAGACTGCATACCAAATGTAACGATACTGTAAGCCATAATAATAACAATCAATGTTATAAGTGCCCATTGACCAAGTTCCTGAAGAAAAATCTTAAGGTCAAAAGGTTCTTTTTCGTAACTGCTTCTATATCTTCTACGACGTCTTCTCATTCCGAAACCTCACACAATCAAATAAAAGTACAAAAGGCCAGAGTAACGCATACTCCAGCCTTTGATTATTAAAGATTATTTTACTAACTCTTTAACCTTTGCTGCCTTACCTACACGATCACGTAAGTAATATAACTTAGCACGTCTAACTTTACCGCGTCTAACAACCTCAATCTTCTCAACGATAGGTGAGTGTAAAGGCCATGTCTTCTCAACACCTACGCCGTTAGAATTCTTACGAACTGTAAATGTCTCACGGTTGCTTCCGCCCTGACGCTTAATTACGGTACCCTCGAAAACCTGAATTCTCTCACGGTTACCCTCTTTTACCTTAGCTGATACTTTAACAGTATCTCCTACCTTGAAGTCTGTAATCTCACTCTTTAACTGAGCAGCTTCAATGTTCTTAATAATGTCGTTCATAACGAACCTCCTTAAAATATAAGACGTTCTTACAAGGATAATTTTACATTCTATGATAACTTGCAGAGGACCATCAAAATTTATGTAATCTCATCAAATGAGATTGCAACCTAGATAATATAACACGAAAGTTAACTATTTGCAAGCACTTTTGTAACTTTTCTTATTCGCTGTCTAACTCTCTCTTCTTTTTGCGGATATCTTCAAGTTCCTTTTCGTTATCATCTATAAGCTCAATTAAGTTCTGTCTTTGAATCTTATAAGGAACAATATCATTTACAAAAACATACTCATCAACGAAGGAACTCTCATTCTCTATTAGATAGAAAAGAATCGGGTTTTTAATATATCTGTCAACAAATATAAGTCCCGCAAAGGAGACTATCAGACGAGCAATACAATATACATTTAATAAAGCACCCTCAAACAATAATTGTGAAAACCCTGCCACAACAAGAAACACGATGTATATGAGCACAATCGACTTTGAATGATCAAAGTCATCATCTACTTTGGTAATGCTTTTGTTGACATTCTTAAGTCGAATATTTAAATCGTCAATGTTTTTAATGACGTAGTTTTCAGCCGTCGTATAATATGCAAACAATTCCTTAATATCAAATACATCATCAAAGTTTGCTTTTAAATTGAGACCTGCCGCATTCTCGGGCTTTTCTTTGTTAGCCGTTGCTTCCCATGTCTCATCATAAGTGTTTTTCTTCTTTGCTTCCTGAACGTATTCATATCTGATGTTCTCAAGCTCTTCTATTTTTTTATCAAGCTCTTCTATCTCGGCAACAAGCTCCTCAATTCTTTGCTTGTTTTTCATGTCGTCAACTTCAAGAGTATCAACGTCTTTTTTCTCGGCATAACGGATTGCTTTTTCCTTATTGGTACTCTTTTTAAGCTTAACTTTCATCTTATGCTGTTCTATGAACATTTTGTATGTATTCTTCGGAATAAAAACAAACAGCAATAATGAGATAAGAAGCGGAAAACCGGGTGCTCTTCCATACTTAAATGCAGGTATAATAACCGTAAGGGATGCCAAAAAAAGAATCGACGCAACAATAAGAATTGGTCTGTTATTCCATACACGACGGTTTAACATCTCTTTTCTTTTTGGAATATACCTTCTGTGGAACTGCTCACTAAAAAGTTCCAGTTCTAACTGCTGTTTTCTTCCCTTGTATTGATATATCTCTTCAGAAAGCTTTAACAGCTCTGTTTTCTTATATCTGTACTCACCAATCTCCATAACTTTTCTCCCCTGTTATGTAAGTTATTTATTATGGTCTTTACAATACTTTTCATACAAATCAGGTCTTCGTTCCTTCGTTCTTTCAATCGACTTTTCAAGTCTCCACGCTTCGATATTCTTGTGATGACCCGAAAGCAAAACCTCCGGAACTTTTCGTCCCATGAACTCCTCCGGTCTTGTGTATTGCGGATATTCAAGCAAATTATCATGAAAAGATTCAAACTCCGCACTAACATCATTATTAAGCACACCCGGTACAAGACGCGAAACCGCATCAATTACAACCATTGCCGGAAGTTCACCACCTGTAAGCACATAATCTCCGATTGAAATATTATCAGTAACAATCATGTCAAGCACGCGCTCATCAATCCCCTCATAGTGACCGCAAAGGAAAATCAAATCCTCTTCCTTCGCAAGTTCCTGGGCAATTTCTTGATTAAACACACGTCCCTGCGGTGTCATATATATTACACGCGGTGTCTTTTTCTTTTCGGACAATTCTTCATTTTCTTGTTCATTACACAAAGCTCGTCTTTGTTCTATGCCCTCAACAACATGCTGATGTGCAAGATAAATCGGTTCTGCCTGCATAACCATTCCTGCACCGCCGCCGTAAGGATAATCATCCACATGACCATGTTTTTCTTTTGTAAAATCTCGTATATTGGTTGCTTCAATATCGATAATCCCCTTGTCCATAGCTCGTCCCGTTATCGATGTTGAAAGTCCCTGCATCATCATTTCAGGGAATAAAGTCAATATATGAAAATGCATATCAATACTCCAATCCGTTAATCATCCATTTCTTTGAGTAAATGAACCTTCATAATTCCATTTTCCATATCCACATCAAGAATGCAATCCTTAATAGCAGGAATAAGCTTCTCACGCCCGTCATTCATGCCGATAACATACACATCATTAGCACCGGTTTCCATTACATCTGTTATCTTACCGATATCGTTGCCATCCTCATCAACAACCGTCATATCCAAAAGATCAGCAACAAAGTACTCATCCTTTTCAAGCTTAACGGCATTTTCTCTGTCAACAAGTATCTTGCACTGACGAAGCTTCTCCACGTCATTCATATTATCAAAACCCTCAAACTTGAGAATTACCATATTCTTAAAAAACTTACAACCACAAGCCTTTGCAGGCACAAGCTGTCCCTTTAACTCAATATAACAATCCTTTAATTTCTTAAATCTGTTATTATCACTTGTTGTAGGATATACCTTAACCTCACCCTTAACACCGTGTGGCGAAGTAATTATTCCAACCTGAAATCTATCTTCCATTCTGTGCTCCTTACGTTCTAAAAAAACAGCTCCGGTAATATGCTAATGCATTGAACCGGAGCGTACGTCCAAGGATATTATTTGATATCCACAATTACCTTCTTATCACCCTTAGAAGCAGCAGCTTTAACAACTGTACGAATTGACTTAGCAATTCTTCCCTGCTTACCGATAACCTTGCCCATATCCTCCTGGGCAACCTTTAACTCAACATAGATAGCGTCATCTTTCGTAGTCTCGACGACGTTAACTTCTTCAGGATGATCAACTAGGGATTTTGCAATCACTTCTACTAATTCTTTCATCTACGAATATCCCCCTTATTTCTCGATTCCTGCCTGCTTCAAAAGCTTAGCAACAGTATCTGTAGGCTGTGCACCATTTGCAAGCCACTTCTTAGCTGCCTCTGCGTCGATCTTAACTACGCTTGGCTCCTGGTTAGGATCATAAGTTCCAATCTCCTCGATAAATCTACCATCTCTTGGAGAACGTGCATCTGCAACAACAACTCTATAAAAAGGATGTCTCTTATATCCCATTCTCTTTAATCTCATCTTTACTGCCATTTTCTTTTCACCTCCTTCGTTATTTGTACAATAATGTACTGCTGATCATATATATGCAATACCCTGATGGGTACTTACATTTAAAAACCAAACGGCATACGGAAACGTTTGCCCTTTCTGCCACCCATCATTCCTGACATCTGCTTCATCATTTTCTTGGTCTGTTCAAACTGTTTGATAAGTCTGTTAACCTCGCTGATGTCAACGCCGGCACCCTTAGCAATTCTTCTCTTTCTGCTCGGATTGATGATGTCCGGATTGCTTCTCTCCTCTTTGGTCATGGAAAGAATAATTGCCTTAGGACGATTCATCTGTTTCTCATCTATATCAACATTTTTAAGTTGATTACCCATTCCCGGAATCATTGCAAGCATATCCTGCATGCTTCCCATTTTTTCCATTTGCGCAAAGCTTTCAAGAAAGTCATTGAAGTCAAATGATGCCTTACGGATCTTCTTCTCCATCTCTTTGGCTTTCTCTTCATCGATAGCCGACTGCGCTTTCTCAATAAGTGACTCAACATCACCCATACCAAGAATTCGGCTTGCCATACGCGACGGATAAAACTGTTCAAGGTCTGAAAGCTTCTCGCCCATACCTGCATAATATATAGGCTTACCTGTAACGGCTCTGATTGAGAGTGCCGCACCACCACGCGTATCACCGTCTAACTTGGTAAGGATAACACCATCTATTCCAATCTTATCATTAAAGTTGGTTGCTACGTTAACCGCATCCTGACCAGTCATTGCATCGACCGTCAAAATGGTATATGTGACAGCTACATTCTCCTTAATTCTCTGTAACTCATCCATCATCTCTTCATCGACATGAAGACGACCTGCAGTATCAAGGAATACTATCTGTATATTATTCTTAGCCGCATGTTCTACGGCAGCTTTAGCAATATCTACCGGGCTGTGCTGGTCTCCCATAGTAAATACAGGAACTCCTTGCTTCTCACCGTTAATCTCCAACTGCTTAATAGCAGCAGGTCTATATACGTCACAAGCTGTAAGAAGACAACTCTTGCCTTTCTCCTTATACTTACCTGCAAGCTTGGCAACGGTGGTTGTCTTACCTGCACCCTGAAGACCACACATCATGATAACAGTGACTTCATTGGACGGAAGTAACTTAATCTCCTCCGTCTCAGTGCCCATAAGCTTATCCATCTCTTCCTTAACGATCTTAATAACCATCTGTCCGGGATTAAGACCTTTGAGAACTTCCTCACCTACAGCTCTTTCACTAACGGCATTGATAAACTGCTTAACAACCTTGAAGTTAACATCAGCCTCAAGAAGTGCACGTTTAACTTCCTTCATTGCCTCCTTGACGTCAGCCTCGGTAAGCGCACCCTTGCTTCTTAACTTCTTAAATGTATTCTGTAATTTGTCTGAAATACTTTCAAATGCCATACAAAACCTCCACGTAATAACGTGTTCCTATATCAATAACTTTCGTAAATATCCTTAAATATCTCTTCTATCTCGCTTATCTGGTTCCTTGACTTCTCGTCTTCCATGTTGTGCCACAACTCAGCTGCCAACTCATGAATACGACTTATACGATCCTTTGTCTCGTGAAACTTCTCGACAAGCTTAAGCTTATTCTCGTAATCTTCAAGTATTCCGTCACAGCGCTTAACAAGCTCGAAAACCGCCTGTCTGCTTATGCCTTCGTTAGCGCCTATCTCCGTATAGGACAGGTCATTCAACACATAATCCGAATATATCTGCTTCTGGTGCTCTGTCAACAATTCCCCGTAGAAATCATATAACAAAGCCCGGCGTACATTCTTTTCCACGCTTGCACCACCCTGTAAAACAAAATCCCTTTACGACAACATATGAAAGTATACATAAAAAAACAAAGCCTGTCAAGTGATTTTTTTTGACAGACTTATTTTCTCTCTATTATATGTTTTCCTTCATGTATTTTATATCATCGTTAATCTGGCAAACAAGTTCTTCAACACTACCAAACTTTTCTTCCGGACGTATGAAAAATAACAATTCCGTCTTAACAAAACTTCCATACAAATCACCGGAATAATCTACTATATGGGTTTCAAGACCCATCTGACGCTCTTTTGTAACCGTTGGCTTTACACCAAGGTTGCTTATAGCCATATAAGTAACGCCGTCTATTGTAACCTTACTTGCGTACACTCCAAAAGAAGGTATTAGCTTATTATCCGGAATTACCTGATTAATTGTCGGGAAACCTATTGTATGACCCAAATGCTTGCCATGAATAACTTCTCCATATACGAAATACGGATTACCAAGCATTTCATTGGCAACAAAGAACTTACTCTCCAGCATATCCCTGATTGAAGTTGAGCTTACAACATGTCCATGAAGTGTCTTTTTGGTAAGAGCAAAAACCTCAAAACCATATTGTTCTCCGAGTTCTTTCAACACTCCGACATTACCGCTTCTACCTTTGCCAAAGTGAAAATCCTCACCTACATATATTGATTTGACGCCAAGTTGTTCTACCAATATGTTGCAGACAAAATCCTCCGGCGACATAATCGCAAACTCCTTCGTAAAAGGATACTCCAAAAGAACATCCACACCAAGTTCCTCAAAATAATGAGCCTTCTCTTCCGATGTATATATTACTTTGTTAAGTCCACCCGATAAAACCGATGCAGGTGTACTTCCAAAAGTAAATACAAGTGCAGTTCTTCCTGCTTCCTGTTCTTGTTTAAGCCCATTTATAAGCAACTGATGCCCTAGATGTATTCCATCAAACTTACCCAAAGCTATCACAGTGTTATCTGTATGAAATTGTATTGCTTCATCACCTTGTAAATATAACATTTCTGTTCCTCTATTCTACAAAAACATCTTAATAGCCTTGAATCCCTCAACTGACTTTTTATATTCGTATATGGCTGTAAATGAGCCCTCACGGTCATATACCAGATATTCCTTACCTTCAGTTTCTTTTGGTATTACATAATCACCGTTCTTGCAAAAATCCTTAACCTTAAGAACGTTACCGTTTTTAAGAAGTCTGTCGCCTTCATCTGTGACAATAGTTTTCTCCATGTTTGGAAACATTTTATCTATAGTTAAAATGTACCCCTCAATCTTTCCTTCTTTTGTAAAGCTTTCAATATCATCAAGTTTAATTGAATCCTCAAGAAAGAAACTTACTCCTGTTTTGTCCGAATTAACACTGCTTCTGACAAGGCTATCCATAATACCGCCACATCCGAGTTTGTCTCCTATATCTCTGCATAAACTCCTTATGTATGTTCCCTTGCCACACGACACAGAAAAATGAACATACGGAAGATTAATCTCTTTGATTTCTATGTCATGAATAACAACGCGTCTTGGCTGTCTTTCAATTTCTATCCCTGCTCTTGCTAGTTCATAAAGTTTCTTGCCGTCCACCTTAATAGCCGAATACATCGGTGGTATCTGGTCATATTCCCCTACAAAAGAAAGAACGGCTTTTGAAACCTCCTGTTCAGAAACCGTTACTTCGCTCTGACTAAGCACCTTACCTGAACTATCTTCAGTATCAGTTGTCATACCAAGCTTAAGGACCGCATCATAACGCTTGTCCTTATCGGTCAGTATATCGCACAACTTAGTTGCTTTGCCTAGACACACGACAAGCACACCTTCAGCATCCGGATCAAGCGTGCCTGTATGTCCTATCTTTTTCTGTTGTAAAATCCCACGAAGCTTGGCAACTACGTCAAATGAAGTATATCCCTTTTCCTTATATACATTAATTACTCCATTATACATCGCAGTTCTCCAATCTTGTTCGCATTATCTGTCTTACTGTTCTGCGGCCTTATCAAGCTGTTCCTTAATAAGCTCCGTAACCTTCAAAATGATTGTATCCTTGTCGCCCTCTATCTCGCAACCGGAAGCCTTAATATGACCGCCACCGCCAAATGCACATGCGATAAGGTTAACATTTACAATATCGTTAGAGCGAAGCGAGCACTTAAATGTTCCCTTCTTCGGATACTCATACATCCAAAGTGCCGCCTCGACACCCTCAGTAATTCTAAGGGCATCAACAACTCCGTCCGTATCTAAATTAGTTGCATTATTCTCGTCAAATACATCTTTCGTAAGACATGACACAATCACCTTGCCATCAAACATAAGAAATGCTTCTTCCAATGCTTTTGCAAGCATTTTGTTCTGTTTGAAAGTCTTTTTGTAAAATGTACCGTCGATTATAAACGCACTTCGTGCACCTTTTTCAATAAGCACACCGGCAATTTCCATAGTCTGTCTTGTAGTGTTGGTATATTTGAACACGCCTGTATCATGTACTATTCCAAGATACAAACACTCGGCACACTCAGTTCCAATCTTATCCGTTTCAAACAACGTAAATAACGCCTCTGCAGCAGCGCTGCAATCGGTTTTAAGAAAACAAACATCGCCAAAGCCCTGATTACTTATATGGTGGTCGACACACATTGTGCGCTTAGCCGTATGATAATACGTCACAAACTCACCATGTCTGTCCAAATCACCACTATCTATGGAAATACATAAATCATATGTCTTATCCTGTTTTGTATGTAATATCTTATCTGCACCTTTTAAGAATGCAAACTCCTCTCTAAACGAATCCAGATATACATCTATTTCTTTGTCAGGATAATTGTCAATAACATAATTATACACACCAAGACATGAACCGACACAATCTCCGTCAGGTCGCATGTGTCCGAGCAAAACTATGGAATTGGCATTTTCAATTTCTCTTAAAAAATCGTTCATTATACTCCCCACTTTTTACACATTAACAACTATGCTTCTTCATCCTCTGCATCATCGTTATGCTCACCAATAACATCATCAATTTTCTTCGACATATTAATAGCATACTCGATTGACTCATCGAGATAAAAACTAAGTTCCGGTGTATTACGAAGATTAAGTCCCGATGCAAGCTGACGTCTGATATATCCGGAAGCACTTTTAAGTCCTTCTATCGTAGACTTCTTAGCGTCATCATCACCAAACACCGATACATACACCTTGCACTCCTTAAGGTCAGGGGTAACATTTACCGATGTAACCGATGTCATTGGTGCAATTCTCGGGTCCTTAATTCCGTATGAAATTATCTGGGAAAGCTCTCTTTGGACCTCTCCGTTGATTCGTGTATTTTTAATACTTTTATGTTTCATATTACTCCTATCGTGGTACCTCTACCATCTCATAAGCCTCAATCTGATCATCTTCCTTAAGGTCATTGAAGTCCTCAAGAACAATACCACACTCGAAGCCGTTCTTAACTTCCTTAGCATCATCCTTGAAACGCTTAAGTGATGCAAGAGGTCCTTCATAAATCTGCTCTTCGTCTCTAGTTACTCTTACAGACGAACCTCTTCTGATAAGTCCATCAAGTACGAAACAACCTGCAATCGTACCAACGCCTGATGCCTTAAATGTCTGACGCACGATAAGGTGACCTGTAACCTGCTCCTCGTAAATAGGATCAAGAAGTCCCTTCATAGCGCTCTCGATATCGGAAATAGCATCGTAGATAACCTTATAAAGTCTAAGGTCAACTTTCTCTCTATCAGCAACGTCCTTTGCCTGAGCATCAGGTCTAACGTTGAAACCGATGATGATTGCGTTAGATGCAGATGCAAGAATAACGTCTGATTCGTTAATCGCACCAACTCCGGCATGAATAACCTTAATAACAACTTCTTCGTTAGTAAGCTTAAGAAGACTCTGTTTAACTGCCTCAACAGAACCCTGAACATCTGCCTTAACGACAATGTTAAGTTCTTTTAAGTTACCTGCCTGAATCTGTGAATACAAATCATCAAGTGACATCTTAGCCTTAGTCTCTGCAACAAGCTTCTCTTTCTCAACTGTTACATAAGTCTCTGCCATTGCTCTTGCTTCTTTTTCGTTCTTGGTTGCAACGAATATATCACCTGCAGCAGGAACATCATGAAGTCCCAATATCTCAACCGGTGTGGAAGGTCCTGCCTCAGTAACCTCAACACCCTTATCATTTATCATGGCTCTTATATGTCCGTAAGCCTTACCTACTGAAATAGTCTCACCCTTCTTAAGAGTACCCTTCTGAACAAGGATTGTAGCTACCGAACCACGACCTTTATCGATCTCAGCCTCGATAACTATACCTCTTGCCTTTCTGTTAGGGTTAGCCTTAAGTTCAAGTACCTCAGCGGTAAGAAGAATCATTTCAAGAAGGTTATCAATACCCTCTTTTGTATGTGCTGATACAGGACAGAATACAGTAGAACCGCCCCAATCCTCAGCAACGAGCTCATATTCCATAAGCTCCTGTTTAACTCTGTCAACATTAGCGCTTTCTTTGTCAATCTTATTAACAGCAACAATAATCTCAATACCTGCAGCTTTTGCATGGTTGATAGCCTCTATTGTCTGTGGCATAACACCATCATCAGCGGCAACTACAAGAATTGCAATATCCGTTGACTGAGCACCACGCATACGCATAGCAGTAAATGCTTCATGTCCCGGTGTATCTAAAAATGTAATCTGCTGTCCGTTAACATCAACTGTATAAGCACCAATATGCTGTGTAATTCCGCCTGCCTCACCTGATGTTACAGAAGTCTCTCTGATAGCATCAAGAAGTGAAGTTTTACCGTGGTCAACGTGACCCATTACGCAGACAACAGGTGGACGCTCCTTCATAAGAGAAACATCTTCCTCTTCTTCACGAAGCATTTCTTCAATTACATCAACCTTAACTTCTTCCTCAGCAATACAGTTGTACTCAAGAGCAATCTCAGCCGCCTTGTTGAAATCAAGATCTGTATTAACCGTTACCATCTCTCCTGCAAGGAACAACTTCTTGATAAGCTGTGATACAGGTGTTTTTAACTTATCTGCAAGATCCTGAACCGAAAGTACCTCAGGAAGCTCAATTGTACGAATTACCGGCTCTTCAGGCTCCTTTGGCTTAGGTTTCTGAACAGGCTTTGTTACAGGCTTTGTGCCTTTAACCGTAAAGTGCTCATTCTTCTTGCGACTTCTCTTTCTGGTATCGCCATCTTCAAACTGTGAAGTCTTTTCTCTTTCCTTCTTGTCTTTGTGACGATCCATACGATCTCTGTCCATAGAAGCACGATCCATAGGTGCCGGGATAGATATTCTTTCTCTATCCTCTCTTCTTCCGCCATCTCTTCTTCCGTTATTATTAAAATCTCTTCTATCGCCCTGTGGTCTTCCCTGTCTGTCACCCTGTTGACGATTACCGAAATCTCTTCTATCACCTTGTGGACGATTTGGTCTGTCGCCCTGCTGACGATTGCCAAAATCTCTTCTGTCGCCCTGTGGTCTTCCCTGTCTGTCACCCTGTGGTCTCATTGGACGGTCACCCTGCGGACGGTTCGGTCTGTCACCCTGTGGTCTCATCGGACGGTCGCCCTGTGGTCGGTTTGGTCTATCGCCCTGTGGTCTCATTGGACGGTCACCCTGCGGACGGTTTGGTCTGTCACCCTGTGGTCTCATTGGACGGTCACCCTGTGGACGATTTGGTCTGTCGCCCTGTGGTCGGTTTGGTCTATCGCCCTGTGGTCGGTTTGGTCTGTCGCCCTGTGGTCTTGCCTGACGATCTCCCTGTGGTTTTACAGGCTTCGCATCTACATTTCTGTTATCCTCTACAGGAGCTTTTTTAACTTCCTCAGTTTTAGGTTTTGCCGAAAAACGTGCTTTAACCTTTTCAGCATCTTCATCCGTGATAGAACTCATATGATTCTTGACTTCTATTCCGTTCTTTTTAAGTACTTCTATTAATTCTTTGCTATCTTTTCCTAATGTTTTAGCTAACTCGTATACTCTGACTTTTGCCAAATCTTACACCTCCAAATTATTCAAACAATCAATCTGCTTAACAACAGCCTTTGCAAGTCCCTCGTCTATAACAGCAAGGTTTGCCCGAAACTCTTTTCCACACGCATTACCAAGACTGTTCTTATCTGCAAAAAATCTGATTGCAACATGATAGTAATCACACATATTCTGAAACTTTTTCTTTGTATTGTCCGATGCATCGTCAGCAACAATTACAAGATAAGCTTTACCTTCTTTTACAGCTTTTTCCGTAGAAAACTCTCCCGTAACCGTTTTGCCTGCTTTGGTCGCTATCGAAAGCATTGACAACGCTTTATTCTGTTTCAAGGTCTATCAGCTCCTTTTCCAAACTCTCATATATCTCCGGGGAAATACTCATTTTAAATGATCTTTCTAAGCCCTTTGATTTGACTGCTTTTTCCAAACACAACTTATCCTTATGGATGTAAGCTCCTCGACCATTTTCCTTACCGGATAAATCAAGCTTGATAATATTATCCTTAGTCTTGACTACCCTTATCATATCCTTCTTAGAAATCATTTCGCCACAACCGACACATTTTCTAAGCGGAATACTCTTTGCCATACTATCACATCCTTACATTATACTATCAAATGCCGTAATAAATGAGTTTCTATTTATCCTCTTCATCTGATGCATAATCATCATATTCTTCATCAGAATACTCATCATTGTATTCCTCATCAGCGTACTCTTCATCGTAATTCTCGTCTGAATACTCGCCATCATACTCTTCATCAGAATACTCACCGTCGTATTCCTCATCGTAGTTATCCCATTCTTCGTCAGAATACTCATCATACGAATCATCACTGTAACCGTATGCTTCTTTGGCCTGAGATGCACTCTTGATGTCAATCTTATAACCTGTAAGTCTTGCAGCAAGTCTTGCATTCTGTCCTTCTTTTCCGATTGCAAGAGAAAGCTTGTCATCAGGTACAACAACACGTGCACTCTTTTCTTCCTCATCAACTACAACCGACAAAACCTCTGAAGGACTAAGTGCATTCTCGATATAAATAGCCGGATCTTCATTCCATGTAATGATATCAATCTTCTCGCCGAACAAATCATCAACGATATTGTTAACTCTGTTACCGTTCTTTCCTACGCAAGCACCAAGTGCATCAACGTTAGGATCATTTGACCAAACTGCAATCTTTGAACGTGAGCCCGGTTCTCTTGAAATTGACTTAATCTCTACGATACCATCTGCAATTTCAGTTACTTCTTTCTCTAACAATCTCTTAACAAGATCCTTGTGGGTTCTTGAAACAATAACTCTAGGTCCCTTGGCACCCTTGTTTTTCTTCTTGTTACCGTCCTTGTCAGCACCCTCCTGATTATCAGCAGCCTGCTCTTTAACACCAACAATGTAAAGTTTGATTCTGTCTTTTGGACGATAATGCTCTGTTTTTACCTGTTCGCTTTCCATAAGCATAACATCCATCTTGTCATCAAGATTAACAGCAATGTTCTTACCTACATATCTCTGTACAACACCTGTTACAACATCTTTTTCTTTGCTGTAGAAATAATCAAAAAGCATCTGCTTTTCCTGCTCTTTAATTGTCTGTACAATAATATTTCTTGCATTCTGTGCAGCAATTCTTCCGAAGTTCTTAGGCTGAATTGCAATCTTAACTGTATCTCCAACCTTGTTCTTCTTGCTAATCATCTTTGCTTCTTCAAGAGATATTTCCATAGAACTGTCTGTTACTTCTTCTACTACTTCTTTTTCAGCAAAAACTTCAATCACACCGGTATCTCTGTTCATATGAACTGTGATGTTATCATTCTTACCAAAGTCTTTCTTGTAAGCCTCAAATATTCCCTTCTCAATTGATTCAATAATTACGTCTTTTGATATTCCTTTCTCCTTCTCAAGCAGATCTAAAGAAAGCATTAATTCTGTCATTTTCCCAATTCCTCCTTATAATAAATATTATTTTATATCAATTGCTTAAAATTCAATCGCTGGTCGAACTAAAGCAATGTTACTCCTGTCAATAACCACGGTATTATCGTCATCCATGAGTACTGTTATCGTATGGCTGTTATAACTTTCAAGTTCCGCTTCAAACTCTTTTGTTTTAGTTCCTTCCAACGGCTTATAAAGCTTTATCTCCAACATGCTTCCAAGCTTACGTTCAAAATCCTTGTCTTTTTTGAGCGGTCTAAGAAGTCCCGGAGAACTCACCTCAAGAATATAAGCATCTTTAATTTCTTTGTCATACTCATCTAGAAGTGGACTTAACTGTCTGCTGATATCCACACAATCATCAATGTTGATACCACCTTCTTTGTCAGCATATACCCTAAGATAATATGACGAGCCTTCTTTGACATATTCAACATCCACCAGTTCAAATCCCCCTGCATCAATAATTGGGGTGACCAGTTTTGTGCATACGTCTTCAATTTCTTTCTTTGTCATACACTAACCTTTCATGTTTCCGCATTAACAGAAATCATACATGTAAAGAGAGTGGACAAATTGCCCACTCTCTTACAAATCAATATGTTACCTTGATACAATATCACTTTTCATTAGAAAATGCAAGGTTTTTTTGATAAATACTCTTATTTGTTAATATAATTAACGGATTTGCCGGCTCCAACAACGACTGCCTCTAACGCATTAGGAGAAACAATAGCTCGAATGCCGGTACTTTCCTCAACAAGTCGATCCATACCACTAATCAGGCATCCACCGCCCGTGAGAACAATTCCATGTTCTGCAATATCAGCAACAAGCTCTGGTGGCGAAATCTCCAAAACATTATGTATAGTATCAAGGATCTGAGATGTCACCTCGGCAAAAGCCTCTATTGTCTCCTCAGATGATACAATAATTCTTGCCGGGAATCCTGTAACCAAATCCCTTCCTTTAACTTCCATTGTAACAGGCTCTTCTCTTGGATATACCGTTCCGATATTCATCTTAATTCTTTCAGCCGTAGGCTCTCCTATAAGAAGATTGTATGTACGTCTGATATACTTAATCATCGCTTCATTATAATCATCACCTGCAACCTTAAGAGAATTACTCTCAACTATACCGCCCAACGAAATAACAGCTACATCTGTTGTTCCTCCACCGATATCTACAATCATTGTACCTCTCGGCATAGATATATCCACATCGGCACCAATAGCAGCAGCTATAGGCTCTTCCATAATATCAACATGCTTAGCACCTGTATTATATACTGCATCCTCAACAGCACGTCGCTCAACTTCCGTTACACCACTTGGAACACATACACATATTCTTGGTCTTGAAAACATTCTCTTCTTCTGCATTGCAGTTTCGATATATGCCTTCAACATTCTCTCTGTAACAGTAAAATCAGAAATAACGCCTTGCTTAAGCGGACGTATAACTTCTATATTATCCGGCGCCTTTCCCATCATTTCTTTTGCTCTATGTCCAATAGCAACCAGCCTTTTACTCTTCTTCTCAAAAGCAACAACAGAAGGCTGATTGATAACTATTCCTTTACCTTTAACATAGACTAAAACATTGGCTGTTCCCAAATCTATGCCTATATCCATATCAAACATCTTAATTTCTCCTCCGTATATTTACAACTCACACTTACATCATCATAACAAAAAATACAGAAAAAACAATACCTTAATTGCTTTTTCTGTATTTTTGTTAAAAATTGTCAACCCTATTCGAAATCAAGTGGAGTAAGCTTATGTTCCTGCTCCCCTGATGTCAACTCTCTGTTGTGTGCCTTTGATACAGCATTGTCAACAAACTTAAGAACTCTGTCAAGGTTACCGCTTTCTACCTCTTGCATTCTACGTCTCAAACTACGTTCTGCATTAGACTCACAAGGGTAACCCAAATCCTTTGCATGATTTTTAGCAATCTCCAATACATCAACATCTGTAATTCTATGTACCTGTATCAAATGCTTAAACTGACTTGATATAACAACATTATCCTTAAATATCTTAGATAATGTATCTATCTGTCCGGTCATAATTACAACAACATCATTGCTTGGATCATTAACCATACGGTAGATTTCATCAAGCTTTTCAGGTGTAATTACACCTGCATTTTCTACAACAAGGCATCCACCCTGTAACTTGCCTATAGCATCAGATATATTAGCACGATTAAGAGCTCCCGCTTTAATCTTGGCTATTGTTTTTGTCTTACATATTCCCATTGCATGGAAGCTTCTTGCAAAATCTTCAGCAATAGTTGTTGTACCAAAACCATATTGACCCAAAATAACGATATTTCTAGGCTCTGAAGGATTCTCGCTAATATATTTGATTGTATCTGTAATCTGTTCGCTTACAGAATCAACCGAAAGATATTTTCCAAGATACTGTTCTGCTCCAACCGGAAGATTAAAATCACTTGCCGATGTAGAAGGCTTTGCTTGAGAAACCGGCTCTTTTTCAGGAGCACTTTGATGCTGTACCGCCTCCAGAGCAATTCTGGCTTCTTCAGCTTTTCTTGCTGCTTCTTCAGCAAGTTTCTGATATTCTTCTGCCTTCTGTCTTGCTTCTTCCTCGGCCTTACGTCTTGCCTCTTCTTCAGCTTTACGTTTTGCCTCTTCCTCGGCCTTACGTCTTGCTTCCTCTTCTTCAGCCTTACGTCTTGCCTCTTCCTCGGCTTTACGTCTTGCTTCCTCTTCTTCAGCCTTACGTCTTGCCTCTTCCTCGGCTTTACGTCTTGCTTCCTCTTCTTCAGCCTTACGTCTTGCCTCTTCCTCGGC
>SVEQ01000018.1:0-15833 GCA_015057325.1 Lachnospiraceae bacterium | reverse complement strand
GCCTTACGTCTTGCCTCTTCCTCGGCTTTACGTCTTGCTTCCTCTTCTTCAGCCTTACGTCTTGCCTCTTCCTCGGCCTTACGTCTTGCTTCCTCTTCTTCAGCCTTACGTCTTGCCTCTTCCTCGGCTTTACGTCTTGCTTCCTCTTCTTCAGCCTTACGTCTTGCCTCTTCCTCAGCCTTACGTCTTGCCTCTTCCTCAGCCTTACGTCTTGCCTCTTCCTCAGCTTTACGTCTTGCCTCTTCCTCGGCTTTACGTCTTGCTTCTTCCTCGGCTTTACGTCTTGCCTCTTCCTCGGCTTTACGTCTTGCTTCTTCTTCAGCCTTACGCCTTGCCTCTTCCTCAGCCTTACGTCTTGCCTCTTCCTCGGCTTTACGTCTTGCCTCTTCTTCAGCCTTACGTCTTGCCTCTTCCTCAGCCTTACGTCTTGCCTCTTCCTCAGCCTTACGTCTTGCCTCTTCCTCAGCCTTACGTCTTGCTTCTTCCTCAGCCTTACGTCTTGCTTCTTCCTCAGCCTTACGTCTTGCTTCTTCCTCAGCTTTGCGTCTTGCTTCCTCTTCTTCAGCCTTACGTCTTGCTTCTTCTTCAGCTTTACGTCTTGCTTCCTCTTCTTCAGCCTTACGTCTTGCCTCTTCCTCAGCTTTGCGTCTTGCTTCCTCTTCTTCAGCCTTACGTCTTGCCTCTTCCTCAGCTTTGCGTCTTGCTTCCTCTTCTTCAGCTTTACGTCTTGCTTCCTCTTCTTCAGCCTTACGTCTTGCTTCTTCCTCGGCTTTTATTCTTGCCTCTTCTTCAGCTTTGCGTTTTGCTTCCTCTTCCTCAGCCTTACGTTTTGCTTCTTCCTCGGCTTTTATTCTTGCCTCTTCTTCAGCTTTGCGTTTTGCTTCTTCTTCATCGTTTTTACCGAATATATCTTCTTTTGACAAGAATGATAATGTATCATCATCGTCATCATCATCAAAATCTATATTGTATGCACTCTGAACATCGTTTTCATCAACCGGACGTTGTCTTACCGGAACAACACTTATAAGATTACCATCATCATCAACAGGAGAATTCTTCTTAACCGTATGCTCAACAGTAACCTTCTGTGGAGTAGCCCCTGCATCGCTCCAACCTGATATGTTCTCACTTTCAACAGTGCCCCAACTATCACTACCGTCCTCAACAATAATTGTATCTTCCTCGTCAGCAACCCTAATAGGTTCTGGAATAGGCTTGTGCTGTGGTTTTTCATCCGGTGCAACAGATACTCCCGCCATAGATTTCTCTACAGCTGCATTTATTGCTTCTGTATTAAGAGTAACTGTACTCTCATCAGCCTTTGACTCACTGTTCAAGCCGGCAGTAACATCTATACCAAGGCCACCACTTAAACTATCACCAAGGCCACCGCCAAGGCTGCCACCTAAACTACCACCAAGGCCACCACCTAAGCCACTGCCAAGACCGCCACCGAGGCCACCACCTAAGCCACTGCCAAGACCGCCACCGAGGCCACTACCAACATCTGACAGACTTGCCTGTCCGTTCTGAAGATTGTCCAAAGTTGGACCATTTGTTTCCTGAGCCACAGAAAGTCCACTTCCCAGGCCACCCAAACTGCTTTCCTGCTTCGCAGGTTCAGACTTCACTGGTTCTGATTTCACAGGTTCAGGCTTAATAGGTTCCGGTGTTACCGGCTTTGGCTCTGCAGGTTTTACGCCTTCTAATTTCTGCTTTCTCTTTGCCTCTATCTCTGCCATCTCTTCCGGAGATATCATACGATATGCCGGTTTTGATTCGTCCTGTTTTTTATTTGATGAAGGCGATGCCTTTGGTGTCGGTTTTGCCGCTCCACCATTCTTCGCCTCTTTTTCCTTTTCAACCTGCGCTCTAATCGCAGCAATTAATGCTTCTGTTTGATCCATATTCTTCTCCTGCACCCGCCTTTCAGCTTCAATCTTGGCTTCCTCTTCCGCTCGGAATTGAGCCCTTCTTTCTTCTTCCTGCTTCATAGCAGCAATACGTCTTGCATGTTCAGCAGCAAGTTCCGGATTATTTTTAAGCTCTTCTTCCTCGAGCTTTTGTTGTTCTCGTGCACGTCTGGCCGCATCTCTTTGTTCAAATGCCAAGGCTCTTTGTCTCATCATTTCCTGCTGCTCTGCCAATGCTTTTTTTGCAGCGGATAATTCATCATCCTTTTTCATTTGACTTTCTGCATTCCCCCCGGACGTTGAACCATTATTGGGATTCTGTCCTCCTGCAGAATTGTTCTGATTACTGCCACCTCTTAATTGAATAGCCATGCCCCATCATCTACTTTCTTTCAAATCTAGTAAACCTTTGACCATATAATCGGTCAAAATAATTCTAACTCTAAGCATATCCCTGTTAGAAAGAATATCAATAGCACTTTCTTCTTCGGGTAATTCATCTGTAAAGTCACTGCTGTATCCATAATCCTCAACGGCATCATTTTCATAAGACGCTGTTTCAGATTCCCATATCACATCCTGATAGTGATTATCTTCCTGTATATCTTCAGCATGCTCAAATTCATCAACTTCCATTGATTTTGCATCTATTTCAGTTGTCTCAGCCTCCGAAGTTTCTTCAACTGCTACAGGTTCTTCAACCTCTGTAACTTTTTCAACTACTTCAGTCTTTTCAACCTCTGTAACTTCTTCAACTACTTCAGTCTTTTCAACCTCTGTAACTTTTTCAACTACTTCAGTCTTTTCAACCTCTGTAACTTCTTCAACTACTTCGGTCTTTTCAACCTCTGCCGTTTCCTCAACATTATCATACTTATGGAGAATCGTATCTTCTATCATTTCTCCACTAGGTGTGACTGTGTCTACCTCAGGAGTAATGTCATCGAAATCCAATACAGATTCTTTTGCAAAAATATCCTTCACAGAATATTCTGTATCCTGAATGTCTTCTATAAAAGCATCCTCATTGTTAAGGCTTTCGATATACTCATTAAATGTGTAATCATCAACCTCGAAGCCATGATTACCATAACTTGCAACTGACTCAAATCCTCTTGAGTTTTCGCCTGTATAAAACTCTTTGTTGTCTATCATTCTATGAAGAATCTCTGCAGCTTCAGGTGTCTCATGCTCTATCATATTATCAACATCCGACTGAACAACAGATATAAACCCAAGTGATTCAAGAGGCTTCTCATCATCTTCTTCATCTTCGCTAATATAAGCAAGATATTTTGCTTTCAATTCATTAAAGGAAATTCTTGCAATAGTTTCCTTCTCTGTCTGATTATCGACAATTTCCTCTTCAGGCTCATCTTTAACAGGTTCTTCTTGTTTTTCTTGAAGTTTGAGAGATGCCTCAAGTGCTTCAAGTTCCAATCTTTCCTGCTCTTCTTTCTTCGCCTCTATCTCCTTAACTTCTTCAGCAGACATAGCTTCCAAAGAATCCGGAATCAATGCATCCAATTCTTCGTTGGTTACAACTTCTCCAACAGCTCTCTTTGGTGGCTCAAGAACACTTTCTATTATTCCATCAACAAACTCTTCATTTAACTCTGATGCCTTCTCGGTAACTTTAGACGTACCAACAGCATCTCCTATCGAATCTGTAGCCTTCTTAACATTATCTATAACAGAATCGGTAACGGTTTTAACCTGTTTCTTTGCCTTTTCCGCATCTAATGATACATTCTTAGCAACCTGTTTTGCCGATTCTCTGATTGACTCCTTGTCTACTTTTCTTGAAAGCAGTTTATCAAGAGCCGCCTCTCGTTCTTTTTTAACTGCCTCCTCGTCAACTTCAGGCTTCTCATTTTCAATCAAAGCCTCCTCGTCTGTCTTCTCCGGCAGCAATTCATGCGTATCTTCTACATTCTTTTTGTTCTTCTTTTTAGAAGACTTCTTATTCTTTTGCTTCTTTTCTTTGACAGGCTTGACATCCATTGCATCCGCATCATCAGCCTCAACCATAATCTTGGCCTCGGGGGGATACATTCGCAAATGATCAGCCTCAAGCAACTTATCTTCTTTTTCTATAAGTTCAGCATAAAGTTCCTTATTCTCCGGAACTTCTTCCTTTGGATATACATAAAAATATTCATCAACATCAAGTTTGTCATCAATATATTCTATTACCGGCTTGATATAATTAGATTCCTTAAAATTCTCAAGGATATACTGACTCTCCTCTAAAGCCTTATCTTTACGATCAAGTTTGTCATAAAGAAGAACTGCTTCAAAGTTCCATTTATCCTCCGGCATATTCTCTAAAATCGGTATTAATATCGAGGCAAGTTCCTTGACATCGGTACCTGTTGCTTTCTTGAAAATATATTCAACATAATCTTTGGTTAAGTCATCATCTGTTGAATAGAAAAGAAATTGCTCATAGTATTTTTTCGCTCTTGAAAAATAACCAAGTTCAAGATGAAGCATAATAATATCAGCAATAATTCTTGTTCCTTGCGGAGCCATCTCATGCGATCTTAAAAGAGTTCTCCACGAATCAAAATATCTTTTGTTCTCTCTAAATATCTCTCCGCTTATTCTCAAAAACTGCGGATTAATCGACTTATCTAAATCCTGTGTATCTAATATTTCTAATGCTTCTGCATATTTCTTCTGTTCTGCTAATTCTTTAATTTGATTGATACTGGATATGCTGATACCTGTACTCACAAAATGTCACCTCATAAATCTCGCGCTATTTCTAGTTTACCATAATGTAAAATCTTTGACAATAAAAAACAACTAATAATTCCGAAGCACAAACCACCAACATGAGCAGCATTATTAACTCCAACTGTTGTATAGCCGTAATATATTGTCATGACCGCCAAAATAATTAATCTTCTCGGTGTGAGATTCTCTTCCCCTGAAGGGTTAAAAATTAAATAAACAATCAAAGCGCCAATCACACCAAATATTGCCCCTGAAGCTCCTGCGCTTACAACGTCCTCATTACTATTACTGTAATGCCACAAGGATACCACATTACCTGCAATTCCACTTCCAAAATATATAATAATATAAGCCAATCGGCCTACTCTTTTTTCAAGTTCACAACCTGCGTATGTCAACAAAACCATATTATTGGCCAAATGAGAAACACCAAAATGCAAAAACATTGCGGTAATCAACTCATAATATCTGCCACTCATAAACGAATTGTATGACATAGCACCCATTTTTAACATTATATCTGCATCATAGTTTGCAAATAAATTACCGTTATAAATTATAACAGCAACGAAAAATATCAAATTAACAGCAACTATAATAGTATTAATCAGAGTAAGTTTAAATGTTGCTGAATTATCTTCCATGTTAATCAATCCTTACAAGGCCAGAAAAGCGACTGAACAAATGAATTCAGCCACTTTTCTTTTGGCGTAAATATCATATAATCAATTAATTCTCAAACACCTTTAATACTTTATCAAGAACCGTTTCTGTCATATCGCCTCTTGTCTTCTCGTACTGAAGTCCCGACTCCATAATCTCAAGAAGTTCCATACGATATTTAGCATCAATTGCGCCCTTCTTAATGTACTCCATAAGAATATCCTTCATTGCAGATACATTAGGAAGTCCCTTCATACGATTGGTCATTTCCTCATAATTAAATCCGATGTTAGTCTTAAGGTCATCCTCTTTACGTCCGCAAATAGCACACTCCTCATCACCGGCAGCATTTATGTAACCGCAGTTACAAATCCATGTTGTACCGTCTGACTTATATCTTTCTACTGCGTCACGGCCTCTCTTCTCCTTGAGTGAATCCAAACTTCTCTTAGACATTGTAATGTCAATAGGTTCTGCATCAGGTGCAAACACACCTTTTTCAGTAACATATTTCTTAACATATACCTTAACGTCCTTGATAAGTGGGATGTCCTTCATTGCCAGCTTACATTCAACAAAATCAGCTTTCAACTTGGTAACATTGTTCTTCTCGAACACGAAGTCAATTCCCTGAATCAACATTCTCTCACCATAGAAGTTGGTAAGTTCGATGTCACATCTTACAGTCTTAATCTCATCCTGATTGTAATTATAAAATACAGGCGAAATCTTAACTACATTGTCCTCGCCCGCAAGAGTGATCTCTACAGGTCTTGGCATCAATAAATTGTAATAGTTACTAACATAGATCTTGGATGTGATAACCTTGTGTATCGGTGCTTTTTTCTTGATAACAACCGCTGTACCTGATGCTACTGTACCTACTGAGCCACCCGAAAAATTAGTATAATTAAGTTCCACACCAACGAGTGCATTAGCACCCTTTTTCTCAGCAACCTTGATAAGATTCTCGATTGCATTCTCACTTGCATTCTCCAACTTATTGGTAAATGCCGTACTCTCCTGCGCTGTAAAATCAGCAAGGTTTGACGATAAGTCTTTGAAGAAGTTTGAGCTTAACGCTATCTGACCATTGACAAAACCCAAATACTCGACGATGTCGTAGCCTTCAAAGTTACTTCCTGACGTCAACATTATGTCTCCCATTTTCATAAAACCTCCCAAACAAAAAGTCTTTTAACAGTATACCACATTTTAGGCTTTTAACAAAGCACTTTTTATAGAAAAAAGTTAGATTTTTCACTTTTTTTGTATAAAATAACCATCTATTTTCAGAACATAAAAAAACAGCACATATATTGTGCTGCTTCTTAATCGAACCACCAAATCTAGTCCATCTTTTTAGGATTGGAATTCTCGTATTTGTAAAAATAATATTCAATATCAAAATATGTATGCTCATCGCTGTCAGCCGTAACTTTCCAATCAGAATCTTCGTCAAGATTTGGGAAAAACTTATCTGCATCATAAGCATAATCAACTTTGGTAATGTGTGCCGTATCGCAATACGGATAAAGCATATCGTAAATGCTCTCGCCGCCTATGATAAAAATATCATCAGAATCATACTTGCGAAGTTCTTCAAAAAGTTCCTCCAACGAATGTACAACGGTTGCATCCTTAACTTTGTAATCAGAATTGCGTGACAATATAATGTTGGTTCTTCCCTTAAGCGGCATACCGCCCGGAAACTCATCTAATGTCTTTCTTCCAAGAACAACAACATGTCCCATCGTTGTCTCTCTGAAAAACTTCTGATCTTCAGGAATTCTTACCAACAACTTGTTACCGTTACCAATTGCCCAATTTTTATCAACTGCTGCTATTAACTGCATATCTTATCTCCTAACAAAACCCTATTGCTATACGGCAATAGGGATATTCTTAATCTGCTCTCCGGCCTTGTATTCTCCGATAATCAAATCATCGGTTGTAAACTCATAAAAATCCTTCACATCAGGATTGAGCGAAAATGTAGGTGCCGGATAAGGTGTTCTTGTAATTAATTCTTTGACAATATCAATATGTCTGTCATAAATGTGCGCATCCGCAATTACATGAACCAACTCACCAACTTCCATATCGCATACCTGCGCAAGCATATGAATAAGTACTGCGTATTGAACAACATTCCAATTATTTGCTGCAAGAATATCCTGCGAACGCTGATTCAATATACCATTAAGAGTCAACTTATCATGTCCCTCTTTCTTAGTTACATTAAATGTCATGCTGTACGCACAAGGATACAGATTCATCTCTGCCAAATCAGCATGCACGTAAATGTTGGTCATTATTCTTCTGCTAAACGGATTGTTCTTAAGATCATAAATAACCCTGTCAACCTGATCCATCATGCCTTCTTTGTACTTATGCTTGACCGACATCTGATAACCGTATGCCTTACCGATTGAACCATTCTCATCAGCCCATTCGTCCCATACGTGACTCTTCAAATCATTAATGTTATTGGACTTTTTCTGCCATATCCACAACATTTCATCTACTGCCGACTTAATATAAGTCTTACGAAGCGTAAGTGCAGGAAACTCTTTGCTTAAATCATATCTGTTCACAACACCAAACTTCTTAATTGTGTATGCATAAGTTCCGTCCTCCCATTTCGGACGAACCTTTTCATTCTCTGTACTGCATCCATTCTCAATAATGTCCGTACACATATCTATAAACAACTTGTCAGCATAACTCATTACAATCTATCCTCTTTTTCCTTTGATAAATGGTCCAATCACGCAATCTCATCAACGCGATTGCCCTTAGTTGCCTCCTGCTCGAAAGCTTTCTGATTCTGACTATACGGATCACTCTTATAAGTCTTCATAAGCGTTGTTGTCGTTCCACCGGAAATATATACTCTTCCGCATTCCGGACATACCGCTGTTTGAAGTTTAACCGTAGCGGACACTAATTCTTTGTCCTCCTTGTTACCCTCTGCTATTGCATTGGTAACATGCTCCTGTTCATGAGAACGCACCTTTGCATAGGATTCCTCCGGTGCAATATGTCCTCCGGTTTTAAATGATACCATCTCATCAGAGCCATCCTGATACCTTCTGTTTTTACAGGTCTGGCATTCCACCGGCTTAACTTTTTCAGAGGAAAATACTGTATTGTCCGTATTAACAGGTGTAACACGATTAATACCTGAATATGGAATTATATAACGGTCACTCATTCCTATCGGATTCATAGCATTCTCACTCCTTTCTTCGTGTTTCTTCGCATACACAAATCAAGCCCATGTTATACGTTAATTTTACTACAAAATATAGGCGCATGCAAGCATTATTGTCTTGCATGGCGACCAAAAATTATATATAATAACTCTATATTGGGTTTTTTATTGAAGTATGATAAAGGAAGGAGCGACAACATATGGCAACAACTTATACTGTTGGCGATAAAACAAAAAGCAATATCATAAATGAGAGTCGTAAACTATTCTACAAAAAAGGTTATAACGAAACAACCTACACCGACATAAGCAAAGCTGCTGATGTCAACCGTGCTCTCATACCCTATCATTTCAAAAACAAAGAATTACTCGGTGCAACAATATATGATTTGATTGTTGAGGATACAACCAACAAGGCAGACTCACTACTTGATACAGCAGAACTTTCTTCCGATTTATCCGGCGCCTTTCACGTTGTAGTATTTTTCAGAATGTTTGAGAATGAGCATTTTGCAAACTTCATTTCCGAAGTATATGATGCTTGCAAGAATGGTTTGTATGATATTGACATCGAGAAGAAACTAATCCTTAATTTCGATTCAAAGTTTGGCAAGTTAAATGACAAGACAATCTCACTGCTTAGTCAAAGTATGGCAGCAATTCGTTTGAACCTTATCCGCAACCTTAAGAGTGATGACTATACAGCAGACGATCTTGCAAAACATTACATCAACATGCTGCTTCATTACATAGGTTATTCAGAAAAGAAAATCAACGAATTAACCGACGCAGCAATTTCACTTGCGGATTTGATAGACATTAATGTTTCAACCGGTTTTTCTGTTAAAGTTTCATACAGATAATAGCAAAAGGTTTCGGTATTGATATGATACCGAAACCTTTCTTAATTTGATCTTATACTTCAACGTCTGCCTGATAGTCTACGCCTGCAATATTAAATCCAAACATATTGTAGAAATCTTCCCAATAACCTTTTGTATCAGCAAACTCTTTCAGATTATCCGAATCTATCTTATTCCATATTGCCATGACTTCACTTTGAACATCTTCTTTCATTTCGTAGTCATCAACATGAATCATTCCATCAGACTCAAGCTTAACGTTACCATCGTACACTTTATCTTTGAAAAGTCTGTACATCTGTTCAATACAACCTTCATGAACACCCTTTTCCTTCATAACTTTATAAAGCACCGAGAGGTATAAGGGAACTACCGGAATAGCTGCACTCGCCTGAGTCACTAACGCCTTATTAACAGACACATATGCTTTAATTCCTTTTGCTTCCATTTTCTTGGTTATAGCTTTTGAACTTTCAAAAACATGTGCTTTTGCCTGACCAATTGTTCCTTCATGATATATCGGATATGTAAGTTTAGGACCGATATATGAATATGCAACAGTAATTGCATTGTCCGCAATCACGTCAGCCTCAACCAAAGCATCAATCCAATCAATCCAATCCTCTCCGCCCATAACCTTAACAGTAGCGGCGATCTCCTCATCATTTGCAACCGCAATAGTTGCATCACTGATTGTATCATCTCTTAAGTTCCAATTCTTTTGTGTAAATGGTTCTCCAACCGTTTTCAATGTCGAGTTATATGTTGTTCCGTCAGGAGTTGTTCTTCTTGGAGACGCGAGCGAATAAACAACTAGATCAACCTTACCCAAATCCTTCTTGATCAAATCAATAACTTCAGCCTTAATCTCTTTCGAGAATGCATCACCGTTAATCGACTTTGAATATATTCCTGCATTTGCACAAGCCTTATCAAAAGCAAGTGTATTATAATAACCCGGGGTCGCTGTTCTTTTGCCTGAAGCTTCTTTTTCAAATGAAACACCAATTGTAGAAGCACCCATTCCAAATGCCGCACTTATTCTCGAAGCAAGTCCGTATCCGGTTGACGCGCCTATAACAAGAACATTTTTAGCACCGTCAATCTTCCCTGCATTTTTAACGTAATCTATCTGTCGTTCCACATTCTTCTCACACCCAACAGGATGCGCTGTCGTACATATAAATCCTTTTACTTTAGGTTCAACTATCATTGCGTTCTCCTTTTTTATCAAAATTTAGTCCACGAATAAGAATACCTCAAATAATTAATATTGGCAAGATTATAATTATCTGCTTTCGTTTCTAAGTCGTGCTTCTTCCTTGCTATACTTGCATCCGCAGTAATCCTGTCGGTATAAATGATACTTTGCCGAAAGTTCAATCGAACGCTTATAACCGTTTTTCTTTTTGAAATCGGAATATAAATACGGCACACCAACTCCTTCAGACAATCTTTCTCCGATTTCATTTAACCACGTTGCATTCTTATGAGGACTAATCGAAAGCGTTGTCGTAAAGTAATCAAAGTTACCTTCTTTTGCAATTTGCGCTGTCTTATCAAGACGTAGCTCATAGCATACATAACAACGTTTACTTCTCTCTCCCAAAGTTTCCAGTCCTTCTATCGCCTTATCATATACATCAGGTTCATATTCTCCTTCAATAAAGGAAACCGGATACACCGTATTCATTTCACTTATAAGACGTTTTAATTCCTCAACACGCTTATTATATTCGGCGTTTTCCGAGATATTGGGATTGTAATAAAATATAGTTATTTCAAAATGATTGCTTAAGTATTCCAGCACGTACGATGAACATGGAGCACAACATGCATGAAGAAGAAGTTTGGGCACATAACCAATCTTCTTTTTTTCTTCATTTATTGACTCCAAAATTTTGTCCATTTTCAGCTGAAAGTTGATATTTTCTTTCATTTTTTTCTCCTTGTTGGTAATATCTCACAATCGTTTTTTTACAAATCTAACTAATGCGAAGGGTGTTTTGTGCACTATTGCCAATTGACTTTGTAGACAATAAACAATATACTATTCATAGAAGAACATATATAATTATGTATAGAATATGACTGTTTGTCAATCAATTTTCTAGTAGGAGGTGTCTCATATGACAGTCGAGCAGGCAGTTAAAAAGTTTAAGCTTGAACCGCTTAACGTATATACAGCCAAAGCAAAAGCAAAAGAGCTTAACGTCGACGAAGTGTTGTATATGAACGTTCAGAAGAATAAGTATGCATATATCGTGAAGGACGGAGCAAGGGGATATGTTTTGTACCAAGATGAAATGAGTTTTTACACTAAGATGTATAAGGGTCTTAAGATGACTCCACTTGATCCCTGATTTTCGATTTTTAATAATGAATTATCTGGGCAGCCGGATTGATATTACCTCATGTGGTAGTATCCGGCTGCCTTTGTTGTATAAAAAATGATGTAGTGCACCCAGCCTTTTGATTATAACCTAGCGTGCGACTGGGTAGGCACCATCTCGATTGCGCTTCGCTCCATCTCGATGTAGTTATAACCTGTCTTTGACGAGTGCACCATCTCGATTTCGCTTCGCTTCATCTCGATGTAGTTATAACCTGTCTTTGACGGGTACACCATCTCGATTTCGCTTCGCTTCATCTCGATAGAGTGCACCCGTCAAATAACAACAAAAAACAGAGGTGACTTGCAAGCAAGCTTGCATCACCTCTGTTTTTGTTGTTGCTCGACAGGTTATAACTACATCATTCCGCCCATGCCGCCGCCCATTGGTGGCATAGCAGGTGTATCTTCCTTGATATCTGCAACAACAGACTCTGTTGTAAGGAGTGTTGATGCAACTGATGTTGCGTTCTGCAATGCTGAACGTGTAACCTTAACAGGATCAATGATACCTGCATCTATCATGTTAACATACTCTTCCTTAAGTGCATCGAAACCGATACCTCTGTCAGACTCTTTAACCTTGTTGATAATTACAGCGCCTTCAAGACCTGCATTTGCAACGATATGGAAAAGAGGAGCCTCAAGTGCCTTAAGAATAATCTCTGCACCTGTCTTCTCATCACCTGAAAGGTTAGTAATAAGCTTCTCTACTTCCTTGCTTGCATGGATATATGCAGATCCACCACCTGCGATGATACCCTCTTCTACTGCAGCTCTTGTAGCAGCCAAAGCATCTTCCATACGAAGCTTAGCTTCCTTCATCTCTGTCTCAGTAGCAGCACCAACACGAACTACTGCAACACCACCTGCAAGTTTAGCAAGTCTCTCCTGAAGTTTCTCTCTATCGAAATCAGATGTTGTCTCTTCAATCTGTGACTTAATGAGGTTAACTCTTCCCTCGATTGCAGCAGCATCTCCTGCACCGTCAACGATAATTGTGTTTTCCTTCTCAACACGTACACTCTTAGCACGACCAAGATCCTCAAGTGTTGTCTCCTTAAGGTCAAGACCAAGTTCTTCTGTAATAACCTTACCACCTGTAAGAATTGCGATATCCTCAAGCATAGCCTTTCTTCTGTCACCATATCCAGGAGCCTTAACACCAACAACCTGGAATGTTCCACGAAGTTTGTTAAGAATAAGAGTTGTAAGTGCCTCACCCTCGATATCCTCAGCAATGATAAGTAACTTCTGTCCACCCTGAACAATCTGCTCAAGAATAGGAAGAATATCCTGAATATTAGAAATCTTCTTATCTGTAATTAAGATATATGGATTGTCAAGCTCTGCAACCATCTTCTCCATGTCTGTTGACATGTAAGCTGAAATATATCCTCTATCGAACTGCATACCTTCTACAAGGTCAAGCTCTGTCTTCATTGTCTTTGATTCCTCAATAGTGATTACACCATTGTTAGAAACCTTCTCCATTGCATCTGCAACCATTGAACCAACATTCTCATCACCTGCTGAGATAGATGCAACTCTTGCAATCTGCTCTTTGCCGTTGATTGTCTGGCTCATTTCTGAAATAGCATCAACTGCTGTATCACAAGCCTTCTTCATACCCTTTCTTAAAATGATTGGGTTAGCACCTGCTGCCAAGTTCTTCATTCCTGCATTGATCATTGCCTGTGCAAGAACTGTAGCTGTTGTTGTACCGTCACCGGCAACATCATTAGTCTTTGTAGCAACTTCCTTAACAATCTGAGCACCCATGTTCTCAAATGCATCTTCAAGTTCTACATCCTTAGCAATTGTAACACCGTCATTAGTAATAAGCGGTGCACCAAATGATTTTGCAAGTACTACATTTCTTCCTTTTGGTCCTAATGTTACTCTTACTGTATCTGCAAGCTGATTAACGCCTGACTCTAATGCCTTACGGGCTTCTACGCCGAATTTGATTTCCTTAGCCATTATTAAAACCTCCAATTAAAACTATATTATAATTATCCCTCAACTACTGCGTGAATGTTCTTCTGCTCAACGATTACGTATTTCTCACCGTCAAGTTCAACATCATTACCTGCATAACGTGAGTAGATAACTTTGTCTCCAACCTTAACCTGCATTTCAACCTGCTTACCGTCAACAACCTCACCAGGTCCTACGGCAATAACCTCTGCATACTGTGGCTTTTCCTGAGAAGCTGTAGGAAGAACGATACCTGACTTGGTAGTTTCTTCAGCAACACACTCTTTGAGTACAACTCTTGCTCCCAATGGTACTAATTTCATGTTTATTTCCTCCTTTTTCAAAGTCTTACGACTTTCAATATTATTCTCCTCGTTAGCACTCACTCTTATTGAGTGCTAACACAATTATTATTGTACCCTATTTCTCAAAAAAATCAAGACCTATTTTCAAATAAATTATGTATTTTTTGTTAAATATACAAAATGATATTACTCCATTGTATTAATACATCCAACAAAGACCGGAAGATTGGTTTTGTTATCGACAATTGCATACACAAACGGATGATCAAGTATAATATAAACCGGCTTTTCATCAGCAGGTCTTACCGATGTGCATTTATTTACTATTATTGCAGTTACTGCTGCTGCTTTTGTTCCTTTTCTATCTACTTCAATATGGGTTTTATGAAGTACGGAACTGAAATAATAATTACTCCCCGGATCCTTTTCAAACATGTTGTAGAGATTTGCCTTGTTTCTATCAAACACATTCTTTGCGCCGAGTTTTTTCATTGTATCCGTAAGATTAACATCGTAATCAAGCTTAAACTCGGGAAATTCCACATACACCTTACCGCTCTTCATATTATCTAATGCTGTAACAAACTTACCGCCATTAGATGATAATTCTTTTACATACTCTGCCGGATTCTTTCCATCAGGTACATCTATTCCGACAAAGGAATACTCTCCTCCCTTATAGTACTTCTTAAAACCATATGCACCGTTAAGTTCAAAATATGCATCCTGACTTTCCGTAAGCATTGTCACTTTAGATGTACTTTTATCTATATTTGTAAACTCAACATCCTTCTTAATCTTCTCTTCTTCAAAAGGCTCCTGCCACTTTCCGTCAAACGCCATAGCATTGATAATGTACATAACGTCATCATCACCGCAACGTTCTATTATCTTGGGAATCATTTTCTTGGTGTTCTTATTAACCCAAGAGTTAACATCCTTAACCGTATTGTCGTCAAACGCACAACGATACACTTCTCCGCCGTAATATCCTTTTACTTTCTTAAGAAATGATTTCTTAACCTTAACATGCTTGTCATTCTTGTACCATACAGAGTTGGCAACATTCCACGAAACATCCTTGCTCTTGTTCATTCTGTTTCTCATCGAGACAAGAATGTTATTAAAATCCTTAGTCTTAACACCACCGTTTATTGCCTTTTCAAGCTGGCTGCGGCTTTTCCCCTTTGCGCCGTTTTGCGCCATACCAAAAGCATACATTACCGATGTAGGTGCTATAAGCACGTTCTTCTTATCTCCGTCTTTTTCAATAACCTTAGACAACATTTTAAATGATGACTTTGCCAGAGCCTTTTTCTCTTTCGCTGTCATTTCACGGCCCTTTTGAGTTTCTGTTTTAATACTTGATGTCATGTTCTTTGTGCCTTTGTTTTTTGCACAAACCAAGTTGTCTTTGGTAAATCCTAACGATAGAACCATAATTGCAATAAGTATAAATGATACGACTCTTTTCCCCAATTTAATTTCCATACGAACACCTCCAAACTTAATTGCAACAATTATACTATCTTTTCTTTTATTTGTCACACAATTGCTGTTTAGTTACATTTTAAAACGAAACTTTATATGTCTTTAATGCGTCTCATATGATTGCAGTTCCAACGCAGGCACGCTTCCGCCCGTTTTGAGCGCAACGGTACTAAGTTCACACGTTGTGCTCACTAAGTACCGGCGGTCAAAAAGGACCTGCTTATGGATACTGCAACATAATTCGACGCATGATATACGCTATGA
>SVEQ01000007.1 GCA_015057325.1 Lachnospiraceae bacterium | reverse complement strand
TGCGTTGGAACTGCAATCATATGAGACGCATTAAAGACACATAAAGTTTCATTTTAAAATGTAACTAAACAGCAATTCTATGCGGCTCCGCCAAGAATTCCCGCGAATTTCGATAGGATAACCGCAGTGAGGTCTTCATCCGATGTAATGCTCACATAGTGTGCGCCGTACTTTCTGGACATGGATGTGAGTTCGTCCTTCATGCCTTCAAGACGTGCGTTATAATTCCTAACTGCCGCGGTCGACATGGTGATTTTGACCTTGTCGCCGGTTTCCATATCGAGCATGTTAAGTGTGCCCTCGTAATCCACATTTATTTCTTCGGGTGCAAGCACCTGTATCAAGACTACCGTCTGCTTGCGGCTTACAAGATATTTGACAGCGTTCTCCACGCCGCTTGGATCAAGGAAATCACTTATGATAAATGATACCCCGCCTCGCGGTACGGAATTGGACGATATGCATCTGCTAATGTGAGTATCGCCCTCAAAGGTTACCCTTTCAAGATCCTTTAGGAGATGTGAAAATGTGGCGCCGCCCGCCATACCTTTGCCTTTTATCAAAGTATTACCTTTCATTTCATTGATAAATACACGGTCCAAATTATTCATGATTATATACGAAAGTGCTGCCGTTATTCGAAGTGCCATAACAGACTTCTTAGCTTCTCCGAAATCCATAGACGCACTTGTATCGAGAAAGAAGCGGAAGTGTCCCTCTTTCTCTTCCATGAATTGCTTGATATATAATTTGTCAGTTCTTCCGTACGCATTCCAGTCAATTCGTCTTATATCATCTCCAAGCATATACTCACGAAAGTCCGAAAACTCTACGGAGCTTCCCTTGGCAGTTGATTTTCTGTTACCGCTCATGCCTTGAGACATGCGCATCGAAAGAGACATTTTGATCGTATTTAATTTTGAGTAGAAGTCGTCATCAAAAATTTTTTCTATATACACTCAACTCACTCCAATGTCTCAATGATCTTTGAAATAATATCATCCGCGGTCACGCCGTCGGATACTGCCTCAAAATTAAGTACGAGGCGGTGACGAAGTGCCGGGTAGGCTACGAATTTGATATCTTCGAAGGCTACGTTGTAACGGCCCTCCATGAAGGCACGTGCCTTGGCGGTTTTGATTATTGCCTGGGCTGCACGTGGGCTTGAGCCAACCTCAACGTATTTCTTTGTAACCTCAGGTGCGTTATCTGTTTCCGGATGTGTTGCAACAACAAGACTCATTGCGTAATCCATAACCGCATCCGCAATAGGCATGTCACGTATTACTTTTCTAATTTCAAGTATATCTTCACCGGTCATAACAGGCGAAATATCCACCGTATTATTAGTGACCGTTATATTCATAATCTCTTTAAGTTCTTCTTTGGTCGGAAAATCCACCAACAGCTTGAAAAGGAATCTGTCAAGCTGTGCTTCAGGAAGCGGGTATGTTCCCTCATTCTCTATCGGGTTTTGAGTTGCCAATACCATAAATGGTGCCGGTAATTCATAGGTTGTCTTACCTACTGTTACGGTCTTTTCCTGCATGGCCTCAAGAAGTGCTGATTGAGTCTTTGGAGTAGCACGGTTAATCTCATCACCAAGTACTATATTTGCGAACACAGGTCCCGGCTCAAATTGAAAAACATTATTGCCGTCCTGTTTGATAATAAGATTGGTTCCCGTAACGTCCGCAGGCATCAAATCCGGCGTAAACTGAATACGTGAAAATGATGTCGACATTACTTTGGATATAGTCTTAACCAATTCCGTTTTACCAAGACCGGGAACACCCTCCAACAAAACATTACCATCAGATAAAATTGCAAGCATTACCTGACGGATAATACTTCTTTGTCCGATAATCCCCTTTCCAATCTCCGCCTCACAGGCAATAACCTTATCAATCATATTCTTTATCGTTGTCTCATCCATAACTGCTACTCCTTACATTTCTATTTATTGATAAATAAGTTCTCGATCAACTTCCTCATCATTTACCTTAAAAGTCTTACGTCCGTTTATTACGGTAAAGTTTTCTGCCGGTGCATACGTATCAACACCGACACTGTTATGAACACCGCTTATCGTGTCTGCACTTATTAAACTTATTCTTGCATCATCATTATAACCGCCAAAGATTAACGCCTTGCTTCCTCCATTTTCCAGACGAAGTCCTACGTATCTGGCATCAATATCGGTTTTGCCGTCAAGTGCTCCCATACAGGTTGAATTCTCGCCACGCATACCTATTTCCAGACTTGCGTCAAGAATATCAATATCACAGTTCTTACCCTCTGCCGAACCGATTCCAACAGTAACATTACCGCCACCGAAACAAGAAATCGAGCTCATATGAATGTTGACATATGCCGTACCGAAATATGATCCGATACCGACGCAGTGAAGTGCGCCCAAATCAACCTCCATAAGACACGAATCAATCTCAAGCTTGGCATCACTGTAATATGCGCCTATACCTACACATGTATCACCGTTAATTCGAAGTATATAATGACCTCTTAATACCTTGATAACACCACCAAGTCCCGAGCCGATACATATACCCTTCTTACCGTTACTTCGTATGGAAATCTTTCCGTCCTGCTCGAAGATAATGTCGCCATGTTTTGAGTTTAAGTCATTACCGATTCCATAGTACTCAGGTGCATTTAAATCAAGGTCGAGTGTTCCGTCTCCTTCAAACACAAGCTTTGCACCATCTGCAACTTTGATACCCGAGCCATGCAATTCATTATTACCCTTTAAAACAATTGTGACATCAGCACCCGGTTCAACCTCGATACATGGGCGGTTCTTAACATTTGAAAAATACACATTCTCAAGCTCAATTCGTCCAACATATCCGGGTTCAATCAACATATGCATATCCGTCTTTAACGAAGGTGTACCAATGATTGCAATATCCTTAAATACCATTTCTTCCTGACCAACAACAATATCCGTACAACCGTCCTTAACAAGGCCGTTAAGCGAAACACGGTTAGACTTACCTGCATAATAAATGTGCTTGTTAGCACCGTCCATTCTCTCTTGATAATAGGCAACAACTTCCCTTGCAACCTTCTCATCAATATGTGTCACGATATCTGCTGAAGGCTTCGCCGTATAATAACCCTGTATCAAATCCGCACCAAGATGTATTACCATCTGAAGTTCATCTGTTGTCTCGACACCCTCTGCAAGTGCCATAATACCGTTATCATGACAAAACTCTATTATCTCTCGGACAAAATGCTGCTTCTGCGGTTTGTTTTGGATCTCACTAAGGAGCGAGCGGTCAATCTTAACGTAATTAGGCATGTACCTTAACAGATTACTTATATTCGAATAACCGGTTCCGTAATCATCAACCGCCGTCTGCACATTCAAATTCTTGAAATGTTCCTTAAGAGCATCCAAATCTTCATCTGTAAGTTCAGCTTCTTCAGTAAGCTCAACTACCGCAACGTCACTGTATTTACTAAGCAGTTCGCTTGTCTTATCGTAATCGGAATCATTTAACTTAACTCCCGGAATACTGTTGATAAACACCTTTGCACTGCCAAAGTTATCCCTGTTTGCATCCACTATGCCAAGTACGTTTAGGAAGGTGCCGCGCTCTACATCAATAAGACGTCCCTGCATGCTGGCATACTTGATAATCGAAAGTGGTGATATCCATTTATCAGTGGTTGCGCGCATAAGCGCTTCGTAAGAGTAAATGCTACCGTCAGAAACACGCACTATCGGCTGGAAATGATATGTGAGCAGGTTTTCATCGAGTATCTTTTCGGTAAGCTCGTATTCTTGCTTTTCATCATCATTTAGACTCTCGTAAGCAGTGGTATTAATGTCGAACTTACTTACCCTCATGCTCTCAAGCTTCTCTTCGAGCGACTCGATTACCCTGTTTCTTCTAATACACTCCATACCTATGCATACAGCATTAAGCCACAAACGATACGTCTCGTCGTAGCATCTGGGTTTCTGTCCGTAATTAACCGCAGCATATCCGTAACACTCTCCCTCGAAAAATACAGGTGTGAAATAGTAAGCCCTTGGATAAGGTGACTCTTCATCCAGACTTGGAAGAATGTCCTTTGACGGAAAAGTCTTTGTAAGACTTACGTGATTACCCTGTCGGTTGTTGTTATACCTTATTGCGTGAATCATCATATCGGTATAACCGTCACTCTTGACATGAAGCGTCGACACATTACCAATACCAATATCTGCATTTTCGCCATTTTCATCCAATACACCGTCAAGGTATTTCCAAGGATTGCAAAGACACAAATGGAAACTGTCAACACCATCTATCTGATAAGCATACGAATGGATTGTGCTTATACATTCCATAAGGGTCGACTGACAAATGATATCCTCTCTCATGAAATTATTAACAGAAGCAAATCTATCATCTGAAATGTCGGTACCCCACTCCTTACGTCGTTTAGAAAGTGACGGCATAGTAGTTTCATGACATCCACAACTTTCACCAATCAACATTTTAGGGCTGATAGCAAACTCCGGCACTTCTGTAGAATCTAATTTACCCTTAATATAATCAATTGCATATACACCAAGCTCTTCCGTCGGTGCAATTGCAGAAGTTATTGTCTTAGGACTTGTCTGACCTTCTTCCGTAGAATCATAACTTACAACCGCGATATCATCAGGCACCCTAATGCCACGCTCTTCAAATGCTTTACAAAGTCCGATTGCCATAGCATCATTGGCACAAACTACAGCCTGTGGAAGACCATCTTTTAACTCCATAAGGTGGTCCGCACATTTTTCACCGCTGTTATACCAGAAATCACCGTGAACGATAAGATTGTCATCAGGCTCTATGCCATGCTCTGTTAAGGCATCTTTAAATGCTGCCAAACGCTGCTTTGAGTGGCGATGCCATTCCTTACCGGAAAGAAATGCAAGCTTATTAAAGCCATGCACTTCAATCAAGTGTGTAACTATTTCCTTGACAGAACTGTAGCCGTCGGTATACACACTTTCAAAATATTCACTTTCCTTTTCGATAACGATAACAGGACCTTTGTATTCGTCATGCAATCTTTGCTCTGCTTCATCTGCAATACCGGCAGTTTGTATTGTATCCTTCATAAACACAACGCCGTCAAACTTATCAGGATTGAAAAGTTTAAAAATGTTAGACTCGCCCTTCTCACGATTCTCTACGTCCTGATATTTCCTATACATAGAAAACACGCAGACATTCATGTCATATTCAAATGCCCGTCCTACTAACGCCGTTATAAATCGACTCTGATTATATTCATCAGCCTGTCCAACTAATACCGCAATCCTTTTTCTTTCCGCCATAGGCTTACCCCTTTCGTTACATTTACTCTAACCCATCAAAGTAATGTCTTATCTTCTCCTTCATACT
The DNA here is from genome assembly GCA_015057325.1 of Lachnospiraceae bacterium. Taxonomy (GTDB): domain Bacteria; phylum Bacillota; class Clostridia; order Lachnospirales; family Lachnospiraceae; genus CAG-590. The sequence goes on along the minus strand of SVEQ01000007.1, from coordinate 221,178 downwards.
ACCCGGATAATTGGATCCGTTAACCTTCTTATATGCCTTCTCCTTATACTTGGCAGATACCGAACCGTAATCAACCTTGTCTCCCGCCCAAGTAACGGATTGTTTTGATTGTTGTTTCTTAGATGTATCGTTACCATTGGCTTTACCTGTAAGATTGTCATCATCTCCAAGTTCGCCTTTGGGTATAGTCACATTCTCATTAATTTTAGCCGAACGCTCTGCACCGTTTTTGCTGCCTTTATTCCAGCCCGGTCCTGTTCCGGAGCCTGGGTTTTGTCCACCGTTTCCATTTTGGCCGTTTGTGCCTTGTCCGTCATTCTGTCCATTTTGACCATTCTGCCCATTCTGACCATTTTGTCCATTCTGACCGTTTTGGCCCTGCTGACCTTGTTGGCCTTGCTGACCATTTTGTCCTTGCTGGCCATTTTGACTTTGTTGTCCGTTTTGGCCTTGCTGACCTTGTTGGCCTTGCTGACCGTTTTGCCCCTCTTTGTTTTCTGCGTACTCTTTGCCTTCTGATTCCTTTAAGGCTTTGGTTGCTTTTAAATATTCCTCATTATCATAGCCTGATGATTTGTAATTGTCTGCCGCGGTTTTAAGTTGTTCATCACCACTCATTTCGGCAAGTTTTTTCATACTCTCATATGCGTTTTGTGCCGACTTATCATCACCTGACACTGCCTTTTTTTGCGCTTCTTTTGCTTCCTGCCTTGCCTGTTCCACGCGCTTTGCCCAATCTTTTTTGGCTTTATTGGTCACGTCAGACAACGCTTCCTTGGCTTTTGCATCCTTTAAGGTTTCGGCTTCCTTTTCTATCTTCTTGGTTACTCTATCCTCTGCCTTTTTAAGATCCTCGTAGGAATCGGCCTTTTTCATATCACGTGCGGCCTCGTCTATTTCCTTTTCAAGCCTTTCCTTTTCTTCTGCACTTAACGCATCGACTTTTTCTATTTTCTTCTTGGCTTCTTCAAGCTTTTTCTCTTCCTCATAGGCAATCTTTTTGACATCATGTCTTGTCGTCGCAAGTCGTTTGGCAGGCGTATCAATTAAAGATGTTACGCAAAATGCTACCGCAAGCAGCAAAAGTATCCCCATTCTTTTTGCCGGAAATCTGAGCGGAAATTCCTTTTTAATATTGAAGTTCTCAATCGTTTTAATTGCATCCTGCTTTTGCAATATACAAAATGCATCTTCACGTCCGACAAGTCCAAGTGCCGTTGTTATTTTTTCTTTGTGTCCCTTTGAATCTGCAATCAATGCTGCTTTTTCAAGAGACGGTGTTCTCATTCTAGCTAAAACAAGCGAAAGGAAAAACGAAACAATAACTATTTCAATGGCAACAGGTATTGCGTAATAGTTTGGTACGAAAAGGGAAATTACAAGTTCAATGACAGCAACAATAAAACCCACAATTAAAGACACTATCGTTGTATCAATTATTGTCTGCTTGGAAAGTCTTTTTCTAACTTTTTTGACAAATGTTGCTATCTTCTTATCCATTGCTTCTCCTGTTACTTGCCTTAATCGTTACTATTTTTGCTTCACCTTAATTACCTTGATTGTTTCTATTTCTTTGTTTTACCTTAATTGCCTTGATTATCACTACTCTTTGTTTCAGGAACTGCAGCTGTAGCCGCCTGGTTGTTAACCTTATTATTTGTCTTCTTAACCTTCTTTGTCTTAACATTACCAACTCTTGCTGCAGCAAGTTTTAAGAATCCGAAAGAAATCAAGAGATTAATTCCCATTGAAATCGGAATCCAAAATCTATACATCAACGCCACAAGCGGATGAAGTTGTGCGTTAGAAACCATATCGTATATACTTGAATCGCTCATTGCTCTTACCATGAAATCAAATATAGGTGAGTAAGGATTAAACAAGAATACAAATACAGGTCCTAAGTAATAATCCGGCTTCATTGTTCCTGATGTCATATAATACATAGTCGCAATCGACATTGTCACGCTGTAAATGAGTGACGTTCCGATAATAATCGCCAAGCCGATAACTATTGTAAGTATTGTTGCCGCAATGGATTTCTTAACAACACTTGAACAGAATATTCCGACACTACCCACATATATTCCAAGGTAGATAAGGATTATGAACAAGCCTATAAGATTCCACCATGAAAGTCCTCCAAGGACAAACGCTATAGCCATAATAGGTACACTTGCAATCATGTACATCATTACAATCATCATAGCCGACATAAGTTTGCCAAGCACAATTGAAAAGGGTGAAATCGGCGTGGTTAACATAATATCAAGTGTCTGTTTCTCTCTTTCTCCCGATATCGAACCTGAAGTAATAACCGGAACCATAAGACTAAGCATTACACATTCAGCAATACCAAGTACAGGAAAGAGAACTACAAGGTTTGAATAATCATAGATTGCACCCGCAGCAGCCGTAAGCTGACTTATAAGCAAAGTAAATACAACTATCGCAGTAAGGATTGCCGATACACCCATGATTGCCCACGACATCTTCATGCTTCGCGAACCGACAACCATTTCCTTTTTCAGAATTGGATTGATTCTTAATTGTTTTTTCATTAATTGCTACCCCCTGTAATCTCCAAGAATAACGACTCAAGATTCTCCTTTTCCTTATAGAAGCCACTTACCGCAATTCCTCTGCCGATAATATTCTTAAGAAGGTTTGCAGCCTCCATCTCGCCGCCGTTAAATGATACAAGCACTTCATCTTCCATGAAATTAACCTTGGTTACATTGGGCTGTTCAGCCATAAACGTTCTTATATCATCTCTGTTGTCCATTCCAACTATCTGAATGTGAAGCTTACTTGCTCCACCTGAATTATTCATAATCTCATCTACATGTCCTGCCGTTACAAGATGACCTTTGTCCATAATTCCGATACTTGTACACATCTCTGAAAGTTCAGGCAGAATATGAGAACTGATAATTATTGTCTTACCCATTGAACCTAAGTTCTTAAGAACTTCCTTCATCTCAAATCTTGCTCTTGGGTCAAGCCCTGAATTAGGCTCATCAAGAACAAGCAAATCGGGGTTGTGAATAAGTGCTCTTGCAACACAAAGTCTCTGCTTCATACCTCTTGACAATGTATCTACAAACACATCTTTCTTATCCGAAAGATTAACCAACTCAAGAAGTCCGTCGGCCACCTCATCAACATCCTCCTTGCTCATGCCATACATAGAGCCGAAGAACTCCATATATTCCATTGTCTTAAGATTATCATATACTCCAAAAAAGTCCGGAACATAACCTACTTTTCTCTTAATATCTTTGGAACATTTAAGTGCATCGACACCATCTACCGTAACACTTCCTGCCGTTGCATCCAAAAGTCCGCATACTATCTTCATTGTAGTGGTTTTACCCGCACCGTTAGGTCCTACAAAACCGAATATTTCACCTTTATCTATGTGAAGATTAAGGTCATTGACAGCAAGAAACTTGCCGTATCTTTTTGTTAAATGATTTATGTCTAACATACATGACCTCCTTTCCTATTTAGCCGCCCCATACGCCAAAATACGTGGCATTGCTGTTTCCGAGTACTGATTGATATCCCCTCCGTCAAGCGGTTTTTCATATTTAAGTTTGAGCAAGCCACCCTGGATATAAGGCTTGAGCTGTCCGCTGCTTAACGTGTCGCTGTCAGCAAAAATCGGATCATACGTCTCTGTTTCGTAATTGTAAGCATACACATCCGCAATTGTGTATGAGGTGTCTACATTGCTCGTATCAATCGCCAACACCTCTACATCACCAAATGAGGCAAATGTATATGTCACTACCACTTCGCTGCTGTATATCATTCCAAGCTGCGTATCGCAGTCACCTTTTACATCTTCCATCATAGTATTAATATTCGGGCAAAATGATCCGGTAACATCACTGTAAGACTGGTTGTACTGCTGAATAATTACCGCACAACCACTGTATTTATATTTATCCCCCTCAAACACCTGCGAAGAATACGAATCAACCGTACCCCATACGCATCCTTGATTGAAGGCCGTCATATCCAATGTGTTTTCAATATTGGAATTGATATTTTGCTGTTTTGTTTCATTTGAATTGTATGTTATCTGCTGAGTAAAGAAACCGTAACCGTAACTTTGTTGAACCTTGCTTGGATTAATTGATACCGTCTCTCCCTTTTTCATATCTCCCGCAAGATAGAAACGATTCTCAAAGTTAATAACAACATCCTTGAGGTCATACGCAGTATTATTGGTTACATTTCCCGACAAAGTACCGGTCTGGCAATCAAGATCCAACAAAAATTTTCCCATATCCGCATCAAGCACACGCTTTACTCCAAAGTTATACTCATCGAAGGTCGAGCCTGCATTAAACTGAATCTCCCCGCCTGAACCGTTATCGATATACATGAAATTGTAATCATGATCCTTATTGGAATTGTTACCAAAGAGACTGTAATCATAAGTGCTTGTATTGCACGTAAAATCAGAATACTTATCGGATAATGTAAAATTATATTTCTTTGCTCTTGGACAAATTACATTGACATACGCATCCTCTACCGCAGCATTAGCTGTAACATCAATATACGCGAACGTGTTAACAAGCGGTTTTTTAACACGATAAATGAAACTTGTAAGGTAAATAACTCCTGTAAATGCAAGAGATACAAGCGGAATTGCAAGCCATATTTTCTCGCGTTTATTATTCTTTTTTAATATGAGATACAATATTGGACCTACAAGTACCACATAAGTTACAAGCAACAATCCGTAAAGAAGAGCACTTGGAACCTTGGTTGTACCGGATATTTTCGCAAGTTCTTCTCCAAGATTCATACGTCTGTTATAACTATATCCGTTCAACATGTTCAATAATGATGAGTTAACAGTGTTCGTCACCATAAGAGAAGTTACGTCCGTTCTTCTTGCATAATTGGAAAACGGCTCCATCGAAAGGGCATACGAAAGCACGACAACACTACCTGTTCCGTAGGAAACTGTTGCCGCTGCATTATCAGAAACAAAATGTGTAAGATACTCACCATCATTTAACACAAAGTCAACTGTCTCAACGTTCTCAAGAACGTAGTCTTCTTCAACGCCATACCATGTAAGTGTCTTATTAGAAACATTACCGACCGTTCCGGATACAAAATCATCACCGATACCTGATAAAACATTCTGATAATGACTTCCAAGAGAAAGCACCAAAACTCCGCCGTTCTTAACCCACTCTTTAAGTGCTTCATACTGCTCTTTTGAAAGTGTCGAGGTATCAAAATTGTCAACTACAATGTAACTCATCGGACTTAAAACCCTCGAATTATCAGGGAATGAATCCTTATCAAGCGCAATTGTGCTCATTACATTGGAATTGCCTCCCACATCAACGCTTACACCGTTGAAGTAGCCAACACCCGAATAATCATCAGACAATACGCCCACATATGTGCTTGCGCCTGCATTCTGAATACTTAAATTGGATCTCTCCTCGTATATCACCTTGTCCTTATCATTGACAAGTGCAAGCTTTACTGCCGAAGAACTCGACGGCGTATCCATAGTTAACGTAAACGTCTTCGTCTCACCCGCAGCAATACTTACTCTCTTACCTCTTGCCACAAACTTCTCGCCATACTCCGCATACGGCATCAATCTGATTATTCCCGAAAAATCCTCCTCGCTTTCAATTGTAACCTCTACCTGCATAGGATAATCGTAGAGAATAATACCACCGAGACCGTACTCGGCCTCAACTTTGAATTTATCATTTTTCTTAATAATCTTAGTACTGTTTTTGCCTGCACTTGCATAAATGTTAGGAATAAAAACAAGTGCTGTCATCAGGCATAAAGTTAGAAATACCTTGGTGTATCGTCTAATTTGGTCCGTCATATTGTGCTCCTTATTAATTAATAAAAATAGTCCCTTGTATTATATCACAATTTGATGCTGTCTGCCACACAAAGTGCGCCCCAACCAAGCAAAGGTGAAGGGAAAAATTGTTGAACCGAAAGTGGCCTTGCACCTTTAATCAGAGCCGCCCTTAATTTCTCACCGTATAAATACTTATCATTGCCGTCAACAATACCGTATTGCATAAGAAGTGCAGCCGCCCCTGTTACAAACGGTGCAGCAAAAGAAGTGCCCGAGTAAGTGCCGTACCCACCGCCAACGCTTGTGGAATTAATATTGACTCCCGGCGCTGATATATCAGGTTTAAAAGGGGTGTAGCCGTCCAAGATATCCACTCCTCTTCCTGAAAATGCTGCATATGTATCGTTATACGAATCGTAGGCTGCCACGGATATTACATATTTTGCCGTTGCAGGAATTGATATCGTACCAAAGGTGTCCGGTCTTATAAATGAAACCTCTGATGTCGTACTTCCGGAAACAGGAAGATACATGTCATATGCTCCCGAAACAATCTGTTTGGGAGTAAGTCTTATCTTCCACACTCCCGAAGAGACGTAATCATTTACCGCACTTATCGATATATAGATTTCCTGCTCTTTGTTATAGGGTGTAGGTTCTCCGTAATATGCATATACATTGTTTCCCGATGTTTGAAAACTAATAAGTTCTGATAAATCATTAATTGGACCCAATCTTCTTCCAAACGGTGTCTCTATATAAACCTCAAAATCATCCTGAAACATTTTCCATATCTGAATATTAAACGCAGTTAAATATTCTCCCACGTAGATTTCAACGACTTCATCTCGTCCTCGCAATACAACTCCCGATGCATGTCTTGCGGTTATCCCTTCATTGCCGGTTCCAACAACTATCGATGTTTGATATGTGTTTGCTACCATATCTAAATATCTTTCCAATATAGAGTTTCCATTGTGTGCACCGTAATTGTTGCCAAAGCTTATGTTGATTGCTATCGGTTTATTAAGATTAATTGCATAACGAATTGCAAAATCAACCGCAAGCATCAACTGTGTTGTTCTTGGAAAACCTCTGTCATCGGGATTGCCAAGTTTGACAGCCACAATCTCTGCTTTTGGCGCCATACCGGCATTAACGCTAGACGATGCCCTACCGTTACCTGCCATTATGCCAAGCACAGCTGTACCGTGTCCCGTACTGTCGTACGGAAATATATAATTCTGCATAACATCTACATCGAACAACCTTTGACTTATTGCCTCGTTAATATCATCAGATGTGTAGAAGCTTCCGGTTCTAAATCCGTCGGGCGGGTTGCCGGGAACCGTCTGATCCCACAAGCCAACAATTCTTGTCGTGTTATCATCATTTTGAAAATCCGGATGAAAGATATCGACTCCCGAATCAAGACACGCTACGAGTACACCACGACCGGTCAGATTAAAATCGGGCAGTCTTACTCTTGTCACACACGACTCCTTAACGCCATTTATGTCGGAAAGGATAAGCGATTTGGGCTTTTCTATATAATCTATCTGTGGATACATGGAAAGTTCATCTATAAGAAAACGGGGAATACGCACAATTGCATATCCCCCGAGTAATTCTTCAATATTAATCTCAAGTTCATCTCTTATATTATCTAAGTTTCCTGTATATCGTATAATAAGTTCCCACTCGTCAAAATAACTGCTGTATCCCACATTAAGATTAAGGCTCTTTTCTCTGACGTTTTCGGGAACATTTATCGCCATGTAAGCTTCAGAACTTAACTTACTACGATTCATTAATTACTCCTTATTCAAAAAGATCCTCTAACACTTCTTCGGCACTCATATCCATATATCCGTCAGGATCGGTAAGTACGGCATTCTCCCCATTGACGTTCCATCGCATTTGGCTGTAATGCGTAAGATACGGTGTTCCTTTGCAAAGAGTGGGGTATTTTTCCGTCCACTTCTTGTAATATTTCTTCATATATTTCTTGGCAAGTTTATACGCCTGGCTGTTCTTCTTACCCGAAGGTGTTACAGTGCCCGATATCTGAACTCCCGGTGGCGAAGCGTGAACCAAAACAACGCTGCCATCCTCGCACTGTCCGATTACAATATACACATGCCCACAACAGCCGCACGTTGAACTCATTATATCTCCGGGCTTATAATCCTTGACTTTCTTTCTGTCGGTGTATTTGCCAAACCCAAGCTTTGATAACTTCTTTGCCTGCTTTGATGCACTGTACACGTACCCTTTTTTGTTATTCTCAGTATTCCTTACGTTATACACGCACCAGCCGACATAACCCGAGCAGTCAAGGCCGTCGTGTATTTTGTATCTAAACTTGCGATAATCATATCCTGCTTTCTGCTTGTCGGCAAACTTCTTCCACGAGGGCGATACGCCGATAGTCTTGGCTTCTTTGCCCGCAGCGGTATCAGCTTTGTTCCAACCGCCTCCCCATACGTACATGGTACTTCCTATTGGTTTGATTGCCGTCTGCAAGAAATATTTGACAGTATACTCTTTCTTTGTTTGATTAGTCGCATAAGCTCTTATACTAAGCATAAATGCTCCATATACAAATAAAAAAGTCACTATAATAATACGTATGCAATTTCTTATATATACTTTGTTGATATCAATTTTTTTCAAACTTAATCCTCATTTCTAAAAAGTTGTAACACATTTTTAATTCGCTCATATTATAGTATTGCAAAGATATATTGGAGGAATTCCTTATGGGTGATTTATCAGCAACAAATTGCGGATGCGGCAATTCAGGCGGATGTTCATGGATTATCATTCTCATCCTTCTCCTTTGCTGTTGTGGAAATGACAACGGCTGGGGTGGAGGTTTTGGCTGTGGCAACGACGGTTGCGGCTTCGGCGGAAACAATTCATGCATCATCATTATCTTACTTCTTCTTTGCTGCTGCGGAAACAACAGCAACAACGGATGTGGTTGTGGCTGCTAGTTTTCGATTCTTATGCAGACAGGGGAACCGTCCCGGTTCCCCTTTTTCTTTTTGATAAATACTGACTACACAGGCATATTACCATGCTTTTTTTGTGGCATTTCTTCCTGCGGCTTTCCGATAAGACGAATAAGCTCCTGATAAAGCACTTCTCTTGTCTGTTGCGGTTTAATCTGACCGTCAACAAAGCCTCTGTTTAATACCATATTGCTGTTCATGTATTTTTCTTTGTAGCTTTCTAATTGTTCTTTTAAAAACTCTTCCTTTTCAACGCCTTCAAGTCCTGCTAACTGACTATGACTAAGCACCGCAACAGCACCTTCGGCTTTCATTACGGCAACTTCCGCATCAGGCCATACATAATGTCTGTCAGCACCTAACTGTCTGCAGCCATTTAATATATAAGGACCGCCGTAGGCTTTTCTTAAAATGACAACCAGACGGATTGTTGTTGCATTGGCGTATGCATGAATCATTTTGGCTCCATGCCTTATAAGTCCTTTGTGCTCCTGCTCGGCTTCCATTACAAAACCTGTGGAATCCGCAAGCGTGATTATCGGAATGTTGTAGCAGTCGCAGTACTGTACAAAACGGGCAGCCTTGTCCGCTGCATCCATGTCAATTGAACCGTTTTTGTATAATGTCTGGCTGGCAACAACTCCAACCGTAATTCCCCCGAGGAGTCCAAATCCAACTACAATGTTCTTTGCAAAATCCTTGTGCACCTCAATAAACGTAAAGTCATCAAGTATTTCCTCAATAACCGGAACAACATCATAAGGCTCCTGATTATCCTTTGGAACAAGATTAACAATATCGCTTAAGTCCTTCTCGTAGTATCTGCTTATACGATATGCACGGCTCTCGCTATAGCAAGGCGGCAATATATCAACAAATTCTCTTACCTTCTTATAACAGGTCCTTTCATCCTTCATGCAAAAATGAGCAACACCGCTTATCGTCGAATGAATAGATGCCCCACCAAGCTCCTCAATAAGGTAGTCCGTGCCCTGCACCTTGTTAATAACCTTAGCGCCTGTAACAAACATGTTGCTTATTTTATCAATAGTGAAAATGAAGTCCGTAAGTCCGGGAGAATACACAGCACCACCCGCACATGTACCTGCAATAATTGCAATCTGCGGAATATAGCCTGAAGCCTTGACATTTGCCTTAAACATCTCGGCACATCCGACAACCGAAGCTGCACCCTCCTGAATCCTTGCACCGCCTCCATCGTATATACCGATAATCGGTCTCCTATTATCTATGGCTTCATTTATAATCGCAATAATCTGTTGACAATGATGATAGCCAAATGTTCCGCCCATGCACGTAAAATCCTGACCGTAGAAATACACCCGTCTTCCAAATATTTCTCCATAGCCCGTGATTACGCCGTCATAGCCCTGATAATCCTCAGGATAAGACTCCGTAAAGCTTCCTTCGTCAAACAAGTATTTAATTCTCTCAACTATATGCAGTTTGTCTCTGTCATGCTGCTTCTCAATGTTGTAGGGATTAACCTTCTTAATGTACATTATTTCACCACCGTATTTTTCAATCATTGTCAGTATAGCACAGGGCAAAGCGTTAAAACAATATTAAAAAAGTTTTCTTTTTTGCCGATAATAATGTATAATCAATTTATGTATAACTTACGAAAGCAGGTGCATTATGAGATACATAGACGGTGTTGGATACGTAGATGAAACTGCATATTACCAGAGTTTGAAGAAGAATGTCAAAGCCGATAACGAGTTTGACTCTGTTTTTGATGCGGAAATGACAATCCAGGCCAAACCCGATCCAAACCCTGCACCGGTTAACGGAACGACAGCTCAATACGGGAATGCCAATACAGTTGTCTCTCCAGAAGAATTGGAAGCTTATTTTGAAGAAGCCTCGAATATTACAGGTATTGATGTTAAGCTTCTTAAGGCTGTTGCGAAAGCAGAATCAGACTTTAATCCAAACGCTACATCAGGTTCAGGTGCAATGGGAATCATGCAGTTAATGCCTGATACCGCAGCAGGACTTGGCGTAACTAACGCTTATGACCCAAGGGAAAATATAATTGGCGGAGCAAAGTATCTTGCAAAAATGCTTTCCAAATATAACGGAGATACTTCTCTTGCACTTGCCGCATACAATGCAGGTCCGGGTAACGTGGATAAATACGGTGGAATTCCACCATTTGAAGAGACAAGAAAATATGTCAAACGTGTTATGAACTTTGCAGGGATGGATGTTGAAATCAATACAGCCGCCAGTACCAATGACGAATCATTTGTTTCTATTATATACTCACAGGCAGTAAGTACTTCTGCAATACACAGACAGGAATTTTAAAAAGTCGGGATAACTTCCCGACTTTTCTAATACTTATTATTTATCTTTTCGCCGAAACAACATAATACCTTTTTCAAGGTTATTCCTCATTATTTGAGTTATTCCGCGTTTCCGTAATCTGGCTATTTCCTTATCCTTTTCAGCCAGTTTTTCTTTTAATTCTCTTTCACTTTGCAAAAGCTGTTCTACATGAGCAGTTTTATTACCAACTTCCCCACACAATTCTCTTTCACTTCGTACAAGTTGATCTATATGCCCTTTTTTATTGTTTAGTTCAGTTAATAACTGAGTGATTTTCAAATCTTGTGCATACAATTCACCATTTATCTTTTTAAAAATCTCAGCAACCTGACCGAGTTTAGTGTTATCATTTTGATAATTACCCAGTGCTTCAGGAAATATACAATCTCTCATCTTTGAAATGAAAGACTCCTCTGTAAAATAACTCTCATACAGTCTCCTGGCATTTTCTCGCATGTCTTTGAACTCATTACCATTTTCATTGCATACTTTACATATACAATCTGCTAATTCATCTGCTTTTTCGCCATCAAACACAAGCCCCGCTTTATTCTCAATTAACAAAGACGAAAAATCAGAACCATCGGAACAAATCACCGTTTTAGAGAACTGACAAGCTTCTGCAATTATCAACGGCATTGAATCCTCTCTAGAGGCAGAAACCACACAATCTACATTTCGATATATTTTCCGCATCTCTGTCCGATTCAATTGCGGAATATACTCTATGTGACCAGGATGTAACTCTAGCATTCGGTCTAGTAGTTTGTCAAATCCGGTTTCTTTAGGCTTCCCGACCAACAAAATCTTACACCTGTCTCTTACATCTTTTGAAAGACTATTGAAGGCGTCAAAAAAAATATCATGCCCTTTCCTTGATTCAATAGAACCTACTAAAGCAAATACCTTCCTATTATCGTTATCTGTTGCCAGACGATTCATGTTATCATCATTTTCTTCACATGTATCCGTAAGAAAGTATGACAAATCCTCATACTTATAATCAGGGCGATATCCTGACACCGCATCCCCTGCACATTTTCCCTCTACAACTACTTTAATATTGGGGAATAGCCATCTCGGCATACTTTTCACTATTTCCTGTTCATAAAAAGACTTAGATTCATGAAGCCACCATAATACAGGTATTCTAAATCCATTCAGCACAGCACCAATCGGAGCCATACATGCTGAATTAATCACAACCATTTTAAATAGTCCCGTTATATGAGCGAAAATATCAAGCTGATGCAAAAAAGGCATTACTAATACAGAAACACCATTACAAATTAAATCCTCTTTAAGAGGCCCATCCAGTTGCGACATATAAAGAACCTTATAATTCATCTTTTGCAACGCGTTAGCCATTTCCATCAAAACAATAGAAGCACCTGTCATATCCAACTCACGGCTTATCAAAAGAAAACAGTTTTCTTCCTCATCTCCAAAACAATTCTTTTCACCATAATATATACCACCGAGTTGACAGCATACACTTATAAAAACCTGTATACTTCTATAAGGATCATCTTCTATCACATTATTAATTTCTACACGTCGGGTCAAATAATTATCAATATCTTCGTATACAAGCCCTCCCTGAAGCATCCGAGAATATCCCTGATACAGAAGTTCCTTTTGCCATCTTATGCGTTGTGATTCCTCGGTTATATATGGACTTAAATATTTCCCGTTCTCTGAATCATTTATGAAACACTTACATCTTTCTATCAGATTCTTCCGATATTCTTTGTATGAATCTTTGTTTTTTGGAGGATTTGCAACATCAAATAAAATCTTACCGTCTTTAACATCATTAGCAGACATACAATGCAACAATGGTAAAAAAGCACCCATTCTGTCAAGGCAGCCCTCGCGATATAATAAGAGAACCGGGGTTTCTAATGCAAGGCATGGCAAAGCACAATGGAGCCTCGATGTAATCACACAATTGGCTTGTTGATAACGATACAACTTTTTTTCGACTGCCAAAAAGCGCTCCTCCATAGATAAAGTACGCCAAACCATCGGATCAACCTTGTGAGTTACTCTTACCCAGTTGATTTGTGGATAATTTCCTTCTAATGCCTCGCATATTTCGTCATCTACATCAACTAAAATCACTTCGTCTGTTTTAGGTTTTTTTTCAGGTAAATCCAAAGTTAATGTTAAACAACCCGAAAAATATGCATCTATCCCTTTTCTCTTTAATAGCTTTAGTGTAGACTCATCTCTGGCACCAATTGGACTGTTATGCTTCAAGTAATCTCCGCCCATTCCTTCCAGAAAAAGATCACCAATACCATATCTATCATCTCCGGTAATATGCATGGCAACAAATAGCGGATTAATCTTTGCTGACGGTGGCCAATTAGATTTATTGTACATATACCAAGCATTCATTATTACTGATACGGGCTCATATACTTCCTTGTCATCAAGACCAAACATATCCATTTTTTCTCTATCAATGATATAGTCTACTTTGGGTAAGAAACGATATGCTGCATAACTTTGAATATCATCACCAATATTGTCTGTTGCAATATCTAATAATACTCCATATTTCATCTCTATTTTCTCCCACAAACAATATTCATTCTACAAAAACATGTATACAAAAATGACTTCATTACTAGCAAAAAACCTAGAACTATGCCTCATCGCTTATCGGATCTTCTAACAATACATCAACATCATTGTATCCGTAATCCATAAGTGCTTTTCTAATCTTGTGCTTCGTATCCTCGTTAGCATTGATGCTTACCATCTCGTATAACTCGAATACATAGCTTACCCATTTCTCATAAATCTTATTGCGAATAGCTGCATTAGAAGTAGCTTCTCTGGCTTTCATTGCTTCCTCAACGTCCTTCTCCTTCTTAGGAAGAATAGGTTCATCATCAAGTGCCTGCTCTTCTTTCTCCTCATCAACTGCAGCAATAACGCTTTCAACACCTTCTGATAAAGTGCCTTTGATATCGGTAATTCCCGGATCGTCTTCTTTCATATTTCTTGCAGCTTTGATAATCGCACCACCAAAGAAATCTTCCTCAAGGCCACCCTGGATCTCTATAACACCATCATCAAGCGAAAGTTCCTCTTCATCCTTTGCAGCATCAGAAAGTGCTTTCTTAATCGGATCTTCCTTCTTTGCCGAGTCTCTGATATCGCCAATCTTTTTCATTGTCTCTGCAGAAGTGTGATCAATCTTACCCTCTTCTTTGAGTCCTTCTTCAAACTCTTCTAAGAACGAAAGATCGACATCCTTGTAATGATTGCTTCCGTAAGCAATCTGCTCTAACTCGTCAGTTCTTACAATACCGCAGTCATACATCTCCATAAGAAGATCGTGAACACCCTGCTCAACACCTATGAAATAGTGGTAGTACTTCTCGAAATCCTCGTCCTTCGTGCAGTCTTCAACCTCGCGAAGATTGTACCAGTAGTCCTTTGTACAATCGATTGTACGCTTCTTAATCTCGTTACCCTTTGCACGAAGCTCCTTGATTCTCTTAACCTTCTTCTTTCTCTTGTTGTAAGAATGAAGCCTGATAGTCCATACTATCAAATATATTAAAAATATAAGAAGTAATGCCAAAATAATATATCTAACCATAACTGTTCTTCCTTTGAAATACAAAATACTCGTATATTATACAGTTTTTCGTATTTGCTTGCAACTGTATTTTGAGCATATCATAATCACTTATAAAGCAACTTAGTCGTATAATACTTAGAGTTTTTCATAAGTTCTCCGTTAAGGTAATCAAATCCCTTTTCCTCGACAATCGTTGGCACATCCGAATACAAATCAACACCCAGACCAAGACGATTGCCTTCTATTGTATAACCTAAAGCGGAAAGTGTTGTCGGATACATATCAAGCGTTGTATATACTCTGCCCTCACCCGTATACTTCTTACCTTCTGCCGGATTGATTATTGCCGTATATGTTCTTCTGTCAATTCCGCCGATTCCCTGAGCATTAACGTAGAAAGAATCCGGCGTTAAATGATCCCCGCAAATGACTATTGTCGTATTCTCATAGAAATCCTGACCTTGCACCCACTCGATAAACTCAGCCACCTGACCGTCCGCGCAGGCTATAACGTTACTATATTGCGAATCATACTTATCATCACAAAGTCTGCATTTATATCCGTCTGTAAAATGCGTATCAACTGTAAGCATAGTGAAATTGAAAGGTTCTCCACTCTTAGCAAGCTTCTTGATATCTTCCTTGGCAAACTGGTAGAGTTTCTCGTCTTCATACCCCCACCAAACCTTGTAGTCTTCAGGGATTCTCTGCTCATTAATTGCTGCATCATAATCTTCAACCGCGTAATTGCCATGTCCCTTGAAGTATGATGACCTTCCAGCAAAACCGCCATCAGAGCCGATAAGAAACTCCTGATTGTAACCTTCTTTTTGCAAAACATCTCCTATCGCCCACACACCCGGAAGATAGTTGTTTTCCGACTCCCAGTTACCGTTAAGTGTTTCATTACTGACAATGGATTCATTAATCGGAACACCTGATGTTTGTGCAGCAAGTGCACCCATTGTATATGTTGCACCTGGTACATGATGTGCACCGTTAAGCACTGTCCCATCCGAGAAGCACTCATTTTCAAGAGCAAGCTTCGTAAGATTAGGAATGAGACTTTCCGGCATACCGCCTCCCGACTGACTGTCAGAAAAGCTTGTCTCCATTGACTCAAGGAAAATATATATAAGATTGCGCTTTTTTTCCGGTGCAGCGATTGATATTTCACGCCCATCGGCATAATAATCATCATAAAGCATCGTACTTTCATGAGTATATTGATAATATTCAATAACATCATAATGAACAATTCCACGATACAAAGAGCTGACCAGTACAATTATTGTAACAGTTCCCACCCACATAAAATAACCGTAATGAGCCTGCTTTTTCTTGAGAATCGTATATATCAAAGCATTTATCACAAGAAGTCCTGCCACCAACACAACACCCAGTACTATAACATTCCTATAGGATGATATATCCGTTCCGTCAAGTGGTGTGTGTAAATGATACACAAGCTGACCATAAGGCACCTGACCAAAGTGACGTTCAAAATAATATAACGCATAGGAAAAAGTCGAAGCACACAAAAGCAATAACTGTACAATTATAATTGATACAATATTTAACTTATTATATGATTGTGCATTTTCCTTTGCTGCCTTTGCAAGAAGACGATTCTGAACCAACAAAAGCAGCAACAATAATACGATAACAACCAAATATGGTATCTTCGTTACAACAAAAGAGTATTTACTTAGTGCCTTGGAGAATCTTTTATTAAAGAATATTCTTGGATTGTCCTTCTTTGACTTACATACCATTCCATTATCACGGTACTTGCATTTTAAACCTTTTGTCTTTTGCACATAGGACTTGAGTTCTTTACCTTCTATCGAAAAAACAATGTATTCTCCAAAACAAACCTCTATCTTTGAGACAGTAAACTCACGCTTCCTGTTAAAAGGATCAAATCTTAACAAAACACTGTTAAAATCAAGTTCACTTGTGTTAAAAGAAAGAATATCGTCTTCAAACACTTGTGTATACACATTATTACTTGAGAAGTCATCTTCATTTTCCGCATAAAAAAGTTGGGCAATATTGCTCTGCCCTGCATGACTTTCGCCAAAATGTACGATTAGCTGCATTGTATCTTGCAATCTTATACACCAAGCAAAAAACAGACATATCAATACTGCCACAATAATGTCGACAAAAAGAAATATAGCAAATCTTCTTTTGTAAGTTTTCATCTATTTTTCTCCTTTAAACGCCCAATATTTATTTAATAAAAAATTGATTGGAACATTGAACGCAATATTTAAAAGCGGAGCAACTATCTTAGAGATTTGAAACACCTCTACCCATATCCACAACAGAATACTATTAAGAAAAATTCCTGTAAAAGAATACGCAATATAAGTCTTTATAAGAGTTTTCCACCACACTCGCTTTTCTTCATCACGTTCTTTAAACACAAACTTGTTATTCCAAAAAAAAGACCATGCAACACTTAAAACAAATGCTATAAACTGAGCAAACAAATAATCAAATCTCTTAAACAATCCTGCGTACTGAAAACAAAACAGTGTCAACATATTGAGTAAATAAGAAACAATCGTATTTGTTACACCAACCATACCAAATTTTAAGAATTGCCTAAATGTATCTATCATTTTCATTTTTTTTCATCACGTTAATAATATTTCAATCTCGATAATTTATTCCAAGACCATGTATAGCTTCCGAAATATTAATAAACTTACCTTTTTTTTCATCATAAAACAATATTTCTTTATTATTCAAATCATCAATAGAATACAAATCAGAAATTTGCTCTACTACTTGTAAATCAAGTGTATGTTTTCCATATGGGTCGTATTGTATCAGTAATTCATCATATGTATTATCGACCACCTCTTTAGTAATAACAATCCATGATTTGTCATACATTTCTTCGCCATATTCTTTAAATGTCAATTCCCCCAAAGAGTTAGCCACATTATATGTTCTCCAATAATACAAATTGCAATAATACCTTCTACAGTAGCAACTAAAAGCGCATGCCAATAACAAATATACATACAAACATCCTTTTTTTATTAATAGCAAAGTTTTATTGCCAGTAATAAACGATAAATATGCCAATAAAAGAACTGCTACTAAGTATGGATAATACATCCATCTTAATTCTACACGAATTGTGGTTGATGATATAGCCACGGTTGCACCTATACAAAGTATAAACACAACTATTACTGCAATAGATTGCTTTCTTTTATCGTTTTCCATTCTTATAAGTTCAACTATCGATATTATTATTATCACGGCTATTGCAATCCATGATGAATATACGACTAATTTTGCTTTTTGTGAGTAATCATTCCACCCTATCATGGATAACCAAGTATCCTGACTATTATAAAAAAACAAATAACTAATTGCTCTTTTTAAATTGTACAACTGCTGTTTAACAGAAAATGTTTCCGTAACATTGGTACCTCCAGAACCTGTCATAATGTTATTTACAAGCAATTTAAACATCACCATAATAAATGCAAAAACTAACAATATTGAAAATATCTCGATTACGCACTTTTTTCTTTCTTGCTTGTTATTTGCATGAGCAAGAATAACAGCAATAATTATTACTGGCATTAATGCGACATATCTTTCATGTGACATACTACACAAAAAATACATAGATAAAACCGCAACAATGTTATTATTGGAAGTTTGAAGATAATTAACCAGACTAAATATAAAACAGATACCAAAAAAAGTGGCCATAGTTTCAGTAATACCAATTTGATTTGTAATTTGATAATATGAAAAGTGAGAAACTATATACAATATAGAAACAAAACAACTAACCCACTTATTAATATTTAAATATCTCAATGATAATATATAAATAAAAAAAGCACATATGCAGTTAAACAGTAAATTGAAATACCCTGCAATAAAAATATTACCATTACTAATATTTGCAACAAGCCACATCATTCCCGTTGCTAACGGTCGAAATTTATATCCGTGCATAAAAACAGCATTCAAAAAACCAGTATTACAAAAATAACTCATAAAGTATAAGTCATCTTTCACAGAAGATTCTATAAGATGCGAGTGTTCAACAATAATCTCTATAGCAAAAAAAACCACAAAAACTAGGCAATATTGAAACAATTTAGATTTTTTTTTATCCATAATCAACTCCTAAGTAAACCATTTAACTTATCACATACAATACTAATCTCTTCTTCTTTCAGATTTGTACTACATGGAATATTAAGTATACACTTACTATACTCTTTCGCCTTTTCAATGCTATATGCGATTGAGTCTTCATACGGTTTTTGTTCACTAATCAATCCCCATATTAATCTCGTCTGAACACCCAACTCTGATAATTTGTGAACAAGTGCATGCATATCAGTGTCTTTTTTATTAACCTTCAAAGCATAAAACCACTTATTCGACTTTGTTCCCTTCCTAAAAGGCATCATTGTTACATTATCATTACCAACAAATAGACTGCAATACTTATCGTAATTATTATTTTTTCTATCAATAAACTCTTCAAGCGTCTCCATCTGTGCAACTCCAATGGAAGCCTGTACATTCGTCATACGATAGTTATATCCCACTTCATTGTGAATGTAGAATAACGGGTCATCCTTACACTGTGTAGACACATAAGCAATATGATTAAGTTCGTCCTGATTAGAAGCAACAACCATACCACCGCCTCCGGTAGTAATAATCTTATTTCCGTTAAATGAGTATGCCCCAAAATCGCCTATTGTTCCCGCAAACTTTCCTGCATATCTACCTGTCACATAGCGTGTTCCCAATGCTTCGGTTGCATCCTCAACAACCTTAAGGTTGTACGAAGATGCTATATCCATTATTCTTTCCATATCAGCCATATTGCCAAATACATGAACCACAACCAGTGCACGAATACACTTACCTGTTCCTTTGTGTGTTAATACACCTTCTATTAGTTCGCATTCACTTTCACAAAACTTTTCAAGTTTGTCAGGATCCATGCAAAGCGAATCATCACAATCCATAAAAACAGGATCGGCACCAATATATCTTATCGGATTAACTGCAGCAATAAATGTAAGCGTAGGTGCTATAACAAGTTCACCGGCTTTAACTCCACACTCCATCAAAGAAAGATGCAATGCTGCTGTTCCACTTTGACATGCAACAGCTTTAGGCACATTGACAAACGAAGCCAATTTCTCTTCAAACTGCGTAATATATGCTCCACCGGTTGAAACCCAGCCCTGGGAAACTGCATCCAATACATATTTTTCTTCATTTCCTTCAAAATTAGGTATAGACAAAGGTATCATTATTCACACACTCCCTATATTATCATACGTTATAAATATCAACCTTATACTTATCAAGGTTATTTCTAAGAAACTCTATTGTTTCCGCTATGCCTTCTTCAAATGTATATTTTGGCTCCCAAGCCGTAAGTTCCTTTATCTTAGCATTTGCTCCAAGCAGACGGTTAACCTCGCTCTTTTCAGGACGTAATCTCTGTTCATCACAAATAATCTTCGCCTCCGGATTAATCTGTCGTATAAGTTCCTCTGCAAGCTGACCTATAGATATTTCTTTCTGAGTTGCAATATTAATCTCCTGTCCTATTGTCTTATCAGATCGATAGATTTCTACAAAGCCCATCGCAGTATCTTTTACATAATTAAAATCTCTTGTGGGAGTCAACGAACCAAGTTTAATTTCCTTCTTGCCTGACAAGAGCTGTGTAATAATTGTAGGAATAACTGCACGAGCTGATTGTCTTGGTCCAAAAGTATTAAACGGTCTTACAATTGTCACCGGTAATTCAAAGCTTCTGTAAAATGATTCAGCAATACGATCTGCACCAATCTTAGTTGCCGAATACGGTGATTGTCCCTGATACGGATGCTTCTCATCGATAGGCACATACTGTGCCGTGCCATAAACTTCCGATGTTGATGTCACAAGTACTCTCTCAATATTCAAATCTCTTGCCGCCTGAAGAACATTCAAAGTTCCTTTTATATTAGTATCAACATATGCATCCGGTGCATAATAACTGTAAGGAATGGCAATTAATGCCGCAAGATGGAAAATTGCGTCCACACCCTTAGCCGCCTGACGAACTGCGTTAGGATCTCTTACATCGCCTGTAAACACATCAATCTTGTCCAACTTCTCCTTCGGAAAGCTATCAAGCCATCCCCATGTGTTAAATGAATTATAAAGAACAAAGGCCCTAACTTCGTATCCCTGTTCAAGCAAAGTCTCCACCAAGTGACTTCCAATAAATCCATCTGCTCCAGTTACAAGTACTTTTTTCATATTTATCTCCTCTTTCTATTTTTTTCTTATAAATCATTAACTGATTTGTTCTTTCTTACACTTATTTTCCACAGCTATTGTACAACAGAAATTCAATATTGCCAATACACACATTAATATCAGATAATAAATTGCCGCACCTCGCATTCCAGACACTTTAACAGCCCTGCCAAATCCGGCAAAAGCGGCAACCGTAATAATTATTAAATTACACAACAATATAGTTTGCTTCCTCATAATTGTCAACAAAACACTTGTATATCCCACATATGCCAAAGCCCCTCCGGATATCATCAGAATAATAAGTTCCACCTTATATTGGTTAAGACTTACACCATATATGACAGACAGCACCGGAATACCGCATAAATAAGCTCCGGCAACACATAATAATGTGAGACCAAATATAATAGCATACTGTTTTGCAACTTTGCGATTAAAGCTATCATATGACTTCTGATTCCACTCGTCTGCCAATCTAACCATCTGTGGCTGATACAAAAAACAATTCAGTAACTCAACAACAAAAACAGGCATTGAAATATATCCGTAATACGCCTGAATATCTTCTGATAGATACGAATCAATAGCATACTTTGGAGCATTTGTTACGTAATATGTCAAAAACGCTGATATAAAAAGCGCAAAACTCTGTTTTATAAGATGATTTAAATATTTGTTGTCAATTCTTATTTGCCCGAATTGATAATTAATTACGCAGAGTCTAAGGAGATATATTTCACACAACACTGAAATTATAAGCGAAACAACAACCGATAATAATAAATATCTACTAAAAACGGCCAATACGCAAAACACAAACATGAGCAATATCCAGCGTATTATGAAAATTTTTGATGCAACGTCCAGTCTTCCGTTCAATTGTAAATGTCCAAGATATACATCTTCGTATGATTCAACAACATATATCAAACAAATTGCAAGAACAACCGCACTTTTTTCTACGGAATATCCGCCCTGCATAGCTTTAATCGTAACATAACACGCGGCAATTGCTGCCATTAGCAATACCGTGTATATTCTCATAGTGTGATATGTATTGAACGAATACTCATTATTTACATCTGTGACCTGATAGTTTCGAACACCGAATTTACCAATGGTCATTAACAAATTACCTAATGCAAATGCAATAGAAAGTATCCCTGCTGCATCAACACCGTTAGTTCTTGTAATTACCATCATAAGAACTACAGCTTCTGCCGCATTAACTCCACCTGCTATAGTATTCCATACAAAGCAATCCCTTTTTATGCAATTCTCATTACCATTCAAAAATCTATAAACAATTTTGTTAATCATAATCACTCAATCGGCACTCTGAAATAATTCTGCGCCATACACGTATTCTTTTTTCTGTCCTTTATTACTATATTACCTTCCGAATCTGACAATACAACCTTATCATTCGGAATTGCCTTGTCATAAACAACCGTATCAACACTTATTGATACCCTGTCTCCAACCGGCTTATTGCCAATTATTTTTGCGCCGGCTCCCATAAACAATCCCTTACCCAACACCGGTGCGGGATTGCCTTGTTCATCAGCACTTGTATTGATTGTAACATTTTGAAAAACAACAAGAAAATCGCTATATACTGCATTACCTAATATGGTTCCTATCGGATGTCCAAGAAAAAAGATATCCGGGAGCTTACCTTTGTACGAGAAAAAAAAGTTATTTAGTACGCGATTTAAATACATTAACTTGTCACAGATTGGCTTGTTCTCTGATGTCTTCCATAAACTGTTTGAGAAATAATATAGAAATTGAGCATACTGATCACCATGAAGATGCGAAAAATAAGTTTGCCCCAAATCATCACAATATGCCGGGAAAGTTAGATACTTAAAACAATTTTCCAAACGCTCCAATCCCAAATCAAAAGCTATATCAACATCGTTTCCAACCATATCATAATTGTCAGGAAAATAATTATTAAGCTGTCTTCTCATATACTCTTTAAGTTCATTTTTACTCATCGATAATTGCATGCTAATAACCTCTATTGTTCTTCATCTTCGTCAAAATTCAATCGTTCACGCTCAATAACCAATGGCCTGTCGTTCATTCTTGTCAAAATTTCACCTACATACTCGCCAACAATACCAACAAACATAATCTGAACAGCACCAATAAAGAATAGACCAATTACGAGAGTTGCCATTCCAATGTCATAACTTTCCCAAAAAATTAATTTCAGAATTAGATAATATAGCGCTATCAAAAAACTTATAACTGCAACAATTGCACCTATAAACGTGGCAACTCGCAACGGAAGTTTGGATGTGTTAACCATATCATTCAAAGCAACATTCATGTATTTAAAGAGATTGTAGCTGGAATGTCCCGATTTACGCTTTGGTTGATGATACATAACAAACTCTATCGAATAACCAAACTCTGAAATCATATTACGGAAATTAGGTGTTGGACCTGCATATTTTCTCAACAAATCCAAAACTTCTTTGTCGTACAGACCAAATCCGGTGACATTCTCATACTGTTCGTTCTCTGCCATACCCTTAATAATCTTATAATACAAACAACGGATAGCATACATTATTTTATTTTCATCACTACCCTCTTTTTTCCCCCAAACAACCTTAGCACCTTGCTCCCATTTTTTAACAAATTCCGGTATTAACTCCGGCGGGTCCTGGAAATCACAAGCAAAACAAATGGAAACATCTCCGCTTGTCTGAAAAAAGCCGTGACTACCAGAACGGGACGGTCCAAAGTTTTTCAAGTTAAATATTACCTTTACTCTTTTATCCTCTGCTGCTATTTTTCTTAATATCTCAGGTGTTTTATCCGTCGAGCAATTATCAATCAAAACATATTCATACTCATACTGAGGTAATGTTTTCATAACCTCAGTAACTCTTGTATACATATCATACAGGTTGCCTTCTTCATTATAACACGGAGTAAATAAACTAATCTTCTTCATATCACACCACCTTGTATTTTATATTCCCAGATTTTTCATCATTTTTTCCATCTCATTGAACTGTCCCATATCCATCCATGCTTTTTCTGAAATAGGAAATACACCTACTTTCTGTCCCTGATCCAAATATCTTTGCGCAAGTTCAGGTAAATGTATGAATTCGCCCTCTTTTATATCATTTATAACTTCGGGTTCAATCATATATAGTCCTGTATTAATAAGATACGAAAAACCGGGTTTTTCCTGCATCTCCGTTATCATTCCGTCTTCGTCAGTTTCAACAACTCCATAGGGGATAACAACATCTTTCATAGAACAAACAAATGTTATCTTATTTCCTTTCATTTTATGTGTTTTATAAATACATTCCAAGTCTGCATTTACAAGTATATCGCAATTAGACAAGAAGAAGGTTGAGTTGATTTTATCTTTCAAAAGTCTTAATCCACCGGCGGTTCCAAGGAACTCATCCTCATCGTAAAACTCAATTTCATAATCCTTTTCTAAGTCCGACATATAAGCCTTAATCATATTAGAGCGATAATTAAGAATCATCTTAACATTTTGACATCCATATTTTCTAAAAGACTCTATAATTCTTTCAGTTATAGTATAATCGCCAATCGGAATGAGTGGTTTCGGTAATATTTTGGTATATGGATATAAGCGAGTGCCCTTTCCTCCGGCCATTATTACCAGAGGAACGTTTGCCAAAGAGTCGTTAATATATCCATTACTATCAGCATTATCAAAATCTAAAACATCAACTAAATGTCCTTCATTATCAATTATGGGATATATTACTCTATTCTGAATCTTGCGTTCTTCTTTTACTTCATCCTCCGAATGATATAAGCGAGGATTCTTGTTCATAGCATCAGAAATATTGGCAGAAAGATTACCTCCGCTAAGAAAAAAGCGACGCATATCACCATTTGAAAACAGCCCTTCAACCTTATTATCATCATTAACAATCACTACCGCCTTAATAAGGTTTTTCTCCATTTTCTCTATAACATTTTTAACACTAATATCTGTATTAACAATATACTTATCCTGCATAATCTCTACCTCAACATTAATCAAACATTAACGACTTCATATCCTCATCTGATAAAAATGGTGCCATATCGTGCAATGCCGGCGTCAACATTTTTCCGTTTTCATCCAAACGCGACATAACCTTCGGAACTACCGGATTGTCATACAACTGCTCTACTTCAAGCAAAACACGTCCATTACTTTTCATCATTTTTTCGATACACGAATCTACAGACGCATTGTCATTACATTTTATATATTCAAACCCAAATGTCTTTGCGACATCTTTAAAATCCGGGAAGCTTATACCGGTATCCTCCGTGCAGCCAATGCACACACCGTTAAAGAAGTTTTTGCTGGTTTGTCTTATTGCCGCATACCCTCCATTGGAAAACACAACAACATTTATAGGTAAATCATAATACTTAATAGTCTGCAACTCTTGAAGGTTCATCATAATGCTTCCATCGCCTGTAACACAGAAGACCTTCTTCTTAGAAGCAACCGCAGCTCCAATAGCGGCGGGAAGGTCATATCCCATCGAGCCACAAGTATAATTAGATAATACTCTTTGTTTTGATTTTCTAACTCCAATCTGTAGTTTCGCGGTATTGGCTGTGTTATTACCCAATGCAAGAATACTGTCATCCGGCTCCCATTTTTCAAAAACCTGCCAGAAATAATAAGAGCATACTCTGTCTTCCATTTTGATGTCTTTTACAGCTTCGAATGCATCAAATCTTTCTTTTAATTTCATACAATAATCCAACCACCTCGAATCAGGGTTGACCTCAACAGAGTAATTTTTTATTTCATCAAAGAACATTTTTAAATCGCGATGTACAAACTCTGTGATATTTAGACCAGGTTTTTTTGCTTCATCCGCATCCGCATCTACCATTATTATCTTTGCCCTAGGCGCAAAATCCTTCTGATTGAAACCGGTCTGCCTAAATCCCAAACTGTTACCTAGTGAAATTATCAAATCTGCATTCTGCAAAATAAAGTTACCTGTTCTTGGACCAATGTTTCCTGACGGACCAAAATATAATTCATGATCCATATACATATTGTCTGCAACCCATGCTCCACCTATAACCGGTATTCCGACTTTCTCAACAAACTCAACAAATTCATCCATCACCGCACCACTTCTTATACCTGAGCCTGCAAGTATACACGGTCTTTGAGCACTTTTTATTATTTCCAATATTTTATTATAATCAACATAAGGCTTCTCATCTTTAAACTCTTCTATTGGATATAACTCATCTTCCTCAACCTGCGCATTTTGCATATCCTGCGGAACATCTATCCAAACCGGTCCTCTTCTACCTTCCATAGCAATCCTAATAGCCTTGTACATTTCTCTTTTTATAGACAAAGGATCAGTAATCATAACCGCATACTTAGTCATATGCTTAACGGCCGGAACTATTTCATACTCCTGAATACCTCTATATCTTAATGAAAGGCCGGATTTGGGTACAGATATTTCATATCTTACCTGACCTGACAAAACAATCATCGGCAAGCTATCCTGCCACGCACCCATTACACCCGTCAAAGTATTAGTCGCTCCCGGTCCGGATGTAACGCACACTGCTGCCATTTTACCGCTTAATCGTGCATACGCTTCTGCTGACATTGCGCAAGCCTGCTCATGATGATTAAAGTATTTATTAATCTTTTCATTTAACGCAAGTGCATTATCCAAATGCATAGCACCGCCGCCAACAACTGCAAAACAGTCTGTAATTCCATTTTCTACTAATATGTCCATAATAATATCTGCTACTCTACGCTTCATTCTTCAACGCTCCTTTGATTGTTTTTTGAACTTTTGTATTTATTGGGTGAATTATAAATGCTACTACATATGAACTAACAATGACAAGCGCCATATAAATATACGCATTTTCAAATATAAAGCTTAATATTAATGCAATAGGCATATGATAAAAATACAACTCGGGCGATGTTGAACTTAATAGTTTCAATATTTTTAAATCTAATCTTAAATATCTTATCATATACAAAACTGCAATCAACGCACCCACAGCAGCAGCATTCCTTATCGCTGCAAATGCCAACGACTGTTTGTCCAAAACAAACATTGCAGCAAATGACAATATAAGTATTACCCAGCCTAACAAGTAGCCTTTAGTATGCTTGTCAAGCATATTTATACATCCCTTTCTGCCACAATACATTCCTATCCAGAATCCTATAATACTATTATAGTATGCCTCAACCAGACCGGAATAAAATAGACAAACAAATGCAATAACCGAAACAACAAGTATTACCATTAACCGATACTTGTCGTTAACAAATTTCATAACTAAAACAAATAAAACATAAAATCCCAATAACTCGTATACATACCAGTTAGTAGTATTGAAAAAATTATAAATACTAATAGGTGAAAAAACCTTTTTATCCTGATTATTTATTAATACCGTTTCCATGATTGCACTAAAAAAGTATGCCAATATTGACATCCATAATAAATAAGGAATCTTATTTAAAAGAATACTTTTCAAATAGCCCTTCTTAATACTACTAGAAACATACATTCCGTAACCTGAAAGAAAGAAAAAAAATGCCACAGCAATGGTAACGACCTTATTAAACGGAACAAGAAAAACAAGCCCGGTATATCCCCATATATGCGATAGCATAACTACTAAAGCAAGCATTCCTCTAAGCATATTCATTCGTATCAAAATATCTTTTTCATCGTTAGTCTTTTCTATTTTCATTTCGTCTCACTTTCAATCTGAATCTTTATTCCGTCTTCAAGACTCATGAATTGATACTTTCCTATCTCATCAAGTAATCTTTCGTTACTACCTGTATACTCTTTATTCCATCCGGAATTAAGTATTACTATATTGCTTTCAGATTTCATCTGTTCCTTGACAATCCCTGCAATTTCCTCCAAAGTTTTTCGAGTTCCGGTACAAACATTGTACGCTTGATGCTTAGGTGTATTATAAATAAAATATTCTAATATTTTTCCTAAGTCACTTACATGCATATAGTCGAAGTAACAATTCTGTCTTATTGTTATATCTTCATTTTTCATACAGCAATGTATAACATGTGTTATAAACTTAGATTCATGATCAGTAGGTCCATAGCAAGCAAATATCCTTAGATTACATTGTTTGCTGCTTCCCTCTATAATCCGATTAATGGCAAACTTTGCCAAGCCGTACGAATCATATGGTACTGACCGACCTTCTTCATCCTCTTTAATCAATACTATATCCTTGCTCTTGTCATACTCTGCGCCGGATCCTAAAGTGTACATTCTCTCATAATAATCCTGTGCATTATACAAATTCATAAAAACTCTGATACTGTCCTCAAACATTGTTTGAGGTTTGTCTAATTCATTTTTTACCGGATTGGGATTTGCCGAATGAATAACAATATCTATTTTGTTTTCTTTTATATAAGTTCTTACTTCTCCTTCATCCAAAAGATTCAGTTCTTTTCTTGTAGGTGCATAAAGCTTACATACACCACTAAGATATTCCTTTATATTTCTACCGATAAAACCCGACCCTCCGGTCAGCAAAACTTTCTTCATTTCCATTACTTCAAATCCTCAAATTGTAATAATTCGTCCTGCGCTATATCTCTAACAAGTTCTTTACCAATTATTTCATCCATATATTTAGGTGGTATACCATCACCGGGTCTCTTAATTGTAATATCATCACTTGTTAAAACATCGCCTTTTCTCTTTGCTGCCTTTGCAACAATACTTTTTCTTGCAACACTTCTTGTACTTAATTCACTTTTAGCAGGTGCCTTAATCCCATCACCCTTTGATACTTCAACAATACGTATTGCGTCAACCATATCCTTAAGTTCCGCAACATCCAACGACGCTTTGTGGTCAGGACCCTTCATGTTTTTGTCCAAAGTAAAATGTTTTTCTATGACCTTTGCCCCCATAGCTACAGCGGTAATTGGTATTATCACGCCCTTTGTATGGTCTGAGTATCCCACAGGATACGGAAAAGCATTCTTAAGTGTCAACATCGACAGCATATTAACTTCTTCATATGGCGCGGGATAGTTAGATGTACAATGTAAAAGTGTAATATCTTTGTTGCCCATATTCTCAATCCAGCCAACAGCTTCTTTAACCTCATCCATATCACACATTCCGGTTGATATTATCATAGGCTTATTCTTAGAGGCTACATATTCTAGCAGCTGTTTATTAGTAATGTCCCCGGAAGACATTTTGTATTCTTTAACTCCGAGTTTTTCCAACACATCAACAGATTCCATATCAAACGGGGTTGACATGAAGTCAATACCAACCTCGTCACAATGTTCTTTTAATATTTTGAAATCTTCAAATGATAACTCCAAAGCCTTTAACATGGAAAACTGACTATCTGCATTTTCGGTGTTTAGAACCTGATATTCGGCTTTCTTAGCATCCTTTGTTACAAGTTTCTCTGTTTTAAATGTCTGAAACTTAATACAGTCAACTCCACATTCCTTTGCTTTGTCTATCATTTGCAACGCAATATCAATGTCTCCGTTGTGATTGACACCTGCCTCTGCAATTATATAAACTCCCATATCTATCTCCTTTTTATCAATCGACCGGGATTACCGACAATAACACTATTATCTTCAATATCTTCAAGAACAACCGCTCCGGCTCCTATAATACAGTTACGCCCGATGGTAACTCCTTGAATAATCGTACTTCCCGCACCAATAAGCGTATCATCACCGATTCTTGCCGCCCCAAGAACAGTCGAATGAGGTGCAATATGAACTCCTTTTCCAATGATAACATCGTGTTCTATAACGGCACCCGTGTTAATTATACATATATCTCCGATGCATGAATCAGGGTTAATAATGCATCCGGCACTTAAAAGATTGCCTTCACCCAAAATTACAGTATCAGCCACTGTTGCCGAAGAATGAATTATATTAGGAAAAGAAAAACCAATATTCTTGGCCATTGCATATACATTGTTACGAATGCGAGGATTGCCAACATGACCTATTCCTATCGCGGCACATCTTACACCGTCTTTATATAACTCTTCTAAAATATCATCTGTCCCAAGAAGAGGATAACCCATGCATAAATCACCGTCTTTATAGGAAACATCCGTTAATCCTTGTATATTTTTCCCATTCATGCATAAAATATTTAATATAATTTTTGAATGCCCTCCGGCCCCTAAAACTACATACCTATCTTCCATATTATCATCCCATATCATAAAAATGCTTACATATCAATGTCTCATCACCAAAATCCGTGGACATAATTACAGAGAGCATCCTGTCAGCTGCATTACCATCTCCATATGGATTAACGTAACCCTTTAATGACTCCTTAAAATCATCTGATAGACAACGCATTATAGCATCCTCTATTGCCGATTTTTCACATATGCAGTGTACAACGTTCTTAGGTGCAATCCTGCCCTTTTGTCTGTCTCCTATATTAACTGTAGGCAGGGCAAAAGACGCACTTTCCAGAATTCCGCTAGAAGAATTACCAACCATAACATCGGCATGTTTTAACAAACTCAAATACCTTACCTGTCCAAGACTTTTGTGTAATGAAAAACGTTCAGGATATTGTTCACAATACTGCATAATAGCCTTATAAATGTCATCACCGCCAACATCACTATTAGGCATTGTAATTACGGAATAAACTCCCGATGCATATAAAGCATCCAAAACATGAATCATCTCATCCTTTGGAGAAGAAGATAAACTTCCCGTGACCGGATGATACGTAACCGCGGCAACAGGAAGTTCTGTATGAATATTTAAACCTTCAAAAAGCTCGTTTTTTTCAATAAGGTTTAAATGCATGGCATTATCTATACCAAGTGCACCAACAGCATGGACGTGAGCACTATTCTCACCCATCTGAATTATCCTGTCGGCATACTCCTTAATCGAAGGGAAATGGATAGATGACATTTTTGTTATGGCATGTCTTATCTTATCATCAATAGCACCTTCACTTATCTCACCGCCATGAATATGTATTATCGGTATTCTACATATTACGGCAGCCGAACAAAATCCAAGGAGCTCGTAACGATCTCCCAAGACAACAAGAGCATCATATTTTTCTTTAAAAAAAATCTCTCCACACTGCTCCACAGCGTGTGCAACAGCCTTTGATGCCTGAACCTCATCACTGGAACCGTTTTCGTCCAAAATCGGCACCTCATACGACACATCAAAATTATCCTGCCTTATATAATCAATCGTGTGACCATATTTCTCAAGCAAATGCGTTCCCGAAACAATCAATTGCATATCTATCGACGGCTCGTCATGCAATTTGGAAATTAGAGGAACCAACAAACCATATTCAGCTCTAGTGGCTGTTACAACCGCAATCTTTTTCATATTACTTTACCGCTTCTTTAATCATTTCTACCATGTAATCAATCATTTCATCTGTCATTCCGGGATAAACTCCAATCCAGAAAGTATCATTCATGATTCTGTCAGTAACATGAAGATCTCCAATAACACGATATCCTTCACCTGAATTCTTCATTTCCGAAAAACATGGTTGTTTTACCATATTACCACCAAACAGCATTCTTGTCTGAACGCCATGGTCCTCAAGATACTGAACAACTTTGTTCTTATCTGTTCCTTCCTTACATGTAATGAGGAATCCAAACCAGCTTGGATCCGAGTTTCTGCAAGGCTCGGGAAGGATTAATTTATCTTCAAGTCCTTTGAGTCCGTCTTTGAGTCTGGCAAAATTATGTTTTCTGCGCTCTACAAACTTAGGGAATTTCTTAAGCTGTGCGCAGCCAACTGCCGCCTGCATATCTGTAGCTTTAAGATTATATCCAAAATGAGAGTATACGTATTTGTGATCATAGCCTAAAGGAAGTTCTCCGTATTGCTTATCAAAACGATGCCCGCACATATTATCTCTTCCGGAAGGACATACGCAATCACGTCCCCAGTCTCTCATTGAACGAACTATTTTATTAAGGAGTGCATCGTTCGTATATACTGCTCCACCCTCACCCATAGTCATATGATGTGGCGGGTAGAAACTTGATGTTCCGATATCACCGATTGTTCCGGTGTGTCTTGTAACTCCATCAATTGTATATGTTGATCCCAAAGCATCACAATTATCTTCTACAAGCCATAATCCATGCTTGTCACAAAACTTCTTAACAACTTCTAAATCAAACGGATTACCCAATGTATGAGCAATCATAACAGCTTTTGTCTTGTCAGATAATGCATCCTCTAACTGAGTTACATCAATGTTATACTGAGGTATATTCATATCCACAAATACAGGGATTGCACCGTACTGTATAATTGCAGCAATTGTTGTTGGGAAACCTGCGGCAACGGTAATAACCTCATCACCACGGTTAATTCTTCTATCACCCAATAAATGAGATGTTAAAGTCATAAATGCCAACAAGTTAGCAGAAGAACCTGAATTAACCAATGAACAATATTTCACGTCAAGATATTTTGCAAATTCTTTTTCAAACTCATCTGTATATCTTCCGGAAGTGAGCCAAAACTCTAATGAACTGTCCACAAGATTAACCATCTCATCATGATCGTAAACTCTTGATGCGTAAGGTATACGATCACCTCTTTTATATTCCTTTTTATTGTGATAAGTATCACAATACTCTGCTACTATTTTTAAAATCTCTTCTCGTGCCTGTTGTTCTGTTTTGTTATCAAACATACTTTAACCTCTCTTTTCTTTCATTGTTATGAATTAAACTCTTCAATCTGGCGGTCCATAACCTTAACCATATCTTCGCCAGCAAGATATGCCTTGGCCCATTCAACTGTCTTATCTAACGCATCGGAAATTCCCCATGAAGTTGACCAGCCAAATGTTTTCTTGACTTTTGAGCAATCAAGTTTGAGGAAATTAGCTTCATGAGGTCCACCATCATATTGATTAACCCATGCTGCACCTTCGCCCCATTTACTGCAAAACATGTCAACCAAATCTCCGGTTGTTACACAATCCTGATCATCCGGTCCGACATTATAATATCCTTCTAAACTCTTGTCACAGTACTGCTCTTTCACAATCATAAGATACGCCATGACCGGTTCGAGAACATGCTGGTATGGTCGTGTGGAATGGGGATTCCTCACAATTATCTTTTCTTTCTTTTCCATTGCCCTTATGCAATCCGGCACAATTCTATCATTGGCAAAATCTCCGCCTCCGATAACATTACCTGCTCTTGCAGTCGAAATTGCAACATCCCTATCTTCAAAAAAAGAATTCTTATAGCTGTGAGTTACCAGCTCAGAACATGATTTAGAATTAGAATACGGATCATATCCATCAAGCGGATCGTTTTCCCTGTATCCCCACTCCCATTCATTGTTCTTATATACCTTGTCTGTTGTTACATTCAAAAAGGATTTGACAGAATCTGTTCTTCTGACACATTCCATTATATTAACTGTTCCCATCACATTGGTCTCATACGTATATACAGGATCCTTATAAGAATCCCTAACAATTGGCTGTGCCGCCATGTGAATAACAATCTCCGGTTTACACTTTGAAAATACATCCATCAACTTATCCAAGTCACGAATATCCCCGATAATCGAGTTCATTCCCTTCTCTATACCGGCGATATCAAATAAATTAGGATTGGTTGGCGGCTTGAGTGAATATCCTGTAAGATCTGCTCCCGCGTTTATCAACACCCGGCTCATCCAACTACCCTTAAACCCGGTATGTCCGGTTAACAAAACCCTTTTACCTTTAAAAAAAGTCATATCAATCATAATTATAAAATAGTGCGAGCACTAATCCTCCCATTTCTTCCATGGGGCCTTTCCTGACGCCCATAATTCCTCCAGCTTGTCCATCTCACGCTTTGTATCCATACACTGCCAGAAACCATCGTGATTAAATGCCTTTAACTGTCTTTCTGAAACTAATTGGACCAATGGTTCTTTTTCAAATACTGTTGTATCATCCTTCAGATAATCAAACACTTTAGGTTCTAAAACCATGTATCCTGCATTAATTCTGGCTCCATCAATATCAGCTTTCTCCCTGAATGCTTCTACTGTATTATCCTTATCAACATCCAATATTCCAAAACGTTGATCTATTTGAATAGCTGTCAATGTTGCAAGTTTGCCACTCTTCTTATGGAACTCAAAAAGCTCCTTAATATTAACATCAGACACCGCATCACCATACGTTAACATAAAGGTTTCATCTCCAACATAGGGTTTGATTCGCTTAATACGTCCACCTGTCATTGTATTAAGACCTGTATCAATCAATGTAACCTTCCATGGTTCAGCTACATTATTATGAACCGTCATCTTATTTTCAGAACTAAAGTCAAAAGTAATATCACTATTATGCAAATAGTAATCAGCAAAATACTCTTTTATCACATGCTGCTTATATCCACAACATATTATAAACTCATTAAAACCATAGTGTGAGTATTCCTTCATAATATGCCACAGAATGGGCTTACCTCCTATTTCTATCATTGGTTTTGGCTTCAAGTGACTTTCCTCACTTATTCTGGTTCCGAATCCTCCTGCTAAAATTACAACTTTCATATGATTATATTGTATGAGATTCTCATACACTCCTTCCCTTTCTTTTATACCCAAACAAAAAAACTATTTAAAATAATACCACTCTCGACTGTCAATTTCAATAATATATGAAGATATAACAGTACAAACTTGCTTTTACCCTGCATTTATAGTTTGTGCTCTTAAATCTTTTAATCCTGATTTAACCAATACCGTCTTACATCCCGCTGCTTCTCCGGCTTTAATATCATTCTCACTGTCTCCAACCATATAAGACTGAGACAGGTCGATATTGAAATCCTCTGCAGCTTTGAAAAGCATTCCCGGTTTCGGTTTTCTGCAATCGCAATCAAACTTGAGTTCCGGAATCTCACCCTCAAATCCTTTGTCAGGATGATGTGGGCAATAATAGATTGCATCTATATATGCTCCCTGTTCACCAAGCAAACGTTCCATTTTATTATGTATTTCATTGAGTTCCTCAACAGTAACCTCACCTCTTGCAATAACAGGTTGATTGGTTACTACAATTGCAAGATAACCTGATTCATTAATCTTTTTTATTGCTTCAGCTGTTCCCGGAATGAGTTCAAAATCGTCGATATTTCTCAAGAACCCTACGTATTTATTAATTGTTCCGTCCCTATCAAGGAATACAGCTTTTTGTTTATGCGACAAATTCTTTGCTTTTATTATACCGTTCTCACAGTCACGGCATACAGCCTCATATCTGTCAGGAGTTCCCATATCTTTTACATATTCCGGACTGTCATACACAAACATCTTGCCTGTGCCCGCAAGCGGTTTAAGCACTTGTCTGTCAAGATCTACCTTTTCCGTATCAGGTCTTTCCTCTAATACCTTAGGAGAAATAACATGAAGTCCGGCATTAACTCTGTTCTTATAATTAACCGGACGATCATCCTCTTTTGCAAGCCATTTAAGAACAGCACCATTCTCATCTGATATAACCAATCCACTATCATATGGATGACTATTCGGATGAGTAAATAACGTCACCAACGCTCCCGACTTTCTATGTGCATCCACAAATCTGTTAAAATCAATATCAAACATAGCATCCGCATTAAGAAGAAGAAAATCTTCTGTGAGCTGATCTTTTAATTCGTATAATGCGCCAGCATTGCCAAGCGGAGTTTCCTCATTATAATATTGTATATTAACGCCAAACGGCTTTCCTGTAACCGGAGAAATGTTACTGCCATCACCGAAATAATCCATAATAATATGTCCAAGGTGACTAACCGTTATTATGATATCATC
This sequence comes from Lachnospiraceae bacterium, assembly GCA_015057325.1. Classification (GTDB taxonomy): domain Bacteria; phylum Bacillota; class Clostridia; order Lachnospirales; family Lachnospiraceae; genus CAG-590. The sequence goes on along the minus strand of SVEQ01000007.1, from coordinate 185,089 downwards.
AAATCCCTGACTCCTAAGACACTCTATCTCCCTTTCAAGCACAGGTATTCCACATACTTTAATCATAGGCTTGGGAATGTCACTTGCAACAGAAGATATTCTTGTTCCCTTTCCGCCTGCCATTATAACTGTTTTCATTATTAATCCTCGCCAAAAAATCTTTCTTCCAACATAAGACATAAGCAATGATATATTGGGAGATGTCTTTCCTGAATCTTAAATGTTTCATTTTCAGGTACTACGATTGTTATATCTGCCATACACTTTATTTTCCCACCATCCTTACCTGAAAGTGCAATGGTTTTAAGCCCCTTTGCCTTAGCAATTGTATTGGCATATAAAACATTTTTTGAATTACCTGATGTAGTTATTCCAAGGAACACATCACCGGCAACACCATATCCGTTAATCTGCTGTGCAAATCCAAGCAACGGATCAACATCATTAAGATATGCTGTTGAAAGAGCAATGTGATCCACAAGTGCAATTGCTGGTAAAGCTCCCTGTAATTTTTCTCCTAATTCCTTTCCTAACTCGGCATCTGCCTCAATTAATTTATCACAAAAAACTGCATTGAGTTTACGAGGGAGAATAAAACTCTTCATCAACTCTCCAACTATGTGTTCTGAATCGGAAGCACTTCCTCCGTTACCAGCAACAAGAAGTTTTCCACCTTTCTCATAACTTTCAGCTATACACTCATATGCCTGTTCAATACTGTCTCTGCATACAGAAAGATCAGGATATCTTTCAATAAATTCATCTAGAAATCTTCCGGGATTACTCATATCAATGCACTTCCTTTCTAATACTACTCTTCACCTACCGGTATATATGTCTCCGGCGTATAATGAATTACTCTTGTTCCTTCATCTTCGAACTCAAAAGGCACATACATCAAATCTTTCAACTGATGTATGACATTCTGTTTCTTATCCTCCGGAACGTAGAATAACAAGAAACCGCCACCGCCTGCACCAAGAAGTTTTCCACCAAGTGCACCGGCTTTAATTCCACGCTCATACAAAGCATCAATGGAATCTGTACTTATCTTGCTTCCTGTCTGACGCTTCAATCTCCATGTGACATCCAAAAGACGTCCAAACTCATCAAGATCTGTACTCTTGTCAGTAAGCACATCCTGTGCTTTATCGACCAATTCAAGCATTTCTAATTTCTGCTTGGTTTTATCTACTTTCTTATTCTCTGCCTGAACCTCTGCTGAGAAGTGCGTAAATCCAGTAAAGAACAATAAAAGATTATTATTAAGCGTCTTCTTTCTTTCAGGCGAGATTATTATCGGATCAACCGTAAAGCTATCACCCTTGAAATTGATTCTGTTAAGACCACCATAAGCTGCTGCTATCTGATCCTGCCATCCACCGGCTTCATCACATAGCGTACGCTCCAAATATATAGCATCACTAGCCAATTTCTGCTTGTCTGCATATTTACCTTTGAGTGCATAGAATGCTGAAAGCATACCAACCGCAAATGAACTACTCGTACCAAGTCCCGATCTTGCCGGAAGGTCAGCCTCATAAGTAAGACGTATTTCTTGCATATCAAGATATTTCATAGCCTCTCTGATTGCCGGATGAACAATATCATTAACATCTGTTACTCTTTCCATCTTTGAATAAGCAAGCTCTGTCTTATAATCAAAAAATCTAGGAAGATGTCTGACATTCACATAGCAATACTTATCAAAGGTAGTAGATATAACAGCACCACCATGTTCATTAAAAAAATCAGGCATATCTGTTCCGCCGCCAAAAAATGACATACGAAAAGGCGTTTTAGTAATAATCATATTTATCCCTCTCTTTACTGAAAATCTTCTTCAACTATTTTCCAGACGGCATCTACACTATTGTTCTCTTTAACATAGTTCTGGTAATCCTCGACTGTTTTCTTCAATCTTTCAGGAGCGTTGTACAATGCAAGCACCTTTTTTGCAAATTCGGGAGCTTCATCTGCAACTTCCATGAACTTTTCTGCGTCACGAATACCCTCTATACCGACTGTAGTTGTAACCATGGGCGTTCCATAATACAACGCTTCAACTACTTTACCCTTAACTCCGGCACCGTAACGAAGTGGAACAACCACGATTCTGCATGTATTATATAATTCCTGAAGTTCTTCCTCTGTCACAAAACCTTTGAGAATAATTCCATCCCCCTGAAGTTTTTCAACATTCTCTGTAACATTGGAACCTACAATGTAGAATGGTATGTCTTGTTCTTTTTTAATTGATGGATATACTTCCTTAGCAAACCACAATACTGCGTCTTCATTAGGTGGATGTCCAAATCCTCCTACAAACAATATTCCGTTCTTCTTCGAGAAATCAACATCAATATCATTTCTAAACTCCTCAAATACATAAGCTGTAATCGCCTTTGCCTTGATATCCGGCTCTAGTTTGTGTATTTCATCAACTTCGACATAGGATGGATAATAATTGATATCTGCCTTTTTCATTATGGCAAATTCTTTGTTCTTCCATTCCTCTGATTCCTTGAGAAGTTCCTCATTACCATTTAATTCATACTCTCTATGAATTCTTAGAAAATGTAAATCATGACCATAGTATATGCACTTAATATTTGTTTCATTTTTCAGAAAATCAATATATTTCTCTGTTATATGCGGTCTGTTAAGATACACAAAATCAATATCATTCTTATGATCTATAATCCACTGTTTGTAATTGTTTGCGTACCACGGTCCATACAAAACTTCTATTCCAAGCTGCTGAAGTTTTGTAGTGTACGGTTCATCCTGATAAAAATTATCTCCCATAAACTTTACATTGTATCCCTGTTTTACGAACATTTTGAGATACTGCCATGTTGTCTTGGAACCAGCATCTTTATCAAACTGCGGAACATAATGATCAATTACGAGAATAGTCTTCTTTCTCTGACTACGTTCTCTTGCCTTAAAAAGTTCTGTTTCAGAATGTGACTGTTCTGTTTCAAACTCTTTAGCCCATTTCTTCATAAGTTTCTCTGAGTTTTCGACCTGGTATTTTTTCACGCCTGAACTTGTGTCAGTACCATTAGACTTGCCTTCAAAATGAACCACTACGGAAAGTGGCTGATACAACACCTTATATCCGCGTTTTCTGACCTCAAATGCCAAGTCAGAATCCTCACAATATGCTGGTGCGAAATACTCATCAAATCCGCCTATTTCTTTCCACAATGATGTCTTAATCATCAAAGAAGCTCCTGATATATAGTCAACTTCTTTGACATAGTTAAACTCAGGTTCTGCAGGATTTTGACCGTTACCATAATTCCATGCATGTCCGGGTGCGTCGCCCCATATAATACCTCCGGCTTCCTGAAGAGTTCCATCCGGATATATCAGTTTCGAGCCAACCATTCCTATATCGTCTTTACTCTCAATTAATGTCACAAGAGGTTCAAGCCAATTCTCCTGAACTTGTGTGTCATTGTTGAGGAAAAGAATATATTTACCCTTTGCATGTTTTGCAGCATTGTTACAATTAAGCAAGAATCTTTGATTCTCCTTATTGCGAACGATAGTTATATTCTCAGCAACCTCACTCAATCTTGTTGTAAGGTCTGTAGACACATCATCAGCAATAATAATCTCATACTTAACCTTGCCACTGTTTTTTCTAATCGTTCTAAGACAGTTATAGGTATAAGTAAATTGATTATATACCGGGATAACAATTGATACAGTGGGATTGTCCCACTTCTTGAATGGTATCTTTTTACACTGTGCAACATCTGTTATCTCATTCTCTTTAATCGTTTTCGGGGCTTGAATAGCATCCTGCGCCCTTTCATTATCCACCCTTCTTCCAAAAGCATGCATTTCTGCTTTCACCTGTGCAACTCCACCTCTTTTGAAAGCATCGGCAACGAACTTAATATTTGTTGGATTAATCGCAGTCACATACCTATACTCTTTGCTAATACGCTCTCGTCTAGGTGTTCCCTGAGGATACATCTTTTCAAATACTTTACCCGGGAAGCTAACCAATCTCCAACCTTTGGACGCAATAATCTGATGATAATATCTTTCAATTTCGAGAAGTTGCGAAATCTGTTCCTGCTGATTATTTATTATGTCGTTTTTTTTGTCAATTTCCTTTTTTTGTTGTTCGATTTCCTTTTTTTGTCGTTCAAAACCGCTTTCATATCCTTTAAGTTTTCGTTCGCTTTCAATTAGTAAATCGATATGTCCGCTTTTGTTACTGTTATCAATTTGCAATTCGTTTAGTTTTCGATTAAGTCCGAATATTTCAAAACGCGAGTTTAATAAATCTTCTAAAAGTTCATCATTAACTTCATCCGAAGATGTATTATCCTTTAATAAATAAGGCAATACTTCATCATTTATTTTTTTCATAAAGACTTGCTTAGTGAAGTATGTTTCATAGACTTTACGTGAATTACTACGCATTGTATTCAACTCATCATCAACTCCATCACAGACGCGTACAATATATTTTGCTAGCTCATCTGCACGCTCATTTGCAAATACAAATCCAGCATTACTACTTTGTAAAATAGGAGCATATCCCGAGTGATCACTACTAATAATTATTTTTTCAAACTGACATGCCTCTGTAATTGTCATTGCCATTGGCTCATCTCGAGATGATACGATAAGACAATCTATTTCTTTGTAAAACATTCCCATATGTTCACGATCAAGATGTTCTATATGTTGTATGTTATTTGGGTATTTTTTTAAGGCTTCCTCCAATACAGTTGTGTACGATTCATCATTAATTCTTCCAACTAATACAAAAAGAGATTTTTCAAGAATTGGTTTGGGGAGATTATCGATTGCGTTAAAAAAAATATCTTGTCCTTTACGATGGTCAATAGTTCCTACCACCGCAAACACCCTTTTTCCCTCTTTATTTTTGATTACGCAATCAACTGAGGATTGTTCCTGTTTTGTTATATCATCTATATAGTATAATAACTCTTTGACATTATATTTAGGTCTGACCTTCATTACACCTTCTCGAGCCCACTCTCCAACAGCGTAAACCTTAATATTATTATTCAAGAAGCTCGGCATGAACCTTAAATCAGAATAAAAATTATACGTCATATGTGCCTCATGAATCCACCAAAGTACCGGTGTGTTCGTTCCGTTCAACAACGAAAGAACCGGGGCGACAACAGCTGTATTGGCAACAATAAACGAGAATAACTTGTGAGCTTTATAAATCAATTCAGGTTCTGAAAAAATCGGTGCAATAAGCAGAAAAGAATCTTTTTGAAACTCTTGACGAAGCGGACCATCAAAAGGCGAAACGATAATCGGACATTTTCCACTCTCTTCAAGTACCTTTGCCATATTAAGTAAAGCAAGAGGAGCTCCTGTCATGCTTAATTCATGACTAATCAGCAAACACAACTCTTTGTCATTTTTCTGCAATGTGCTCATGTCACCATGGAACGCACCACCCTGACCTATACAAACATCAATAAACTCTTGTACGGTTTTGAATAACTCTTTTGAAAACATTTTACAACCTCTTATTTCTAAACTACTTTCTATCCTTAATCTGTTACCCATTCGTAATCCATTCCAAATATACCAACTTCCTTTATACTTGGATCGTCTACTTTAAAACCAATAAGCTCGTATAAACCGTCATAACGTCCGCCCTTTTCATCCTCAACTAAAAAATCAAGAAAATAATCACCATTTAACAACTTATTTATAAAAGAAAACTCCAATTCCATTTTATCATCAAAATCAAAATAAGTACCCAATGTAACCTTAGACGACACTCCAAAGCAATAAGTGAAATCACTTCTTGTTATACCAATTGATATAGATACCCCATCTACCGGCTTATTTTTTTTCAATTCAAGTTTGATATTAACTTTGTCACCTTTTTTTATAATCAAAGGTGTTATGCCGTCATTTACAACCACTTTTGAAAACTCAACTTCACCGCTTCCATCTCTATGAGCATTAGTTGCACACTGACTACATACTTCTCGACATGTGAGATCCCTCATCTTCCTTTCTCTAGCCAATCGCTTCTCTTCTTTTTCTTTTTGAAGGCGTTCTTCTTCCTCTTTTTTGATTCTTTTCTTTTCCTCTATCTCAGTAGCTATCTGAAGTTCAACCTGTTTTCTAAGTTTCTCTAATTCTTCTGCGGCTTCAATTCTTGCTCGTTCGACACGCTTTCCCTCCATAACGAGGTTATATTCCTTGCAGATTAACTTCGGTGCACCTTGATCTTTAATTTTACCTTCATCAATCCATATAACCCTGTCACATATCTTCTCAATCTGTCCCTGCGCATGAGAAACTATAACAATAGTTGTTCCGTTACGTTTGATTTCTTTAAGTTTAGCAAAACATTTCTCCTGGAAGTTGATATCTCCAACCGCCAATATCTCATCAATCAATAAAATATCTGCATCCACGTTAATCGCAACCGCAAAAGCAAGTCGCATATACATACCTGACGAATACGTTCTTACAGGATTGTCAATATACTCTTCAAGTTCCGAAAATCTGATGATATCATCCAATCGCTCATCAACTTCTTTGGCCTTGATGCCAAAAATAGATGCATTAATATATATATTCTCACGACCTGTAAGATCAGGATGGAACCCGGCACCAAGTTCAATAAGACTTGATACGCGGCCTTTCATCTCTATTGTACCCTCATTTGGCCTTAATATCTTAGTAAGCATCTTTAGGGTAGTACTCTTACCACATCCGTTTTTACCAATTAGACCGATTGCCTCTCCACGTTTTACATCAAAACTTATGCCCTTAAGCACTTCTCTAAGTTCATATCTGTTACGCTTATGAAACAATATTTTGTCTTTAAGCGTTTTGCCTTTATCAGGATAAACTTTGAAGAACTTCTTGACATTATTAACTCTTATAACAATATTATCATCATTTTTTTCTATATTATTTGAAACATCCATAATGTTTTCCATTACAATTCCTCCGCAAAGTCGCCTTCAAGTTTCATAAATATGAATTCACCAAACAGCAAAAGTACAACACTCCATGCCAACGGCAAAAATACATCTATAAGTGTTGGCATTTGATGATAATACAGTATATCCCTATATAGATACATTACTGAAGCCATCGGATTTATTCTAAACACCATTTCCATCCACGGAAAACTATTAATAACCGGTTCCGGAGCGTACATAATTGGTGTTGCCCATATCCAAGCCATAAGAATTACATTAACTACATACTCCATGTCTCGAAGATATACCGTTACACACGCAAATATAAGTGCAAATCCGAGTGCAATCGCATATTCAACAAACAATGCGTAGGGGAGCATAATAATATGCCAACTAAAGCCCACTTTTGAAAACAAAACAAAACCGAATACAACGAGCATTGACAACAAAAGATTGACAAACTTTGCAGTAACACACGATATTGGAAGAACCTCGCGAGGGAAGTATATTTTCTTTGTCATATCGGAATTCTGAATAACAGAACCGGCTCCTTGTGAAATCGAGTCGGAAAAGAATTGCCAAGGAATCATTCCTGCCATAAGATAAATATAGTAATTTGGAATATTACTTGGAAACACAAATGTGAATACTATAGTAAATACCGCAATTTGGCACAATGGGCTTATAAAAGACCACAAAAAACCAAGAACAGATTTCTGATACCTTCCTCTCAACTCCCTTTTTGCCAAACTTTGAACCATGTCTTTATATGATAAAATCTCTTTAACTCTATTAATCATTATCTAACCTCTATAAAAATATATATTATTCTTATGCTATCCGAGCTTCTCAACAAGTTTATCAAGTTTCTCATCAATATTATACGTTCTATCCATGAACTTTCTTGACGCTTCCGACACTGAATCTCGAAGGTTATCAGAAGCAATCAGACTGCGTATTATTGTATCATATTCCCGCGGTGTCTCGCAACAAAATATCTCTTTTCCATCCTCCACCGGAATACCTTCAATACCAACGTAAGAAGAGAGAATTGGAACTCCGGCTGATAAACCTTCCAAAACCTTAACCTTAATTCCTGCTCCAAGCGTTAATGGAACAACCATACACAAACATTTAGCAAGATATTGTCCCACATCATCCACATAACCTCTTACATGTACACGCTCATTACTCATCCTAATAAGCTCTTCTTTAGGATTACTTCCTACTATCTCAAATCTTACATCCATATCCTCCAAGAGTGGCATTACATTCTCAACAAACCACACCGCAGCTTCATGATTCTCAATTCTACTCATCACTCCGTAAAAAAGTATTGTCGAGCAATCCGTGTTTCTTTCCTTTGACGAATAATCCTCATAAAACGGTGGCACAATTTGCATCTTATCTTCAGGAATGCCATTTTGCAATAACAAGTCTTTATCTTTTCCATTGTTAAGAACAACTATGTCACATGCCGCAAGCAACTCAAGTTCTCTGTTTCGAAGTTTTTCATAAACCTTCTTTTTCCTTTTCTTTCTGGCTTCATTATCCTCTTCGTTATATTTTCTTTCATATCCCAGAAAACTTACATCTTCTTCGATAATAACTGTCTTTGCGTTCGGGAAAAGGGATTTTACCAGTGGGAGAAGAAATGCCGCACCGGTCCACTGCATAATGACTATATCGGGTGTATTATTCTTCCCATATCTTATAACCCTTTTTTTCAATGATTCAAATTGGTACGACAATATCGTCTGACACAATCTATGCTCCGAATCATACATTGAACGAAAATTGTATATTTTCCTGTATATATCCTTGAAAGCGTTTGAATTAACGACCTCTGCATCATAAGAAATGCCATATTGATCCAAATCAATTTCTTTCTCCTGATATTTCTCCGCAAGTGTTATCAGGAAAATATCAAATTTTTTTGACTTTTCAAAATACTTTATATAATAATTATGTGTTTTCCCACCTGCATGAACCACACCATCGTACGGAACATATTGTGATATCCATAATAATTTCTTCATAACAACTTAAATATCTCCATTATCTTAGATACAACCGCAAACTATGCATCTTTCATTAATTTCTTGTATATTCTTGCAGACTCAAGAGTATTTTTCATAACAAAGCGAAGTTTCTCTTTTTCATTCGACGACTTATTCTTTGTTGCTTTGCCGTCGCCGTGAATGACTGTAATTATAGGATCATATACGATACTGTATCCTTTTTCGCAACATCTATAATGCAAAATATATTCTTCATAATAAAACTTTGTCTCAGGTTCAAATACCTTTGATTCAGATGAGATAAATCTCTTAGAAAGAATAATACATGCACCACACGGAACTATATCCATAGTTTTTTCTTTGATATAATCTCTTTTGCCATACGACTCCATTTTCTTACTAAGATACGGATATATTACCGGCAAAAGCATAAGACATAATCTGTTAAAGAAAATTGTATAATTAAGCTCAGAAAATGTCCTAGCCTTAGAATCAATCGGACTTTGATGCTGACCGTCATCGGCACTTACAACATCCGGACTAAGTATATCCCAACTATCCTGCTTATAACTTGCATCTATCAATTGCAGCATATCCTGCTGTTTAAATACAATATCATTATTGGCAACGATAATATAATCCGGCTGGAAATTGTCCTTAATATACTTATATCCGTAATTGTTTGCCTGAGAAAACCCCATGCTTTCTTTTGGTTTAATTATATGCAATCTATCATTATTCGCGATTTTACGAGATAAATCATCATCTGAATCGTTATCAACAATAACAACAACACACTCGTTACTATTGTCCAACTTCATAATTGACTCTATGCAGTGCTGCGTAACATCAACCGCTCCATAATGCAATATCACAAATCCGTATTTTTTCATCATATCTTACCTACACATAAACTTAAGCAGCGAAAACAACACACCTCTTTTGTCGGCACTAATCAAAACCTTCACAGCAACCCTCTGCATAAATGGTATATCAAGCCCCGAGTTAATCCTTGTGTATGGATTCTTGCCACACTCAGGATAATACTCTGCTATAATCCTATGAATATATTCCGATAAATCACGTATCTCTTCTTTTGTGGCACCTTTGGCGATATTAATCATAGATGCCATAATCCTAAGAACAAAGAGCTCGTGAAAATCCTTACTGTTCCTAACGCCTACATTCTTAAGACATACGATGGTACTCTCAAGTGCATTATACGGAAGGAAGCTTTTATCCTGCTTCTTGAAGCTATGCATCGCTGATTCTTCGTGTTGTACATAGTAGTAATCTGCTTTTTGGAGTATACTTATACGCTCACATATTCCGGAAAAAAATAAAGACACCGGCATATCTTCACCGCGTTCTCCTTCATGAAACCGCACATTATGTCGTCTCCACAATTCGGTTTCATACATATGAGCCGCTACCGCTGATAACCGGAACGTCCATTCTTCATGTTCAAATCTAATATATTCGCCGGGTATTATTCTTCTAACAACGGATTCATCAAGTCTGACCATTGTAAGCCCGGTAATCACCATTTCAGCATGGTTCTCTAATGCACATTGCATTAGATTATATATATAATCTGATGATATATAATCATCTCCATCAACAAAGGTTAAATAATCTCCTTTGGCGTGTTCCAGACCTGCATTTCTTGCAGCTGATACGCCCTTATTCTCTTGGTTGATAACATCAATACGACAATCTTCCTCAGCAAGACGCTTAATAATATCATACGATCCGTCTGTACTACCATCATTAACAATGATAATCTGCAAATTATTATATGTCTGTTCAACTACCGAACGAATACACTTTTCAACAAATCTGTCATTATTATATACAGGAATAATTATCGACACTAACGGACTCATAAACTTATTACTTAGTGATTAATTATCACTGCTTCCTTTCTTCTCAATACCATCGTCAGCAACTTTCGCTGATTTCACTAACATTTTCTTATACTCATCCCTATTGTTCTTCTCGTCTATTCCAAGCTGTTGAACAAGATCTCTTACTTTGTTCTCAAGGACTGACAACTCAATAGTCATCATAAACACCTTAAGAAGCAATATCCCGATAATCGCAAGGAAAATAAGATTCGCGGTAGACATTACCCCAAGCAACTCTGTTGCTTTGTATGCAATCACCGGAAAAACCGCAAGTAATATAAACATTATTGATAATGCAATCCAAAAAAGTGCATACTCAATCTGCATCTTAGAAAACCTAATCTTATGAATTACATAGCCAAGATCTAAAACCGATAATACAATTAATACAATTCGAAGCGTTACTGACATCTATATTATCCTCTTAATTCCAATCTGTAATATCCTAGTTGCACAATTATACATTAATGCCAATTATTTGGCACCACGTTTCATTACCACATGTCTTGAATCTCTTTTTCTAAAATTCTGTATGAACAGTATAGAAACAAGCATTCTGAACATGTACATCACTGATTGACTCCAATTTAAGTAACTTGTACCCTTGGCTCTTTCATCCATCTCCACTTGAACCTCAGCTATGGATGCACCATTTTTGAGCAAGTATGAAATCGTATCAGGTTCCGGACCATAATTGACGTTAACAGCAAACTCTTTGATCATGCTGCGGTTAAACATTCTCATTCCGGATGTCGGATCAGATATTCTCTTACCTGTTGTCATTTTAATCGCAACCGTAAGAATTCTTGCGCCTAACATTCTAAGCGTCTTTTCCTTACGTTTCGTGACAAATCTTGAACCAATAACAATATCGTAGCCTTCGGAAAGTTTCTCCAGCATACTTTTTATATACTCAGGCCTATGTTGTCCATCAGCATCAAACTGCAATGCACAGTCGTAACCCCTTGAGTAAGCATACTTAAGACCGGTCTGAAAAGCACCGGCAAGACCGATATTAGTCGGTAAATCAATAATCTCAAAACCTTCCCTATGACATCTTCGCGATGTATGGTCAGTTGAGCCATCATTAATTACAACGTAATCAAACTCAGGGTAGTTATCCTTAATCATCCTGATAACGTCTACTATATTATCCTCTTCATTATAAGCGGGTATAATCATAAGCAAGCGCATATGAATACTCCTTTTCTGCAAATAAATAATGTCAATCCAATACCTGGATATTCTACCATAAAACAACATTTTTATCAACCTTCGTGCCTACGATGGAAGCTCATTACCCTTCTCACTGTTAGCATACACTCCGGTTATCAACTTAGCTACCCAAGAAGGCCAAAACCGGCAAAACATCTCATAATCTTCGTGGCTTCTCTCGTTATCCTTGATAGTTGCTGTCGTCTCACTACCTTCATGGATTCTATGTGACATCAATACCTTAGGAATAAATTTAAACCTTCCGGGGTTAGTGCTTAACCATTCCCACACTTCCCAATCTAAGTTACTCCTAAAATGCTTACGGAACAGATTATCTCTTCCTTGATCCTTAATCAAACTTTCGATTAATTGTTTGTTATATGTCACTGACGGACAGCAAATGGCATTGCCAAATCTTATAGCAAAACGCTTACGCCATTTTTTGTCATTTTTCTTATCATTTCTAAGAGGTACAAGCAAAAATCTTTTGATGTAAAGATTAATCCCACCTATACTCTCAGTTTCTCCTTTTTTCTCGGAATAGTCGGTGCATGCAATCAAAATATTATTATGTTGCATCAATGCCTCGATTACTTGTTTTGCATATTCCTTACGGTATAAATCATCCTGATGAGCAATCGTCACATAAGGAGTTTTCGCCTGAGAATATGCAAAATTCCAATCATCTGCAATATTAGATTGACCTTCCCTCACACAATATTCAATATTATATTTTTCACATATTTTTTTTAGAAAGATGCATGGCGTGGATGTAGCGACCAAAATCTCACTTTGCTTGCTTTGATTTTTCAATGATTTGATACATTCCTCAATATAAGGACTTTCTTTATATGCGCATATAACAAATGTATGATTAATATTCTCGTTCATAATTAACACCACCATCACGTCATATATATGTCAGATAATTAATGCAACAATCTCTAACATGGCAACAGCCTGTATTGTCAGCATTGCAAAAATAATTTTCTGCTTTTGATTATGATTGACTGTAATCATAGAAGTTGATAATGCCATTAAGAGCACTGCCTCTACCGGTATCAAATATCTTCCTTGAAGACCCCAAATATTGGGTTTACCCATCTTAGTTTCCGAGAAAAGCATCGCAAGCATTATTAATATAGTTGTTATAAATGTCACAGCAATGCATACTGCTTTAAATGATTTTTTAGCCGGCGGACGCTCATTTTCAGAGTGAATAAGCAAAAACATACCACAGCAAAGCGGCATAATGAATATCCACGAAACACTTATATTGTGCCAACCTAGCATTCCGCCAAACATGCCTCTTATACATACTTCCCCTTTATTAAATATAGTTCTTACAAAAATATATACTATCAATGCCGGATGCTTAAACGCATACGATAACGTATAGCCATCCCCGCCTCTGACGTCACCGGTTGACAGTATAGTGTTAAGAAGTGCGTAAAACCGGCGAAACACAAGTAAACACGCCACTATCACCGCACAACTTCCACCGATAATATACTTCGTTTTCAACAACGAGTTTCCCGCCTTTGCACTCCTTTCAACCGGCAAAATAAGCAACATCAAAACGGGAATATACACTCCTCCTTTTACTGTCACAATCAACAAAGCCGATAATAACGTCAAAAAGATATATAGTTTATTCTTTTTTCCCACATTACCATATGCTAAAGCAACGCACAATGACACAAACAAAATAATAACACCGTTAATTATTGCATCATAAGAAGCTGATGAAGCTTGTTGAAGAGCAATAAGCGATAAACCTGTCATACCTGTCATGGAATTACAAAACGGAAGAACACTTACCGCAAGCCACACGAGCATAATGTAAAATACCAACGGAAAAATGCGTCCCAGCTTATAAGTCATCATGCCCGACAAGCCGCAAATCCTTCCTATCGATATTCCTATCGCAGCAGGCAGATATACTATGTCAGGAACCTGATTACCCGAGTCGACGTACGCAACCCTTATAAGGTCTGTTTTTTCAGGTTTTTTGAAGGTATTGACCCATTCCTGATAATATGAGTTCGGTTCAACATCATTTGCGAGCAAATCTGTCGTAATGACATCGCATTCACGTTTAATAACCGTTCCGTTTTGAGGCTCTTTATCAACGTTCATTATCGTATCGGACAGTTGATATGCCGTATCCATATGCCACGACTCATCCGGAACACCATTGACAGGTATAACCCACTCAATCGCTATACCAAGTAGAATCCCAACGATTGGGAACCATTTCTCTATGCCTAGTTTTTTTACAAACAAAAGATAATATGTTATCAGAATAGTTAACGTAAGCCATATACACAAAAACGCAAACAATCCCGAAAGGCATCTAACGGAACCATATTTAATCGCGTATATTACGTTTGTTCGATCCATTCCATTTCCATTGAACGACAAAACCGTTCCCTGTTTACTGCCCGCTGTCATGATAAGATTAGTGTCACTTTCGGTTTCTAATGTCACAATCAACCGAAGCATAAGCCCCTCAGTATTTTGGGGAAGCCCTTTCAGTTTGAACATCTTTTTTCCGGTCTTTGTTCCAAAAAAGTTCTTAACATCCCCCGTCTTTGACAAATAACTTTCACCGGAATCGAGTCCAAGAACTTCTACTGTAAGTGTATCGCCATCCGCTACATCTTCCAAACAACCTTCTATTTGGATTTTCTTTAGTTCAGAAACATTAGAAACAAAATCCTCAACCATCACAGGATTCTCCTTAGAAAGAACCACACTTTGGTTACTTTTGTGCGTCGGCATCAACGTATACTTAATTCTAACATCATTATCCCATTCAACCTGCGCCTTATATATAAGCATACAAACACATATTGAAACACTAATAATCAAAAGGATGTTTATAAAGTTTTTCCAAGGATTGTTTTTTTCATTCTGCATATTGTCATCTCCACAACCAAGCTTATAGTTTCTCAATTACCCCTATAATATCATTTACACGATTGGCAAATGTATGCTTTTCTCTGACAATTTTCTGTCCTGCAAGTGCTTTTTCCTTGCGTTCACCGTCATGCTCCATATAATAATCAATCTTCTTACTCAAATCATCAGTTGTATCATAAGTTACAACATTGCCTTCAAGCACTTCGTCTATTCCAACAACATTATCACTTATTATAAATGCGCCTGCTGAAAGTGCATCAAAAATACGATTGGAAATAATTCCGTATTTCTTCATATCTTCCCAATGATCATTAAGAAGTATCTTGGCATCGTGATATGCCTGTCCTACTTCGTTATTATCGATATAATCTGACACAACATAATCCTTGACCGGGAACTCCTCCCAATGTCTTCCATACACGGTAAGTTTGTATTTTGTCGGAAGCAGGTCCTTAAGGATTTGACGGTACACTCTTCTACTGTTGCCGACAAACAAAAGCTCGTATCGGCCCTCATTGCCCTCTGTACTCGTCATAACACTTGGATCCGTGCACTGCAAAAGGACACCCAATGGCACTTTGAGTTCATCTTGCATCATTTTTTTCATTTGATTTGAAGCAAAAAACACATAATTATACTCGTTGTATTCTCGTATGCCAACTTCTGCCGGATGCGAAATGTTCCACATAATATATTTCTTTCTTGGATATGGGCAATTTTCATCACGGCATGCTATTTCGGGATAGTATTCCTTTAATCCACGTAATACTATTACAAAAGCAGCATTTGTCTGCTTGTACCAGTTCTCTCTCGATAAGACATTAACCTTATAACCTCGCTTTTCAAACTCGTTCTTAAGCGCCATCGCATAGTGGTAATCGCCCCAGAACTTAGTGTTTTCGTTATCCGGATGTGCTCCACATATATCAACGGTTTTGCTATCCAAATCTCTTGTTTCCTTATTAATACTATATCGAAGCCATGCTTGCCACAACGCGTTAAACACTTCGACATCCTGCTTTTTTTGCTTCTTATTGGTCTTAAACTCTTTTAATGACGCAATCCCCTCACAGGTGTTATAAACAAGACAATCATCACAATAATAGTTTGTAAAGCCTTTCTGATTAAGTTTAAGGCATAAGTCGATATCATAAAGGGTGTTGCTGTATCTTTCATCAAAACCACCCACTTTGTCAAAATTTGCCTTCGGCACATACAAAATTCCACCAGACAAAGCAAGTCTTTCTCCACTATCTTGAGAAACATCATACGATGACGCACCATCATTCATATTATACGGTTGCAGAATAAACTCCTCGCTTACAGTTTTGTCCTTGAAGTCGACTCCTGTGTGACATATCTTCCATGCTTTCTTGAAATTCTCGTCCTTCGAGTCTGTATAAACAATCTTAGCACCTATCGCTCCGGCGTTTTCTGAATTTGCTTCTGTCTTAAGTAATTCATCAAGAAATCCATCCGTCACCTGCAATGTACTTTGTATAAATAGCAACTTGTCACCCTTTGCCATAGATACTGCACGGTTATAGAGCACTGTACAAGTCTCGTTACCCGGATTGTCCACTATCGTCACGTTGTTTGTATCTTTCCAGTTTGCTATATCATTTATAACAGCATTCGAATCGGAATAGTTAATCAAAATGTATTCAACATTGATATAAAAGCTACATTTCGTGAGCGAACTTATTAGTTTATCCGGTTTTGCATCCCAGTTTAATACAAATATAATAACTGAAACAAGCGGAGTGTTTTCACCCTCCGCCGGCACATATTTACAGTTCTCATAATTCTTTTTTTTCGTTTTATCCAGTGCTTTATATCCGGAATGAAGTCTCTCTGTGTTAAAGGTTTTCATCCCTGGAATGTTAAGAATCGCTTTTTTAATATTCATAATATACTTCCTACTTCATAAACTCACCGTACTCATCAAGTACTTCCTTCGGATCACCAATCTTTTTGATTTCACCGTCATGCATCCACATAACTCTGTCACATAGTTCAAGCAGCGTCTGTTCGTTGTGAGATACAATTACAACAGTTCGATCACGATTTGATATAAGTTCTTTCATCTTTCTATAACTCTTCTTTTTGAACTTAGCGTCACCAACAGAAAGAACCTCGTCAATAAGCATAATCTCTGTCTGGAGAACTGCAGTTATTGAAAATGCAAGTTTCGAGTGCATACCACTTGAGTATGTCTTAACAGGCATGTCAATAAACTTACCAAGTTCTGCAAACTCGATTATATCATCCATTTTTGCTTTAATCTCGTCCTCAGAGAAACCAAGAAGCATTCCCGAAAGAAGAATATTCTCACGTCCTGTTATTTCCTTCTGGAAACCAACACCGATCGAGAGCAATGATACGGAATGACCCTTTAAATCAATTGTTCCCTTATCAGCACAGAATATTCCAGCAAGTGCCTTAAGCATTGTAGACTTACCACTACCATTCTTACCGATAATTCCCAAAATCTCACCACGCTTAACTGTATATGACACGCCACGTACAGCCTGGAACTCCTCCACATGTGCTTTCTTTAGTCTCAAAAGACTTTTCTTAATCGAATATGCCTGTATGTTCTTATATCCAATCCAAAGGTCAGTAACCTCTATTGCAATATCCTGATTCTCATTATTATCCATAATATATAATTCCCTTCGTTATTATCTATTACACTTCCTCTGCGAATAATATACAGGTTTCAAAAGCAGACCGTTTATGACCGCCGGTACTTAGTGAGCATTTAGTGCGAACTTAGTACCGCTACGTGAATAATCGAGCGAGAGCGTGTCTGCGTTGAACCTGTGTATTATTCACAGATTATAATTATATTACCTTAACGTAACTGTTTTCGTTCTTGTAAATAGTGTTAATTCCAATAATCGAGAACAACAACGCTATGAGCGCCCAAATAAGCAACCATTTAAGATGTGGTCCCTTATTATACAACACAACGTTTCTCATATCTGTAATGAGAAGTGCCATCGGATTGGCATGTACAAGTACTTTTGCCGCCAACGGATAGTGAGTACCAAGACGTTTTTCAATACTAAAGAATATACCCGTCATATAGAACAACAATTTCATTGCTATATTAATTACATTACCAAGATCCTCTACAAATACGCCAAAATGCATAAGATTAATCGATAAGGCAAATGTAACCATACACATTATTATTACAATCGGAACAGCATACAAAACATTAAATGTTACCGGAACTCTTGCTACAACCATCATGACAATGACTATTATCCATGATATAAGCATCTTAAATCCATTAATCATCATGTTTGACACAAGCAAAACAAACTTCGGAATATATACTCTTGCTACAATACTCTTATTTCGCTTAATCATCTTAACACTCTGAACAACATTCTTGTTAAAGAATGCCCACATAGTCTGTCCAATGAAAAGGAAAGTAACAAAATGATCCTCCTTTCCCTCAAAAACAACACCAAATATCAAATAATATATCATCATTGAAAACAGCGGATCTAACACCCACCATATCCAGTTAAGATATGAGTTAGCAACTTCAGTCTTTAATGCTGATTTTGCCGCTCTAACCTCGTAATTATAGTACTTCTTCATGTCGTTTACAAAACGTTTCATGGTAATATATACCTCCAAATCAATATCCGACTTATTGTAGCATAAACTCATACATTTAACAAGTATCGAGATTGCCATAAAAATATGCATTTTTCGTATTATTTTATATCAAATAACGAATCTTTAAAAAGTATTAAAAAAGGGCACTACAGTCATCTGTAATGCCCACATAATCAATTACCTAATTAGTACTTATATACCTTCATAGTCTTAGTTCCGAAAGCAACTGCCTTCTCATGTGTTGAGAAGAAGATATCAATATGATTACCTGACACTCCGCTTCCGCAATCTTCAACGGTATATACAATGCCACCGATAACAACCTGCGTTCCATATGGAAGCACGCTTGTATCTGCTGCTATTGTTCTATTCTCTGTAGGTGTAGTTCCTGTTGCAGTCTTTGAATGACCGCCGCTACATTTACTACATCCGCAATATGCTGTAATTGTAAATGTTCCCAAACACTCACCTGACTCAGCAGCCTTAACAGGAGTTGTTGTCGCTCCCTGATATGTTGAAGTGCTTGCCGGTGCAGCACTTGCCGTCTGCTTTGCTGCATCAATTGCTGCCTGTGCTGCCGCTGCTGCAGCCGCTGCCTTATCAGCCTCACGTCTTTGTATTTCCTCTGCCGATACTGCAAGAGTATATAATTTGTTAACTTCTATAAACTCAGCTGATACATATCCAATCTGGCCATCCTCTAACATAACGGTAAGCCATGTAATCTCATCTGTTTTGTCATCGTTCTTAACTTCAGTTGCATTATCTGTCGTTGCTTCAGCAGGAACACCAACCGGGGTATTCTCAATTGTTTCTGTCTCAGTAGTCTCTGTCTGACCCTCAACATCTTCTGCATCTTCTTCAGGAACTTCAAGGACTGAAATTGTATCATCCTTATTAAGTACCTTAAGTATATTAGCATCAGTTGTACGATCCTCGCGGACGTTAACTGCATCTTCCAAAGCAATACCCTGAATTGTTACATAATCTTTTGCAAACTCTTCTGCCTGCTCGCCTGTAAGAACATATTCTGTAAGAACATATCCCTCAACGTCTCCGGATTTAATCTTAGTCCACTCACCTTCAACGCCTTCAACCATTGCGATCGAACCTTGCTGCATTGAACCTACGAATTCAGAGTCACGGCTTGGACTCTTACGAATATTGAGTGTCTCGTCAACATTTGCGATACAACGATCTGCGAACTCACCCTTAGGCTCTTCCTCTTCTACAGGAACCTCAACATCCTTAGTTGCATCGATTACAGCCTCTGTCACATTCTCAGCAACAGCTCCAACAAAAGAATCTGTAGAAGCCTCTGTAGGCGCTTCTGTATCTTCTACTGTATCAGCTTCCGTTACATCTTCTGTAACAACTACATCATCAACAGCATCTGTTATCATTGCATATCCGGCATTTGCATCCGCATCGCTTCCAAACAAAGCTTCCTTAGCATCAATCTCTGATGTGTTAGCAGCAGTGTTCTTGGTATCATCCTTGGAATTAACAAGAACTACTGTAACTGCGATTACAAGAAGAGCAAGCAACACACATGCTCCAACCTGCAAATTACGTACAAAATATCTTCCGTTAAAAATATTCTTCTTAATATAAAGTTTGTATTGTTCAGCCATCACGGCTTTTCTATTATGGCGCATAACTTACTTCCTCCATACAACTTATAGGTTGCGTCAAATGTTACAAACTTGTTACATGACGTAATATATCACTTAACAAAATACTTGTCAAGTCCCCCTTTTTATGCCATAAAAGTACGATTTTTCACGGTATTTAGTGTTTTTATAACACATGCACTACCATTTTTTGTGCCGATGTGTTAAGATACCATTACAATTTTGTGCAATTTATAATATGCAGTCGCATCCCCTGCTAAGCCTTTGGTTACGAGCAACCGCACTGTGTATTTTTTGAAGTACAATCTATTACGGAGGTTGTCATGTCACTTATAAGACTTGATAAAATGCTAGCAAACGCAGGCATCGGAAGCCGCACACAAGTTAAAGATTATATCAAGAAAGGGTTAATATCCGTAAATGGCGAAACTGCGTCTAAGCCTGAACTAAAGGTAGATCCGGACAAAGACTCGGTTGCTCTAAACGGTGAATCAATAAACACGTCATCAACAGAGTACTATATACTCAATAAACCGGCAGGTTACGTTAGTGCCACTAAGGATAATGTCCACAGTGACGTAATTTCGCTTATTGACAGCACGCGCAAGGACTTATTCCCTGTAGGCCGGTTAGACAAAGATACTGAAGGACTTCTTCTTATTACTAATGACGGCACCCTTGCCCACAATATGCTCTCACCAAAGAAGCATGTGGACAAAACCTATTATGCTGTCATAGAGGGAATTGTAAATAAAGAAGATATTCATATATTTGCAGAAGGTGTTAATATTGGCGATGATGACCTAAATGTTGCCCTTCCGGCAAAACTTGCTATATTGGATGAACCACTTTCTTCCTATTATAATATGGTAAGCAGTAAAAGTGACAAAAACAATACCGATACAACAGAAACCGAAAAAAATACTATCGAATTTAATTGGGATTCTTGCTCAATTTCATATATCACCGTAACAATTACAGAAGGTAAGTTTCATCAGGTTAAGCGAATGTTTCACGCAATAGGCAAAGAAGTCTTATATCTAAGGCGAATATCTTTTGGTCCACTGAAACTTCCAAGCGACTTAGCAATTGGAGAGTCCAGGAAGTTAACAACGGAAGAACTGGAACTGCTATCGCCCTACATGTAAGTTCATATCCTGAACTGATTTCATGTACACGTTTCCCTTATTCACATATAAATGTGCCTGTGCACTTTATCGATTTAAAGTGTTGACACGACAGGGTGCTACATATTACAATGTAGCCATGTTTTATTGTCTGCATTTGCAGCATAGCAAACATAATTATGACATTTAACTAGACTTTTCAATATATCGGAGGCAGTAAATATGAGCAAAGATTCAAGTTTATGCATTGGATTTATTGGATTGGGACTTATTGGCGGTTCAGTTGCAAAATCAATACGCCGAGTTTTTCCCGACACCCAAATACTTGGATTCGATGTGGATCAAAGTGCTTTGTCACTTGCACTTTCAGAAAATACGATTTCTAAAACCGTTACTTCGCTTGAAGAGATGGAGAATTGCGACTACATTTTCTTATGCGCACCGGTCCATTACAATATCGCATATCTTCCTATATTAAAGAGAAGCATCAAAGACGACTGCATCCTTACCGATGTAGGCAGCGTTAAAAGCGACATTTATAAAGCAATTCACGAAAACGGACTTGCAGACCATTTCATAGGCGGTCATCCGATGGTCGGCTCGGAGCGAAGCGGTTACGAAGCGTCAAACGACCGACTCATTGAAAATGCGTACTATTTTGTCACGCCTTCAGAAACCGTGGACAACACAAGCATCGAGGCTTTCCGCACATTTTTGGAGGATTTGGGAGCTATTCCTATTATATATAGTCCGGAAAAACACGATGAGATTACGGCTTATATCAGTCACGTTCCTCATGTAATAGCCTCATCGCTAGTTAAGCTTGTCGCTGACAAGGAGGACGAGAACGGCATGTTAAAACAACTTGCCGCCGGGGGATTTAAAGATATTACACGTATCGCTTCATCAAGTCCCGTTGTCTGGGAACACATACTTCTTAGTAATCCTGATAATGTCATTATAGGGCTTAAGGAGTTTTCAAAAAATCTTGATGAAATGATTGCATGTATAGAGAATGATAACGCACGCGGAATATACGACTTTTTTGATTACGCAAAGAATTACCGCAACTCCATTCCGGAACATGCAACCGGCGTTATACGAATGAATTATGACGTATATCTTGATATTCCGGATGAGCCTAATGCACTTGCAACCGCTGTCGGGCATATCGGTAAGGCAGGAATCAATCTTAAGAATATCGGCATCACTCACAACCGAGAGGACGATGAAGGAGTGCTTAGATTGTCATTCTACGACAACGAGAGCGCAATTGCCGCGGCTGAGTTACTAAGAAAACTAGAATACCAAGTGTACGAAAGATGAATTTTATCACATCACATTAATTATCGAGAAATATCACATTTTGGTAAAGTTTAGAAACTATTGATTTTTCATTGTTTCAACAAGACATCAAGCAAGACACAGCGAATGCATCGGTAAGTTTTTTCAGAGCATTCATTTAACACTATCACATTTTTAACAGAGGTTTTAATATGATTATATCACATTTATCAAATCTACACGGTGAAATTATAGTCCCCGGAGACAAGTCTATATCTCATAGAAGTATAATGCTTGGTTCTCTTGCCGAAGGAACAACCGAGGTAACCGGTTTCCTTCAAGGAGCAGATTGCCTTTCTTCAATAGCCTGTTTTGAGAAGATGGGAATTGAGATTGAGAATAACCCGATTAACAATATGGTAAAGATTCGTGGAAAGGGATTACACGGTTTGACTGCCCCGGCTGGTGTTTTAGATGTGGGCAACAGTGGAACTACAACAAGACTTATGTCCGGAATATTAGCAGCACAGCCCTTCTCTTCTAAAGTTGACGGCGATGCTTCAATAAGAAAACGTCCAATGGGCAGAATTATGACGCCATTATCGGAAATGGGTGCGAGTTTTGAATCCCTTGCAACCGATAAATGTGCACCATTTATAATACATGGCGGAAAACTTCATGGAATCGCTTATAATTCGCCAGTAGCCTCAGCGCAGGTTAAATCGGCGATATTGTTGGCAGGACTTTACGCAGACGGTGTAACATCTGTTACAGAGCCATATCTTTCAAGAAACCACACAGAGCTTATGTTTGAGGAATTTGGCGTTGATATTAAATCACAGGGAACAACTGCCACAGTTACACCTGCAAATAAGCTTACAGCCCAGCATATCCATGTTCCCGGAGATATTTCTTCGGCAGCATACTTCATTGTAGCAGGCCTTATCACCCCTAATTCTGAAATTACAATCAAGAATGTGGGCATCAACCCTACCAGAGACGGCATTTTAACAGTATGTAAAATGATGGGCGCTGATATTAAGCTTTCTAATGTAAAAGATGACATAGGCGAGCCTGTCGCAGATATAACGGTATCTACATCCTCATTACATGGTTGTGTAATAGAGGGCGACATCATTCCAAAGCTTATTGATGAAATACCTATTATTGCTGTAATGGCTGCATTTGCAGACGGTACAACGATAATTAAGGATGCACAGGAATTAAAGGTTAAAGAGTCAAACAGAATTGATGTTATGTCAACCAACCTTTCAGCTATGGGAGTTGACGTAGAACCTACAGATGACGGCATGATAATAAAAGGCGGCAAGCCATTACATGCTGCCACCATTGATTCAAAATTAGATCATAGAATCGCCATGAGCTTCGCCATTGCAGGCGGACTTGCCGACGGCGAAACGAACATACTCGATGCCGAGTGCGTGAATATTTCGTATCCGTCCTTCTATGAAGACTTAGCACGACTTAATTCATGAAATTTGCTGTTTAGTTACATTTTAAGAACGGACGCACGCGACTCGCCGTGAACGGCTCGCATCATCGCGAACGTTACGTG
Organism: Lachnospiraceae bacterium; assembly: GCA_015057325.1. GTDB lineage: Bacteria > Bacillota > Clostridia > Lachnospirales > Lachnospiraceae > CAG-590. Next base: position 160,796 of record SVEQ01000007.1, on the reverse strand, counting down.
TTGGCTGATTTGATGCACTTTCTTATATAACGAAACAGCGTGAGATTATCTGTGTGTGCAATATCCTGTGGAATATGGTAGGTGTTTAGAGGTTGTTGGTATGCCGTGATTAACATAGCGATGCGAGCCATGGATGGCGAGCAAGGCATCATTGAGCCACGATGGCGAATTGATAGCCGGTCGCGTATTATAAGAAAGTGTTGTCGGCATACCTACAACCTCTTAGCACCGGACATTCTGACACAGGATATGCATACATCTGATAATCTATACGCGTCCGTCATATATAAAAGTGCATTAAACATCAATTACTTTTGTATGAACATCGCATCTCCGAAGGAGAAGAAGCGATACTTCTCCTGCACGGCCACTTCATAAGCGTGAAGCATGTTCTCACGTGATGAGAATGCTGAAACAAGCATAAGAAGCGTTGATTCCGGTAAATGGAAGTTTGTTATAAGGCAATCTACCACCTTGAACTTATATCCGGGATAAATGAATATATCTGTCCAGCCACTTCCGGCTTTTACGATTCCATTTTCATCTGCAACAGATTCAAGTGTTCTTGTACTTGTAGTTCCAACGGATATGACACGTCCACCACGTTCCTTTGTGGCATTAATCTTAGCTGCATCCTCTTCTGAAACCATGTAAAACTCTGAATGCATATGATGTTCTAAAATATTATCTACCTTAACCGGTCTAAATGTTCCCAATCCGACATGAAGTGTCACATGTGCAATCTCCACGCCCTTTTCCTTTAGCTGTTCTAATAATTCCTCTGTAAAATGTAGTCCAGCTGTAGGCGCTGCTGCCGAACCGTCATGCTTGGCATATACCGTCTGATAGCGATTCCTGTCCTTAAGCGCATGAGTAATATATGGTGGAAGTGGCATCTGTCCGAGTTTATCAAGAAGTTCTTCCCATATTCCCTCATACTCAAAACGTACAAGACGGTTACCTTCCTCTACAATATCAATTACTTCACCTACAAGCAATCCGTCACCAAACGATATTCTTGCACCAACTCTTGCCTTCTTACCGGGCTTAACAAGTGTTTCCCACACCTTCTCTTCCACTCGCTTAAGCAAAAGAACCTCGATAGATGCACCGGTATCTTCCTTAACACCCATAAGTCGAGCCGGAATGACCTTGGTATCATTTATAACCAAACAGTCACCCTGGTTAACATAATCCAATATATCATAGAAATGTTTATGTTCAATTGAGCCGTCCTCACGTCCCACTACCATAAGCCTTGAATCACTACGCTTATCAAGCGGGTCCTGCGCAATCAACTCTTGTGGCAACTCATAATTAAAATCTGACAGTTTCATACATTAGCTCCTAAGTTCAATTCCCAAATCCTTAAGTGCTGCAAGCACCTTCTCAACTGCCTTGTCAACCTCAGCAGATTCAAGGTTTCTATCCTTTGCTCTAAATACAAGTGAGAATGCAACTGATTTCTTGCCTTCGCCTACCTGGTCTCCTTCGTATACATCAAAGAGTTCGCAGTTTTCAAGAATCTTACCTGCATTTTTCTTAATTACATGTGTGATATCGCCAACGAACATGCTCTTATCCATAACCATTGAAAGGTCACGTGTACTTGCAGGGAACTTGGCAATTCCTTCGTACTTTCTATCAAATGTAGCAATCATTGTAAGTACTTCCATGTTAAGTACTGCTACATATGCATCAGCCTTCAAGTTGTAATTATCACCAACCTCAGGATGTATCTGACCAAGGAATCCAAGATCAAGCTTGCCCTTCATGATACGAGCCTGACGTCCCGGATGAAGATATACAATATCGTTACAATGCTGACACTCTGCGCCCGCAATTCCAAGTTTTTCAAGCAACTCTTCTACAACACCCTTAAGGTCGAAGAAATCGCCCTCGCCATACATTCCGAGTGTAAGTCTCATTTTCTCCTCAGGAAGCTCTGTAAGAGGAAGTGCCTTTGGAAGATAAATGTTACCAAGCTCGTAAAGTCTTGCGCTCTTATTTCTTCTGTTATAGTTAGTTGCAAGCGATGTAAGCATACCGTTTAATGATACTGTTCTCATTATTGAGAAGTCCTCACCCAAAGGATTACTGATAACTATTGCCTGTCTTTCCTTAGCGTCTTCCGGAAGCAAGAGCTTATCAAATACCTTAGGACTCTCAAATGAATAAGTCATACCGCCTGAGAAACCGTTTCTCTCACATATCTCTCTTGCAACATCATCCACTCTCTGATTAAATGGCTTCTTACCAACTGTAGCCTCTCCCTTAGGAAGCGATACAGGAATATTATCATATCCGTAGAAGCGAGCAACCTCTTCTGCAAGGTCCGCCATACAGCCAAGATCCTGACGGAATGTCGGAATTGTAAGTGTGTTATCAGCCTCATTGTACTTTAACTCAAGCTTTTCAAAGTACTTAAGCATATCTTCCTTAGAAATGTCAGTACCAAGAAGTCCGTTGTATCTTTCAGGCTCAAAAGGAAGAACCTTCTCCTTAACAGGATTAGGATATACATCAACAACTCCACCAACAACGTCGCCGCAGCCCATCTCCTCAACAAGCTGACAAGCACGGTTAATTGCATCTATTGCATTATTGGGATCAAGTCCCTTTGTAAACTTAAATGATGAATCTGTCTGAAGTCCGATTCTCTTTGATGAAAGACGAATATTGGTTCCATCAAAGCAAGCAGCCTCAAAAAGAACAGTCTTAACATTGTCGGTAATCATTGAGTTCTCGCCACCCATGATTCCGGCAATCGCTACCGGCTTAGCACCATCATTTATCATAAGAACGTCAGAGTCTAAGTTTCTCTCCTGACCATCTAATGTCACGAAAGTATCTCCGTCCTTAGCACGCTTAACAACAATCTCATTGCCCTCAATTGTCGATAAATCAAATGCGTGCATAGGCTGGCCGTACTCTTCCATAACGTAGTTGGTTATATCAACAAGATTATTGATTGAACGGATTCCCATTGCACGAAGTCTGTCCTGCATCCACTTAGGACTTGGGCCAATCTTGATATTCTCTACAACTCTTGCACAGTAACGCTTACAAAGGTCTGTATCCTCTACAGTTACCTTAATGAAATCATTTACATCCTTGTCATTACCTGTATCTTTGATTTCAGGTGCGTGGAAAGGCTTGTTAAATGTTGCCGCAACCTCACGAGCCATACCAATCATAGAGAAGCAGTCTACTCTGTTTGATGTAATCTCATATTCAACTATCGTATCATCAAGACCAAGGGCATGAACTGCATCATCACCCGGCTTAACGCCTGAATCCTCAGGGAAGATGTATACGCCGTCCTCGGGTGCTTCAGGGTAGAAATCTCTTGAAGAACCAAGTTCCTCAATTCCACACATCATACCGTTACTCTCAACACCACGAAGTTTACCCTTCTTAATGTCGATTCCGTCCGGATACTCCTTATCATCGCCATGAGCAGCCGCAACCTTACCACCGTCAAGAACGAGAGGAATCAAGTCGCCCTCTTTAACATTCTTTGCACCGGTTACTATCTGAAGCTTCTCTGAGCCAACATTTACCTGACAAACTACAAGCTTGTCTGCATCAGGATGTCTCTCAATGCTCTCAATCTTACCAACAACGATGTTCTTAAGGTTTTTATCCTTCTTCTCATAGCCCTCAACATGAGAACCTGAAAGTGTCATTTTATCTACAAATTCCTGTACATCCACATCAAGATCGGGGACATACGCTTTAATCCATGAAATAGGTGTATTCATAATATATATTCCTTTCTATACAATCTATTAAAACTGGTTTAAGAAACGTGTATCGTTCTCGTATAAGAGTCGCATATCATCAATTTCGTATTTAAGAAGTGTTACACGCTCAAGTCCGATACCAAACGCAAATCCCTGATACTCATTCTTATCTATTCCGCACATATCAAGAACATTAGGATGAACCATACCACAGCCGAGAATCTCTATCCAGCCGCTTCCCTTACACATACGGCAGCCTTTTCCTCCGCACTTGAAACATGTTATGTCAACCTCTGCTGAAGGCTCTGTAAATGGGAAGTGATGAGGTCTAAACTTTACCTTTGTCTTCTCACCAAAGAACTCCTTAGCGAACTGCTCGAGTGTTCCTTTAAGGTCAGCAAATGTAATTCCCTTATCTATTACAAGTCCCTCTAACTGATGGAATGAAGGTGAGTGAGTTGCATCAACTTCATCAGCACGGAAAACTCTACCCGGAGAAATCATACGAATTGGAAGTTTACCCTTCTCCATAACTCTGGCCTGAACCGGAGAAGTCTGGGTTCTTAATAAAATATCCTTTGTAATATAGAACGTATCCTGCTCGTCCTTTGCAGGATGATTAGCCGGAATGTTAAGAAGCTCAAAGTTGTATTTGTCATACTCAACCTCAGGACCGTCAACAACCTCATAACCCATACCGATAAATACACGCTCAAGATCCTCTAATGCTGTCTGGTTAGGATGTCTGTGTCCTCTCATGTTTCTCTTACCCGGAAGAGTAACATCGATAGTCTCTCTCTTCATCTTTTCAGTTCTTAACTGTCTTGCAAGCTTTGTACGCTCCTCTTCGAGACGAGCCTCAATAGCCTCTCTGGCTTCATTTACCATCTGACCTACCTTTGGTCTGTCTTCAGGTGCTACGTCCTTCATTGACTTAAGAACGGCTGTAAGTTCACCTTTCTTACCAAGCACTGCAACCTTAATGTCATTAAGGGCATCCATGTCAGTAGCACTTTCAATCTTAGCAAGTGCTTCCGCCTTAATTGCTTCCAATTTTTCTTTCATGATTTATCTCCTTTTTTTATAATTTACTTGTTTGTTGCCATGCAACCTCGTGATTTCATCACTCGTAGCTAGCACGAAAAAAAGCAACCCATCCCAAAGGGACGAATTGCTCGCGATACCACCCTAATTCCGAAGCGCATATATTACATCAGCTTTGCAACTTCATACTAACGCTTCGACTCTCATTAAATGCTGTAACGTGCATTACACGTCAAGACCTACACATCAAATCGACTTCAATCTCAAAACTTAGGTGTGAAATTAAAATACAGTTATTGCCCAAAGGAACTTTCAGCCGGGGATTCCTTCTCTCTGATGGATTACCGTATTCTTTTGCACCATCATAGTTAGATATTAATTTCTGCTCTATTTTAACATTTTTTTGACGCGTGTCAAGTATCCTTTTGAGTAAAAGTAATTAATCATTGCGCCGATAAGCAAAAAGTACATACAAAAATACAGCCACAGCATGATAATTACGATACCCGCAAGAGAACCGTACATAACCGAAAGATTCGGATATACCTCAATATACAATCTAACAAGTCGCGAAATTGCAAGCCATGCTACAGATGTAAATGCAGCTCCGGGCATTTGCGACTTAACTCTCTTCGAAAAATTATGATGCTCAATCTTACCTATCGGGATTCCGAAACCTCCGGGTAACACAACATACATCATAAGTATAAAGAGATAAAACAAAAGCCAACCCAAAAGATATCTTACGAACAAAAATACATGTCTAAGCTTAGAACCTATTTCAAAGACATCCTTGATATATCCCTGATAATAATGGCTCACAACAAAATATGCCGACAATACAAGAGCGAAAAATATAATAAAAATAACCGTATATATTATCGCTATAGGACGATACTTCCAATATCTGTTCTCGCTTCTTATCCTGTACATCGAATTAAAACCGTCCATCAAAGCTGCAACACCTGTCGATGACGACCAAAGCAAGATAACGGCGGAAAGCGAAATAACCGTAGCACCCGCACGCTCATACAAATCCGTTATAATATCCTTAACGTAGCCGGACAAATCATTTGGAATAACACTCATTAGCAAATTGAATATTTCTTCCTGTGATATAGGCAAATACGTTGTAACCGATAACATAAGCGTTACAAGCGGCACTGTAGAAAGCATTATGAAAAATGCTGCCTGTGCTGCACACGCACCGGTATAATTATTAAACATCATATCCGAGAACTTACCACCAAGTGACCCTATGGTTTTCATTCTCCTTCTGTTATTACCATCCAATTTCCTATTCTCCCATTAAACGATACATATCCTTAAGTTCAACACCCTCATAGTAGTGTGATATGATTTCCGTCGCATAATATCCCATTTTTGCCAAATCATTAGCACCGTTCTGACTTAAGCCCACACCATGGCCAAAACCACCACCACATATTTTATAACCGTTGGTAGTATCTATATAATAATACGCACTGGGCAGTGATGTCCAGCCTGTAAGTGTAGAACCATCCTGTTTTGTTATTACGACATTTTCAGGACAAAGAAGTGCTCTCGCATTGGTTTGTCCTTTGACAAGAATTGTTTCTGACGAGCCCTTGATTATCATTTCCTCAATAACACCACTATCAGCTCTTTTGGAAATCTTAATGTCCTGAAGTTCTCCAATTGAACTGATTTCCTTCTTTTCGAATTCACCTGAGGAGTTCTTAGCCAATATATACTCAGGCATTGCTTTTATTCTATCGTATAAATGATCATTTATCGCCTGACCTAATGTAGCCTTATCAAAATCCACCATCCATCTGTAAAACGGTTCATCCTGTTCTATAAAATCAACTCCGAACTTTCCGTCAATAAAATCCTTAAACTTGCTTTCTGACGATAAATCCGCAATATCATTTAAGTCATTCTCCATAGTATCTAACAGATACGGTTTCTGGTATCCTCCCCAGATTACACTGTTACTGCTTGTTGCACCGCACGAGGTCGAGAAGAAAAATGCGTCTATAACCTCACCTCTGTAACATGGAACTATTCCGTAAGTATCATCAACCGCAAAGGTTGCCCTTTCATCTTCTAATACGTTATTGTACACCTGCGTTGCAACACTGTCATCAAGATGTGCTCCATATTCCGAAAAATCGTCACTATTCATCTTGCCATATGCATATGCTCTTGCACATATTGCCTGAGCTTTAAGAGCCTCTGTTTCATATGTTACGGGCATTTCACTTGGTACAACGCCATATAAATATTCCTCAACAGGAAGCTCGTTGATAATCAAAACACCCTCATCACTTCTTGAAAGTTCAAGTTCACCTCTGTATGTCGGCTCACCGCTTTGTCTTTTAATTGACTGTATTGCTATGCGTCCGCCATCGACTTTTGACCTAATCTTGGCAGGACCATTTTGCAACTGCTCGCTACCATTAGAAAACAATACTTTCTCGCCGGCTGCATGTTCCTCAACAACATCACCGTAAGTGATCGTATAATCCGTATCGGAATTGATTGCCACCTCACTGTGATAGTAGCCTGCAAAATCTGTCTTGCTTATAATTACACGTATATTTTTTGACCTGATGTCTTCGGTAAGTAATGCTGCATCTATTGTATTGTCCTTCATAAGAAGCAGCACACTGTCATAACCTATCAAAGTTCCGGCAGAACGCGTTGCTTTGAACTGCCCGCTTGTCTTGTACACATTAAAGTCCTGTGAAAGCACAAACGGATTATCATATCCATCAATGGTCACAAGCCCATCTGCATATGTCAAAACCTTAACTTCAACCAATTCTCCCGTGTGATCCGTAAAGCTCTTAACTCCACTGTTGCTTATTACTATGTCACAAATGCACGAATCTTTAGGGATATCTTTTGCATCTTCTGCAAGCGTAAGTTTCTGCATGCCTGAATTAACATATGCCAACACGCATTTGCCACCGTTTTCTTCTGAAATCTTGGAGAAATATGCATTGTTAATTGTTGTTGTTCCTTCGCTCTCGCCCATACTAAGAATAATCTCATTATTAGACACATAAAGATCAACAACCTTGCCTATATAATCCGTTGAAAACCCGTAATCCTTCTCTACAAAGTATTCACCATTGTTAGTGATTACCGACTCGTATGTAACACCGTTAGCTTCCATGCCGGCCTTTTTGTCAACATCATAAATATATAACGCCACTTTTGACAAACGTTCAATCTCAAGTTCATTTATTAAAGTCTCATAAACTGACTCAAACTGTCCCCTGGTAACAGGAACAAAGCCTGGTCTCTTATCAAGTGATATCTTAAGTTTGTCCTCCGATACCTTGGCAGCTTCAAGAAGTTCCTTCACATCCTTAACTGTAAATGACGAACCCCATTTATCTTCATACTGATAATCAGGCAAACCAAGATAATTTATAAGACGGTTAGCCTCATTAATCGGCATCAGATACTGTGTGGTAACTTGGTTAAGATAGCCAAGTTTGATAAATGCACCACCTGCAACACCAATAATAACAAGTATTAACAAAAAAATAATGCGACCAATATGCTTCTTGCCGGTTCTTTCCTGTTTTGGTTCTCTTCTCATTATTCTATTCCCTTCGGTTTTTAAGTTAAAACACAGTTGAAGCAGCATCCAGACGATTCGCCTAATGCTGCTCCCTTATCTTTTGTGTTTATGTATGTTACCTAATCTTTGGTATTCTGAAATCTTTTGTAACCTAAGCTGTCATCTTCCGTATATTAACAAAATAAAGTAGAACATCCGAGTGTGCCGGTTCCCGCATTTTGAGTCCTAGCCCAAGCTAGGTGGGTAATCACATATACACTTCTGCCGTCCAGTCGATGCAGGCATGACATCCACATATAAATATCGAAATCCCATAAAAATAAATGTAGGTTCAAAATAGCAAGAGTTGTCGAACACCTCAGAAGTTCTACAATATTATCTTATCTTGTTGGTGTCTTTATTATACATCACTTTACATAAAAACACAAGCAAAATTTGCCTAAAAAACAGCATTATACACACGGTTTTACGCTTGAATTTTCTCTCATAATCAAGTATTATACTTGTTGGTTTGGTTAGCACATTTAGATTCAAAAAATGTGTCAAAACCTAATATATTTTTATACAAATGGAGGAATAATTTATGGCATCCGGTAATATAATTGTAGCTCAATCGGGAGGACCTTCTGTTGCGATTAACGCATCCCTTGCGGGAGTTCTTGCAGCAGCAATCAACAACGATAACTATAATACCGTATACGGTTCAGTATATGGCATCATCGGTGTATTAGAGGATAATCTTATCAACCTCACAGAAAAAGCCAACGAAGATTCCAACTTTATAGATACATTAAAAATCAGTCCGGCAATGTACCTTGGCTCATGCAGATATAAGTTGCCCGACTACGAGGATGATGATGCTCCCTACACATTCATTTTCAAACAATTTGCAAAATACAATATTAGTGCTTTCTTCTATATTGGTGGAAACGATTCAATGGATACCGTGTTAAAGTTAAGTCACTACGGCGAGAAAATCGGAAGCGATATAAGAATTATAGGAATACCCAAAACAATTGATAATGATTTGTGCGTAACGGACCACACCCCGGGATTTGGATCAGCAGCAAAGTTTGTTGCCTCATCTGTTCTTGAGATAGCACATGACACATTCATATACAGCGTGCCAAGTGTTACTATTGTTGAGATTATGGGACGTGATGCAGGATGGCTTACTGCCTCTTCTGTCCTTGCAAGAAACGAATACAGTCCTGCACCTCATTTAATCTATTGTCCTGAGGTTGCATTTGACAAAGATACTTTCATTGAAGACGTTAGAAAAATGCTTACCAAATATAGCAACGTTATAGTAGCAGTGTCAGAAGGAATACGTGATAAAGATGGCAATTACATCAGTGCTTCAACAGCCGTAAACGATCAGTTCGGACACTCACAGCTTTCCGGAACCGGAAAATGTCTTGAGTATCTTGTAAAAGAAACATTAAACATCAAAGTTCGTTCAATAGAGCTTAACGTGTTACAAAGATGTGCTGCTCACATAGCCTCTAAGACCGATATTGATGAAGGTTTCATGTTAGGTGAGAATGCCGTATCTTACGCACAAAAGGGACTTTCAAAGTGCATGCTTACAATGACACGCACCTCAAACGCCCCTTATACTATCGAAATCGGAACTATTGATATCATATCAATAGCCAATAAAGAGAAGAACATACCAAGAGAATGGATTAACGAGGAAGGCAACGATGTAACATCTGCTATGACAGAGTATCTTGCTCCGTTAATTGAGGGCGAAACCTCTGTTACCTACAAAAACGGACTTCCTGTATATCTCCCTGTTGGTCATCTTTCTAGCGATCCCAGCGATCGCAAAGATTATTAATCTGATCGGTAAACTTGATAAGATCCTTATTAGCACCACCTCTATTGTGTGCAATAACCACCAGAAGGCGATTACCTGCAGCAACAAGGCGATCAAAGATTGCCTGAGCACGGAATGCCTTCTGGCTAATCTTAACTTTCTTAGTTGTAACACCCTGGAATATAAGTTCATTGGCAATAAGATCAAACTCACCGCCCGAGAACGGTGCTATTGCCTCATATCCCTCATTCTGAATCATTATCTTAAACTGCTCGCAGACTGAATCCTCACCGTGAACAACAAATACCTTGGGCTTAGGATCAAAAGAATGGAGCCACTTAAGAAGTCCTTCCTGGTCTGCATGACCGCTTATACCATCAAGTTTCTCTATCTTTGCTCTGACATCAATTACTTCACCAAAAAGTTTAACACTTAGAGCTCCCTCTAACAAACTTCTACCGAGAGTCCCATGAGCCTGATAACCAACAAAAAGAATGGTACTGTCCGGTCTCCAGAGATTGTGTTTTAAATGATGTCTAATACGTCCTGCTTCACACATTCCGGATGCAGAAATAATAACCTTAGACTTCTGATCAAAGTTGATAGCCTTCGAATCATCACTGGTTACAGATGTCTTAAGACCCTGGAAAGAAATAGGATTGATTCCCTGCTTAATAAGCTCCATCGCTTCATCATCAAAACAGCTCTCTACGTTCTTATGGAATATGTTAGTTGCCTCAACAGCCAACGGACTATCTACAACAACCTCAAAACCTTCGTATTCAGGGATCATATTGTCCTGCTTAATCTTACGAATAAAATACAAAAGTTCCTGCGTTCTACCTACAGCAAATGAAGGGATTACAAGATTACCGCCTCTGTCAAAGGTCTCTTTGATAATTCTTGAAAGTTCCTGCTCATAGTTAGGAGTACCGCCATGGTTACGATCGCCATAAGTAGACTCCATAACAACATAATCCGCTTCCTTAAGGTACTGCGGATTCTTAATAATCGGCTGATTAAGATTACCAATATCTCCTGAAAATACAATTTTTTTAGTAATTCCATCTTCAGTAAGCCACACCTCTATACTTGCAGAACCAAGTAAATGTCCTACATCAGAGAAACGAACTTTGACTCCCTCGCAAACATCAATGAGTTCCTCATACTGACATGGAATAAAATGTTCCATTACACCGATAGCATCGTCCATACTATATAACGGAACATACTCTTCTTCGCCGGAACGTCTCGCCTTACGGTTACGCCACTCTGCCTCAAACTCCTGAATGTGAGCACTATCACGAAGCATAATGCTACACAAATCAGTCGTTGCCTTGGTTGTTAAGACACGTCCTCTAAAACCTCTGGCATAAAGCAACGGAAGAAGTCCTGAATGATCGATATGTGCATGTGTAAGGAAAACATAATCTACACCAGATGGCTTCATTGGAAGTTCCTGATTCTCGTATGCATCCTCACCCTGTTCCATACCGCAGTCAATCAGTATGTTCTTGCCGGCACCTTGAAGACAGTGACAACTTCCGGTGACCTCATGGTCCGCACCAATAAATGTAAGTTTCATACTCTCTCACCCCTTTTTATGTTATTTGACAAGATGTAATTTCTTAGCAGTTCTTGCTATAACCGCTCCTTTAGGAAATGCCATTAACATCTCTTCAGTGTAACCTCCAAGCTTAAGAAGGCTTACTCCGTAAGTGGCTGCCGCAAACACTATAGCTACAATTGTTGATACAGCATTACATATATATGCTCCTGTAACACCTGATATAATCAATCCAACAACCTTGTAGATAACGTCTGCAACAATGCCCATGAAAACAGCCGCCCGAAGCGGAATTATAATATCATTCTTCCAATCCACGTGATAATTAAGGTATTGTTTTACCTTCCAGTAATTCATTAATACAATAATAAACACATATAAAAATGTAGCCGCTATAAAAGATAATGTGCCTATATTAGTATACTTAAGCAGTACATATAATAATACTATATGAAATACAAGCGCACACGATGCGGATATAACCGGGAAATTAACCTTACCGACACCCTGTAATACGCCATTTAACACGCTTGAGAATCCATAGAAAACAATGGAAACACCGCCATACAAAAGCAATCCCGCTGCAGTGTTGACACTTTCCGTTGACAACGACGGATAAAGCATCGAAATAATTGCCTTACCCAATACCATAAACCCAATTGCACATGGTATTGTAAGCACCATTGTAAGCTGCATAGCCTTGGATATACTTCTTCTGCAACCTTCTAAATCCGAAGATGCATGCTGGGCAGAAACCTTAGGAATAATGGTTGAAGCAACCGCAGCAGCCATAGCAATCGGAATGTTGGCAAGCACAAGATAGAATCTACTGTATAATCCATACTCTGCTGAAAAAACTTCTTCTGCCATGCCCTTCTTAATCATTATTGCATCATAAAGTTTCATATCAATAGTTCCGTTAATATTATATATAAACGAACTGAAGATAATTGGTGTTGCAATCATAAGTAAAAGTTTGACTGCCTGTTTGTAGCTAAGAATATCCTTAGTAGTATCTGCCGACATTCTTTGCTTAAGCTCACTCTTATTCTTAGCAAACATTATTGCCATATAAATAAGACCTGCAAGTACTGCTACTCCGGTACCAACCGTTCCACCTGCGGCACCGTACATCTGACGAAGCTCACCCTTACCGGAAGCTGCTGCAATTCTCATAAACAGAATTGCCATTGTTATACTAAACACCGCATTAAAAACCTGTTCAACAACTTGCGAAATAGATGTTGGCACCATGTTACCGTATGCTTGAAAATATCCTCGGTATACACTGGCAAACCCTGAAAGAAATACCGTCGGAGCCAAAACTCTAAGTGACAATACAGCACTTGGAGATACAAAATACGGAGCTCCGAAAAATGTTATTGCTGCGGCAATAATTCCTACACCAAAAACGTATAACATTGACACATCAAATATTCTCTTAACATTCTTGTATTCACCCTTCTCGATTCTCTCTGCCATTATCTTAGATACCGCCTGCGGTATCGAGAATGTAGCTATCAAAAGGATAAGATAATAAACCGTCTGTGCCTTTCCATAATATCCGTTACCCTCTGCCTCTAAAATATTAGCAAAAGGGATATTATAAATCATGCCTATTAACTTGGAAACGATGCTTGCAGCCGCAAGAATAGTGGCCTGCATAGCAAAATTAGTTGCTCTTTTCTTCTTACTCATAACAATTACTCAGTTTCTATTTATTCATCTTGCTCATAGCTTCTTCAAAATCAGAATATCCATACATATGTATTGTCTCATTCATAATTCTGTAAGCAAGATTATCTTCTTCCTTAACAATACCTACAACAAACTGGCCGTAAAGCTTAAGCATCTTATCACTGTAGGTTCCCATCTCACCGCGCAGATAAGTCTCATACGAAGTATCCCAAGGCATGTCCTCACTTGTATGAATTCGTCTTGCATGACTTGCAAGTCCGGGATACTTACTTGCAAACTTCTCCATCCAATCAACCTGAATTTTGATTATCTCTTCCATTATCCGCTGTTTCTCCGGTGGAATTATTGGGAAATTATCTTTTATCTTGTTCCATTCTTCAGGATTGGTACTTTCTTCCATCCTGCCGTACTTCTCCATGATAGGATTCCACCCCTTATCCATGGACAACTTAAAATCGACTGCATACTGTATAAGCATCTCGTCATTCCAAGTGGTATACTGACTCGCTCTCATTATGTGGAACGTGTACCAGTCATCCTGACAATCTGCCCTACCGCCTGCATTCTTAACCTGATCAAAAGCTTCAAATTCCATCTTGGCAATATACTCTACAAGTTCATTGTGAGACATTGAGCAAAGATTGGCTCTATACATAAGCTCTGACGTATAATGCTCAAGATATGTATCCATGTAAAACTCTGTCTTGCCCGGAATATTAATAAGTCTTATATTTCCTATATAGCCCTGATTAACTGCCTCACCAAGAAGTGTTGCCGCCAATTGTTCTATCTTAGAAAGTGTGGTTCCATCACCAAGGTTCAAAAGCTCTTTGGAGGCTTCTATAGTTATTGCAGATACCATATCCGGCACCTCTTTTAAAACAGAAAACTGTTCCGTACCCTTCATTATCCACTTGTCATGAGGCACATACATTCTGTTGAGTATATATGCAGCAGTAACTGATTTGCGAAGACCTGTATGAAGTAACTGCATCGCAACGATACTGTCGCCTCTTTGCTTCATCCTAGGGTAATTATACTGTGCATTCTGTCCAAACTCCGCAAGCGTCTGACATAACAGTTTCGTCGTGGCGCTCCTTGAATAATAACCCTTAATATACTCTCTTATCCGGTATAACTTAGAGTCTTCTTTGCCATGATAAATCATTCCGTTACAAAATGCCGCAAGTTTACTTGGCATAATGTTAAGCATGGTGTCATCAGATATCTTCCCGGTAGTCTGCCATTCGTCAAAAGCCTTCCTGCCGAGATAATATTCTATGAAATCATCTACTAAAACAACACCCTCGCGTCTGCTTCCATGTTCAGTATTATGTCTTGTAAAACCACGAAATTCCTTAGGCAGATTATTGTAATCTTGGGAAAGATCTTGTCCAATCTCCTGATAATCTTTCTCTTCAAGCCATATATAAAAGCCGGGACCCCAATCATGATCCCTTGAAAACTCATCATCAAAGCCAAAGCAGTCGCTTCCCTCGCCAAACATTCCTACTGTCATGCTATCGAAATATTGGTCATATCGTTCTAATAGTTTTGGTCTTCCTACTTCTTCAAAGTAAGCTCTGTCAAGTTCAAGACCACTTACAAAAGCAGAATTACCACTGTTATTAACTATATCCTTATAAAGTCCGTTGTATTCACATTCACTATGTTTAACGGCATTCTTAAGATATTCACATACTCTGCGGAAGAACTCAGTCTCACCCAAGGTACTCTTAATTGCTGTAAGCGCTTCCTCATAGCAATTAATCGCAGTGTCAAAGTCACCTTTTCGTTCCATAAGCTGACCCTTACCACTAAGTGCTGCTGCATAGTGCGTATCAATCTCTCCAAGTTCTTTGGATAGGTCAATAGCCTTGTTAGCATAATCCTCTATCTCTTCATCAGTAACGGATGATCTGCTATCTTCCTTGTCTATATACAGACAGGTATTGGTCAAATTAATGTATGTTGCAGCAAGTTCCCGCTTCTTATCAGGATACTCTTTGACTATTGAAAGTGCTTTGATAAGACTCTCGTAAGCACCCACAAAATCGCCAAGTTCCTGATAAAGCAGGCTCTCGTTATTATATAAACTTGCAAATCCAAAATCATTCTTAGGAAGCATATGCTCGTACATCACTTCAACCTTCTTGTAAGTTGAAAGTGAATCCTCAAGCCTTCCCGCTGCCCTTAAGCAGTTGGCAATATTAAGCATTGTGGTTGCATGGTAAACCGTATCGGTAAGCCCGATATCCTCTACAACAGTAAGTGCTCTTGATGCATATTCCATGGCTTTGTCGTATTGGCATGTCTCTCTGCAAAACCCGACGAGCTCGTTAAGAATAGACAGAACACTACCGCCATCCTGTTCTTTCTCAGCCTGACTTATAGACTCTTCCAGAAAAGGAATGACATTGTCTATATCAGACTTTCTCATCATATCATCAAGCTTATTAAGCACCTGTTGTAGATCCATACAAAGCCCCCACTTTCTCTACAATTATCTTCTGTTGTAGTTAATAAGGCATCCTTTAAGAATTATGTCTCTCTCATCATCAGTAAGGTCACCGAGATTAAATGTAAGCTCTTTCATTCCCTTATTAACGACGTATGCCTTAATATTATCGTTCTTATCCTTAACAGCTTTAGCAACGTCAGGTATAAAGATATAATCACCAAGTTCAAAGTCGTAATCCTCAGGCATAAGGAATGGAAGCATTCCCCAGTTAATGAGGTTTGAACGATATCTCTTAGTTGCATACTCCTTGGCAATGTTAGCCCATCCGCCAAGAACTTTCTGACATGAAGCTGCCTGTTCACGTGCAGAACCATCACCCGGCTTAACAGCAAATATTGTTGAACCAACCCCTGTATTCTCCTTGCATACATCAGGATAAGTTTCCTTAATCTTTTGCATGATTTCCTTCATTTCAGGATAAGCCTCACCCATGCAACCACCTTCTTCTCTAACCTTCTCTACAGCCTGAATCTCCTTTGCTCTTGCAACATATCCCGGATCCTTTCTTGAGAGTGTAAACTCTGCAAGTCCCAAAGGATTAGAACGATATGATGAAGTCTCTCCCGAAGGAATAAGCTCATCAGTAGTAGTTACAGGATCATGTATAACTGATGCAACCTTAAGAACAAGGTTATCTGTAAGTGCAACCATTGAAGGCCAGTCCTTAATGTTAGGACCAAACTTAATCTCAACTGAAGGATCTGCCTTACCGACACCGTCATATACACGATTCTCATATATTGATTTATCAAAGAAATACTTCGGATTAGAGTAGTTAACATCCAAATCTGTTGCTGCGGTAAGGTATCCCTTATTAGCAGCTGTTGCTGCGATTGAACGAGCATCCATAAGAGCAACTGACGAAATCTGACCATTCTGTACCTTAGAGCCTTCTCTGTTAGGGAAGTTTCTTGTTGAATGTCTGATTGAGAATGCATTGTTAGCAGGTGTATCTCCAGCACCAAAGCAAGGTCCACAGAAAGCCGTCTTAACAATTGCACCTGTACCGATAAGGTCAGCGAGTCTTCCGTTCTTAGCAAGCTCCATATATATAGGAGTTGAAGCGGGATATACGGAAAGCGTGAACTCATCTGCACCAATGCTTGCGCCCTTAAGAATATCTGCAGCTGCACAAATGTTTTCAAATCCACCACCGGCACATCCGGCAATAATTCCCTGATCTACATATAATCTTCCGTTACGCACTTTGTCCTTAAGTGTGAAATCAACCTTACCGTCAAGACTTACAAGTGCACGTTTCTCGCAATCATCAAGAATGTCCATAAGGTTTGCATTCAGTTCCTCTATGGTATATGTGTTACTTGGATGGAACGGCATAGCAATCATAGGCTTAACCTTAGAAAGATCAACGTAAACAACTCCATCGTAGTATGCAACGCTTCCAGGATTGAGCTCTTTGTACTTGTCTGCTCTTCCATGAATCTCATAGAAGTCCTTAATCTTGTCATCTGTCTGCCAAATTGATGAAAGACATGTTGTCTCTGTTGTCATTACATCAACACCGATACGATAATCAGCGCTTAAGTTAGCAACACCAGGACCAACAAACTCCATAACTTTATTCTTAACATAACCGTTACCGAATACTTCACCGATTATTGCAAGAGCTACGTCCTGTGGTCCTACGCCCGGTTCCGGCTTGCCGTCAAGGTATATAGCAACAACGCCCGGCATATTAACGTCATAAGTCTGGCTAAGGAGCTGCTTAACAAGTTCTCCACCGCCTTCACCAACAGCCATCGTTCCAAGTGCACCATATCGTGTATGCGAATCCGAACCAAGAATCATGCCACCACACTCTGCAAGCATCTCTCTTGCAAACTGGTGAATAACTGCCTGATGAGGAGGAACATACATTCCACCGTACTTCTTAGCACATGAAAGTCCAAACATGTGGTCATCCTCATTGATAGTACCACCTACTGCACATAATGAATTGTGGCAGTTGGTAAGTACATAAGGTATCGGAAACTCTGTAAGTCCCGAAGCTCTTGCTGTCTGGATGATACCAACAAATGTAATATCATGAGATGTAAGTTTATCAAACTTAATCTGCAATTTATCCATATTGCCCGATGTATTGTGGGCATTCAAGATTCCATAAGCGATAGTATTCTTTGCTGCATCTTCTTTTGTCACAGCACTACCTGTCTTACTCTTAATAACCTCTGAAGCATTGTCATTATCTTCAACTAATTCTTTTCCGTTGATGAGATAGGCACCGCCTTTGTATAACTCTATCACTGTTATATCCTCCTTGTGTATATATAAAATCACAATATATTGTAGCATAAAGCATCTTTCTTTTCAAATACTAATAGCGTCTTGCATCATCGAGTGTCACGTCCACTTTGTACCATCGTTCACCTACCTTAACCTTGTTCCATGCATGATTGTCCTTTCTGATATAAATACACGGTATTTTCATCTCCTGCATTATCCTCTGAAATGCAAGTGCGTAAGACATACATATCCCTCGTCCCTTCTTAAATGCATGATACGGGCTGTAATATCTATTGTCATAAGTCATATGTTTTATCAGATAACTCCGTGCTCCGTTAATCTTAGTCCACTTATCTTTCCCCTTATACTCCCGAGCAATCTTCCTTACCCGCTTATCAATATACTTCTCCTGCTTCTTTGTGGTAATATATCCACATTGGATTGTGATATACTCATCCTCAGGGCATACACTTACGCAATAGCCTGATATGATGCCGACATAGTAACCATTCTCCTTCATAAGTTTCTTAAAAAGCGGCTTGTACCCATTCTTGCCATATTCTTCAAAATCATCAATAATTCCGGGATACGACACACTTATGCTGTCCTTATGTCTCTCAAATGCATGTATCAATTCTTTCCTCATCGCCTTGCAATTCTTAACATATATAACGCCCTCGATACGCATATTTGCTTCAACCTCTTGAGCAAGACATTTCTTATTGCATCCTCCACCCATTGCAAAGATAAAAAGTAACATTACAACAACCACTACGCTTCTTATTATGTTATCTCCGTACATATTAAACATAAACAATCCCTCCTTTAAGTGTCTCATCGTGAGCAATTATTGGCTATGTATTAATTGTACTTATCGGACAGTACGACATGTTGTACTATAGAGAATGTTCTTGAAAAAAATATGACAATGGACTAAAATAAGTATTTGCTTTGGATGCAAAATATAATTAATTTGTACATAGGAGTCATTATGACAAAAGAGTTTTATCATGGATTAAGAGATGGTTTTCCAATCGGGCTCGGCTATCTGTCAGTATCATTTACATTTGGAATAATTGCGGTTAAATACGGTTTTTCATGGTGGCAGGCACTCATAATCTCAATGCTTACAGTAACATCCGCAGGACAGTTTGCAGGATTAACCGTCATGCAAAACCCCGGTCATTATTTTGAAATGCTTATATCTCAATGTACGATAAATGTGCGCTATTCATTTATGTCTATATCACTTTCCCAGAAAGTTAATCCACGATTTCGTGGCATATGGCGAGTGCTTTTCGGCTTCATGATTACTGATGAAATATTTGCTGTTGCATGCAGCCGCAAAGAAGTAAGCCGTTCATTTTTTGCAGGACTTTGCGTGCTTCCTTATCTTGGCTGGTCACTTGGAACGCTTGCCGGGGGACTTCTTGGAAACGTGCTTCCACACCCTATAATGAGCGCACTTGGACTTGCCATTTACGGAATGTTTGTTGCTATTGTTGTGCCCGACTTAAAGCGTGGCAAATCTATATCATTTGTCGTTGTAACCGCCCTCGTACTTAGTTGTATATTTAACTATGTACCTGTTCTTAAGGACATTTCCGCAGGAATATCAATAAGTATTTGTGCGATAGTTGCGGCACTTTTGGGAGCACTTATTTATCCGCAAAAAGATGAGGAGGAGGAAGCATGAAAACATCAATATTTTTCATATACTTAGCCATCATGGCAGGCTCAACTTACCTTATCAGAACTATTCCTTTTGTTGCCATGAGAAAAAAGATTGAGAATCCGTATGTCAAATCTTTTCTTTCATATATACCGTACGCAGTCCTTACAGCAATGACACTTCCTGCGTGCCTGTATGCTACAGACTATGTTATTTCAGCCGTTGTCGGATTGCTTACGGCAATATTCTTTGCTCTTAAGAACAAGAGTCTTACCGTTGTAGCAATGGCAGCTTGTATTGCGGTATTCTTGTGTGAAACCGTTATAGGACTTATTGCATGAGAATGTTCGTTAATTATTACAATTGACAATATAACCTCCCCTAATATACAATTTTGACTATACAGTTAAAGTTGTACATTAAGGGAGGTTTTTGACTATGAAAAAGTTTTTGTGTGCCTGCGCATTAGTAACTGTTGCATTTTTATCAACAGGTTGTATGCGTGTGTATGAGACCATAACGGTAAATGATAACGAGACCGTAACCGCAACCGTCAAACAGGCAATACTTAAAAGTACCAGTGATTCTTTAAACTCAGAAAAAGATCCTAATACAATTGAAGAGGTTCTTGAGGACGGCAACACTTATTATACTCAGACAGAAACAAAGGAATACCCTAGCGTTGCAGAGTTTTCAAAGGAATCATCAGGAAACATTTCAAAAGATATCTTCTACGTTGATTTAAACAACGGAAACTCAAAAGATGCCACAAGCACCGAACAATCAATAGTTGATCTTGTTAACCAGAGCATTTACATTAAAATGACCATTAATTTGGCTGGAGAAATTGTTGAAACCAACGCGAACGTCAAAGAGGAAACAAAAGGAAATACAGCTGTGTTCGATACAAAATTTCTTAGCGAGTCATGGTATGCATATACCGCACACGGAAAGGAATTGATTGAGGCAGATGTTACAGCACCTGTCATCTCAAATGTTGAAGAGGGTGGCCACTATTGCAGAATACCAGACATTCAGTTTTCTGACGATACAGCAGTTGCCTCCAAGACAATCAACGGTAAGTCTTATTCGACTTCAAACATCAAGGACGGATTAAATACTCTTACCGTAACCGACGTCAAAGGTAACTCAACAACAGTAACCTTCTATAAAGATATGACCGCACCGGTCATCAAGAAAATCAAAAACGGCAAATCATACAAAGGAAAAGTATTATTCTATGTCAAAGACAAACTTGAATTAGACACAGTTACCGACAACGGCAAGAAATTGAAACTCACAAAGAAAAACCTTGTGAAGAGCGGCAAGTACAAAAACTACTACAAATTTGAAATCAAGAAAAAAGGCAAGCACAAAATTATCGCAATCGACAAAGCCGGCAATAGAATTAAGTACACAATCAGAATACGATAAGAACACCACAAAACATAAAGATAAGCCCCTGCTATGACAGGGGCTTGTTTCTTCTTTGTATTTCAATATTAAAACCATGATTTTACGACAAATCTTCACCGTTAGTCTCTATTACCTTCTTGTACCAATAGAAGGAATCTTTTCTATAGCGTGCAAGATCCTTCAAATCGAACTCATCGCGGTTAACGTATATGAAGCCGTATCTCTTAACAACACCCTCATGAGTTGAAACAAGATCAATTGCCGACCACGGACAATATCCCATCATTTCAACACCCTCTGATACCGCAAGTTTAATCTGCTCAATATGCTTTCTTAAATACTCTATACGGTAATCATCATGTATCTTACCATCTTCCGTAAGCTTGTCATATGCACCAAGGCCGTTTTCAGTAACTATCATCGGTAAATGATACCTTGAATACATTTCTCTCATAGTGGCTCTAAAGCCCATCGGATCAATCTCCCAGCCAAACTCCGTACGAAGCAGATTAGGATTTGCAAAACTTTGATATACACCCGGTTCTTTTGCACCCGACTGCTGATCGCCAAGTTTGGCTTCTCCACCTTCCTCTGCCCACTCAACCGTTGCGGTATTGTAGTAATTAAATCCGATAAAGTCAGGCTTTGCAGCCTTCATTATATCCATATCACCCGGCTCGATGTCAGGAAGTGCATCTCTTTCTTCAAGGTATGTCCACACAAGATTGTTGTATCTTCCAAACACTGCCATATCAAGATATAACCAGTTTCTTATCGCATTAAAGTTCTGTGCGGCCAGCATATCCTCAGGCTTACAACTTGCAGGATATACCAAAGAAATATTAGGTGCAGGACCAATCTTAGCGTTAGGCAACATTTCATGGCAAAGCTTCATAGCCTTGGCCTGTGCAAGTAACATATGGTGGTTTTCCTGATAAAGCTTCTTATACTTATTGGCAACACCTTCCGTATTCGTTGTACCGATAACGTCTCCGACAAGAGTTAGCATATTCTGCTCATTAATCGTAAGCCAGTATTTTACCCTGTCACCGTAATTCTCATAAAGAAGTTTTGCAAACTCAACAAACTCATCAACACTTTCTCTTCTTGACCAACCGCCTTTTTTCTCCAACGCTGCCGGTAAGTCAAAATGAAACATTGTAACGAGCGGTTCTATATTATGCTTCAAGCATTCATCAATTACATTGCTGTAAAAGTCTATTCCTTCCTGATTGACAGCTCCCGAACCTTGCGGTATTACTCTTGACCATGCAACCGAAAAACGAAATGTCTTAAAGCCCATTTCCGCCATAAGAGCAATGTCTTCCGCATATCTGTTATAAAAATCCGCACACACATCAAGCTCACTTGTGCCTTCCGGTACCTTCTTTATATCCTGAACACTGGGACCTTTTCCGTGTGTAAGATTGGCACCCTCTACCTGATATGCACTTGTTGATGCCCCCCACATGAAATCGTCAGGCAACTTTTTCATCTTCTTTATATTCATTCTTTTTCCTCCTCTATCTACTTATTTTGCTGTTTAATGCACTTTTATATATGACGGACGCGTACAGATTATCAGATGTATGCATATCCTGTGTCCAATGAACTGTTATATACATTTTCAAAACGGACGCATAACAAATTGTCGATATATTACATTCTGCGTGACGAGACATACGGACATAAGAGTTTCTAGGTATCTCGGTGACATTATGATATTGTACGCGGCACTGTTCCAATTCGACATCCTGTCTCAATGGAACATGCCGAACATCCATGTTCGGCAGCCGCTGTCTACTCATCGATATACCAAGAAACTCTAATATCCTCCTGAATGTCACCCAGAATGTAATACACAACAATTCTTTATGCTGCCGTTTGTTTAGTAATGTATATAACAATCTTTACGACACAGGATATTGCACACGCAGATAATCTTACGCTGTTCCATGATGTAGGAAAGTGCATCAAACCAGCCAACACGTACCGTGCGCGTTGATGCGAGCCGCTTGCGGCGAGTCGCGTCTGGCGTCCGTTTAGGGACATTTTATTGCGAAACTTCATAGCGTATATCATGCGTCGAATTATGTTGCAGTATCCATAAGCAGGTCCTTTTTGACCGCCGGTACTTAGTGAACACAACGTGTGAACTTAGTACCGTTGCGCTCAAAACGGGCGGAATCCCCTCTCTCTTAGCGAATGCAAAGCATGAGCTTAGAGACAGGGCATGCCTTGTGCTGCGTGCCTGCGTTGGAACTGCAATCATATGAGACGCATTAAAGACACATAAAGTTTCATTTTAAAATGTAACTAAACAGCAATTTCATATTTTTGTTTGAAGTTATACAGCGCTCCAAGCAGATTGGAATCATTGCGGAACTTGCACACATCAAGTTTAATCGATTCATAAACACGCGAAATCTTCTTAATCTTGTCCACGTACTCACGTATTCCCTCAATAAACTTAGGCTCTGCGCTGATTCCACCACCGATAAGTATAACCTCAGGGTCATATATTACGTATAAGTTAAGACACTGCTTTGCAATTGCAAAATACATTTCATTAAGAACGCCTTGGGCTACCTCATCGCCCTCTGAAGCATTTTTATAAATGAGCTCGCCCGTCACATCGTCATCCAAAAGGCCCTTCCTTACAGCATACTTATGGCAAAGCATTGCTGTTGAGCCGTGAGCTGAGCTGATATACGGAACCTTATCGTACGATTCCAAAACTCCAAGGCCCTCTACCGGTCTTATCTTATCAACATCTTCAAAGCCAAGTCCCATTATTGCAAATGACAACTCTCCCGCAAGTAAATGCTTACCAATGTGTACCTTTCTATCCTTGATAATCGCACCGCCAATTCCCGTTCCAAATATCATTATGCACGCGTCATCAACATCACTGGCATTACCCTTCCAAACCTCCGCAAGCGCAGCCGCCTTGGCATCATTTTGCAGTGCAACAGGTGTGCCATCACACCTCTTTTCAAGAAGTTCCTGAAGCCTTGCCTCGTGAAGATAAGGGAGTGCACCTCCGCCATACACAATACCGTTATCCACATCAATCTGACCCGGAAGTGCTATGGCAATTCCATCAAGTTTTTCTTTCTTAACACATTCATCAAATATCCGACCAAGCGTCTCTACAAAATCACCGGAGTTGGTTCCGGGCTTGTTTGGCGGCGTTTTAACCTTGTTCTTTTCAACAATTTCGCCATCGCCATCCATTAGTGCGTATTTGATAAATGTTCCCCCCACGTCAAATACAAGATACATAGTCTATCACCACCCTGCCATTAAATAGTGATATCATTATATCATAGTGCAGTCATAATTAGTAGGACAGATTTCAAATATATAAGCATAATTGGGTGTTGACACATATACTTTCATGTGTTAATCTCTTTCTATAAATATATAACTTATATTTACAAATGCAATGATAAGGACTAGTAAGATTTTGAAAGTTTTCAGAGAGTCATCGGTTGGTGTGAGATGACAACGGAAAGAATCTGAACTCGCCTTTGAGCAGCCCACTGAACACGTTATTTAATAACAGTAGGTGTGGACGGAGCCCAACCGTTACAGAAGGGAGAATATCATTCAGATAATAATCTGTTTCGTATTCGCAATGAGTGCATACATTTTGTATGAATAAGAGTGGTACCGCGTAAGATAACATCTTACGTCTCTTAACAAAGAGACGTGGGATTTTTTTATTGCACGTTTCTATACCAAATATTTCTATATTAGATAACTGATAAGTTAGGAGGTATGTAATTATGATGAACGCAAGCAAGTATAAGCGCAACTATTTTATGCCACCGGAGCAGGCTCTTGATTGGACAAAAAAAGAATATATAGACAAGGCTCCGGCATGGTGCTCGGTTGACCTTAGAGACGGTAACCAGGCACTTATAGTACCAATGAGCCTTGAAGAGAAAATCGAGTTTTTCAAGATGCTCGTCGCTGTTGGATTTAAGGAAATAGAGGTGGGTTTCCCTGCCGCTTCCGAAACGGAATATGACTTTTTACGTGCACTTATTGAGCAGGATCTTATCCCTGATGATGTTACAATTCAGGTTCTTACTCAGGCAAGACCTCACATTATCGAGAAGACCTTCGAGGCAGTAAGAGGATGCAAGCACGCAATCGTACATGTATATAACTCTACTTCTCTTGCACAGAGAGAGCAAGTATTTAAAAAGTCAAAAGAAGAGATTAAGAAAATTGCAACAGACGGTGCTCAAATGCTTCTTGACTTAACAAAAAAAGACGGTGGCAATTACCAGTTTGAGTATTCACCGGAATCATTTACAGGTACAGAGATTGACTATGCATTAGAGGTTTGTAACGCTGTAATAGATGTATGGAAACCAACTCCGGATAACAAGGTTATTATCAACCTTCCGGCAACAGTGGAAATGTCAATGCCACACGTTTATGCAAGCCAGATTGAGTACATGAGTAAGAATCTTATAATGAGAGACAATGTTATCCTTTCACTTCACCCACACAACGATAGAGGTTGTGGTGTTGCTGATGCAGAGCTTGGTGTTCTTGCAGGCGCTGACAGAATTGAGGGTACACTTTTTGGAAACGGTGAGCGAACAGGAAACGTTGATATTATTACACTTGCAATGAATATGTACACACACGGTGTTGATCCAAAGCTTGATTTCTCTAATCTTCCTAAGATTTCAGAATTATACGAGCGCGTAACGGGAATGAGAATATATGACCGTTCACCATATACAGGCAAACTCGTATTTGCAGCATTTTCGGGTTCACATCAGGATGCTATCGCCAAAGGTATGAAGTGGCGTGAGGATAAGAATCTTACCGACTGGACAGTTCCTTATCTTCCACTTGATCCACATGATGTAGGAAGAGAGTACGAAGGAGATGTTATTCGTATCAACTCTCAGTCAGGTAAGGGTGGAATCGGATACATATTGGAGCAGAGCTATGGCTTCAATCTTCCTGCAAAAATGCGCGAAGATTTGGGCTATGCGGTTAAGAGTGTTTCAGATCATCTCCATAAAGAGCTCACGCCTGAAGAAATACTTGGAATATTCAACAACAATTATGTTAATATCAAGACTGTTATCAAGCTTGAGGAATGCCATTTCGTACAGGAAAAGGACGGCACAATCACGACTGCTCTTACAATCAAGAGAGACAACGTATTAAAAGAGTATCACGGTAACGGTAACGGACGTCTTGATGCCGTATCTAACGCAGTCAAGAAGCACTTTGAGATTGACTTCAAGCTTGTTTCTTATGAGGAGCATGCATTACAGCAGGGTTCTAATTCGCAGGCTTGTGCTTACGTGGGAATCGAAACATCTGACAGCAAGACCGTATGGGGCTGCGGTATCAAAAACGATATTATTGATGCATCTGTATGTGCATTATTATCTGCAGTTAACAAAGAACTTGACGGTTCAGCAAAATAAAGCAAATTTTAAAAACCGACAGGATATCAGAAATTACTTCTGATTATGCCTGTCGGCTTTTTTCTTATATATTACACTTCAAAATCCACAAGGAATCGTTCAATACACCTGTGGGTAAAATCATACAACTCCTTTAACTTCGGGTGTCCTTCTTTGACATCATCAATGCGTCCTTCTTTGCAGGCATGCTCAAGTCCCTGTGCCGCAAGAGCAAGTTCTTCTATACCAAGGCTTCGCATACCGCCTTTTAGGGCATGAACCTGAATTGTGTACTCTTTCCAATCCTCTTTGACAAACTGCTCATCAAGATCATTCCACCTCTTCTCTTCAAGTTCAAGACAGTATTCCAATAGTTCTTTAAAAAGATCTCTCTGACCGCCCATATTCTCAATTGCAGTCGCAGCATCGATTGCCACATCAGGTCTTTGGGCACCGG
This sequence comes from Lachnospiraceae bacterium, assembly GCA_015057325.1. GTDB lineage: Bacteria > Bacillota > Clostridia > Lachnospirales > Lachnospiraceae > CAG-590. The sequence goes on along the minus strand of SVEQ01000007.1, from coordinate 133,585 downwards.
AAGTTGATGGGTTAGCCGGTTGATCATTTTTGACATCTGTCTTTTGTGAAGAAGTATTATCTTCTTCCGCTCCCGCTTCCACGTATTTGATATATTCCTTAGGAAGCCAATGGACAAGTACTTCTCCAAGAGTTGATACAGTAACCGGCTTTGGTAAAAAATCCTGGAATCCGTTCTCCAAAAACATCTGTTGCACGTCATTAACAACATTAGCTGTCATGGCTATAATAGGAACATTTCTAAATGATTCCGCTCCGGTCTGTCTTATTATTCGTGTCGTTTCGACGCCATCCAGTTCCGGCATCATATGATCCATCAAAACCAAATCAACCGGCGTGCTTGCAAGTACAGATATCGCCTCATGACCACTTTTTACCAATATGCTACCTGCCTTGTAAATGCCAAGAATTCCTTCTGTAACCTTAAGGTTAATCTCATTATCATCCACAACCAAAATCTTGGCATCAGGTGTTATGAATCTTGACTGTTGTCGTTCATCATTTATCTCAGTGTAGGTTGTCTCGCCGTTTAATGCAAATATAATTGAAACCGCACAAAACGGTAATGTGATTCCAAATATACCCTCTTTCAAGTGAAGATCATATCTTGGATCGTACATTACAAACAATCTTATCTTTTCGGATATCTCATCAAAGTAAGGCCTGTGTGTCCTGTATTCTTCTGTTCCGATTATCAAATGAGTATATTGTCCGCTTTCTACCGCATCATACATTTTACCGTATTCAGTAACAACCAAATTATCAATATCAAAAGGAGCCCACAAATGATCGTATGCCATCTTGTAATAGTTTTTTCTTTCACCTATTTGTCTTGCACCAAGATCCATATAAGAGATAACCTTCATATTTTTATTGTCTATGACAAGACTCGGTGAACCATCAACTATTGCCTGTGGAACCTCAATTGTGACTGTCGTTCCTTTTCTGTAAGTACTGCTAACCTTAATTGTTCCATGCATAAGTTCAACAAGGCGTTTGCAAATAGCAAGACCCAGTCCCGTTCCTTCTATAGACCTGTTCTTCTTTGTATCAAGTCGTGTAAATGATTCAAACAGGTGCGACAAGTCCTCTTTCTTAATTCCGACACCTGTATCCTTAACCTCAAGTTTTAATATGTTAATTCCTTCACGCTTGTAGCAACTAACGGAAATAAAAACATATCCCTGCTTTGTAAACTTAACCGCATTAGTGACTATATTGGTAAGCACCTGTTTGATTCTTACCTCATCACCTTCTAAACGATTGGGAATGTCAGGTCTCATGTCAACAATTATGCTTATATCCTTATAGCTTCGTCTAAAAACAGCCATATTAACAACTTCGTTAACAATACTTGATATAGAATATGGCTCATTTACCAATCTCATTTGTCCGGATTCTATTTTAGAAAAATCGAGAATATCATTGATAATTGCCAACAAATTCTGTCCCGAGGTTTCAATATTATGACAATACTGCTCAACCTTGGGATTAATATCTTCACGCATGATAAGTTCACTCATACCTACAATGGCATTCATCGGTGTTCTTATTTCATGAGACATATTGGCAAGAAACTGATCTTTGCTCTGTTGAGCAAGATTAAGAATCTCATTTTGTATCTGAATTTCCTCAAGATTTTGTTGATATAACACAACCAGATAACTTTCCACAAGCATATACATTTCACATGTAAAAATTATCATCACATAGAAATGAATGGGAATAACGCTCACTATCACGTCATATTCAAAGATAAGTTCTAAGATCATCGCAACGTTGACTATAAAAAAATAGACTCTGTTAAGATAACGATTACCGTTAATGGATATAATCGTTCCTGCCATCATATAGAAAACTATACCGTATGCCAGAGACCCCATAGCCGTTCCTATCAAATGAACAGTAACCACCACGCACAGACTAAAGCCTATCTGATTCCAGAATTCATTTTTGATAAAAATAAGACATGCAATGACAAGAAGGTCTAATCCAATCGAAAACAACACGACCAATTCCGTAACATACATATCTTTTATAAATGTTGAATAAAAAATATGCATAGCAGTAAAGAAAACAAATTCAAATACTTCTACAAAACGCAATCGCCTGCTGTTTAACATAATTACCCCTCCGAAAATGAAACAAAAGACAGCATCAGAAAGTCAGTCCAATGCTGTCTCTATTGACTTTTGTGTAATAAATCTTATGCGTATAACGGATATTTTGAAGTTATTGACTTAACAAGTTCCATAGCCTTTGCTTCGTCCTTGTCAATAACTGCTGCTTTAATTGCATCTGCGATAACAATCATGTCCTCTTCCTTAGCACCACGAGTTGTAATAGCAGGTGTTCCAAGACGAATACCGCTTGTTACAAATGGTGACTTAGGATCGTTAGGTACTGTGTTCTTGTTAGCTGTAATATGAACACTGTCAAGAAGCTTCTCAACTTCCTTACCTGTAAGATCAAGATTCTGAAGATCTACAAGCATAAGGTGATTGTCTGTTCCACCTGAAACAATCTTAAATCCTCTCTCCATAAGAGCATTTGCAAGGGCTGCTGCATTTTTAACAACCTGTCTCTGATACTCTTTGTACTCATCTGATAATGCTTCCTTAAGACAAACAGCCTTACCTGCAATTACATGCATCAAAGGACCACCCTGAATTCCCGGGAATACTGCCTTATTGAAGTTATATTTCTCATTAACCTCATTACTTGAAAGAATCATTCCTCCACGAGGTCCTCTAAGTGTCTTATGAGTAGTAGTTGTTGTAACGTGTGCATATGGGATTGGGCTTTCATGAACGCCTGCAGCAACAAGACCTGCAATATGAGCCATATCTACCATAAGAACTGCACCAACGCTATCTGCTATCTCTCTAAATCTCTTGAAATCAATTGCTCTTGCATAAGCTGAAGCACCGGCTACAATAAGCTTAGGCTTGCACTCTTTTGCAATTCTTTCTACTTCATCATAATCGATAAATCCGTCATCATTAACACCGTAAGGTACAACATTAAAATACTTACCTGAAAGATTAACCGGTGAACCATGTGTAAGATGTCCACCATGAGCAAGGTTCATTCCCATGAACGTATCACCCGGCTCCATAATAGCGAAAAATGCAGCCATATTAGCCTGTGCACCTGAATGCGGCTGAACATTAACATACTCACAACCAAAAAGTTCTTTTGCTCTCTCTCTTGCAAGATCCTCTACAACATCAACGTGCTCACAACCACCATAATAACGCTTGCCCGGATATCCCTCTGCGTACTTGTTGGTAAGTGGACTTCCCATAGCTGCCATTACAGCCTTACTTACTATGTTTTCAGATGCAATTAACTCGATATTATCATTCTGTCTGTTAATCTCATCTGTCATCGCTTTAGCTACTTCTGGGTCAAAATTACTAATCTCGTCAAAACTATACATGTTATACCTCCGGTAAAATAATATTATTATGGGACCTTAATTACAGGTCGTAACGCGGTATATAACCCGCATTAAAATACACGTTTTTAACTTCCTCTTCAGCTTCTTTTTCTGCCTGACCCGGTGCCTTATAAGGTGCCGGAAGCGGCATCCAGGCTATAACACCACGATCCTTGCTTTCTTTTCCACGGAATTCAGCAACGAATCCGTGAAGACGGAAACTGTAGGTTCTTATATATGTTGTCATTCCATCAGTACATATAAACTCATTTCTATCTCGAATCTCATCAACTGTAGGTTCTCTGTCTTCAACCAAAATCCACTCGTTCATTAAACTTACTCCTTTCAACAACTTTACTAAACATATACTATAGAATACCATGAATCAAACAAGTATTCAAGAAATTATTTCATTGTTCATCACGATATCTTTCAGCCTCATAAGCTTCCTTTAACGGTCTCATTTTCCTCGCAGTTCTCTCATCCATTCCCGCTTCGATTTCTCCCGTTGTAAGAAAGTTGGTAAGCACCAAGTCTCCCTTGTTCTTAAGCACTTCTCTTCTGTAACGTTTTCGTATGCTGTTATTTGGCTCAACGCTTGCAAATACGTGCTTTATAATATCACGACTTTCAGGTTCCTTTGCCTTAACCGACGTTACTTTGTCTGTCGGTAGTACGTTATCTTTCAAATATTGTCTGACTCTCTTATTAGCACCACGTAATACCCACAAAACAAAAAATGATGTGGCTACAATTTTAATAACAGCAAAAAGCACATTTAAAAGCTTCGATATAAAGCTTTCTTCTTTTACAATGTTACTAAACGAATCGACCAACGAACCCAAATCAACAACCCGATCCCCTTCAAAAAGACTTGCAAACCATGAAAGAATCGCAAACAACGACCTTAAAAACACCCTGATAACGGCTACTATTCCATCGCCAATATTGTATATTAAATGATCCAAATCTATTATATTTGCAAGCAATATTGTCATGAATGTTACAGCAATAATGAGCGCAATTATAACTGAATTGGTTTTTACAATCTGTTGTAACGGCAAATGGCTATGAAACATGGTGTTTTTTGATAGTTGATAAAGACTTTCCACGTAGAAATTCGCCATGAACATCAAAAGGAAAAGCACACCCGTAACAAGAAGATATATCCTTAAAAGATTGTGTCCGTCCACATAGGCGTAGATATATGATATGCAAAAAACAACGATAGAAAACCAAGGCACTTCCGACTTATCCACGTTGCCGTTTTTTTTCCAAAACATAACCGATTGAACCGTCATGGCAACAAAAAACACAGCAAACACAATGAACATCAGGCTTGAAACCGGTATTAAAAAAAGTGTTGTATAAAGTGTTACGTGTGCAATCATATATATAAGAAAATTCGCATTTACAAGATATCTGATTACTATTATTGCACTGTAGCATAACAAAAACATCATCTGCATATAAAACGGTGCAGGAACTCCTATCAAAACCGTCTGTGCAACAATAAAAAGCGTAAGACTTATAATAAAATGCATAGTTTGCGATATTATATTTCCACACAAATCAATCTTATTACTCATTTACAATCCCACCTAATCATTCCATCATAGCGCAGATCAACCGGTGCACCGAATCTTTCCGGAACTATCCAATAAATCTGCTCTGTTTTCTCATGCTCACCAAAAAACTCATACAACGCATCGTCCCTGTAAGTCGAAATTATAATCCTGATTATTCCTTCTTTTTGCTGCTCTCTACCCTTGTTAAACAATTCTTTCATATCTGCCGTTTCACGCGAAATGTTAAGACGGGCAAGCATTATATCCACAGCCTTGATATGCTCGTTGCCAAGTCCCGATTCCACGTGTGGAGTTACCGCTCCCTCTTCGGGCGCATCTATATCATACGCATTTGTATATACTCCCGTGCTGATTCCTCTGCCTATAAGATTGGCTGAAACGGTTGCCGCTATACTTATTGCATGTTCTGCCAGATAATCTGCCTGCGACTTCATGTAAGGCTTAAGATTTAAGTAAATGATAACCTCATTACATGTAGTTGCCTGATACTGATTAACCATAAGTTCATTGTTCTTGGCAGATGCTTTCCAGTTAATACTTTTCATCGTATCATAGGATCTGTATTGCCTTATTCCTCTAAACACAAAAGGATCCGGCATCTGCATGTTGTTAATAGGATTGTCTCCCAAAAAACGATTCTCAATATCCATGAATGCCATAACCGGAATACGCTTTGGAAGAACTGTAATCGTGGTATCATTTTTGATAATATCCGCAAAGGAATGCTTAAGAAACAAATCCTTTGAGGATACCTGAAGTTCCGATATTTTAAACACACCTCTTCCACCTGCCATAAATGCATGATGCCTTTCTATCTTTTGATTACCGAGAATAGAAAAAACATCATTGCGGTAATAGCGGTCCGAAATGTTCGTGTTATCATCTTTGGAAAATACAAGATTTTTAGACGTAGCAAACTTAACATTTAATACAGGAAGAGGAAGAATCTTTGAGTTCTTAATAACCTCAACAAGTTCCGCTTCCTCACCGTAATTAAGTACATCCTTAGAGAAATCAAGACTTACCAGGAGCTTGTGTTCCCAGTATTTCTTGTACATTTTCAGTTGTAAATTGTAGATTATAATCACAACGAAAACAGATATTAGGAGTCTCATTTATCACTGCTCCCATCTTTCCGTAGGTGTAGACACCTGATTAAGCACTTCTTCTATAAATGCTTCCTTATCTCTTCGCGTTCCGGAACCCGTCGATAACAATATTCTGTGCGAAAGTACCGGAATTGCAAGCGTTTTGACATGATCGGGAGTTACAAACTCATCGCCCTTCATCGCTGCATAAACCTGTGCAGCATACATCAATGCAAGCGCGCTTCTAGGGCTTGCACCAAGTAATGATTTTGAGTGTGTTCTGGACTTTTGAACAATATCAACTATATACTGTCTGACGCATTTGTGAACAAACACTTTGCGACACAACTTCCCTGCTTCTACTATATCTTTGCCTGTACAAACAGGTTTTAACAAATCATACGGATTGTCCTCAATGAAGCGGTCTAACATCAAAAGCTCATCATGATTAAGCGGCGGCTCCATCGGTATTCTCATTAGAAATCTGTCCAAAAGTGCCTCAGGAAGATTAAATGTTCCCGAAGTTTCTACAGGATTCTCCGTGGCAATCACAAAGAATGGTGTGTTAAGCACTCTGGTCTGACCATCTATTGTAATCTGTCCCTCTGCCATACACTCAAGAAGTGCCGACTGGGTTCTTGGTGTTGCACGGTTAATCTCATCAGCAAGCAACACATTGGTAAATGCCGGTCCCGGAATAAAGTTAAACTCAGCCTCTTTGGGATTATACATATGAAGACCTGTTATATCTGACGGAAGCAGGTCGGGTGTAAACTGCACACGTTTAAAACCCGCATCAACAGAAGAAGCCAGCGACTTGGCAAGTAACGTCTTGCCGGTCCCCGGCGTATCTTCTATAAGTACGTGACCACCCGCGATAAACGCGGTTATTATTAAATCTATATTCTTCTCTTTTCCTACAATTACTGATGACAGATTAGTACGTATTCTATCTGCAAGTTCTTTAACCGAATAGTCCATGTTGTGATTCCTTTCTTGTAGAAATATTATCTCTGAACTATAAGTTTATCACTTTCAACATCAACGGTCAACGTGTCCCCGGCACCAACACTTCCTTCAAGCATTTTTCTTGCGACCAAAGTGTCAACATGCTTTTGAAGGTACCTTTTAAGTGGTCTTGCACCGTATACAGGGTCATAACCATGCTCCATTATATAAGTTTTTGCAGCGTCCGTAATCTTTAATGAAAGCTCTCTCTCGGCAAGTCGCTCATTTAAATCGTTAAGCATCAGGTCAATGATATTACCTATGTTGTCCTTAGTAAGTGGTTTAAAGAGTATAGTTTCGTCCAATCGGTTAAGAAACTCAGGTCTGAAATGAAGACGTAATTCTTCCATTACACTATCTCGTGCCTCATCGGTTATCTCGCCGTCCTCACTAATTCCTTCAAGAAGATTAGCCGAACCGATATTGGAAGTCATTATTAAAATGGTATTTTTAAAATCAACCGTCTTTCCCTTTGAGTCTGTTATACGACCATCATCAAGGACTTGTAAAAGCACATTAAAAACATCCGGGTGGGCTTTTTCTATCTCATCAAAAAGAACGACCGAATATGGTTTTCTTCTGACTGCTTCCGTAAGCTGACCGCCCTCATCATAACCTACATATCCCGGAGGCGCTCCGATTAATCTTGCCACAGAGTGCTTCTCCATATACTCACTCATGTCAATTCTTACCATGTTAGCCTCATTATCAAAGAGTGCCTGTGCAAGCGTTTTTGCAAGTTCGGTCTTACCGACACCGGTAGGACCCAAGAAAAGAAATGAGCCAATAGGTTTGGTTGGATCTTTGATACCTGCTTTTGAACGGATTATTGAATCGGAAACAAGTTCAACCGCTTCATCCTGTCCAACAACTCTTTCGTGTAGAGCATCTGCAAGTTTTAATGTCTTGTTACGTTCACTTTCCGTAAGCTTTGAAACAGGGATTCCGGTCCATTTAGACACTATTGAGGCAATCTCCTCATCCGTTACATTCTCATGAACAAGCACTTTCTCCTTGTTGCCTTCCTTCGCTTCTACTTCCTGCAATTCTTTTTCGAGTTCAGGAAGTTTGCCGTATTGAAGTTCAGCAGCTTTGTTGAGGTCATAATTTCTCTGCGCAATCTGTATTTCGTTATTGACCTCCTCAATCTTTCCTTTGATTTCACGGACCTTGTCAACGCCCATTTTCTCGTTATCCCAGTCGGCTTTAAGGCTTTCAAAGCGTTCTCGAAGTTCTGTAAGCTCTTCCTGAAGTTTTGAAAGACGTTCCTTACTAAGTCTGTCTTCCTCATTCTTAAGGGCAGCCTCCTCTATCTCTAGCTGCATCATTCTTCTGCTGATTTCATCAAGTTCTACCGGCATAGAATCAAGTTCCGTTTTGATAAGCGCACACGCCTCATCTACTAAATCAATTGCCTTATCCGGAAGAAAACGATCTGAAATATAACGGTCTGATAAGGTTGCAGCTGCAACTATTGCACTGTCATTTATCTTAACGCCATGATATACCTCGTAACGATTCTTAAGTCCTCGAAGTATTGAAATGGTATCCTCAACAGTTGGTTCTCCAACCATAACCGGTTGAAAACGTCGTTCAAGCGCCGCATCAGTCTCAATGTATTTTCTGTATTCATCTAGAGTTGTAGCACCTATACAATGAAGTTCACCTCTTGCAAGCATAGGTTTTAACATATTGCCGGCATCGAGTGCACCATCTGTTTTGCCTGCTCCCACTATCGTATGAAGCTCATCAATAAAGAGAATAATCTCACCATCTGACTGCTTAATCTCATCAAGCACAGCTTTGAGTCTTTCCTCAAACTCACCTCTGTATTTTGCGCCCGCTATTAATGCTCCCATATCAAGTGCAAATATCTGTTTATCCTTAAGACCGTCCGGCACATCTCCTCTGACTATTCTCTGTGCAAGTCCCTCAACTGCCGCAGTCTTACCTACACCCGGTTCTCCGATAAGCACCGGATTATTCTTTGTCTTTCTGGATAATATTCTTATTATATTACGAATCTCTGTATCACGTCCGATAACAGGATCTAGTTTCTGCTGTCTTGCACGTTCCACCAAATCATATCCGTATTTTTCCAGACTATCATAAGTTGCTTCCGGATTATCGGTATCCACACGCTGGTTACCCCTGACTTCCGAAAGAACCTTTAAAAATCTTTCAGAGGTAATTCCATATCCCATAAACAAGCCTTTTAATGCTTTGTTCGGGTATTTTAATAGAGCCATGAATATATGCTCCACAGAGATATACTCATCCCCCATCTGTTTTGCTTCCTTCTCTGCGTGAACAAATGTCTTTTGAAAATCAGAACTTGTAAATAGATTACCACCAGACACCTTCGGTCTATAGGCAAGTGCCTTCTCTGATTCCTTTGTAAAATGCATAAGGTCAATATCCATTTTCTCAATCAGTTTTGCAATCAGACTGTCATCTACAGTAAGCAAGCTATATAAAATGTGCTCCTGATCAATCTCCTGATTATTGTATTCGTAGGCAAGCTTCTCACAATTCTCCACAACCTCAAGTGACTTCTTTGTAAATTTCTCTGCATTCATGATAAATCCCACCTTTCTTTCAACGTATATGTTTGATTTCAAGCATAGATTACCACTAACTGTTAGCACTGTCAAGTGTCGAGTGCTAAAGTTGTCAGATAATTTTATTTTATCAATATTACCCTTGTATTATATTGTCACATAGTGTATAATTATGTACAAATATTTGTGCAAGTTTTATAAAAACTTAACATACAACGAGGAGGTTACTATATGAAAAAACTATTTCAAAAGTCACATATTTCATTTCTGGTGTCGCAGTTAATGCTTGTGGCACCGGCAATCATATGTCTTATCGTATGTATTGTCTTTTTCTCTATGAGAGTCAGTTCCACCTACAAAGATGCTCAAGAGATGTATTACAACACGCTGTACCAAATTAACACTACTTTGCTTAATGCAGACAGAGATTTCTATCAGGCTCAGCTTGCCGCAGTCAACTACCACGAAGTTTTCAATATGCAGGGTGCTGAAGAATATAAGGTTACACAGCTTGATGCTTTCAATGAGAACAAGGATCAGGTTCTTGACAGACTTAACACTGCCAACAGCATTGCAAAGGAATATGACAAACTTTACACAGAGTTTACATCCGAAAACGGCAACACTTACCAGTCAGCATATGACAAGTTCAATGAAGCTTGCAACAGATGGTTGAGTGATTACAACTTCGATAACGATGAGGGTGATCAGGCAACCTTCACAACAGATTTCGAAGAAACAAGAAGCTACATTTCTGATATGACAGACATCGTCGAGTTATGGGCAGACGAGGAAGATGCTGCACTTCAAAAGAGTATCAAGCATAGTGTAGCAACAATAATCGTGATATTCCTTGTTCTTTCAATATTACTTATTGTAGCAGTATTAGCAACAGCTTCTGCAATGGCAGATGGAATCAAGCGAGTTGCAGCTTCCATCGATAAGATGGCAGAAGGTGACTTTGTATCTACTATTGAAAGAGATAGTCCGATTAACGAGTTTGTAGCAATAGCCACATCCGCGGATGATATGAGACTTAGCATGCAGGCAGCATTACTTGATGTTGCATCATACGCAAAAGATGTTAATGAAGGCGCTGCCACAACAGAGAAAAGTGTTGAAGACAGCCAGAAGATGTCTAAAGATATCAATCAGGCAGTTGAAGATATTGCAAACGGCGCAACTTCAATGGCTCAAGATGTACAGAATACATCAGGACTTACAGTTAACATCGGTCGTTCAGTTGAATCGGTTCTTTCATCAACCGAAACAAATACAGAGAACGGCAAAACAGTATTTAAAAACTCTGAAGCAGTTAAAAAACAGCTTGAGGGTGTTAAGAAATCCGGTGCTCTTACCACCAACATGGCAGAGCAGGTTGCACAGTCAGTTAATGAAACTGCAGACCTTGTAAATGAAATCAGTAGCGCTGCTGAAGCAATTATCGGTATCGCAAGCCAGACAAACCTTCTTGCACTTAATGCTTCTATCGAGGCTGCAAGAGCCGGTGAAGCCGGAAGAGGATTTGCCGTTGTTGCAGAGAGTATCAAGAATCTTGCTGAAGAATCAGATACAACTGCAAAGAAGATTACAGATATGCTTTCACGTATTGTTGAGCTCTCTGACAGAAACAGAAATCTCACCAATCAGATTGAACAGGCAACACAGAATGAAGCAAAAGATCTCGAGAAGATGGTTGAGGCCTTTGATGAAATGATGGTTCTTTTGAAGCAGACAGAAGAAGGCAACCAGAACATATTAAAACTTATGGAATCACTCAATTCAGACAAAGATTCCGTTATGGTATCCGTTGACTCATTGTCAGCAATCTCTGAAGAGAATGCCGCATCTACAGAAGAAACTTCTGCAATCCTTGCCCAGCTTACTGAGTACATGCAGACAATCGTTGAGCAGGCAAATACACAGAAAAGAGCTGCTGACGGACTTCAGGAAAGCATTTCCAAGTTCACGGTTGAGTAACCCATTAACTTCAAAAACCGTCCCATTTATATGGGACGGTTTTTTATTACCACTTTTTATATTCCTATTTTTTTACATACATCTTTAAGACAACATTTATCACAATAAGGCTTTGTTCTTGCTGTACATATCTCTCTTCCATGATACACAATTCTATGACAAAAATCGCTGCCCTCTTCAGGGGGTATAAGCTTCCATAATGCCATTTCCACCTTCTTGGGGTCCTTGATTCCATCCACAAGTCCCATCCTGTTAACAAGGCGAATACAATGTGTATCGGTCACAATAGCCGGCTTCCCGAAAACATCACCCATGATAAGATTGGCGCTTTTTCTTCCGACTCCCGGAAGTTTTAACAGTTCATCAAAATCCTCCGGCACTTTTCCGCCATAATCAGCCTGCAGCATTTTCATACATGCGGATATATCACGCGCTTTACTTTTGCCAAGTCCGCAAGGTTTAACAATACTTTCTATATCATCAACCTGCGCCCCTGCCAAAGCCTTTACGGACGGATATTTCTCAAACAAATCCTTAACGACAACATTTACCCTGGCATCCGTACATTGTGCCGCAAGCCTGACACTGACAAGAAGTTTCCATGCATCATCATAGTCTAGTGTGCAGTCTGCATCAGGATACTCCGATTTAAGCAACTTAATTATCTCTAATGCTCTTTGTTTTTTTGTCATAGGCAACCTCTGATTGTATTACTCTTCTTCGCTCTCTACTTCTTCCGATTCACCATCTTCTTCGGCGTCCTCGTCAAAATCTTCGCTTTCTTTAGCCTCCAAATACTCCTCTTCAGATATCTCTGTAAGTTTTGCATTTTCATAAATGAAATTACAAATCTTATCCATCAAAAGATAATCCTTAATTGAATCCTCTCCATATTCTTCAATAAACGCATCAGCACTTTCACATTCATAGCTTGCATAATTTTGCTCTGCAAACTCTTTTATCTCTTTGTCGGAAACTTCAAGACCTTCATTCTTTGCAATAGCCTCAATCACCTGCTTTTCATGAATCATAGCTTCAATATCGCTTTTCTTTGTCTTTTCGTCTATTTCCATGAATTCTTCGTAATCTTTAAGTTCCATGCCATACATCGCAGCCATAGACTCATTACTTGAATTGTATTCTTCTTCACACTCGCTATAAAGACTCTTTGAATAACTTCCAAATGTTGAATTATCTATAACTTCCTGAAGCATTTCATAAAAACTGTCATATTTGTATTCCTCTTCTTTTTCCGCATAAAGTTGCTGCTTTAGATCCTCCTCATAGGCAGCCACGCTGTCAAAACCAAGATTCTCCTTAACAAATTCATCATTATATTCCGGAAGATTCTCGACAGATATCTCATTGACAGTAACGTCAACCGATGCTTCTTTTCCAACTAAATCATCCTCTACATAATCTTCGGATAACTTAACATTTACCGTCTTGTTATCTCCGGTTTTCATGCCAACCAATGCTTTTTCAACCTCAGGATATACGTATTCTTCTCCAACACAAATATCCTCGTCTTCCCCGGATAAATCTTCATTGTATTCGCCGTCAACCGTAACCTTGTAAGTCAGATTTACATAGTCACCGTTTTGAGCCCCTCTGTCAGTAATAGGATCATACTGCACATATTCATACATCATATCATCTACAGCATTTCTTACATCTTCATCTGTTATATCAAATACTATTTTTTGTCCTTCCAGACCCTTATAGTTCGCCAATTTCACCTTGCCGCAACCTGTAAGTCCCACCGCCATTATTGCTGTAAGAACAACCAACTTAACACTCTTTTTCATTAACTCTCTCCTTTGTATTAATCAACTTTATTTAATTCGGTATTATTACCGCTAAACGTGAAAAAAAGTTCATACCACTCTTTTCTTGTAAGTGTAATATTCATGGCCGAACACATATCTTTAACCTGCTCTGATGAGTTCGCATCAATAAGAATTTGCATATTAGCAGGATTTCTAAGTCCCCATGCAAGTGCAATAACTTCATCACTTACACCATATTCTTGGGCAATCCTTTTAATTACATCTGACACCTTTTGCTTATCTTTCGGCAATGTTAATCCTGTTGCCTGAACCGTGATATCCTGTAGTTTGCAATAATCTATTGTCTCCATTGTTTTATTAATGTCTGCATCCATCGAAAATCCACATGATAATCTCTCAAGGAGTATTGAATCCTTGCAGGACGCCTGCAAAAGTTTCATTTGGTCAATTGAAAAGCCACTTACACCAAACTGACACACCTTGCCGCTCTTTTGCAAATAAGCAATTGTATCAGCAACCTCATCAGGTTCCATAAGATAATCCGGTTTTCCAAGCATCAACAAATCGATACAATCAACATTTAATCTCTTCAAACTGTCATCTACCGACGAAACCATATACGCTTTTGACAGGTCGTAATATCCGTTGTAATTACCGCACTCTGTCTGTATTCTCATTCTTTGACGCATGCCCTTATTTTCAGACAGAATCTGTCCAAAAATCTCTTCGCATTTACCACCGCCAAATGTAGGCGAATTACAAAACATTGTAATGCCATTCTCAAGCGAAGCATCAACAACTCTTAAAGCCTCATGATAAGATAACCTGTCAAAATTGTCACAATTAAGTGCAATCCTGCTGGCATCCATATCGGAATTACCGAGCCGCATAGCCATTTGTCCACCAAGAGGCTTGGTTCCGGTACGAACAAAGCCAATCTTACCTGCCACTTTATTTGCCATTCGCATAAGTATATTCCTGTGGTTTTTAATGACATGATAGTAAATGTTCTCAACTTTTGCAGCAAACTCTTCCGTCGAAAACTTCAAAACACTGTTAATCGCATTAGTTCTGTAATCAATGCCTGCCTGATTGTATAATACGGCATCAAGTCCCTTTGCAAATGAGTCAACATCCTCATACTCATAGCCGTTCTCTCCATTTAGCAATACGCCATCAAGACAATCATCTTTTCTAACTACCAACGGAACACCCGAAGCCAACGCTTCAATATAAGTAAGTCCCTGTGTCTCGCTGGTTGATGCCGACACAAATGCGTCACCTATCTGATAATAATGGTTAATTTCATCCCAAGGCTTAGCCCCCGCAAAAATCATGCGTTTTTTGTATTTTAAGCCTCTCGCCTTTCTCTCAAGCGAATTCTTATACGGACCGTCACCAACTATAAGAAATGTCACATCCTCATGCTTTGCCATATAGACATCCAGATAATCCATCACCTCATCGATATTCTTCTCCTCTGAAACACGACCTAATGACAATACAACTTTATTACCTTTTGGAATGCCAAGAGAACGTTTGAGTTTCTCTTTTTCATCATCTGCATCCCACTCCTGAAACTTAGACAAATCAATACCTGTAGGGATGATATTGATATCAGGTTTTACGCCGTAGTGTCTCATAAGAGTCGCAACCTTCTCTGTCGGTACAATCAATTCCTCTGCACCACGGACACTAAACTTACTGTACGTTCTTGCAAACTGTTTGGCACGCTTTTCGCTTGAAATATACTTTTTTAAGTAATGTGTATAATCCTCATATATCGTATGATAAGTATGTACCACGGGAATAAACAATTCTCTGGCCATAATACGTCCAAACAAACCTATTCCAAACTCTGTATTAGTGTGGATAATATCGAGTTTCATTTTATGTATCTTTAATGCAATTTTGGGATGATACGGCATTCCTATTCGTCTTTCCGGCACCATCGGGGCAGCCTTTGACGGAACACGAAACACTCTTTCATCGTCATCTGTCACGCCCGGTGTTTTTGTTGTAATTACATATACGTTATGACCTCTTTTTTCCAATTCCTGTTTCAAGAGATACACAGAATTGGCGACACCGTTTAATTCAGGATAATATGTATCTGTAAACAAACCAATATTCATTGCTCTTATGACCCCTTTAACCTCATATTATAATTTATATATTCTTACCATTATATTTCACTGCTTCCAATTCGTCTCGTGCTTCTAAAATGCATTCTCGAAGTTTCGGAGATAGTTTCCCACACTTTCCGTCAAGTATTAAGAAAATTGCTTCCTCGTGTGTATAACTTTCTCTTCTTCCCTTATAGTTAACCAACGCATCATAAATGTCAGCCAAGCCAACAAACAATGCCTCAATCGGAACCTTTTGTTCTTTCAAGCCATACGGATATCCGCTTCCATCATAGTTTTCATGATGATACAAACATATATTATAACATATTCTTTCGTATTCATGTCCAATTTTTCCGGATATGCCACGTATCATCTGACTTCCCTTAATGGTATGTTTTTGATAATAACTCATCTCCGTTGCGGACATTTCTCCGGCTTTATCCAATAAAACATCAGGTATCGCAAGTTTTCCAATGTCTTTTATTTTAGATGCCTGTACTATGTTATATCTTTTTTCAGCCGTCATTCTCGAGCGTGGATATAGTCTTGCATATGTATCAACCAGTATCCTTGTATATTTTGCCACATACCATATATGCTCTCTTGTATCAGCGTTACACAAAACAAGCATATCCACCATATATTCAATATAATTGTCAAATAAATCTTTGGGCTTAATCGACCGGTATTCTTCGCAAATCATATTATTCTCCTTATTCCACACCATGCTCTATAAGAAATCTTCTTTTGTATTTCAACACAGCATAGTCAGTAATTCTCTTCAAGCAAACAATATCATTTATCCCGCCGACAAGTCCTATTATTGCCTTACCCTGTATAAACTTTCCATATAGAAGTTCTCTTGACAGCGCGTTTGCCGCCTCATCCGTCTGTCTTGTGACCATAAGGCTTATCACCTGTTCATCAAGTTCTTCTTCATTCATAGCATCAATTAAAGCGTTTATTTCTTCATTTTTCTTTCGAAGTGTATCTCCGCTCTTTAACGATGCGTCTATAAGTTTTAAAATAAACAGTTTTTCTTTCTCGGAAGTGTATCCAAAACCAAAACTTATCGCTATCTCGTAAATGCTCTTTAACAAAACAGAAACAAAAATCGGTATATCGGGAATACCCATACCGCAAATTCCAAGTGCAATACCTTCAAACAACGATATAACAAGGTTTTTCCGTATCGTTCGCTTTGCCTGTCTGTCAAAGCGTTTAACTCCCGATACTGTAAATCCTTCTCTGTCCATTTTCCTGTTAGAACTCTTATATATACTCTTTTGCTCGTCTTTTCTGTAGGTTTTCTCAATAAGACCTGTTCCCTTTTGAAAAACCATGAAAAAGGCCTTGCCAAATGCTGATTCCAACGTTCTTTGCAACGATGTCGGCACTTTTTTTCTGACAAAATTAACCCACTTTGGAGTCTTATCCATTATATGCTTTGTAAGGAACGATTCTTCTTTTAAATTCTCAAGTCTCCATTCGTTTTCCCAAGAAAAACTACTCAATGTAATCACCTTCTGCAAAATGTAAAAATGCTGTCAGCGTTTTTAACACCAACAGCATTTATTATACGTTCTATCAACTTTTTTTACAAGTTAAGATTCTATTAACTTTGTATACAAATCACGCCTGCAAAACAGCTTCCTTCATACTCTTAACATACTCCGCAACATAAGGTACTGCGTCTTTTCCGTGCTTTGCTATTATCTTAACAATTGCACTACCAACAATTGCTCCGTCCGATAAACCTGCCATTTTCTTTGCCTGCTCAGGCGTTGATATACCAAAACCTACCGCCACCGGTGTGTCGGTAACATTTTTCACGTGTCTTACCATTTCTCCTATATCAGTAGTAATTTCTGAACGGACACCGGTAACTCCAAGCGAAGATACGCAGTATATGAATCCTTTGGCTTCCTTGGCAATCGACTCAATTCTTGCCTCTGAGGTTGGCGCAATCATGGAAATGAGATCAAGTCCGTTATCCTCACACTGCTGCCTTAATTCCTCTTTCTCCTCAAATGGCACATCCGGAACGATAACTCCGTCGATTCCAACCTCTGCACACTTTTTCATAAAATTATCAGTTCCATATACATAAATTGGGTTCATGTATGTCATAAATATAAGCGGAACATCTGTCTCTTTTCTAAGACGCACTACCAAATCAAACAAACTGTCTGTCGTCGTGCCAGAAGCAAGTGCTCTTATGTCTGCTTCCTGAATTACAGGTCCCTCTGCTATCGGGTCAGAAAATGGAATACCGATTTCTATGATATCCGCACCGTTTTCTACCATTGCCATTATTATTCTATATGTAGTTTCTACGTTCGGATCTCCTCCGGTTACAAACGGAATAAACACCTTACCCTTTGCAAATGCATCACTTATTCTACTCATATATCTCAACTCCTCTGTATCTTGCTATTGCCGCAACGTCCTTATCGCCTCTTCCTGAAACTGTCGCGATTATTATCTTGTCCTTATCCATAGTAGGTGCAACCTTCATAACATGTGCTATTGCATGTGCACTTTCGATTGCAGGAATAATACCCTCTGTTCTTGAAAGATACTCAAAAGCCTTAACAGCTTCCTCGTCAGTAATTGGAACATAAGTTGCTCTTCCTGTTTCATTTAACCATGCATGTTCTGGTCCGATACCCGGATAATCAAGTCCTGCGGATATTGAATAAACCGGTGCAATTTGGCCGTATTTATCCTGGCAAAACAGCGATTTCATACCGTGGAATATACCCATCGAACCGTTGGCGATTGTTGCTGCATTCTTTGGATTGTCAACACCAAGACCTGCTGCCTCACATCCCACAAGTGCAACATCTTTGTCATTGATATATTCGTAAAATGATCCCATTGCGTTACTTCCACCGCCCACACAGGCAACTACCATATCAGGAAGTCTTCCCTCAACTTCTTGTATCTGGGCACGGCTTTCCTTGCTTATAACGCTCTGGAAGTCTCTTACTATCATAGGGAAAGGATGCGGTCCCATAACAGAACCCAAAACATATAATGTATCAGATACTCTTGAAGTCCACTCTCTCATAGCCTCGTTAACGGCATCCTTAAGAGTCATTGTTCCTGTCGTAACAGGATGAACCTTAGCTCCTAAAAGCTCCATACGGAACACATTAAGTGCCTGACGCTCTGTATCTTCTTTTCCCATGAAAATCTCACATTCCATATCCATAAGTGCGGCTGCTGTCGCTGTTGCAACACCATGCTGTCCGGCACCTGTTTCGGCAATTACACGAGTCTTGCCCATTTTCTTTGCAAGAAGCACCTGACCAAGTACGTTATTAATCTTGTGAGAACCTGTATGGTTTAAGTCCTCTCTCTTTAAATAAATCTTGGCACCGCCCAAGTCTTTTGTCATTTTCTCAGCATAATATAATAAAGAAGGTCTTCCCGCATAATTTCTTAATAAGTCATCAAGTTCCTTATTAAACTCAGGGTCATTCTTATAATGTTCGTATGCTTCATTGAGTTCGTGTACAGCGTTCATCAAAGTTTCCGGAACGTACTGTCCACCGTATTGTCCGTATCTTCCTTCTTTCATGTTGTCCTTCCTTTCTTATTATAAGCAAAATGCATTATCACATTTTTATTTCGCAGTTTGTATGTTATGTAAACTTACGTCATTCATCAACATTCCAAGTTTCTTACAGCATTTATCATACTTTCTATCTTTATTTTGTCCTTGTACCCGTCTTTTTCTACAGAGCTGCTAACATCCATACAAAACGGCATCATCACATTATTTTTCTTGATTTCATCACATATTTCGAATACATTTTCAGGATTAACACCACCTGCAAGCACGTATGGCTTATCAATATCAGGAATAAGACTGCAATCAAACCTCTTCCCCGTGCCTCCGTATTCCGCTTCGCTGAATGCATCTAGCAGGAACATGTCTGCAGACATTTGGCATTCCTCTTTTAGCTGGTCTTTGGATTTAACCCTTATAGCCTTGATAATGGTAACATCATCTGTTGTAGCGGTGATTAACGCATCTCGTAAAGTCCTAATATATTGCTCATCCTCATCGCCATGCAGCTGAACTACCCTGATTATCCTATTTTTAACGAGTTTGACTATATTGTCAATACCCTCATTAACAAATACACCCACAGGGATTATTGAAGGATCTAACCGTTCGCTTAAAAGTTTTGCAGTATCATAGTCCACCTTGCGTTTGCTGTTTGCAAAAACAAAGCCTATATAGTCAGGTCGATAAAGATTTGCATAATCTATATCTTCAATCCTTCTTAAACCACATATCTTAATCTTCATACTCTACCTCTTAATGTATTAAGGGCTTTAGCCTTATCGTCTGCTCTCATTAGTGTTTCACCAACCAAAACAGCATCAGCTCCCACCTCTTCAAACGCCGCAACATCAGTCCTTTCCTTGATTCCGCTCTCAGCTACAAACAAAACATTGTCAGGGGCAAGTCCTCTTAATCTTGTTGTATTTCCTATATCTACCGAAAAATCTTTGAGATTACGATTATTAACACCTATAATTCTTGCTCCGGCATTGATTGCCATTTCTATTTCTTTTTCATTATGGGTTTCTACCAATGCTGATAATCCTAACTCATCGCAAGTTTTGATGCCTTCTCTTATAAAGTCCTCATCTAACAATGAGCAGATAAGTAAAACCGCATCCGCGCCTATTACCTTGGCCTGATATATCTGATATGTGTCTACGGTAAAATCTTTCCTTATAATAGGTATGTTTACCTCTTTTCTTATCTCTTTAAGATATTGATCACTTCCAAGGAAATACTTTGGCTCTGTAAGCACCGATATACAATCTGCACCGGCTGCCTCGTATTCCTTTGCAATGTTCAAATAAGGAAAATCCTCCGCTATAATTCCCTTTGAAGGAGAAGCCTTCTTAACCTCACATATAAATGAAATGCCTTTTTTTTCTAATGCTTTCTCAAATGCAAATGGTTCAAGTTTTCCAATCTTTTGCTTTGCAAGGTTTATCATTTCAGCTGCAGATATACTTTTCTTTTCTTCTGAAATCTGTACTCTCTTGTCTGCTGCAATTCTTTCTAATATATCCATTATTATATCCTCTTAAATGCTTAAAAAGTTTTCAATCATTCTCATGCCATAATCAGTTAATACCGATTCCGGGTGGAACTGAAGTCCATATATGCTTTTGTTTTTGTGACGTACTGCCATTACTTCTCCGTCATCAGCTTTGGCTATAACCTGCAAGCATTCCGGTATTGTATCGGGTTTTGCTGCCAGAGAATGGTATCTTGCTACATTGGAATCTTCAGGGATACCTTCAAATATTCTTTCTTCCTTGTCAAAGGTTATCCTACTTTGTTTTCCATGCATAAGTTCCTTTGCGTAAGTTATCTCTCCGCCGAAAGCCTCACATATTGCCTGGTGGCCAAGACAAACACCGAGTATCTTTGCATTTGAATCTGCCTCTTTTAATAAATCTTCACAAACACCCGCATCTGCAGGTCTTCCCGGTCCCGGAGAAATAATTATATACTCAGGAGAAAGTGCTTTGATTTCTTCTACCGTGAGTTCATCATTTCTTATAACCTTAATGCCGTAATTGTCATCGGCAGAATCTTTAATCAAACCCTTTTCATATCTGTTCTTTTGTATCGTTCCAATAAACTGCACAAGGTTATATGAAAAGCTGTCGTAATTATCTATAAGTAAAATCATCCGTTTACCTCCCATGCTGCCTTAACTGCATCAATAACTGCTCCCGCCTTGTTGGCACATTCCATATACTCATTAGCCGGTACGCTGTCCGCAACAATTCCTGCACCCGCCTGAACATATACCTTGTCAGCTTTTTTCACTGCTGTTCTTATTGCTATACAGACATCAAGATTTCCCGAGAAATCCAGATAACCGATTGCACCACCATATATTCCGCGCGCCACCGGCTCTAACTCATCTATAATCTCACAAGCTCTGATCTTAGGTGCACCCGAAAGTGTTCCTGCAGGAAGCAGAGCACCGATTGTATCACAGCCGTCCTTATCTTTTCTTATCTGACCCGTTACTGTTGAAGCAATGTGCATAACCTTCGAGAAACGATGTATTTTCATGTATTCTTCCACATTTACCGAACCAAATTCCGCTATTCGTCCTATATCATTTCTCGCCAAATCAACAAGCATGTTATGTTCAGCGCATTCTTTCTCATCTGCTAACAGCTCAACCTCAAGTTCATTATCTTCCTCATCGGTTGCTCCACGTTTCCTTGTTCCTGCAACAGGAAATGTTGTAAGCTTGCCGTCTTTAAGTCTAACCATGGTCTCAGGTGATGTTCCTGCAATCTCAACGTCATCACATCCTATAAAATACATATACGGCGAAGGATTGGTTGTTCTTAACACGCGATATGTATTGATAAGACTTCCTTTGTAGTCAGCCTCAAATCTTCTTGAAACAACACCCTGAAAGATGTCTCCCTCTCTGATGTACTTCTTTGTCTTTTCAACCATGTCGCAGTAAGCTTCCTCGCTCATATTACATGTAAATGTCACATCTTTGTCAGCTTCCTCACGACTTAACGGTGTATTATCATATATAAGGTGTATTATCTTATCAATTTCAAGAGATGCAGCATTATAACCTTTTTCACCCTGACTGCTTTGATAATTAACGATAACACTTATTTTCTGCTTTAAATGATCGTAAGCTATAACCTTGTCAAACAACATAAGATTATAATCATCAAACTCACTCTCTTTAAGTTTTAAAGTTGGCTCGGCATATCCAATCATCTCATATGAGAAGTAACCAACAAGTCCACCGGTAAAACTTGGCATTCCCTCAATCTTTGGTGAACGATATTTAGCAAGGAGCTTTCTTAAAGCATCCATAGCGTCGGTTTTCTCCTCTGTTACCATTGCTCCGCTTTTCATGGTGACAACTTGGTTCTTACATGATATCTGAAGAAGCGGATTAACTCCAAGGAAGGAATACTGTCCCCATCGATTACCACCCTCGACACTTTCTAAAAGATAATACCTGTTGTCAATCTCTTTGAGTCTTCTTAACAACGTAATTGGTGTCACTACATCCGCAAACACTTCCTTACATACCGGAATCATATTGTAGTCTGCTTCATACTGCTTTGCTGTTTCGTAACTTGGAAACATATTCATCCTCCTTTCTTGAAATAAAAAAAACTTCTGTCCCTATGCTAAGGGACAAAAGTTTGTAATCAACTTCTGCGGTACCACCCAAATTGATGCGAATGCACCCACTCTTCATACATACTAACATATGCACCCCACTGATAACGGACAGGTTCCCGTTGGCATCTACTCTGCATTCGCATTTCAAACCACCCTCATAAGTCCATTCAACCATTGACCACTTACTGCATCTCACCACCACAGTTCTCTGTAAAGCTTTACAATAGCCTACTCCTCTTACTCATCGGTTTCGTAGTACTATGTGACCGATCAACTCAAATCGGTGTTTAATATAGGAATAGTATATTCATAAAGTATGTTTTTGTCAATAACAAAATTGCAATCACAAAAATCACAAACACGTGCAATGCTATTTTTTCTCACGACTACGTTGATGTTTATCTCTACACTCCATCGCAAAGGCAATTAAATAATCATAAAAATCTTTGACTATCACATTTTTTTCAGACTGAGAATTGCATGTAATAACAATATCTCGCTTACACTCCTGTCCTTTCACCGGCAAAAGCACCACATTTTTCGAAGGTTCAGCGCTTTCCCATGAATATTCCGGCCAGAAGCCAACTCCAAGACCCGCACTAATCAAGCTTCGTACCGACTCGAAATTCATACTCTCAAATATGATATTCGGAGTAAATCCTGCTTCCATACAGAACTGATCACAAATACTTCTTATCGGTCTTGTATCTGCCATCATAATAAAGCCTTCATCAGCCACCTCAGCCAAATCTATTTCCGGATACGCAGCATACTTTGAAGATGCCGGAACAGCCAGATAGAATTTCTCCTCAAGCGTTATCTGATCGGACACAGCAACGTTCTTAGGAAGTGTCGCCGTAATACACAAATCATAATCCTCTGCCGAAGGACTCTGAACAAACTCAAAATTAATATCCGGGTGTTTTGCCTTATACGAAATAATACAATTGGTTACCAAAATAGAAGCCGCTAAAACATTAAGATGTATTGTACTGTTTTGCTTCTTATCGACATCGGCAAGTTTGCGTGGAAGCGCCTCTATAGTACTTACTATAGGTTTGACTTCTTCCGCAAGAAGTTTTCCCGCCTTGCTTAATGTTATTCCACCTTTTTTTCGTTCAAAAAGCTTCACTCCAAGCTCCGCCTCGAGTCGTTTAATTGACTGAGAAAGTGCCGGCTGTGCTATATGCAATGAATTCGCCGCTTTTGTTATGTGCTCATAACGTGCAGCAACAAGAAAATACTGCAACTGCTGTAATTCCATATTATTACTCCTATCTGTTACCTATGTTGTCTACTATTCCAACGGATACGTAGCAGTCAATGATAGCAGCCATATCACTGCCTTCTTCCGCTTCTTCTCTGTAATCACCCTTGACCATATACCTTATACCGTCATTATCGAGTTTTTCAACAACATTATAATAATCTTTATAAAACATACCATGTGATACAGTTCTGTTGTAAAGCACGCCTTTACACTCAGAAACCGTTCCTCCCGGGAAGTTAACATTATGAATCTGCCCATACCCCAAAGGCTTATCAAGCAATTCTTCCAATATATCATTAAGATAATGATCTGTTATATCATCCGGTCCTTCGAAGCTTTCAGAAAGCGCTATTGCATGACAGCCCTGAAATGCCGCCTCAAATGCCGCTCCTGCAGTTGCCGAATATTGAATATCCGTTCCTGAATTATATCCTCTGTTAATGCCCGAAAGCACTACATCCGGCTTTTGCGGCATTACATTAAGACTTCCGACTCTTACGCAATCAGACGGTGTCCCGCTGCAGGAAAACGCCTTAACGCCCTCTACAGGGAAGTCATAAGGATACACATCTATAGGCTGATGAAGAGAAATACTATGAGATGCTGCACTTCTTTGTCCATCCGGCGCAACAACCCACACTTCACCATATTTTAACGCCGCTTTGGCCAGTCTTATTATTCCGTCCGAATCTATCCCATCATCATTTGTAATTAGAATTCTTCTCATGTTCTTCTGCAATCCTTCTTACCTCATCTTCTGCTTCTATAAAGAGTTCTGCAAGTTTTGGATCAAAATGCTTGCCGGCACCATCTTTTATAATGCCTAATGCCTCCTCTATTGTAAAAGGCTTTTTATAACTTCGTTTTGATACAAGAGCATCAAACACATCCGCAATAGCCATAATACGTGCAGATAACGGAATGTCCTCTCCTGATTTGCCACTTGGATAACCTGAACCATCCCATTTCTCATGATGATATGTTGCAAGGTTCTTTGCTTCTTTTAGATAGCCACTGTCAGATACCAACGCCATAGCACTGGCAATTATATCATTACCTGCTGTAGTATGACTCTTCATTATCTCAAACTCATTATCATCAAGCCTTCCCGGCTTATTAAGAATCAAATCGGATACCTTAATCTTACCTACATCATGAAGCGGTGCCGAATTGCAAACGTCCTCGATATATTCATCTGTAAGATACTCGGTATATATGCCTTTCTCCTGCATTTTCTCTAATATGAGACGCACATACGCTGCCGTTTTCCTTACATGGTCGCCGGTATTTTTATCTCTGCTCTCCACAAGATCTGCAAGAACATAAATAAGACCGTTCTGCATGTGGGCAATCTCCTCACCCTTTTCCTTCACATCCTCTATGTATCCAACCGTCTCGGCAATCGTCTTTGAAAGCGACTCATACAGATTCTCTATCTCATCACCCGTTCTTACATGAAGATTATTAAGTCGTTCAACACTGACATCCAACGCTTCCTCACTGTCATATGCAAACTTTCTTGCAGAATGCGTCATTGCTGCAATAGGATATATCAAATGATAATCTGCAAGCCATACGCAAAGAACAAGTATCAAAATGAAGAAACCAAGGAACATTGCCGCAACTCTTGATAAGAAACTGATCCCGTTGATCAGAACATCTTCCATCTGTATATCTGCACCAGCATAACATACTGTTTTACCGGCAGAATCCATAATTGGTTCGAAATCCGTGAGCAAATGACCATACTTATCTACGGTAATCATCGGTTCTACCTCTTCGCCGGCCAACATTTTGGGAACATTTATCCTAAGTATCTCATCAAAATCCTCTAGCTTAACAATGTCTCCGGGATTCTCCGCTTTCATCTCCGGGGTATCAAGGTCAAACACAACGTGGCAACCGTCTTGTTGCACCATATATACGTAAATATACTCTATATCAGGATTGGTTTCACGAATCTTTTCTAATCGTTCTTCTGTCTCTATGTAACCTTCTGCTGCTTCACCTTTTTCAAGATATTCTTCGACCATATCTCCATCTACAGTACTGGCTGCAAGTTTTGCTACACTAATACCAACATTAGTATATTCTTTGATGGCAAAGGTTCTGTATAGAATATAACTAATACTTGTCGTTACCACCGCAACAAAAATCATAACAACACTGATAATCAAAACAATCTTTGCACGCAGGGAAACAGAACGGGTATCGTTATGAATTGCCGCATCCATAACGTCCTTAGAAAGTGGTTCCTGTCTCCAACCGGTAACCTTAAGTTCGTCTTTAATTTTGGCAGGAATAAGTTTCAGAAAAAAGAACACTATAACAACAGTTATAAGTTTGTCTATGATATCTATACTTACGTCAGATATAAGTTGTGCCTGAAACACAGAAAGCGAGCCTTTTGCAAGCAATTCTTTGGCAAAGGGGGCAGATATTCCCTCTCCCATTCCATAACCGTAAAAAAGAAATGTTAGAATTGAGCCCAATCCACCTCCAAGAAGCGCAAAAACCGGCACTGTAAGCAGAGTTTTACCGAACTTTTCAAACATTCCCTTTTGACTCATATATGTAGCCGCTACGGCAATGAGCGCACTTATTACCGCATAATACGCATTAGTTGTATCCGCTGTCATATTAACAATATTAGTCACATAGCCAACAACAACTCCGGGCAGATATCCACCAAGAATCGCTGCTGACATCGTTCCAACATTATCAACAAACAAAGGAAGTCCTAATTTCCCAACAAGTCGATTGAAAAATATATTAACCAACACCATAAACACGTAAAAAAGTGCCGGTCTGATTATATACCATCTGTTAGTCTTAGTATTCGGTTCCAAAAAAACATCCCCCCAATCGTTTTTTATTTTAAGAAACCGTTAATTATCTGTTCTTCTGCTTCTGCTTCAGTAAGACCTAATGTCATCAGCTTTGTAAGTTGTTCTCCTGCAATCTTACCTATCGCTGCTTCGTGGAATAATTCCGCATCCACATTATTAGCTTCAAGCCCCGGAACAGCAAGAATACGTCCGTTATCCATAATAATTGAATCACACTCTGTATGACCGTGGCACGGCGCATTACCGATAATCTTCGCCTCAAATTCCTGATAAGAGTTATCTCTTGCCACAGATCTGGAAACAACATCAGCACTTGCGCCTTCCCCGTCAAGTGTCACATCATATAGGCTGATTGCTCTTTGTTCTCCATGAGTCATAAGTCTTTCTCTTACGATTAACTTAGCTCCGGCTTTGAGATTAGCGGTTGTTTTTCTGTTCGTATCATCCACACCTTTGATCTGGACCATTTCCATCTCGGCGTAGCTGCCTTCATCCATATATACCTCGGTGCCCGGATTAAGTATTCTTTTGCCCGAGCCTTCTCCCGAGCCATAATGCTTCTCAACGTACTTAACGGATGCATTCTTCTCTATAAAGAATCTATGAATACCGTCATGTTCGGAATCCTTCGGTCCGCAGTTATCTATTCCGCAACCCGCAACGATTGTAACATCGGCACCCTCACCAATATAGAAATCGTTATAAACAACCTCTGTAAGACCACTCTTTGTCATAACTACAGGTATATGCACGCTTTCATTTTTGGTGCCGGGTTTGATTCGAATATCAAGACCGCTTCCGTTATCCTTCGGTATAATCTCAATATTGGCGGAAGACTGTCTTCCTGCCGATTCACCATTCGACCTTATATTAAATGCACCTTCCGGCACTTTGTGAAGATCGGCAACCTCCATGAGAAGTCTCTTTTGAATCTCATCTAACTGTATCATTTTGCCGCTCCTCCTTTTCGCATAACTACCTTGCTGCATCCTGTAATAGCAGCTGATGTACCTATAAGACCGGGAAGCACATCTTCTTTTGATCCCTGTTTTGTAACCTTACCGTCACTTAACACAATGATCTCATCCGCAATGTTAAGTATTCTTTCCTGGTGAGAGATTATTAGAATTGAACTGTCATGAATATTCTCTCTCATTCCTTCAAACACTTCTATAAGATTGCCAAAACTCCACAAATCAATTCCGGCTTCCGGCTCATCAAACACTGAAAGCGAAGAGCCTTTTGCAAGAACGGTTGCAATCTCTATTCGTTTGAGCTCACCGCCTGAAAGACTGCCGTCAACCTCTCTGTCAATGTAGTCTCTTGCACACATTCCTACTGCCGCAAGGTAATCACAAGCATCTCCTGGCGAAAGTCTTTTCCCTGCCGCGAGTCTTACAAGGTCAAGAACCGTAATACCCTTAAACTTAACCGGTTGCTGAAAGGCATATCCCATACCCATTTTTGCTCTTTCAGTAATCGTCTTATCCGTTATATCCTCGCCATTAAGTATTATCTGACCTGAAGTTGGCTTCTCTATACCAACTATAAGTTTGGCAAGCGTAGACTTACCTCCACCGTTAGGTCCGGTTATAACAACGAACTTATTATCAGGGATAGTTAGACTGACATCGCGAATTATCTCTTTGCTCTGCCCATCAGACTCTACTCCAAATGATATATTTTTTAATTCAAGCATATGCCTGAAACCTCCTTATGAAAATTATCATACGTAAAATGATTCCCGCACTAAGCAGAACCAACTTTAACTATATCATAATTTGTCCGATTTTCACAGAGTTTATAAGCATTTTTTTTACTTGTTAAAATACACAAAGCATATTGTTCTATCTATTACTTACCTCGATGAACTTTTCAAGCGTTGCAAGTGCCTTTCCGGAATCAATAATCTCTGCTGCAAGTTTAACGCCATCCTTAAATGTATCAGCTTTTCCACCTATGTAGAGTGAGGCACCCGCATTAAGCAATACCGCATTTCTCTTAGGTCCCTTTGCTCCGCCTAAGATTTCTCTTGTGATTTTGGCATTTTCTTCAGGTGTTCCACCCTTAAGGTCATCCTTTGTACATCTCTCAAATCCGAAATCTTCAGGTGTAATTGTGAATTGTCTGTACCATCCATCCTTAATCTCGCTGATAACCGTTGGTGCACTCATAGAAATCTCATCAAGTTTGTCCTTACCGTACACTACCATTCCTCTCTTTACCCCAAGATTAATAAGAACCTGGGCAAGAGGGCCTACCAAATATTCATCATATACACCAAGAAGCTGCATTGATGGCACACTTGGATTAGTAAGAGGTCCAAGAATATTAAACACAGTTCTGAAACCTAATTCTTTTCTTATGGCACCAACATATTTCATTGATGTATGATACTTCTGTGCGAAGAAGAAGCACATTCCAACCTCATTAAGCAACTCAACACACTTTTCAGGACTCTGTTCGATATTAACACCCAATGCTTCAAGACAGTCCGCAGTTCCGCAAAGTGATGATGCTGCTCTGTTACCATGCTTTGCAACCTTCATTCCGCCTGCTGCGGCAACAAGACCTGAAGTAGTTGATATATTAAAGCTTCCTGCATTGTCTCCGCCTGTACCTACAATCTCAAATACATCCATTCCCGTCTCAACCTTAACAGCATGCTCTCTCATGGCAGTTGCACATCCTGCAATCTCATCAGTTGTCTCTGCACGTGCACTCTTTGTAGATAGTGCTGCCAAAAATGCGGCATTTTGAGTAGGTGATGTGTTACCATCCATAATTTCATTCATAACCTGATATGCCTCATCATAGGTTAAATCCTCTTTGTTAACGATTTTTACAATTGCTTCTTTGATCATTTCTTTGATCTCCTTTCTTTTGATAAATATTTCCGTCTCAGATTTTTGTAATAAAAAAGTCCTTGACAGATTAATACTGTCAAGGACGAATAATTCATATATTATCCGCGGTGCCACCTTGATTCACGATAGTACGTGCGCTTAGCAGAATACCAACATATTCCCGGCAAGTAACGCCTGCCTACAACGTTGCAGAATACTCCGGATTGCTCCGTTTGACTGCACCCTCAGCGGTCCATTTGACAACTTGTTTCTCACCTGTTCTCAGCTTACCAGGCTCTCTGTAAAGGCATGATTGCCGTTATCTCCGCATCAACGGTTTTCTCTATTAAGATACTAGGATTATAGCACCGACATTATAACATGTCAATACTCAATACCATGACTGATATGTACATAAATGGTATCATTTATCAAGCCATTCTATATCGGTAACATATATTACTTCACATGAGCCGTCACCGGAATCGTTGCGTGTCGTGCTTGAGTTCCACCAGAAGTTAGCTCCTTTGCCGTCATTCGCAGCAACATTAACAAGATAACCCTTAATTCTTACGCAGTCTCCTGCCTTAATATTCTTAACGAGTTTTTTTACATTGTCATCTGCAGGAATTAAATGATTGTTTGACGAATGAGCCGTCACGCCGTCAACACCGCCCACCGGTTCAATATCATCATAAGAACTTGTTCTCCAACGATACCATCTTCCGGATTGGCTCCAGTTAAAGTTGATTCTGTCATTATATTCTGCAACCGCACCCCAGGCAAGCGCAACATCTTTAGGTGCCAACTTGCCTGAAAAATCCAATGAACTGTAATCCTTAGTACTTACAACAAGTGCACTTATATCATAAGAGTACTTATAATCAACCGTAACATTATAATTGTCGACAAAAAGAGATGTACTTCCCGTAGTCTCTTGCTGTATCGGGTCAGAAAGTCCGACAACAGAGCGTCTGCTTGCACCACCCGAGCAACCGAGCAGCAAGGTAACTACTATAAAACATAACAAAATAATATTGGCAAGTTTCCTTTTAATAAAACCCATAATCCACCCATAAAGGGAAGCGCAAAAACGCTTCCCTATCCATTCTATTTATTTTGTTGTCTTATTCATAGAATTACATGCTGATGCCCTGGCACAATCTCCCGCCATAGGACATCCGATACATCTGCGTCCTTTCTTCTTTTCCTTGTAAATGTAGTAAATTGCAGAACCTACTATTACAACAAGTATTAAAGTTACAATGATATCAGGTAGCATTTGACCACT
Organism: Lachnospiraceae bacterium; assembly: GCA_015057325.1. Taxonomy (GTDB): domain Bacteria; phylum Bacillota; class Clostridia; order Lachnospirales; family Lachnospiraceae; genus CAG-590. The sequence continues at coordinate 102,518 of SVEQ01000007.1, read as the reverse complement.
CCTATTCCAATTAAAGACGACTAGCATTTTCAATGTCAATCCAACTTATACTCAAGAGCCATCTTTTTGTGGTTTGATGATATAAGACATGACACAATGATAGCAAAAATCACTACAAAAATCAATCCTCCGACAAAGCCTGCACCAAGCGCTCCCGTTGTAATTAATGTTCCAATCTGATATACAAGGAAGCCAACTATAAATCCTGTTGAAAGCTGTAGTGCGATAGCGCCCCACAACCATTTTGCCGACTTCATTTCAGAGTTCATCGCACCAAGCGCCGCAAAGCAAGGTGGTGTGTATAAGTTAAACATAAGATATGCAAGCGCTGCCACTTTGGTAATTCCCATTGCTGCGGCAACTGCATTACCTTCACCGATAAGTTCAAGTTCTTCAGGATCTACAAGGTTGGTAATTGCATATACAGTTGCAATTGTACCGACAACATTTTCTTTAGCTATGAAGCCTGTGATTGCTGCCGCTGCAAGCTGCCATGCTGCAATACCTACAACCGGAATCAACAGGTATGAAAATGGTCCCGCTATGCTTGCAAGGATTGAAGTGTCCTCCATTCCCTCTTCAACTGCCTCAAAGTGCCAGTTAAAGGCCTGCATAATCTGAACAACAGTGTTACATACAAGAATTACCGTACCTGCTTTGACGATGTAAGCTTTTCCTCTTTCGAGCATCGATTTTAATGCGAAGCCAAGACTTGGAATTTTATATTCAGGAAGCTCAATTATGAAGAAAGACTTTCTGTACTTCATGCCGGTAATCGCTTTAATGAGTAACGCCCCAAGGAGAATCAGCAAAATACCCACCATGTAACAAACAAAACTTATCCACTTTGATTTAGGGAAAAATGCTCCCGCAAAAAGAGCAATGACAGGAAGCTTGGCTCCGCATGGCATGAAGGTCGCAAGCATTGCTGTTGCTCGTCTTTCTCTTTCATTACGAATTGTGCGGCATGCCATAATGGCAGGGATTCCGCAACCGGTACCTATTATCATTGGAATTACGGATTTGCCCGAAAGACCAACTCTCTTAAAAATTGGATCAAGAACAACCGTTGCTCTTGACATATATCCGCAATCCTCCAACAAAGCAATAAGGAAGTACATTACCATTACAAGCGGAAGGAAACCAACAACGGCACCAACACCACCAATAATACCATCTACAACTAATGCATACAAAAGCGGACTTGAATCTGCCATCTTGTCAGCAACAAAGCCCTGGAAGGTTTCAATCCAACCTACTAATATATCAGCAAGCCATGTACCAACCGTTGTCTGTGAAACAAAAAATACCGCCCACATAATCGCTGCAAATATAGCCAAGCCTATTATCGGATTAGTAACTATCTTATCAATTGCATCACCTGTATTTTTATCCTTTGTAAGTACTTTTCTATTCTCTACTTCTTTAACTATAGCATTTACAAACTCAAAACGTTTTCTGTCAGCCGCCTCTACAGCCGCTTTGTCGTTTAAGTTAATATCTCCTTGAACATACGGTGCCTTCTGACCTTTGCCAAAAAGGTCTGCCGCCGCAGAAACAACTTTGTTTATTCCCTTGTCATTTATTGAAACTGTCTTGATAACGGGGCATCCCAGTTTTTCCGAAAGTTTCTTTTCATCAATAGTATTCCCTTTTTTATCATTTATATCACTCTTGTTAAGAGCTACCACAACCGGTATTCCAAGTTCCAAAAGCTGTGTAGTAAAGAACAAACTTCTGCTAAGGTTTGTAGCATCGACTATGTTAATTATTGCATCAGGGTGCTCATTTTTTACATAGCCACTTGTAATACTCTCCTCGGATGTAAATGGAGACATTGAATATGCTCCCGGAAGGTCAACCGCAATAAGGTCAATACCCGTCTCGTTGTACGCCATCTTAATGGCACTTTCCTTCTTGTCTACGGTAACTCCTGCCCAGTTACCAATCTTTTCATTTCGTCCCGTTAATGCGTTGTACATAGTAGTCTTACCACTATTGGGATTACCTGTTAACGCAATTCTCATGATGATTCCTCCTTACATAATGTTGTTACATGTTGTTATTTACTTATTGGCTGTATGTGACATAGTCTGCATGCAAGCCAAGTTAGTCAGTTATAAGGTTTGTTAGTTTTTTCTAACCTTTATGCAAAAATAATGTGCCTCTCTCCCTAAGGGTTTCGGCACATGAAATCAAACGGTTATTAATCCCGCAAGTTCCGGATCAATATTATATCTTGCATCCTTAATTGAAACGACAAGATTTTTTTTCTTATCAACAACAGTTATAGACTCACCGCTGTAGCAACCCAAAGAAAACAGGAAGCTCTGTAATTCCTCGTCGTCACCTATATCAACCGATTTAATAATATACTCTTTTCCTAATTCAACATCATTTAACGACATAATACTCACTCCCATGTTATGCAAAAATAACTTTAGTTAGCAGTTTCTAACTAAAGTTATTTTAATATATTTTATTTATTTGTCAATACTTATTTTACATTCTTTGTTCAAAATCATTTTTTGGCATAGGCTTTGCGTAATAATAGCCCTGTATCATATCGCAATCCTGCTTTGCAAGGAAGTCTACCTGCTCCTTAACCTCTACTCCTTCTGCTACTATCCGCATATTAAGATTCTTTGCAAGCTTGATTGCCTCAGCAACTACTATCTCGCCTCGTTCTCCTGCATCCTCTCCTCTGAAAAACTCAGCATCAAGTTTTAATACGTCAAGTGGCATATCCTTAAGCGAGTTAAGCGAAGAATAACCCGAACCAAAATCATCCATCGATACGGAAAAACCGTAATTTTTAAGTTTCACAATTGTAGATACTATTGCTTTCTTGTCATCGAAGAATGCACTCTCTGTAAGCTCTATCTCTATAAGATTATGAGGCGTTCCTATTCTGTCAACAATATCTCTTATCTGTTCTGCAAGGTCACTCTCAATGAAATGTGCTCTTGAAATATTAACGGATACAGGTACACATTTACATCCTTTTTCAAGCCACGCCTTCTGATCCTTTGCCACATGTTCAAGCATGTAATGATCTATCTCAGTAATAAATCCGTTCTTTTCAAATATCGGAATAAATCGCCCGGGTGGTATGAAACCAAGCTCCGGCGACTGCCATCTGATAAGGGCTTCAGCTCCACGAAGCTCATCCGTCTTAGGGTCATATTTAGGCTGATAGAATACTGCAAACTCCTCATGCTCTAATGCAAATCTCTGCTTCTCGGTAACCTTATCAAGCCACAACTGATCCTCAATCAGCTTCTGGTCAAAGAATGCAACACCGGAATCATCACCGTCTGCTAATGTTGCTCTTGCTGTACATGCATTGTTATATTCAACTTCAATGTCTATATTCTTTCTTCTTATTACTCTTCCCTTTTCGTTACGAAGTACAGGAAGCAAATCTACGCCTACCTGAAAACTAAATACATGATCAGGGTCTATTTTCTCAAGCTCTAAAATAAGGCTCTGTATTCTCATTTTAAGTTTGTCTTCATCCTCATATTTCATCAAAATCGCAAAGTTTGAATGAGAAACATGTGCTATCATTTCTTTTCTTACAAGCTTATTCTGTATTAAATTATATACCCTTTTAAGAACTCGCTCACCTTCTTCAACAGTGTGACATACGCAATAATTTCTGTACTTTACAAACACAAGATTAAGAACCGCATAATTCTTTTTTGCAGAGCTTCCCTTTCGAAGAAGCGGTTCACCCTTATATAAAAACCACATCCAGTTGTGTCCGTTTATTATAATGTCCGTAAAGAACACCTTAAGCATTCTTCTCTGATTAACAATACCGTTAATTACCGTCACAAGCACGATGACAAAAAGCAGCGTTGCAAGAACAAATATAATTCCCAAAAATATTCCCACAAGGAATAAATCATGCATATCTATCCTCATAATCACTTTTGCATAGAGTTCGTCACCGCCATCTAATTTAATAAGCAGCCACGCAGGAATCTTAAAATATATCTGATCCTTCGACGTAACGATTGTACCAACATACGAACTATCATCCAACTCACCCATCTTTTCCAACTCATCTAAATCATTTTCATCAAAATCCAGTGAATCAGTTTGTTCTTCGTCCAAACCGTTAATCGTTATCGTAAAATTCCTGTTATCATTCGAATTATAATTTTCTAAATTAAACGAATCGGCATTACCAACCAAATCGTTATATTCCCCATCCTTTACATTTTCAGGGGTAACTTCAGAAAACAATTTGTACAAGCCCTTTATATCAACAATTATTCTTCCGGTAGAATCAACCGTAATATAACCATGTACCGAATCCTTATAAAGACAAACATCCTCTGTATTAGCAGAGAGTATAACCTTGCCGCCCTCATCACTACAGGTATTCTTTCCTTTTGAATGAAGCACACTACCCTTACTATCCTTAATAAAGTAATCTCTTCCCTCCGTATCAAGCAGACTGTATAATGCTTCTTCGTCTGAAAACAATGCTTTATTATTGTACAAATCAGCCATATATGTAACTGATTCGCACTCACCGGAAAGCTTTGACTCGACAACATAATCTATCATAGATTCCAAAAAAACAGCCAGCAATGCAACACTGAATGTCATTAAAAACACAAACACAATCAGAAAAATCCACGAATGATTCTTTTTTAATTTACGTATCTTCTTTTGTTTGGTACTTGCCATATTCACATCCCCCATGTACGTTATTGATTTCTATATAACATTTATATTCCAAAACGGATTCAAATTCACTAAGTGTTCCTATTATTATACCGCAAGGGTATTACTCACACTATTATACCACACGGACTGTAAATGTGCTATCCCAAGCAAAAAGCGCATACCAAAAATGATATGCGCCTTTCTTATATTATTCGTTTTTATACTGCAAGATCGACATGCTGTACCGTACCGACTCCACCGCTTTCACGAAGGAATATTCCGGTCTGTCTTATCATGCCGTTAGTAGTGTTTGATGCATCATTTAAATGATAGTTGGTACTTGCACTTCTAAGATAAATAGCTCCAACGTCAGCCTCTTTAAGACTTAGCATCTTATCGTTGCCATTTTCATCCTTTGTCCAAAGCGTAAGCTTGGAATAAATGTCGTCTTCCTCATCAATCCATCCGTTACCGTCGGTATCATAGGCGGCAAGGTCTGCAAACCCGTTTCCGGATTTCGTACCGAATAACTCCGAACCGTCATTAACCACTCCGTCGCCATTCTTATCGTATGCAAGAAATGCACTTCCCTGTCTTAAGGAAGATATCTTATCCTTCTTACCGTCCGAATCGATATCGAAGTAAAACTTCTGATCCGATAGGCCTGCGGGACTGTCATCAAGATTGATAACCAGAGGGTCGGTCATAATATAATTCTCAAGCTTCTCCGACTGAATTGTACCCGCAAATGCTCTTGACATCTCAAGGTCAAGGTTAAAGGAAATCTCACGACCGTCTGCTGTTTTTGCCACTCCGGTAGTAGCAAAATGCGTGCTTTCCTGTTCCATAACAAAGCTGCTTTTGGCTTCATACCTTACCCAGAGGTTGCCTGCATTTTCGCGGTTTGCTCTTCTCTCTGCCGCAGAACCGGCAACTCCATTAGCTCTGCCGCCGGTAAGATTAAGCACCGTTTGACTTCCTACAGGCATCTGTCTTCCGAGTCGTTTCATCGTATCCTCGAACTTTTGGTCAAACTCCTGCATCTCCTCCGCCTGCATTTCCTTACGAATGTCAGAATAGTTTCTTAATCTCCCACCGTTACGCATCTGTCTTAGGATTTCAGTAAGTTTTCTAAGGATTCTTATAATCTGCTCATCCTTGCTGTCTGCTCGAACGTCCGACTGGACTTCATCCGTCATGGTAGCATTTTCTTCAAGCAGTTGTTTCACCTTCTCGCGGTTATGGTTCTTTTCTCTCATAACTGCATCCCGGCTTCCGAATCCATTAATTGAACCTCTGCGTTTTCCCTCATCCGAAATGGACATGACGGCGGCTTGTTCACCAAGTTCTTTCCACCTTGAAGCGGACATCTGCACGACAACAGATGTCGATTCCTGATAGTGACTGTAGCTTGATTTTCCGGACATTGCTACCGCACTTTCTGTGATTCTCATAGTAATCAACTCCCTTCTTTCCTATGAGCCGCGCGGACCTTGATAATCCGCATAATGAATTGTTGTGGACACTCATCCTTGAGTGTCATATTTACAAACGTAAATATAATTCTATAATAACAGATTACAGACGTAAATCAAGTGTTTTTCACTTGTTATTTTCAATGTTTTTTATAAGAAATCGCGCACGTCGGGCACTTACCGATACATTCTCCACAGTGCACACATTCTCTATCCCCAACACTTTTGACATCCATAAGGCATTCGCGAACACATTCATTACACCCCACACATTTATCCTTATCAACGTGCACACCACAAAGTGAAACCTTGTAAAACAAAGAATAAATGGCACCGAGCGGGCACAAGAAACGACAGAAACTTCTAAACACAAAAACAGCCGATATTAAAATTATAACAAGGACAAATACTTTCCAACTAAACAGTTCTCCGATAAGTGTCCTTAACTGTTCGTTAGTTGCCACAAGGGGTATTCCACCTTCTAATGTTCCTGCAGGGCAAATGTATTTACAAAATCCCGGGGCTAGCTTGACGATTGGAATTGCAATTACAAACACCGCAAGGATCATGTATTTTACATACGATAATATACGACTCCATTTACCCTTCTTAATCTTTTTCGTCGGAAGCTTATACAACAATTCCTGCAAAAGTCCAAATGGGCATAAGAAACCACACACTATACGTCCGAATATTACGCCGAATAGCAAAAGCATGCCCAAAATATAATAATTAATCTTGTACTTGGACGATACAAGGGCGGATTGGAGACTTCCAAGAGGGCATGAGCCAACAGCACCCGGACACGAATAACAGTTAAGTCCCGGCACACAGGCACTTTTTGCTTTTCCTTGGTAAATCTTACCCTTGGCAAAACCTTTTAAGTTGCAATTATATAACAACGCACAGACTAACTGAGTCAGTCTGCGCTTTTTGTCTTTAATCTTCATTTCTCTCATCCTATTCCGATGCATTCATAACAAATGCGTATTGCCTTGTTCATGACATCAACGTAGTCCCCACCTCTTATTCCGATAACAAGAAGTACCAATGCCACGGCAATAATTGCTATTCGTATCAAAATCATTTTCTTGTTTGCAGTCTTATTCATAGCAAACACCTCTTACTCTGCAATTGCTGCATCGATAGCATCCTTATATGTCTGATACTGCTGTTCCATTCCTGCCGAGCCGACATATATATTCTTGACCTTTCCGTCTTTTCCTACAACTAATGTGTACGGAATCCCTTGTGTTGGATATTTCATATTAATTGCTCCGCTTTCATCATAAGCAACAGGAAATGTATATCCGTTCTGTTTTACAAAACTATTTACATCACTTTTTGCTTCCATGCAATTAACGCAAACGATTTTAACATCATCGCCATATTCCTTGTTGAGTTTTTCAAACGCAGGCATTTCCTCCACGCACGGACCACACCACGTTGCCCATAAGTTGATAAGAATTACCTTGCCTGAGTTCTCAGAAAGAGAAAACTTGCTGCCATCTACAAGTTCCGCTGTAAAGTCAGGAGCGGTATCGCCTTCTGATAATTCCCCATAATTGGCATTAGTGTCCTCTTCATCTTCATAAGACCCGGAGCTGACCTCCTGCCCTTCTTCGTCTTCAATATCCGACAACAGATCACAACCGGTAAGACATACCGACACACCCAAAGTAAGTAATGCTACCACCGGTAAAAACTTTGAACTAAATAACTTCATTTAAATACCTCCGTTTTAACTTATTTTTGTTGTGACATATACCACGCAACTATATGCATTGCCTGGTAAAACTCCTCATTTGCTATCATTTTTTCTATATCTTCTTTTGAATGTTTAACCACGTTTAAAAACTCTGTTTCGTCAAGATCCTGTCCGGAAACTTTAGTACAATTCTTGGCAACAAAAAGGTACGCATAATTGTCTGCTATTGTCGCATTAGAAGGAACCTTACTTAAGTATTCCCAATCATTTGAAGTATATCCTGTTTCCTCCATAAGTTCTCTCTTTGCAGCATCGAGTGCAACCTCAGAAAAATCATCTTCCGACTTGCCATACTCCTTGCCGTCTTTTCTTTCAATTCCACCTGCCACAAACTCCGTCGTAACCTCTTTGATTCCGTGTCTGTATTGTCTTACACAAAGATAATTACCATCAGTATCTGTGGCAACAATTACAACGTAATCTCTTCTGCTGTAGCTGTAATAAGGTTCGAATACACTTCCATCCGGAAATCTGTATGCTGACCTTCTAAAATCAATCCATTCATCTTGAACAATATGTTCTGTACTTATCTCTTCCCATGCAAGCGGGTCTTTTTTATTATTACTCATGGCATTTATTTTCCCTTCACAATCTTTGCTTTCTTTGACAATCCTTTTTTGTAAATCCATTTCTTATAGGATTTTAATTTCTTCTTTGGAACAACAACCTTAATCTTCTTGTTCATTTTACCAAAAGCCTTTTTGCCGACTCTTTTTGAAGTAAGATACGGACTTTTAATTGTAAGCTTCTTACATTTTGTAAGCCCATAGAATGCCTGTTTGCCAATCTTTTTCACATTCTTACCGATTATTACATTAGTGGCTTTTTTATTATTCACGCATGCCTTGTCAGCGATTGCCGTCACCTTAAAGACTATTCCGTAGGCATTAAATGTATCATCTATTTTGACGGTTTTTGTCGTTGAGTTGTATCGCACAACAGTTACGGTTCCTGTGCCTTTTTTTCTATCAACAGATGTAACACGCACAGAAAGATCAATCTTTTCGTTGTTTGGATTTACAACCACAATTTCGTTGCCAACTTGTGCAACCGGTTCAACCATTTCCTGCGAAACCGGCTTTGACTCGGTAATATTAACATTACCCAGATAGTTTGCACCAAGCGTTTTATCCCACATAGAAATTTTTGTATCACCAAAAGTCATATCTTCATTAGCAAAACGAATAGGATAGCCCTCTTCACCTCTGCTGTTCGTATCTGATGCAACCCTTAAATATACCTTGTAGTCACCAAGTACCATATCATCAGGAAGATCACAAACCGCATTTACTTTCGTTGTTTGTTTCGAATCCCATTTGTTAGGATCAACAGTGTTTTTATCTAACAGAATGTAGTAAGTATTATTATCATTTTTCAAAATTAAAATTGCTTTTTTATCTTTGACCACATTCGCAAAACCGACATTTTCAATATCTGCCTCTACAGAAAAGTCCTCAAGCGGAGATGCCGCATTTGCGATTTTCACACCTCGAACCACAAATCGATATCCCAAATGATTCCTTATATATTCAAAACCTGTTTTGCCCTTATATAACGGATCCTTACCGCTGTATTTTTCTTCTTTCATTGCCGCTATCACTTTGTCATTCCATGCAATGTTAAGATAACTTGTATGCGTGGTAAATGCTTCCGTCTCCATGTAAGCTGCGGTGTTTTTCACAGTACCTTTATTGTCATTTAAAACTATCTCTCCGCCATACAACGTGTGTTTTGCCTGGTTGTTAAGCCATGCTATTTCAACATCTCGTTTTGCATAGGTTCCGCTATCATCATAAGAACCCAAATAGCCATCATTATATATTCCCACACGATAAGCATCTGTTCCCTTAACAGTAACATTTTCATCGAGTTTTGCCCGATTAACTCCTGCCCAGTCTGCATAATATCCGGGTGTTCTTACACTAATAGGAATATCTTCAGGAAGAACCTCTAACCACTTGCTTATTGCTTTGTTGAAATTGTCAGCACTACATTTATCCCCACTATGCATCTCGCCCCATTTGCCAAAAAGACCAACTTCAACAGACACAATGCACTTTTCGTGTTTTGAAAGCACCTTGCCTAACTGTTCCTGATGCTTGTTTATCATCTCTATAGATGGTTCGTGTATCGTATCCTTGCCACCAAAACTCGGGTCATACGCAAATCTTATAATTGCACAACTATGCTTTTTTTCAAGATTATCAAGCGTTCCGTCAAGTGCATTAAGCATGTCTTCTGAAAGTTCAATATCTTTACCCTCATCATTATAACTAGCCGCAAACTTCGATATATCAAGACGCATATGATAAAGCGACGGTGCATACGTATCAACCTTGTTACCTGTCACGGAATAACTTATACACTTAGGATTATAAAAACCACGTCCGGGATTTGGTATGTCTTCCGTCGTCTCAACGTAACTAATCGCCTGTGTCAAGACAAGTCCACCAAATATAATCAATTTGTTTAATCGTTTCATATGTTTTACCTCTGAAATTAATTATACAAAAAACACCACAAATTACAAGCAAATAGTCAATTGCCAGACGCAGGCAAATATGTTAGAGTAGTAGCTGAAGGGAATGTAATTAAGAATACAGAATATTTATTAGCAAATAAAAACTGCGAGCACTTGTAATGCTCGCAGTTTTTCTTATTTACGTTTAGAAAGCGCCATAACTCTTAAGTAGCAAAGACCGGAAAGTGCCGCTGCAATCACAGTCATAATGAGTGTCAAAACCTTGTGGTCCATTTTCATTCCAAGAAATACCATAAGTACCACGAGTCCCATAACAACAAACATGTTAGGGAACATGTAGATTGCGACAGATGCGCCTTGCTTGATAACCTCAACCTCATTCTCCCAGTCGAGACGCATATGCTTCACACCACACACGCATCCCCACGTTGTAGAGAACGCACAAAGCGCAACTCCAAGCACGAGATAGAAAATCGTGTTAACTACCGGCACCTTTGCAGATATCGAAAGGCACAAAATACCAAACGACATAAACGGAACTGTAAGGTACATATTAAAGAGCATCTTGCCCTGGTAAATCGTCTTATTCTCTAACGGAAGACTCTGCATAATCCAGTAATTCTTACCTTCAAGCGAAGGTGTAAATGCTGTCGTTGCCACCATACCAATCATGAAGTAAACGACAAAAGGAATTGCAGGCTGTATTATCGTCGCATCAAAAGGCGCTCCCTGTGTTACAACATTTACTATCTTATCAAATCCGACAACAAGAGTAACGACACCAAGTATTACCACCAACACCTCACCCATACAACCGTTGGTCATGTAAATTGTCGAGCCCGTCATTCTCTTAAACTCTTTAAATGCAATCGCATTTAACACACTATGTTTCTTTTGTGCGGTCATTTTGTAATCTTTAGATGCCACATGAGACTTGAGTGCTGAGTTAATCTGTCTGTATGACTTGCCTACAACATAGAACACACACGAAAATAGCAGGATGCTAAAGCCGACAAGTTGAAGCATATCCGATAAAACAAACTTTGTTACCGCACCTGAAAACCATGCAGCCGGCAGATAAACCTGCGCCGCACTATCCGTTGCCACAGACACAGTCTTTAATATGTCATCAACCTTATCCGATTTAACAACTGCATCTATTATGTAGCGAAGAGAGAAACAGAAAATGACAAACACAAACGAGAATATTGTTTGTATAAGGTTTGTTTTCCTAAATCCCGCACTAATCTTGGCAATTATAAAACCGACAAGAGAGGCAAGCAGCATCGGAATTACAGGAATGAATAACGACATTACAATCCACACCGGATACACAAGCACGGAAGGTCTCTTATAGTAACCGTAACCAATTAACATCGCTAATGAAATACTTATGTACCAGCCAAGACTCTTGATATACATATACGCAAACTTGCAACCGGCAACCGTTCTTGCTTCAAACGGAAGCGACATTAACATGTCATATTCCTTGAAGTTAAAAAGGTATCCGTTTGTCTTAAAGAAGGTGAACAAAAAAGACATCGCACTGATTATAAACGCACACATCACAGGCGTTGCGTCAATAATACCCAGTTGCCCGTAGCCAATACACATCGACAAACTGTAGCCCATAAGCATCGCATATAGAATAATTATGCCGATAAAGCCTGCCACCACTTTTTTCTTCTTCTTTTTATCTGTTGTGTATCTGTAAATATTAACAAGACTTGTGGACTTAAGCATAGTCCTAAGAAGGATAATATTACTCTTCATTTGCCACCTCCAAGAAAGCCTCTTCCAATGATTGTCCTGCAGTTAACTCCTCCATTGTGCCGGATGCGATAATCTTGCCCTTCTTGATAATTGCAACTTTGTTACACAACTTCTCGGCAACATCAAGCACGTGTGTCGAGAAGAAAATCGCTGTACCCTGCTTACACATTTCATGCATTATTTCTTTAAGTGTAAATGTTGCCTTAGGGTCAAGTCCTACAAACGGCTCATCAAGGACAAGAAGTTTCGGATTATGAATAAGTGCTGAAATGATTGCAACCTTCTGTTTCATACCATGTGAGTACGAACTTATAAGGTCTCCCAAAGAATCTGTTATCTCAAACGTGTCCGCATATTTTTTGATACGCTCCTCTCTGTCCTTTGCACTGATATCAAAAACATCTGCCACAAAGTTAAGATACTGAATACCTGTTAAGTTCTCATAAAGATCCGGATTGTCAGGAATGTATGCAGTAACCTTCTTACACTCAAGCGGCTCATCTTTAACGGAATGACCATCTATATATATTTCACCCTCTGTAAAATCAAGTACTCCCACAACGGCACGAATTGTTGTTGATTTACCCGCACCGTTGTGACCGATAAAGCCGTAAATATCTCCGCTCTCTACTGTAAGTGTCACGTCATCTGCTGCTTTCTTGCCCTCAGCATACGATTTTGAATAATTTTTAATCTCTAACATTTTATATCCTCCCAATAAGTTTTATTTCTTAATTTCCTCATATGTTTTTCTTGTTTCTTCATTGGTCTTATCATTTATAAAATAAGTTGTCTTGTCGGTTTTAATTCTTATGTAACTATCCACCTTGCCATTCATAAATAGTTTTGCATCATTTTCTCCCTCGACACCAAACTTACCTTTCAAAACATTATCGCTTTCCACACCTGCAATTTTTATTGGTTTAAAATCGCCCTTATTTTCCACGTAAGTTACTTCCTTAATGTCCTCAAGAGCAATGTTATATTCATCTCTTAATTGATGACATATTACATAACCGTTATCAACACGAAGTTCAAGCGGTGTAACCTCGATAACACCGACATAGAACATCATCACAAACGAAAAGACTATTGCCAAGACACAAAAAGCTGCAATAACTTTTCCGACAGGATGCGCCATGTTCACCGTAGAACCAAGACCGGTTCTTTTCTCAACATTGAGTCTTGCATCTTTGGGATTATAATAAAACACGCCATATATCCAAAAATCGTCATCGTCCTCAGTTACATTTTCCGACTCATAATGCTCATTTAAAAGCGATGTCTTTCTCGTCAACATGAACATAAGAAGTATCGTTGCCACAAGCCAAACCGTCGCACCCACAAGTACCGTTACCGGTGATAATCCCAAAACAATAGTAAAAACCATAAACAAGAGTAATGCTGTGTTTAGCCATGTCATCAAAAGCCACATATCACTCCACAACTTTTTCTTAGCCCGGTTGTAATTGGCATTGACATCACTCTTTTGGGAAATTACTTCGTTTCGCATATTATCCATCATTATTGCAAGCACAACGAACAACACTCCCTGAAAGAAAAACACACCCGAAAGCACCGTTGCACCAAATGATCCCTGATATAAACCCTTGCCGACATCAACTAACTTAAGGTCATATAAAATCGAAAACACCAAACATATCATGGAAATTCCGTTAGGTATTATGAAAGATAAAATGTTAAACGTATGCGACGCGCTGATACTCTTTAAATCGGCAGTCCTTACAGTTGAACCGGCCACTATTCCAAGCTCACGCTTTAGGCTTTTCATTTCGCCATTACCTTTAATATGTGGCAGCATTATAACAACACAAATAATCATTATAAATACCGTAAATGAAATCATCATTGCACTTAAGTTTGGTATAAGCAAAAACGCCAGCGATATGATACATGAAGATATTAAAATCACCGTTGCAAGTTTTCTGTTTCCTTTAACGATTTCATCTACAAGCCCACTGTTGTCAACGTCCAAAAACTCTGACCTATTCCTCACACCAAAAATAGTTTTTTTCTTCTTCCAGTTTCTCGGATACATAACAAAGTACATTATTATCAAAAACGGAACGAAACACAAAAACATTATTAAACCAAGCATTTTATTCATATCATCATCCCCTCTTTAATAATACTCGTCTATTAGTTTCTTAAGCTCATTCTTGGAAACACCGGAAAGTCTTGCTTCAGATACAATTCTTCGAAGTTCAACCTTATTATCCTCACTCACTTCACCTGACTGTTTGATTTCCTCACGAACTCTCGCACCGTTTTTCCTATCGGTTGTAATATAGCCTTCGTTCTTTAGAATCTGATACGTCTTGCTGACAGTCATCGTATTGATTCCAATTTCCATCGCAAGAGCTCTGACAGTCGGAAGCTGTTCGCCGGGTTTTAGTTCTCCACCGGAAATACCCATTACAATCTGATTTCTAATCTGCATATATATAGGTACATCAGAATAATCATCTATTTTAATAACCATTGCCGCTTCCTTTCTTAAACTGTATTAATATTTTATATTTTTTTCAGTCTTAAGAGCACATACACCCATAATTATAGCAATTATCACCATCGGTATCATTCCGATAATTCCGTTAAAATACGGTCCAAAAATCATGTATCTGTTAAGCTTATCCATTTGGTTGGCATTCATGACAAACTGTGGCATTTTCGCAGCTGCATTTATTGAGCCATGCAAAAGTGCAGGAAACCAAATACTTTTTGTCTTTTCATATAGTATCTCATGAATCATTCCCATGAAAATGCAGTTTACCGAGAACACAATCAGTCCCAGCCACATTGCACCCATATAATCCTTACCATACTCATATCCTGCAATGAGCATAACCGGGAAATGAAATGCCGCCCATATAATTCCACCGATTATCCATGTCTTTGTCTTACTATGGCCCTTAGAAAGTTCGGGATAAAGAAATCCTCGCCAACCAACCTCTTCACCGAGGGCTACAAACATATTTAAAAATGGTGCATATATGAATGCTACAAGTGATACAAGCATATATGTCGTATAATCCAAGCCTGCTTTCTCCAACGTATCTGCAAAATCCAAACCCATATCCGCATATGTTTTGAATAAATACGAACCTGTCGCATCAAACAAATCGGGAAAGATTGCAAAGAATAATGCTGCGCCAAGTATAACAAAAAAGAGCGGAATAAATGCTGCAAAGAATATCCATCTGATATTGCCTTTAAGCTTAGGTTTCCATCCCATTCCCTTCAAACTATGATTGACAATTAGCGCTGCCATAAGCGGAACAAACATAACCACTGACATTCCTAATGTAAAAACCGTCTGTCCCACCATCGGGTTTGTGAGTTTAGCCGAAATAATCGAAACTACTGATTGTATAATCCAAGCCACAGCAAACGTCATTACAACAAACTTGATTATTTTCTTCTTATCCATATTCTATCACCCTTTCTTATAAAAAACCGGCGTTGTATTATTTGTATTACTCCTTGTAATACAAATAATACAACGCCGGTTTTCTTTTGTCAATAATATTTTTTACTCATTCTATTCTTTGAAATATAGAAATAATTTAATACCAGATAAAATCTCATGCGATCATATAAATCACCACGGCAAATGTAATTCTCATATACTTCTATAATAGATTTATTTTGATCTGTATTAAACTTTCTATTTCCTATAATGATTGTATCAATAGGCATCTGAAACAACTCGCTCAATGCATATAGATTATCAATCGTTGGCATATTTCTTCCATTAAGCCAATGATATACACTTTGAGGTGTTTCAAGCCCTAGAAATCGCTGTATGTCTTTTACCGTAATATTTCTTGAATACATAATATTCTTAATGTTTTTAGCAGTTGCATCTATATCTATAACCGGATATTGTTTCCCCATACAAATTATTCTCCTAATTTACACTCTTCTAATAGTTCTTTGCTTACCAATGTATGTACCAAAGAAGGCAATCTTTTGTTTTCATCTATATACAATAGCTTATCATATAACCTATTACTCAAATCCTTTACAAGTATAAAATCAACTATTTCCCAATCACTGCTTTTCTCAACCGAAGACTCTTCTACCCTAAGCGACATTGGCAAATAATAATCACTTAACTTATTATTGTCTTTATCCACATCCTCTGTCAAACCGAGTGTGAACTCCAGATTTGAAATACTCAACTTATAAACAACTGTATTTGTACTCATTTCTTTCAAAATACAAACCGCATCATTGGTAAGTTCCTGTATACGTTTCAGACTTGGCAGTTTCTTCTTTGCATTAGCAAAAGGATGTCTTGACGTAAAATAAAACTGTTTATCCGTCAACTGTCCTTTCTTTGCTCTCTTATAAAAGTTTTTTGCAGTCAACATACTTTCAACGCCAGTTAAATGTAAAAAATGATCTGTAGGAAACGATACTTCAAAGTATTCATTTCCATATACATACAAAAAAGATTTTCCTGCTAATTCTTCACTATATATCCTGGCAGCTTCAATTATAAACTGTCTAATTGCGTACTTCTTTTCTCTTTTTTCAGACATTTTTCTCCTAGATGTAAATAAGGAGTGCGGAAAACCGCACTCCTTATTTACATCTAAAAAACAAGAGTTTTCTGCTGGTTGTCAGCCGCGGTATCCATTCAAAATACCATCAACGACGTGGAAATCATAAAGTCCCCCACGTGGACTACAGCTTTAATCCTTGCTGCCAGACTCGATGTCCAGTCAAGACATCTAAAGAGATGGAAAGTTTACCCTGCTCCATCTGCAGCCCAACTTTTTACGATGCTCTTTCATCGAGGCGTTTCCGCTCTACCTATATTATATTCGATTTATAAAAAAATTACAATGCTAATATAATTTTCATTTGTATTTTTAGTTGTTAATATCATAACTGCTTATCATTTATTTGTCATTATAGTTGTAGTATAAAATAATGGTTTTCCAAACTCTATTCTTTTTCATATTGCGAAGCCAACTCAAAACAATATTCATATAACTCATCATTTAAAACAATTGCATTAATCATATATGCAATGTTTTTACTAGTAATACTCACCCTAACCATCGGATAATATCTGGCAAAAGACTCGTCATTTTCTCTGATATCCTTGAATATTTTTCTCCAGTCTGTATCCCTAATGAAAATCGATGAATTTTGATCTACTAAAAACCGACAACGAGATATGTAATCCTTTCTCATAAGTTCTTTGTAACTATCCTCTTCGAGAATACTTCTGTAAAACGCAAATGATTTTCCTAAAGATTTTAAAATGCCAGGGGATATGGTATCTCCTGATTCATAAAAAGGTAAATAATCAAAATCTGCTATATCATATGTCTCACGGATTTTTTCAATTTTCTCCGCAGTATTATTTATATACTGTTTGTATAATTCAGACGGATCCTGGTCACAGGCTTTTATATAATCTTCTTCCGTTGAAATTTTCAACAAATCTATATTATCCTGTTCTGCTTCTTTACTCAGATAGTTATCTATAATATTGTTAACATCACATTTATCACCAATACTTGCTGTAAGTGCTTTTCTAATCTCTTCAATAGGAATAAATCTATCAATCTTCTTATTCTTAGCACCAATAAATACAAGTTGCGCAAATAAAGTGCTTACACCGTAAGGTCTGCTCTCATCCTCGTCAATCTTAAGCGGATCGCTACAATCCTTATTCAACAAGTGCAGTTTCGTATCCATTACATATTTCACAAAATCCTCATAAAGAAGCTTTCCATCTTTGTTTTTAAACTTCACATATCTGCACACATCTGACAGATCAAATCCCCATAATATATAATCACTGAAAATATCCAGAAAACCAAATTGTTCCACAGTACAATGGCTGAATCTTTTTTCCCAATATTCAATAAATGCAGCATCTGAAAAATAATTTCTTATATACTCCCCAAACTTTACATCTTTATTACCCAGATAAATACATTCAAAAGCCCTAATTTTCTCCTGTTCTGTCAATGGCATAGCAGAAACTCTTTCAAGTAATCTGTCTAAATCACATCTAGCAGGTATTTCAATAGGATTATCCAATACTTCATTAGCCAATTCAACAGCTCTTACGCACTGCCCTCTTGTTATATCGCCATAGACAAATGCCTTATTAGATAGTCTTGATTCAATCATACAGGCTATAGCTAACAGATACATATGGTATGGCTCTCCTTGAGTTTTCGCTCCCCAAATATCATATGTAATATCAAATTGCTTATCTTGCCAGTCATAATCGAGATAGGCCGGAAGTATTCCAAACATTGCATCCTCACACCTCTCAATATATTTCTTATCATCTACAAGATCTCTGGGAAGATAATAATCTTCAGCAATACGCATATACCTATAGTCACCTACTGCATCCCAGCCCACTCTAGTTTTTTCATCATACCATCCATATGTTTCCTGATGTTCTTCAGTTTCCACAAGACAAATAGTGTCAATTCCATCGATGTCAATTTCTCTTAGTTCTGCAAGAGGAAAAGCTTTAACCATTTTCAGACTTTCTTCATATACTGCCTTCCATTCTTCTTTTTTTACAGATTTAGATACCGATAAATGAATGCTAATACCCATAATTAAAATCTCCCTTCAATCATTCTTCCGGACTTAACCTATCAAAAAAATGATATCATGGATATATGAGTTTTTCATTAAACTACAAGTACAATATATTCTTTTGTCAATAATATTTTTTACTCGTTCATAAAAAATGCTACAGCTATAGCTCCCGGGCCTGCATATGTACCAATTGTTGCACCGACAGATACAACCTTTAACTCATCAAGCTTACCCTCATAAATATCTTTACCATCACGTATATACTTTTGAAGCATATCATCGGAAAGACCGGTATAGCCAAAACAGATTGGCATTGAAAAATCAATTCCACCCACCTTATCTATCGTCTGATTTAATATATTGTTACCATTTTTTGATCCGCGTGCTTTACCTATAACCTCTACAACACCGTCAGTAATTGTAATAACAGGTTTAATCGACAATACATTACCTACAAATGCTGCTGTTGATGAAAGTCTTCCTCCAGCTTTGAGATACTCTAACGTATCAAATACGCTAAGCACCTTGGCTCTTGATTTAGCATTTTCTATAGCCTCAGCAATTTCTGCGGCACTCTTGCCCTCATCACGTAAAC
Source organism: Lachnospiraceae bacterium (assembly GCA_015057325.1). Taxonomy (GTDB): domain Bacteria; phylum Bacillota; class Clostridia; order Lachnospirales; family Lachnospiraceae; genus CAG-590. The sequence continues at coordinate 83,133 of SVEQ01000007.1, read as the reverse complement.
GAACCGCATACTCAACAAGAATATAGTAAGAAAGTGAAAACTGCCTTGTATCAACCAAATGAATCTTATCTTCGAAATCGCTTGAAGCAATTGTTGCACTTTGGAAGCATCCCGACACTCCTGATGATAAAACAAGACATACAACCTCATCTCCCGCTTCGACCGCATTTTCAAATTCATCTATATATTCCGCAGGCGGAATCTGACTTGTTTTCGGAACAACATCCGTCTCTATAAGTCTTTCATAAAACTCTGTATTGGATAATGTTTTTCCGTCCTGATACTCATCATCGCCAAAGCGAACCTTTAACGGAACAACGGTAATCCCCCATTCCTTTGCTGTTGCCTGACTCACATCACTCGCTGAATCTACAATAATTCTAACTGCCATTTTGTCCTCCCATTTATATTTTAATTAGATGATACTATACCCTTCTCTGCATCTAGATTAACTACCGCACCGGATTTTAATATGTCTGTTGCATTAGTTGCTCCAAGAATTACCGGTATATCAAGAGATAATCCCACAATCGCAGCATGCGAATTATGCCCCTCATTCTCAATAATTATTCCTGAGGCTTGTCTAAGTTCATCGATTATATCATTACTTGTTTCAGGAAGAACGATAATATCGCCCTCCTTAAAGTTTTCTATTATGTCGGTTTCTTCTTTTCCTACGCAAAGACTTGCTGTTGTTTTTCTGTTATTAACACCGCGGCCTTTTACAAGAATATGACCCACGACATGAACCTTAATCAAATTGGTTGTTCCTGAAACTCCAAGAGGAACACCTGCGGTAATAACCGTTATCTGTCCCTGCTTAACATAGCCGGCTTTTTCCGCCTCTTCAATAGCATGTTCAAACAACTCGTCGGTGTTGGTTTTCTCCTCTACCATAAGCGGCATAACGCCCCATGAAAGATTAAGCTGACGCCATACATTTTCATATGGCGTACAACCGATTATCGGACAAACCGGACGATACTTCGAAATCATTCTTGCGGTTTTACCTGACTTGGTTACCGTTACAATTGCGCTGGCATTTAAATCCATTGCTGTAGTACAGGTTGCATGAGCTATGGCGTTAGTTATATCAGGGTTAACCAAACTTCCTCTGTTATTAAAACGCTTTACCAAATCTATATCAGACTCTGTTCTTTCTGCAATTCTAACCATTGTCTTTAATGCTTCTACAGGATATAATCCTGCGGCAGTTTCGCCTGAAAGCATAATTGCAGATGTACCATCATATATAGCGTTGGCAACATCTGTAGCTTCCGCTCTGGTAGGACGTGGATTCTTCATCATGGAATCCAACATCTGTGTTGCGGTTATAACAATCTTTTCAGCATTGTAAACCTTTTTGATTATCATTTTCTGAATTGAAGGCACGTCCTCAAATGGAATCTCAACACCCATATCACCACGTGCAATCATAACACCGTCAGAAACTCTTATGATTTCTTCGATATTCTCAACACCCTGCATATTTTCAATTTTCGCAATTATGTTGATAAAGTTGCAGTTATGCTGGCTTAAGATATCTCGTATAGCCAAAATGTCATCCGCGGTTCTTACAAATGAAGCCGCAATAAAATCAAATCCCTGCTCAATACCGAAAATGATATCTTCCTTATCCTTATCACTTATGTATGGCATTGAAAGATTGACATTAGGGACATTCACACCCTTATGATTAGAAATGTGTCCACCGTTTTCAACCTCACATTCGATATCCGTATCGGTTACTTTTTTTACCGTCATGGATATAAGTCCGTCATCAATTAATATTTTATTGCCGACCTTAATATCATTTACAAGCTCTTTGTATGTGATTGAAACTTCTTTTTCATCACCTTCTATTTCTCTTGTTGTCAAAGTAAATGTCTGACCGTTCTCAAGGTCAACGCTGCCGTCCTTGAAATCCTTAATTCTTATCTCCGGTCCTTTTGTATCCAAAAGAGCAGCTATTGGCAAGCCAAGTTCTTTTCTTAATTTCTTAACTCTATCAAGATTCTTTTTATGTCCTTCATGATTACCATGTGAGAAATTAAATCTTGCAACGTTCATACCCTCAAGCATGAGCTGTCTTAACACCTGGTCATCTTCTGTTGAAGGTCCTAATGTACATATAATTTTTGTTTTTCTCATAGTTCAAGCTCCTTATTTCAATTAGTCATTTTGCATTATAACACTTTTTTCCCTATGAGAACACTAAAATTTATTCTGTTCTAAGTCGCTCTACCACGCTTCTTTTTCGAAGTCTTTTATATGTCGCCGTTGGAATTATAACAATAATGACTAATATTAACGGAAGACATACTGCAAGTGATGTAAGACTAAACTTCCATGAAAACATAGGCAGATTATTAACAAACAGCTTTACCGCCGTAACATTTACAATACTTGATATAATCACACTAAGAAAAGATGTATAAATGAAGTATCTTAAACCTTCTTTTATAAGCTGTCTCTTTTGCTGTTTTGCAGTCATTCCTACAGCTTCTAACATCGCAAACTCACGTGCTCTTGAGATAATAGAAGCTATCATTGTATTTGCAAAGTTCATAATTCCTATAATACCAAGTATTACTGCCACCACAAATCCTGCCACCGCAAACAACTCACCAAATGATTTGTTATCCTCTGTTACGCTCTGTTTTGATGTATAACTAAGAGATGAAGACTTAGTGTAACAGCTTATCCATTCCTCAAAAGACGACTCCTTATCATCTTCAACATCTATAAGAGTACGCATAGGGCTGCATTTACCATACACTGATAAATACTCATCTTCAGGAAGTATAAAGTTGCACTCAATCGGAGCATATACCGGATACTCAATTTCCATAGGTATGTCAACTAATGCATATACCGTATATTCATGTCCCTCTATTTCGATCTTATCTCCCGGGCTTACGATATTAAGGAATCCGTCATTTGCAAACTGCCATCTTTCTGCAAGAACGAAGTTACCGGAATTAAATTTCCCCCAGTCAATACTTGTTGTTCCATCCATTGTCTGAACATCTTCCAACTTATCGGCTACAAGTTCGCCTATACCATAAGTGTTACCTTCCATGGTTCTCTTGCCATGTATATCCTTAAGATAATCATTTACCGAGTAACCCTCATCCGTATAGAACGATTCTATCTGCATCTTTACTATTTCATCCGAATAGAAATAATCTTCTATCTCACTCCAAACTTCCGGAGAAAAAACATGTTCACCATGATTAAGATATAAGTTGCCGATTTTCTCAACTCCCTCTTGCTTACTTGCTTCCGCGAGAAATGATCCTTCAACAGCATTAACATTTTTCTCACTTGCTCCGGCATTATCAAGAAGCTCATCCTGAACGCAGAAATCACTTACAACATAATCCTCCGCATATGCTTCTGTACTGAAACTGTTTGTTATTGTATGCGCACTGTTAAGTACTATTAATGGTAATGTAAGGGATAAAACAACCAAAAGTGTTCTCCTTTTGGGCTTGCCGTTTTTCTTTAGTCCTCCTGTAAAACGAGTTGCATCTACAGGCGAAATCTTAGATGCCATCCTACATGGTTTTTTTGAACTTATCGAAACCGTAAAATACACGAATACTATAGTAAACAGAATTATCCATATGCTCATATGAACATGCCCCTTATTAACTCCTACCGTATTAATGAATTTTCCAATCATCGGAAGAAGCCAACCACCAACTGCCCATCCTATTGCCAGGCCTATAGGTAATGCAACAAAACATATACGTTTTGCTCTAACCTTTACCATATTTTTTATCTGTTTACCTGTAGTTCCGATCGACTTAAGAAGTCCATATTCCTTCATATCAGATATTATGTTGAGATTAAAAACATTACTGATAATAAGATAGCCTGAAAAGATAAATATTGCCAATGCGGCCGCACATACCAAAGCAGCCGTCATATCAATGTAATTGTACTGCCCCATAGACGACGCACGAAATTCGCTTAGCAAGCTTCCTACTATAGTAAATAATGACGAGAACAGAACAGTTGTAAGAATGACCGAAAATGTCAGTACAGAGTTTTTTGCTCTATTCATTTTAAGGGATTTAAGAGCAAGTTTCTTTACAGCTTTTTTGCTTGTATTTGCCATATGTTTATCCCACCTTTCTTGTTTTTCTATAGGTAGAATAACATACAATCCTTTCCAGATTATTTCTGAAATCTTACATGTTTGAAAGAATGCATTAAAAAAAGAGCGTCCAATCATGCAATCATGATGGACACTCTTCTATTTATCAACTTACTCATCCACTCGACTAGCGTGCAAACTTCGTCTTCGACTCGTTTCCACTAAGTCTCGGGATGGGCTTTCATACTAGATTCGTGCTTCGTTTCACTCGCACTCATCAAGTATTCAATGCCTAGCAGACGCCCTGTGCGATCATAGCTTCTACAACCTTCTTGAAACCTGCAATGTTAGCACCTGCAACATAGTTGCCTTCCATACCGTACTCTTTTGCAGCGTCATCAATGTTGTGGTAGATACCAACCATGATGTTCTTAAGTTTAGCATCAACCTCTTCGAAGCTCCATGAAAGTCTCTCTGAGTTCTGGCTCATCTCAAGTGCTGATGTAGCAACACCACCTGCGTTAGCAGCCTTACCACCAACGAAAGGTACGTTGTTCTTCTGGAAGTACTCTGTAGCCTCGATTGTTGTAGGCATGTTAGCACCCTCAGCAACGTACTGAACACCGTTAGCAACAAGCATCTTAGCATCTTCGATATCTAACTCGTTCTGTGTAGCACAAGGAAGAGCGATATCTACTTTATACTGCCATACACCGTGCTCACCGTTCTTCTTCTCATGATACTCAGCTGATGAACGAGCTGCAGCATACTCTGTAAGACGTGCACGCTTAACTTCTTTAACCTCTTTAAGAAGTGCAACATCAATTCCTTCAGGATCATAAATCCAACCTGTTGAATCAGAAACAGTAACAACCTTAGCACCTAACTGCTGAGCCTTCTCTGTAGCGTAGATAGCAACGTTACCTGAACCTGAAATAGCAACTGTCTTGCCTTCCATCTTATCGTTATGGCACTTAACCATCTCTTCTGTTAAGTAGAGAAGTCCGTAACCAGTAGCCTCTGTACGAGCAAGCGAACCACCGTATGTAAGTCCCTTACCTGTAAGAACTCCCTCGTAAAGACCTTTGATTCTCTTGTACTGACCAAACATGAATCCGATCTCTCTTGCACCTGTTCCGATATCTCCGGCAGGTACGTCCTCGTCAGCACCGATGTACTTTGAAAGCTCTGTCATAAAGCTCTGGCAGAACTTCATAATCTCATTGTCTGATTTACCCTTAGGATCGAAATCAGAACCACCCTTACCACCACCGATAGGAAGTGTTGTAAGTGAGTTCTTGAAAATCTGCTCAAATCCAAGGAACTTAATAATACCAAGGTTTACTGAAGGGTGAAGACGAAGTCCTCCCTTGTAAGGTCCAATTGCATTGTTAAACTGAACACGGAAACCACGGTTAACCTGAACATTACCATTATCATCAACCCAAGGAACGCGGAACATGATCTGACGATCAGGCTCTGTAATTCTCTCAAGAATAGCAAGCTTTCTATACTTCTCCTCATCCTGCTCGATAACCGGACGAAGTGAGTCAAGTACCTCTGTTACAGCCTGAATGAACTCCGGCTGACTTCCATCTCTCTTCTTTACCTTTTCTAATACCTCATCAACGTATGACATGTTTTGTATCCTCCTTAAATTCTTTTGAAAGACTTCCATAGAAAAAAGCACTATGGGTACAGTGCTTCTTCTAGCGCCTTTGCCTTTCGGTATTATACATAACAAACTTAATTTTATCAAGTTAAAGACGATTATATTTAATTTATTTAAGTGATTTTTACAGATACTTAATATTATTCCGTCCGCCATTAACAATGTTAAGTGCTTTCTTCATTTCCCTTAACTTTATTAAGTCATACATGTTATGACTTCCAACTCTCTCATAACATGTGCATTATAACATAATAACATACACAATGTAAAAACTACGGTTTTACAATAAATAACAGCTATTTCAGATATGATGTCCATCAAGTCTTACATCAATCAACTCATCTTCCAATGAATACACAAGTTTAAGCGAAAAGTATGGTTGCTCCTTCATTAAAAGGTCAAAGAAAATCTTATCCCCTTCCCATATATCCAAGTCCATAACCTTATCCTTATCAATCCAGACAAGTTCTCCTTCATCGCAATCTCCGATTTCACCTTCAAAACCGTCTGCTGTATATAAATGCATATACTCCACGACATCTTCTCCGTATATAAAGGTTATAATTCCCCTAGCGCGATAGTCTGTAAGTGTAAGTCCTGTTTCCTCAAAAACCTCACGCATAAGACATTCGTCAGGACTTTCTCCATATTCAAAATGTCCGCCAACACCGATATACTTATCCTTATTTATATCATTTTCCTTCTTAACCCTGTGCATCATAAGATACTTGTTATCCTTTTCAAGATAACACAGCGTTGTAAGTTCAGGTGCTTTCATCCTGCATCACTCCTGTTAATCACTCTTAAACATATCCATACAAACCGCGAACTGACACCTCGCCGGATATGATGTAATCCCGACTTCCATTCTCATCCTCGACAATCAACGCACCGCTCTCATCTATTCCGAGAGCTTTTTTTACATACTCATTATCTTTGTCTATAATCTTTACCTCACGACCGATATTTATCAAATGCGCATTATATTCTTCTTTTAATTTTGACAAATCCTCGGTTTCCATAAACAAGTCATAGTACTTTTCAAATAACTCAAACACTCTCGCCAAAAGATTACCGCGAACGATATCACAGCCCATCTCAAGTGCAACAGATGTCGCCTTATCCGCAATGTCCTTATCAAAATCTTTCTGATTACAATTAATTCCGATTCCGACAACTACATACTGAATATATTCAAGATCAGTGCTGCTTTCCGTTAGTATTCCGCATATTTTCTTGCCGTTAACTACCACGTCATTGGGCCACTTTATAAATGCTTCCTGTCTGGAATATTCTTCAACCGCCCCCGCAACCGCCATTGCGGCGACCAATGTAATCATTGATGCTCTGTCAACTTTTATATCAGGATACAACAATATGGAAAAGTATGTATTACCCGGTGGAGATATCCACCCTCTTCCGCGTCTGCCTTTTCCTGCCGTCTGCTTATCAGTAACAACGATTGTTCCGTGCTTGCCTCCATTTTCACCTATGCGCTTAGCCTGTGTATTGGTCGAGTCTGTTTCTACCAGATAAATGATATCCTTCCCCAACCACTTGGTCTTCATATTCTCCTTAATTGTGTTCTCATTTAAAATATCCGGTGCGTTATCAAGCCTGTAACCACGATTATTAACAGACGATATCTCGTATCCTTCAGACTTTAATGTATTAATATGTTTCCAGACAGCAGTTCTGGATAAACCAAGTGTCTCACATATCTCCTGTCCCGACACGTAATCGTTTGAAGTTTTGAGCATATTTAAAATATTATCTCTGGTTAAATTTCCCATTTTACTGTCCTTCTTTTTCCAAATTATCGCATTCTTCTTTTTTTATTTTCAGCATCCCGTATAACGCTTCACCCACATTGGTGTGCTCTGAAAACGGAATAACAAACTGCTCTTTTCCTATATAAATCTGCACAAGGCTGTAGTCAAGATTGGGATTAGGTATAACATATCCCAAATCAGTAATCTCCTCATAACCAATGGTTCTTTCCTTGCGATGCATTTTTAGAGTCATTGTCTTATCACCAAATACATACGTAATGTCGTACGCCTGCGGTTTTAACGTCTGAACCAATAGCACAATACCATACATCAGACATACGGTACAAAGCAATGTTATTACAATGCTGCTTTTCTCATGTCGAACAACTACTACTGCCACGCGAAGCAACGCGATTGCTATAAAAATAAATGCAAGACTACGTAATGCAATTCTGTTTTTCTTACTCTTATGTACAGTGTGTTCCATTTACAAAATCCCCTTTATAACATCAAAGTATCTCATTATTTTTTAACACATTGATTATACGTTATTTTCTTATAAATGCCAACAAAAAAAGATAACGAAGCAAAGCCTCGTTATCTTTTCATTTATAATTTTATCTGTAGATAATATCTTCACGTCCCGGTCCGTTAGAAACCATTGTGATAGGGAAGCCTATCTGCTCCTCAACAAACTCAATGTACTTACGACAGTTCTCAGGAAGATCCTCGTACTTCTTGATTCCTCTTATATCTGTCTTCCAACCCGGCAATGTCTTAAGTACAGGCTTAGCCTTCTCAAGCTTAGCTGTTGTAGGGAAGTCTGTTGTAACTTCTCCATCAACCTCGTAGCCTACACATACAGGAATCTCATCAAGATATCCAAGTACATCCAATACTGTAAATGCTACATCTGTAGTTCCCTGAATACGACAACCGTACTTAGTTGCTACACAGTCAAACCAACCCATTCTTCTAGGTCTTCCTGTTGTTGCACCGTACTCACCGCCGTCACCACCGCGACGTCTCAACTCATCAGCTTCATCACCAAATATCTCACTTACGAATGCACCTGCGCCTACTGCAGAAGAGTAAGCCTTAACAACAGTGATAATCTTCTTAATTTCATATGGAGGTATTCCTGCTCCGATTGCACCGTAAGCTGCAAGTGTTGATGAAGATGTAACCATAGGATAAATACCGTGATCAGGATCCTTTAATGAACCAAGCTGTCCCTCAAGCAATATGTTCTTGCCCTCTTTGATTGCCTGATAAAGATATGCTGACGTATCACATACATAAGGCTCAACCATCTTCTTATATTCCATAAGAGTGTTAAACAACTCATCAACATTTAACAATGGCTTGTGATAAAGATGCTCTAAAAGCGTGTTCTTCTGAACAATTACACGCTCTAACTTCTCTTTTAGACCTTCCTCGTCAAAAAGTTCTGCAACCTGGAAACCGATTTTTGCATATTTATCTGAGTAAAAAGGAGCAATTCCTGACTTTGTAGAGCCGAATGACTTACCTGCAAGTCTCTCCTCTTCATACTCATCAAAAAGGATATGATATGGCATAACAATCTGAGCTCTGTCTGATACCAAAATCTTTGGCATCGGAACTCCTCTGTCTACGATATCCTTAATCTCTTTAAAAAGTACCGGTATATTAAGGGCAACACCGTTACCGATAATACTTGTTGTATGATCATAGAATACACCTGACGGTAATGTATGCAATGCGAACTTTCCATAATCGTTAACAATTGTGTGGCCAGCATTTGCTCCACCCTGAAAACGAACGATTATATCCGCCTCTTTACTTAATGTGTCTGTAATCTTACCTTTTCCTTCATCGCCCCAATTAGCACCAACAACAGCTTTTACCATACTTTATTCCTCTCTCATTTATAATTTACCTGCTCTTTTCGAGCCGACAATAGGCATTATAACTTATTTTTGTTCATAAGTAAAATCAATATTATGAATATATGTCATAAGAATTACTTATGTGAAGAAAATGGCAACAAAAATACCCCGTATCCCATTTACATTAAAATGGGGCGGGGTGTGTGAAAAGAGAGGAATATTTCAAATATCAAGCAACCTGTAAATTATTCTCTATAAATGTACGAATAAGTCTTTTCTCTTTCTCTGTAGCTATAGGATCAAGAACGATTCTTCCGTTCTCCTTACCATACATGCAAGCATATAAATCAATCTGCTTACCTGTCTCTTCCTTAGCCTTATCAGCCTCGGTATAAATGAGATAGCGTTGTCCTGTCTCAGGATTCTCAACTACACTAAGACCAACATAAGTTATCTCTTCACCAAACTCATTAGTTAACTTAAAAGTATTATTAAGCTCCATCATTATCCTCCTGACTATTCTACAATCTATTTTGTCTACACTTTGCTGTCAGTTTCCAGTATCTCTCGAAGCTTTGTTGCCGCTACCGACATTGAAGACCGTTTGTCTATTATAAGACACATGTTTCTTGGCGGAATCTCTTCTGCAAACTTAAGCTTAATCAGAGAGCCGTCCGCAATCTGCTTATCGGCAAAATCTTCTACTACACAACCCACACCAAGATTTCTCATTGCAAACTGGATAATCATATCACTCGTTGCCAATTCGAACTCCGGTTTCACTGCAACTTTCTTCTGTTTTAGGAAAGCTTCAACATAAGTTCTGGTACTTGTTTTACCTTCCAGACTTATTATCGGAAGCTGTTCTAGTTCCTTATAATCTATCACTCTGTCCTTAAGATGTCTGAATTTGGTTCCGGCCACAAAAATATCCTGTACATGTCTTACAGGAATAATATCAAAATGCGAATCTGCATCTAAAGGACCTGTCACTACTCCAAAATCGATTCTACCTTGTGTCAGGTGCTCAATCGTTCGCGGTGTAGGAGCATTAGTCACTGTAACCTTAATCTCCGGGTATAACACATGAAACCTTTCCAGATAGGGAAGCAGATAGAACTGCAAGGTCATATCGCTTGCTCCGATTCTGACTTCTCCGGTCTCAAGATTCATCATCTTAGCAAGCTGCCGTTCTCCTGCCATAATTGTCTCATAGCCACTACTGACATATGAATACAATAAATTCCCCGCTCCGGTCAAGCTGACACCTTTTGCTTTCCTGGTAAAAAGCTCTATACCAAGTCCCTCTTCAAGCTGCTTGACAGCCTGTGAAACAGCGGGCTGTGAAATATTGAGCTTCCTGGCAGCACCAGTTATACTTTGCTCGGTGGCTACATGGTAGAATATCTTATAATGCTCTAAGTTCGTATTCATTATAATCTCTCCTTATAGCTTAACGATATTCTATGACATGATTATAATATATATATCGGAACTTGTACATAGTTTTTAACCTTTTTGTCGAATATTTTGTGTTTTAATGCTATATATACCACTAAATGTGTAATTTTTACCAATAATTATCTATTATGCACATAGGTATAAGCATTACTTATGTTTAATATTTGTCATGCCTATACCTTGTATATATAATAAAAAAGTGCACCACATATTGTATGGTGCACTTTTGCATTTTTTTGATTATAACTGTTCGAATACTTCACCGATTCTCTCGTTAATAAGCAAATCTGCATTAACGTCTCTGGCCGTTTTGTCCATGTTAATAACAACAAGATGAGAACCTCTGAAATAATCAATAAAGCCGGCTGCAGGATATACTGCAAGTGATGTTCCACCAATAATAAGAACATCCGCTTTACTAATATAAGAAACAGTTTTCTGTATTGTCATAGAATCTAATCCCTCTTCGTAGAGCACTACATCAGGCTTAATAATTCCACCACAATCACAAGTCGGAACTCCATTTGCATTTGCAATATACTCTACCGGATATGACTTACCGCAACGTGTACAGTAATTCCTATGGACACTTCCGTGAAGTTCGAGAACCTCTTTACTTCCTGCCGCATAATGAAGACCGTCAATATTCTGTGTTATAACCGCCTTAAGTTTTCCCTGCTTTTCAAGTTCTGCAAGCTTCAAATGTGCAGCATTGGGTTTTGCATCTAACGCCAACATTTTATTCCTATAAAACTCAAAAAACTCTTCTGTATGATCTCTGTAAAAGCTGTGACTAACCATAACCTCCGGTGGATATTTGTACTTCTGATTGTACAAACCGTCAACACTTCGAAAATCCGGAATACCGCTCTCTGTCGACACGCCAGCACCACCAAAGAAAACAATATTATCACTTCCGTTTACGATTTCTTTGAGTTTCGCAATCTTTTCCTTAGATTCCTCATGCAACAATATTACCGCCTCCTCTTATACATTCAATTACTCTTTCCTTGTAAAAACGCACTAAGATGATCAAATGCTTTCTGCTCATCTTCGCCCTCGCATATAAGCTCAATCTCATCACCGCACTTTACTCTTGCCGCTAATATACCGAGTACACTTTTAGCGTTTAACAGACTTGTTCCCTTTCTGATCTGTATCTTTGATTTAAATTTCAAACTCTCCTCGCAAAACAGACCCGCAGGTCGCAAATGAAGGCCCAAAGGCTCGGTAATAACTACTTTTCCTGTTACCACAAAACCCCTCCTTCCGGTTAGTTATTCATTTTGCTTAATCTCAATATCAACGGTAATTGTATCCAAATATTCAACTCCCGCTATTTCTCGCATGTTAACCACAAAAGAATGTCTTCCCGGTCCGCAATCGGTAACATCTATACTTGGTATCAGATTGGTTACTATCAGGTTGTCAAGTTTGTCTTTAAGCCCCTTTAACTTCAGCGAATAACTGTTGCCGCTTAAAAACTCATAACTGTACTCTTCGTTACGCCCGACTATGTTGATGGAATCAGAAGTTATTATCATATTTTTCTCCACCAATTCCTCAATCATTATCTTAACCATAATCTCTTCCGTTGAACCAACAACAGTAATTCCGTTAGGAAGATAATCCGCAATTTGTACCGAAGTTTCCAAATCCTTTGTTAAGTCCGTAACATCTATATCATCAATAAGTATTTCATCAACCTTTGCAAGATCAGATTCATCGCCAACCACAGTAATGCTTGTAGGCTGGTAATCAATACCTGCAATCGCATAACCTTCTTTGGGTTCTCCCGCTGCCTTAATCTTAAGTGCAAGATCTTTTGTCTTTGCCACCTCAATTGTTACATCAACAGTCTTGACGTCATATTCAAATTTTGCAGAGTCTATAACCTCTCCACTCTTACTTAAGAATATCGGTTCCGAATTTGCAGTAAGATCTGCGCTGGCACCTGATACATCCACATCCACAACAACTTCACTTATCATGTCAATAACGCTTTCCGCTCCCGTTACAGTAATTAAATTAGGAGTTGGCGTCTTACTTCTAATTGCATAACCATCTGCAACTTCAGAACTGGTTCTGACATTTATTGCCATCTGACTCTCTATCTTCTTTTCAACAGCAACATTGACTGTATTCTCTTTGCAAGTAATATTAATGTCTCTTGCCACATAACTGTTGTTGGCACTAACAACAATAGTAACGGCATTAGTCATTGACATTTTCGAAAGATCAGCTACCGCATGAAAATCCATACTTGACAGCCCCTCAACAACCTTTCTTCTACCCTTAACTATAATATCTACTGTTGTTCCTTCAGGAACTTCATATACCATGTTATTATCGGTTATTGCTTCGCCGTTGATAAACTCAATCTCAACTCCGGAAATCTGTCTTGTAGTTTTGTAGTCATCAATATTAGCTACAACAATCCATATAACCGCAGCAATAATCAACGCCAAAAACTTAAGGCCTATATTTTCAAAAATTTTATTTTTCACGTTTACCACGACCTTTCCACATTTTTATCTTGCGGGCAAAAGGCTCATTCTTGCCCAGTCTTTCAATCTTGTCAACAAAATCTTCTCTGGAAAGATCTCGATATAATTCACCATTGCATGCTAACGAAACAGCACCTGTCTCCTCCGAAACAATTACTGTTATACTGTCCGATACTTCACTTATACCAAGAGCCGCTCTATGTCTTGTGCCATACGCCTTATTGATATCAAGATTATCTGAAAGCGGCAAATAACATGTAGCACTAACTACCCTGTCATTTCTAATAAGAACCGCACCGTCATGCAACGGAGTGTTATGCTCAAATATATTGATAAGCAACTGACTTGACACAACCGCATCAATAGCAATTCCCGTTCTCTCGTAATCGCCCAAACGGACTTCCTGCTCTATAACGATAAGTGCACCGGTCTTAACTTCAGACATAGCATAAGCTGCCTTTGTTATATCATTTAATACTTTCTTATCAATTCTTCTACCCTGCTCTGCGTTATCACCCGTAAACAACGAAGAAATGAACTTCTTTCTTCCCAACTGTTCCAAGGCTCTTCTAAATTCAGGCTGGAAAATGATAATAACCGCTATAATACCTTCACGAATGGTATTACGGAATATCCAAAGCAGCGTGTTAAAACCAAAGATTGCAGATATACCCATAAAAATAAGAAGAATGAGTATTCCTTTAAACAGCGTCCATGCACGCGTCTTTTTAAACCATACCATAACGTAATAGACTATTACCGCAATAAAGAGAATCTCAATCGCGTCTGTCACTTTCATTCTCGGTATGTAAAACCAATCAAAATATGTTGTTAAATAATTATGAATCTGCCCCAACAAAACTACTCTCCATTTTCATTATCAAGATTTGGAATTAATATGCTTAATATTCTTGTTTGAACCCGAAATCGACATTTTCGGAATTGCCTTAACGTAATAATAATATTCGTCATCCTCAAACTGCAAAAGCTCCGTTCTCTGGTAATCTACAATTCCCTTACAGAACTGAACAATAACCGCAATGACTATTCCAATGATTGTTCCATAAACTATCGGAAGTATATCAACATTGATAAGCACAAGCACATTACCGATAAGGAAAAGCGTAATATTAAGTATTCCACCAACGACAAAAGAAATAATCCATGCGTGTTCGAAAGATAACCTGTAAATACAATATGTAACAAGAATTACAAATGCCATAACAACAAAGGAATACAACAACTCCTTGTTAGTAACAAACCCATTAATCACATACTGATATCCCGATACCGCTGTATCTTCTTCCGTCGAAGCCGCCATAACCTTAACAATATCCGAAAGACTGCCCTCACAATAATCAAGCAGCAAACCAAATATAGCAGGCACAATCGCCGCAGGACCGACAATAAATCCAAGCAATATCGGAAGTGCATAAGTCAAATGAATCGTATTAAGAATAGGAACCAAAAGAACGATAATTCCGGTTTGAGGAACAAACCTCATATAACCGCAGTAGAAAATAATTATCATAGCAACCGCCAAAACTCCGACATCAATCGAAACTTTAAATGATTCCATTACGATAATCACACCGCCAATTGCCGTTATAACCTCACTTGGCAAAAAGGCGCATATTGCAGAAAGCATAAGAATCACTATAGGATTCCCAAGAATCGCCCAATATCCAAATCCTACATCCAGTGTATGAAAAACAATAAATGCCAATATAAATTTCAAAATTGGAGTTATTACAAAGTCATACCGTCCGAAGAACCCTTTAACGTTCTCCCTAAAAGTCAATAAAGTCGTCACTGATTACAACTCCTCCTTTTGTTTTAACTATCTCTGTCTCAGCCATTTCACAAAGTTTCTTCAAATGGTGATTGTAAATAATGATGTTAGGTCTTGCCTTCTCATATCTCGCAGAATAAACCAAAAAGGCTACCAGCCAATATATTATTACCCAAACAGCATAAGCACCGCCTATATACAGTGCCCACTGTTTATAATCAATTTTTAATACATTTGCCAAAATAAAATCAAGCTTATATACAACAACTATACCGGCAATCAACACAAAAGCAATTGTTGCATTAATTACCGCCTTCAAGGCATAAAGCCTTACATAGTCACCTTTATAAAAACTGTTCATCGGGATTTCTTTCTTGCCTTCATTTTTCTCATAGATGGCAACCCGACTCATCATTTTGACATTATCTTCTCGAACCATATCATCACTACCTTATTATAGTTTTTTATTGATAAAAGCACAAGTGCAATGCGCCTTTAATTTTCGTTATTTGCGTCTTTAATTTCAAGTTTGAGTCTTACTATTCTTTCAACAGACTCATCAATTCTTTCTTCACTTATCCGTCCTGACTCAACTTCTTCTAAAATGCCCTGATATGCTGCTCTAAAATCCTTGGACATCAATACTATATCAGCACCTGCCTCAATAGCCATTACCGCAGCTTCCTTCGGCGTATATTTGTCATTAATCGCATTCATATTCATGGCATCGGTTATCACAACGCCTTCATAACCCATATCATTTCGCAAAAGGCCATCAATTATCTCTGCAGAAAGGGAAGCCGGCGTTCCGTCTGTAATTATGTTAGGAAGCGAAATATGTCCTACCATTATAGCCGAAACCCCATCATCAATTCCTTTTTGGAAAGGTATTAAATCACTTTTTTTTAAATCATCAAGTGTCATATTGGTAAATGCATAACCCTTATGAGGATCACCTGAAGTAGAACCATGCCCCGGAAAATGCTTATAGACACCTACGAGACCGTTATCATTTAATCCCTTTAAATACTTGCTTGCCATATCTGCGACAACTTCCGGGTCATCGGAAAATGCACGTCTTTGTATAAGCGGATTAAAGGTCGAACTTTTCACATCAACGTCCGGTGCAAAATCAAGGTTAAACCCGAGCTCATGCAAATACTTGCCGATATAAGCACCCACATCATAAGCATTCATTGAGTCTTTGCTTGCACCAATTAAAGACATGTCACCAACATCTTCTATAGCAAATGCCGGATTACTTGCAATACGAGCAATCTGTCCGCCTTCTTCATCAACGCACAACAAAATAGGAAGTCCCGTCCGCTCGATGCTATAACTTTGAATGTTAGTAAGCATACTCTTTGTCTGTTCGGGATTCCTAAGATTCTCGGACATATATATTACACCACCGACAGGAATGTTATTAATAGATTCCTTTGTGGCCTCTCCCGCTGCCGTAACACAATTAACACCGGGAACCAACGCTTCCGGATAAACAATAAACAGCTGTGCGACTTTCTCTTCTAAAGTCATGTAGTCCATTATATCATTTATCGTGCTTGCATATTCGTCAATCTCTTCGGTTGTAGTTTCCTCAGTCAATTCTTGCGTAGTTTCCTCAACGGCAGTTATCTCTGTTTGAGACGTTTCAGTCGTATCAGCAGGCTTATCCTTTGAAGAACAAGATGTCAAAAGCACAGAAAAAATGATTACCCCTGACACCACAAAAACTTTAAATCTGTCAAACGCAAAAACCTTCACCCCACTACTCCCTTTGTTCTAACAGTCTAGAAATTACGTCCGTCCCAGCCCCAGTCTGGAGTTGTACGATACTCTACATATATATTTCTTCCCGGTATTCCGAGCTCATTTTCAAATATCTCACATATCTTTTGTGTCATATTGTTAAATGCTGCCGAGTTGCCGCCACCATATACATCAACTGATATATAAGCACCCTTGTCAAGCTTCTCGCCGCCGAAATAAAGCGAATATCCATCTTCAAAGCCGATCATTACATAAGTTTCAGGCTTACCGATAATGCTGCATGCTTTTCCAAGCTGTGATTTGATACTTTCTTCTTTGTCCGGACTTACCGGAACAGTAACCTTAGAATTAATAAATGGCATAGCAAAACCTCCCAATAAAATACTAAATAAAGTGTAGCACATATCACTTGTCGCTTCAAGGAAAATCCATTATAATTATACCCATAAAATCTCATTTTCAAGAACAGGAGAGCGCCATGAGTACCGAACATTTACACCACGATATAAGCATTTTTCACGACGAGAAAATCTCCTATCAGGAGTTTTTGCATCGCGAGTACAATATCATACATGCCCCCTATCAACCGGAAATGGAATTTTACGGTTGCATCAAAAACGGGGACGTTGCCAAGGTTCTTGAATTGTGTAAGGAACCTTTCCATACAAAGCCCGGTTTTGGTACGCTTTCAAAAAATCCTGTACAGAGTCTCAAATATCATTTCGTCATCTCTACAGCTATGATTGCACGTATGTGCATTAATCAGGGGCTGCAGCTTTCCGAAAGCTACAATATGAGTGACTATTATATACAGCGTGTGGATAAAGCCAAAACTCTAAAAGAGATTTCAGAACTTCATGATGAAATGTGTATCGCGTACACAAAGAAAATGCGCAAATTGCAGAAGGCTTCTATATGCTCTAAACCGGTTATTACTTGCATTGACTATATATACGATCATTTATCAACAAGAATAACTATGGAAGACTTAAGCGAAGCAACCGGTCTTTCAAGCTCATACATTTCCAGAATTTTCAAAAAAGAAACAGGATGCACTGTAAGTGAGTACATCCTGCTTAAAAAAATTGAGACCGCCAAAAGTATGCTTGCTCATTCCAATTATTCGATTGCTCAGATTTCCGACGCCTTGGCATTCCCAAGTCAAAGTTATTTCACCAAGGTATTTAGAAAGTACTGCGGTACAACACCGAAGAAATATACGCCTACCGGCGAGGAATAATTATCCATACGCGTTGCAAATATGAAGTAATGCCATAGATACCTTAGAACAGATTCCTACAATGTATCTGCAATCCTGTTCAACCGTGTGGATTTCTCTTCTAATATAATTCCTATGCTCAGCTTTAACGAAATCCATAATGTCACTAACGCTTGAAAATCCTGATAAATCAGCAAGATTCATGTTCTTTTTCCATTTCTCTATATCCTGCTCATTAAGCTTAGCAATGTATGCTCTTAATTTGTGTTTTAACTCTCCCTCGTAGATACAGTGATCCTTCATATTGCCGGGATATTCCTTATTGTGCGGATAAGTGAAATAATCCGCTATATAGTGAAGGACCTCACCAAGTCTTGTAAAATAAAGCGTCGACATGTCGCCAACATGCTTATACCCATTGGTCAGTTTGTACATCTTATTCTCTAAAATATCAAGTGTCTGATTAATCTCATGTCTTTTTGTCAGAAATGAAGGCTTGCAATCCGGCAGAATACTTCCGACATAAAACGCCTTCTTATGCTTTTGAAAACTATTCATATCAGCAACATTAACAATGTGTCTTGCCAAAGAAATGTGTGATTTCTTACGCATAAAACAACTTCCTTTCCGAAATAAAAACACAATGTAACACTACATATATAGTGTACTCTTTCATAACGGAAAATACAATTGTTAATAATTACAAAAAAACATGTTAAAAGGGACCACAATAATGACATTACATCCTTGCAGTCCCTTGCCAAAATATAGAAAAAATCAATCTGTAGGAGCGGTGATTGGTGTGCCTGTATCACAAGTCATCTGTCCACAATTATTAACGTTACATTCATTTTTTAGATTCTGCTCATTGTTTGGAAAACCAAGGTCAAGCGGTTTTATCTCAAGATCAAGCAGGTTGCCTGCAACAAATCTGATACAATCCGTATCGTCAGGTGAAATGATACTTCCCTTAGGTGTCTCTATTCTGCCTGCACTGTTAACCTTGTAGCCTGCATAGTACATACTCTGAAGAATAATCGTAAGTCCGACTGTTGCTTCGCTTTCATCTACATCAAAATCCAAAAGCTTTGCAATTGCATAAAGATTAAGTCCCTGAGCAGGAGTGTTGTTGGTCGTAGTCATACCGACAAAATTAATTGACGGCGTGTTGCCTGTCGCACCTTCTTCAACAGCATAGCCATACGGTGCAAAAATCTCAAGCGCAACAGCGGACGGATTAGTCTCTGCATCATAAGTTGCTGCAGTTGTATCAGACGGAAGATAAACTGCCGTAGGATTAATTGTATCAATTAATCTTCCCGCAGCATCATACAAATCAAGTGCAAAATCAACTGTTATATTAGATAGCGTAACCCCATAACAATTTGGGCGTCCTGTAAGCGACTCTACCGTAACACCTCCGGTGCCATACACATAGGTTGCATTAAGGACCTTAGCTTTGGCACATGTAACCGTCGGATATGTTGTAGCAATATCAACAGGAAGTTCAAAAGTCGTACATAAATTAATTCCTATCTCATCATAGATTAACGGTGCCATTAAACTAAGCCTGTTTGGCTCACCACACATTGGATTTGTGCACACATCTACGCAGCCGTTTGCGCAATTAGCAATTCCACGCACCGCATTACTGACAATTCTCGGATTCTTACTACATTTACACTTTGCCATAATGCATTTCCTTATACTTGTTTACTACATATTATGTTCTAAAATGTAAAATGTTACCGTATACTAGATAAAAAGGAATTGTCATGGATTTTGCCCTTCCTGCGCTGATAGTCGCATTGGAAAACGAACGCAAAACAAACGAAGCTTTAAGAAATATGATTACATCATTAAATGATGAGCTTGAAATAAGCAGGCACACCATAAAAGAACTTAACTTACAACTTAATGCAAGCAAAGGCTTGATACAAGAAATGAACGTTCAGTTAAACAGCACAAAAAAAGCACTCGCGATTCGAGAATCTCAAATCGAAAGTGCTGTATTACAATATAATAAGTTAATGGAAACGGCGATTGCCTATCGAAATGACGCCTTAAGGAAAAGACACCTTATTACTTAGCAAGTTCGAGCATTCGCTCAAGCGGTCGTTTTGCGGTTTCCATGATATCAGCAGGAAGTGTTACTTCAGGTCCCATTTTCTCAAGTGCATTAAGCACCTTATCAAGAGTTACAAGCTTCATGTTCGGACAGAACTGTCTATGTCCTACAGAGTAGAACTTCTTGTCGGGATTCTTCTGCATAAGTTCGAAGAAAACTCCCATTTCAGTACATATGATAAACTCCTTCTTATTACATGAAGTCGCATAATCTATAATCTCCGATGTGCTTCCGATGAAATCAGAAATCTCAAGCACGTCCATTGTACATTCCGGGTGAGTAAGCACCTCTGCCTGCGGGCATGCCTCTTTTGCATTCTTAACCTCTTCTACCGTAATGCTCTTATGCACATGGCAGAAACCGTCGTTGAAAATAAAGTTCTTCTCAGGAAGCTTTGTTGCAATATATCTTCCAAGGTTATTATCCGGCACAAAGAAAATGTTCTTCTCCGGAATATTGTTAACAACCTTAAGAGCATTAGAGGAGGTAACACAAACATCAGATACTGATTTGATCTCTGCTGTAGAATTAACATAGCAAACTACCGCCACGTCATCATACTGTTCTCTAACCTCTGCAATTCTTTCCTTCGTAACCATGTGCGCCATAGGACAATCCGCACAATCATCTGCCATGACAACTCTCTTTTCAGGATTGAGAAGCTTCGCACTCTCTCCCATAAATGATACTCCGCAAAAGAGGATATTCGCCTCTTTTACCTTGGTTGCAACTTTCGCAAGGTAGAAAGAATCCCCCACATAATCAGCTAATTCCTGGACATCACCATCAACATAATAATGAGCAAGAATAACAACATCTTTTTCTTCTTTAAGTTTCTTAATCTTATTGATTATTTCTTCTTTCATGAGTACATCTCCTACCATAATCTTAAGTAACAATGATACCATTATAAATGGATATTTGCAACTGATATTTAAAAACCGAGTTGCAATTGCAACTCGGTTTCTGTAATCTTTGTAAGTATAATGATTATCTCTTTGAGAACTGTGGTGCACGACGTGCTGCCTTGAGACCCGGTTTCTTTCTCTCTTTCATACGAGAGTCACGAGTAAGGTATCCTGCCTTCTTAAGTGAAGGACGATTCTCAGCATCTGCCTCTAACAAAGCTCTTGAAATACCATGACGGATTGCACCGGCCTGTCCTGTGTATCCACCACCACGTACGTTAACAAGTACATCGAACTTACCAGCTGTGTTAGTAACAACGAATGGCTGGTTAACGATCAACTTCAATGTATCAAGACCGAAGTACTCTTCCATATCTTTCTTATTTATAGTAATCTTACCTGTTCCAGGAGTTAAGTATACTCTTGCAACACTGCTTTTTCTTCTACCTGTTCCATAAAATCTTGCTGATTTTGCCACTGATTTGTCCTCCTTTATTAATATTTAATCTCTAACTCTTTCGGCTGCTGTGCCTGCTGCTTGTGCTCTGGACCTGCGTACACATGAAGCTTTGTAATCATCTGACGTCCCAAAGGTCCCTTAGGCAACATACCCTTAACCGCTTTGCGGAGAACTTCCTCAGGCTTCTTAGCTAACATCTCTTTAAGAGTTGTCTCTTTCATTCCGCCAACATAACCTGAATAGTTGTAATAGATCTTCTGATCTAACTTCTTACCTGTTACTTTAATCTTATCTGCGTTGATTACAACGATGTAATCACCTGTATCCATATGTGGTGTATAAGTAGGCTTATTCTTACCTCTTAATACACTAGCTATCTCAGACGCTAAACGTCCTAATGTATGTCCTGTAGCATCAACTACATACCACTCTCTGTTAATTGTTGATGGGCTTGCCATATAACTCTTCATGGTATTCCTCCTTAAATAATATTCAAATGTTTCTGTCTCTCATACATATGACGGCTCCTTGCAATGTCCGAAACAATTCTCCGTCGTCGTATATTGACAATATCTATTATCATCTTCTTCTGTCTCACCATATTATCCATATATATGATGTTGGAAAGCGACAGATAAATGATGACTCAAAACCACCAAAACACCTGGGCTAAAGGCATTAGAGCAGTCTTTCCCTATCGTCACAGTAAGATATTATATTATAAATAAAAATCTGTGTCAACGATTTTTTTCTGTTTTTTTGCTTATTTCAACATTATGTATTTATTGTTATTTTTCATGTACAACATGTCGTTTAGAGATACTCTATCTCAACAAGTGTAAGTCCACATGCAGGTGCTTTATGCCCTGCTT
Source organism: Lachnospiraceae bacterium (assembly GCA_015057325.1). Taxonomy (GTDB): domain Bacteria; phylum Bacillota; class Clostridia; order Lachnospirales; family Lachnospiraceae; genus CAG-590. The sequence continues at coordinate 60,596 of SVEQ01000007.1, read as the reverse complement.
TTGTCCTGTCTTTCGCCTCTAAAATATTCTTAATCTCCTCAGGTGGAATCATCCCCATTCCGACCTTTAGAAGTGAACCAACTATTATTCTTACCATGTTATATAAGAATCCGTTTCCGTTAATTCTGATTTTGACAAGATTGCCCTCACGTTCAACATTTATGTAATAAATGGTTCTTATCGTATTCTCAACATCGTCTTTGGGCGTGCAGTAACTCTTAAAATCATGTTCACCTACAAGATACTGCGCCGCCTCATGCATTTTCTTCTCATCAAGATGAAAATATACAAAATGCGAATAAAGTCGCTGTATCGGATCAGGGAACTGTGCATTATACAGTTTGTACTCATAAGTCTTTCTTGTATCGCAGTAACGAGGGTGAAAATCATCCGATACCTTTTCCGATTTCTGTATTCTTATATCATCCGGCAAAAGATTGTTAATGGCATAAGAGATTTTATCAGGTGGCATGGTAACATCGGCATCAAAAACCGCAACATTTCCCATGGCATGAACTCCCGAATCCGTTCTGCTCGCACCAATAACCGTTATTTCTTCTTTGAAAAATTTAGAAAGTGTCTTATTAAGCACCTCTTCTACTGTTATGCCGTTCTTTTGGATTTGCCAGCCACAATAATTCGTACCATCGTAAGCAACCGTTAGTTTTATTCTCATTACTTATCTCCCATTAACACATTAGGTACTACATTAAAAGCACTTATATGCAGTGTTTTCTTCAAAACAATCAAAGCAACAATATAAAGAATCACAAGCACATACGCTATATAATCCGCTCTTTTATAGCTTAGTGGTTTCATTTTGGTTCTTCCCGCTTCACCGTGATAGCACCTTGAATCCATCGCAAGTGCCAACTCATCACTTCGTCTTATAACAGAGACAAAAAGCGGAACAATAATCGCCATCAGTCGCTTAACCCTGACAATCAAATTGCCCTCATTAAAATCTACGCCTCTTGCCATTTGAGCCTTCATGATCCTATCAAGCTCATCTACCAACACAGGAATAAACCTCAAGGCTATCGACATAATCATAGCAAGTTCATGCACCGGCACATGAAATACCTTAAGCCACGAAAGCAACTTCTCCAGCCCATCAGTTAGCGAATTAGGTGTTGTAGTATATGTCATCATTGATGAACCCACAATCATTAGAACAAGACGCACAAAAAGAAATACAGCCGCTCTTACACCACTTGTTGTAATCTTGATAAAATGCCATTTCACAAGCACATTTGCACCATTTACGGTAAGCAACTGTATAAGCACCGTAATGATAATAATTCCCATTATCCCCTTAGTTCCTCTTACTATGTACGAAAGTGGCACCTTAGAGAGTGCTATGCACGTTACAAGCATTATAAATGCTACCCCAAACAGGTATGCACTGTTAATGAAAAACAAGCTTATCACATACATAAAAACCGCAACTATTTTCACACGCGGATCTAATCTATGTATCATTGAGTCAACATTATAGAATTGTCCTATTGTCATATTTCTCATCGCTTTATCCCTTAAATCAATTTACACAATTCTCCAAAAATGTCCAGTTGTTCGTGACAGGAAACATCAACGTCTGCCCCTGCATTTTTTAACGCATTAAGAAGTCGTATACCAAACGGCACTTCCACGTTGTCATTATCAATATTTTTCGCAAACACTTCGGCAACCTGCCCATCCATACGTACAGAACCTTTATCCATATATATTATTCTGTCTGCATACTCTGCAACCTCGTCCATATTATGCGACACCATAACAATTGCAATATTGTATTCCTCATTAAGCGTTCTTAGCATGTCCAAAAGCTTGTATGCACTAACAGGATCAAGTCCTGCAGTCGGCTCATCAAGAATTAAATACTCAGGCTCCATTGCAAGAACAGATGCAAGTGCAACTCGTCTTCTCTGACCACCTGACATTCTAAACGGTGAAGCGTCGTATATTGTATCCGGCAGTCCAACCGCTTCAATTGCTTTATATGCACGCTTTTGAGCCTCTACCGGCGAGATATCCATATTGAGCGGTCCAAAGCAAACCTCTTTCTCTACCGTTTCCTCAAAAAGCTGGTATTCAGGATATTGGAAAACCAATCCAACCTTTTGACGTAACTCTTTAACCGAAAAATCCTTATCGGTTATATCTGTTCCGTTATAAAAAACATTTCCGTTTTGTGGAATAAGTAAGCCGTTTAAATGCTGCATAAGCGTTGACTTTCCTGAACCTGTGTCACCAATAACAGCAATAAACTCACCTTTTTTGATGTGAAGATTCACTTCATTTAATCCCACACTCTCACTTGCATAACCTTTGTTATATGTAAAAGATACGTCATTGAGCAAAAGCCCTTGCGACAAATCATCATTTTCTTCATCATTTTTATTATATATATACGGCTTATCGCCTTTATTTTCATTTCCAAATTTGTTACATAATAGCAAGATAAGATCTTCTTCATCATTAATTTCAGAAACTTCTTCTTTCGAAAGCAATCCCTGCCCTGCCATGAAATTAATATACTGAATAAGTTTAGGAAGAACTACTCCGCACTCCTTTATAATCTCAGGTTTTGAGAAAATATCCATGGGGGTTCCCTGCATTGCAATGCTTCCCTGCTTCATGACATAAACCTTATCCGCTGTCATTACCTCATCCATATGATGAGTAATCCAAACAATAGTTATTCCTTTTTCACGATTTAGCTTTTTTGCAATATCAAGTATCTGCCTACGACTTTTGGGGTCAAGCATAGCTGTAGCCTCGTCAAATATGATGCACTTTGTCTCCATTGCAAGAACGCCGGCTATTGCAACTTTTTGTTTCTGGCCACCGGATAAACTACTTGGGGAATCATTTCTATGCTTACTCATTCCTGTCATTTGCAAAGCATCATCAACGTTATTCCAGATTTTGCTTGTCTTCATACCAAGGTTTTCCGGACCAAAAGCTACATCCTCTTCCACGATAGTTCCAACAATTTGATTGTCAGGATTTTGGAAAACCATTCCGGCAGTTTTGCGAATGGATAATTTGAGTTCTTCTTCCTTTGTATCCATTCCATCAACAACGACTTCGCCCTGGCTTGGAGTAAGCAACGCATTAATATGCTTTGCAAGAGTTGACTTACCGGAACCATTTTCACCGACAATAGCAATAAAATCGCCCTGCTCAACGTCTAAAGAAACATCAGAAATGGCGCTGACTATTTCGTCAACATTTCCTTCATCATCACGTCTAAAATATTCAAATACAAGATTTTTAATATCAATTAAGCTCATATCTTTTCCTATAAATACAAAGGCGGGGACTTGGAAGTCTCCGCCTGTCATAATTCGTTATCTTGATTAGATTAACTCAATGATTACTTCCATCGCTGCATCGCCCTTACGAGGTCCGATTTTAACGATTCTTGTATAACCACCGTTACGTCCTGCATACTTAGGACCATACTCATTGAATAACTTCTCTGTAAGATCAACCTTCTTAGTCATTCTCTTCTTACCTGCTGCCTCAGTAGGAACCTCAACTACAGGATAAAGAACCTTGAGCATCTGTCTTCTTGCATGAAGCTTAGATGGCTGGTCTTTCTTAACTGTCTTCTCAACTTCGTCATATACAGTAACTTTCTTACCGTCTACAACTTCTTTGATTCTCTTGCCATCTTTGTCTTTCTTAGCAACCTTAGCTGTTACAGTAACCTCATCGAAGTTATCTTTCTCTTTAACAGCCATTGTTATAAGACTCTCAGCAATCTTACGGATTTCCTTAGCTCTTGCCTCGGTAGTCTTAATCTTACCATTGTATAATAACTGTGTTACCTGATTACGAAGTAACGCTTTTCTCTGTGCCTGTTTCTTTCCAAGCTTTCTATACATTGCCATAATGTAATGTCCTCCTTCACTTTGCTTACTCTTATTCGGCTTAAGTGGTATTAATATTATTAGTCCTCTCCGTTATTGAGAGATAATCCAAGTTCTTTCAATTTGTTAAGAACCTCGTCAAGAGACTTTCTACCAAGGTTACGAACTTTCATCATATCCTCAGTTGTCTTGCTTGTAAGTTCCTCAACAGTATTAATGCCGGCACGCTTAAGACAATTAAATGATCTAACTGAAAGTTCTAATTCATCAATGTTCATCTCAAGAACTTTCTCTTTCTCATTGTCTTCCTTCTCTACCATAACCTCTGCTGACTTAGCATTCTCAGAAAGGTCAATGAAGAGATTCAAATGCTCTGAAAGTACCTTAGCTGCAAGACTTACAGCCTCATCAGGAGCAAGTGTACCATTTGTATATACATCTAAAGTCAGCTTATCGTTATCAGTAACCTGACCTACACGTGTATTAGCAACAGTGAGATTAACTCTCTCTACAGGTGTATATATTGAATCTACAGCAATAACGTCGATTGAAGAATCTTCTTTCTTGTTCTTGTCTGCTCCAACATAACCTCTACCCTTTGTTATTGTAAGCTCCATATCAAGTCTCGCATCCGGACCTGAAAGTGTTGCAATAACCAAATCTGGGTTAAGAATCTCAATGTCACTATCAACATGAATATCTGCTGCTGTAACAACACCTTCACCTATAAACTCAATGTATGCCTGCTTTGGCTCATTAGATGAACTGTTATTCTTGATAGCCAATTCTTTGATGTTCATAACGATTTCAGTAACATCCTCTTTTACTCCGGGAATAGAACTGAACTCATGTAAAACACCTTTGATCTTAATGTAGCTAACTGCTGAGCCCGGTAAAGATGATAACATAATTCTTCTTAAAGAATTACCAAGTGTTGTACCATAGCCTTTCTCCAAAGGTTCCACTACAAATCTACCGTATCTGTTATCCTCTGAGATCTCTGCAATCTCAATTCTTGGTTTTTCAAATTCAAACACGTTACGAACCTCCCTTTTGGTTTTTGAGTTACTGATTACTTAGAATACAACTCGACGATAAGTGTCTCGTTAACAGGTACATCAATCTGCTCTCTTAAAGGAAGCTCTGTAACTGTTCCTGTTAAGTTCTCCTGGTCAACATCTAACCATGCTGGAACTAATCTTCCGCCTGTTACTTCTAAAATATCTTTGTATCTCTGTAAAGATTTGCTCTTCTCGCGAATCTCAATCTTATCTCCAGCTTTGATTCTGTATGAAGGGATGTTCACACTCTTACCGTTAACTAACACGTGCTTGTGACCTACGATCTGTCTTGCCTCTCTACGTGTTCTTGCAAATCCCATACGGAATATAACATTGTCAAGTCTTGACTCCAAAAGAATCATAAGGTTAGGACCTGTAAGACCTTTCATTCTCTCTGCTGTTGCATAGAGATTACGGAAAGGCTTCTCCAATACTCCGTAAATGAACTTTGCTTTCTGCTTCTCACGAAGCTGTAAACCATATTCGCTCATCTTTCTGCTTGAGCGGATTAACTGTCTGTTTGACTTCTTATCTACTCCGAGAACCTGTGGTTCCATACCCAAAGATCTACATCTTTTGAGAACCGGTGTTCTATCTACTGCCATCTGAATATACCTCCTATTACACTCTTCTACGCTTTGGTGGACGACATCCGTTATGAGGAACCGGTGTTACGTCACGAATACTTAATACCTCAAGACCTGCAGCCTGAAGCGCACGAATAGCTGCCTCACGACCTGAGCCCGGACCCTTAACCATAACGTCTACCTTCTTAAGACCATGTACCAATGCTGCCTTAGTTGCAGTCTCAGCTGCCATCTGTGCTGCATATGGAGTAGACTTCTTAGAACCCTTGAAACCTAACTCACCGGCACTTGCCCATGAAAGCGCATTACCTTCATTGTCGGTTAATGTAACAATTGTATTATTAAAAGATGACTGAATATGTGCCTGTCCGTGTTCTACGTTCTTCTTAACACGCTTCTTAGTCACTTTCTTTGTAACTTTAGCCATTAAACTAAACCTCCTGAAAAATGTAAATGTATATTGCTATACTTATTTCTTCTTGTTTGCTACTGTTCTCTTAGGACCCTTACGAGTTCTAGCGTTAGTCTTAGTCTTCTGTCCACGTACCGGTAATCCCTTTCTATGACGGATTCCACGATAACATCCGATTTCCTGAAGACGCTTGATGTTAAGTGCGATCTCTCTACGAAGATCACCCTCTACCAACTGGCTATCATTAATAATCTCACTGATTCTCTTAACCTCGTCATCTGTAAGATCACGAACACGAGTATCAGGGTTAACATTTGCTTCTTTCAAAATACGCTGAGATGAAGGAAGTCCAATACCATAGATATAAGTAAGACCTATCTCAACACGTTTTTCTCTTGGTAAATCTACACCTGAAATACGAGCCATACTGACTGCTACCTCCGTTTTGTAATATATAAAAATCTTCTACCCTAAGATTTCCTTATATAAGAATAACTCTTATACGTATTCTCCGAAAAACCTGCGTATCTCTGTGGGGTATCACAGAGTGAAATGCATACCGGCACTCTCCGGAGTCGAACCTGCTAATTATTAGGTTCTTTTATTGATATGTTTATATGGGTTCATGACACCCATATATACAGCCGCTTTCAATTTCTTCTTCCATAATAAAGATCTGTTATTATAGAAGGAACTTCACACCGGGAATACGATGCTACTTTGGTCAACAAGCTACGACAAGTACTATCGATGGGCTATCATCTATCCCTGTCTCTGCTTGTGCTTCGGATTCTCACAGATTACCCGAATACTGCCTTTTCTTTTAATGACTTTGCACTTATCGCAAATTGGTTTAACTGATGCTCTAACCTTCATTAAAATACTCTCCTTTCGAAAAAAGTCCGTTGCAAATAGGTATTGTACCATTGTTGTTTGAGTAATGCAAGCAAAAAATGGTATTTTTACTATTTTTCTCTCCATTTAATTCTTCCCTTAGTAAGATCATAAGGAGATAATTCCAATGTTACCTTGTCACCGGGTAATATTTTAATATAATTCATTCTAAGCTTTCCGCTTATATGCGCAAGCACTTCATGACCATTTTCAAGTTCAACCTTGAACATGGCATTTGGTAATTTTTCAACTACAGTTCCTTCGATTTCTATTACGTCTGCCTTTGACATTTAAAATCCTCCTTTTATAATTCGATTCCCGGGGCCGTAGAGAGAATCTCCGGTCCGTTATCTGTTATTAATATGGTATTCTCATAGTGGGCTGATGGAAGTCCGTCCTCTGTTACTACGGTCCAATCATCATCTTCCCAGTACACATCATACTCTCCCAAGTTAATCATGGGTTCAACCGCTATAGTCATTCCGGCGCATAATTTAACACCGCGTCTCTTACTTGCGAAGTTAGGAACTTCCGGCTCCTCATGAAGCTTTGCTCCGACACCGTGACCAATAAGATCTCTTACAACAGAATACCCATACCCCTCAACATACTCCTGAATCGCTCTTCCGATATCTACAATGTGATTGCCCGGTACTGCCTGCTCTATACCTTTGAAGAAACTCTCTTTTGTAATCTGAACGAGTTTCTTGACTTCTTCGGATACTCCCGGCATTATAAGGGTTCTTGCCGCATCGGAATGATATCCCTTATAAATAACGCCTGCATCCAGACTTACTATATCGTCTTCCTGAATTATACGATCCTTGTTCGGTATACCGTGCACAACTTCTTCATTAATTGATACACATATAGAAGCCGGATATCCATTGTAGTTCAAAAAGGATGGAATACAGCCAAAGCTGCGAATTATTTCCTCACCGATTCTATCAACTTCTAAAGTTGACATTCCCGGTTTTACCTGTTTTCTTAATTCTTCATGCGTAATGGCGAGAATTCTTCCCGCCTCACGCATGAGTTCAATTTCTGTTTTCGACTTAATTGAAACCGCCATTTTACTCACCTAATATATCCACAATTGCCTTAAATACATCATTCATATCTACAGTTCCGTCAACCTCTTTGATTATACCCTTCTTGGTATAGTAATCAATAAGTGGCTGTGTCTGCTCATGATAAACTGAAAGTCTGTTCTTAACTGTTTCAGGCTTGTCGTCATCACGGATGATAAGATCGCCACCACATGTATCACACTTTCCTTCTACCTTTGTAGGGCTATATACTACATGATATGTTGCACCACATCCAACACATGCACGTCTTCCGCCCATTCTGTTGATGATGTTCTCATCAGGAACTTCAACATTGATTGCATAATCAACTGTCTCGCCGATTGCTGTAAGCGCCTTATCAAGTGCCTCAGCCTGAGGAATTGTTCTTGGGAAGCCATCAAGTACATAACCGTTTGCACAATCAGGCTCTTTGAAACGATCAATTACAAGATCAACAACGAGCTCATCAGGTACTAACTCACCCTTATCCATATACTGCTTTGCTTTTGCACCAAGTTCTGTTCCGTTCTTGATGTTAGCACGAAAAATATCTCCTGTAGAAATGTGAGGGATTCCGTACTTTGCGGCAATCATCTTTGCCTGTGTACCCTTACCTGCTCCGGGAGCACCTAACATGATAATCTTCATATTCACTTACCTCCTTTTTCCTTTCATTATAACCACAAACAGCTACAATGTATGAACCATTACAGTTCATACATGTAGCGTCTATTCTAAAAATAATTTAGTTATTCAAGAAACCTGAATAGTTTCTTACGAGCATCTGTGACTCTAACTGCTTCATAGTCTCAAGGATAACTCCAACAATGATGATGAGCGAAGTACCACCGAAAGAAACATCCGCATTGAACATACCGTTGAAGAAAATTGGAATGAGAGCTACGATCAAAAGACCGATAACACCAATTAATACGATATAGTTCAATATCTTGTTAAGATAATCCTGAGTTGGCTTACCCGGACGAATACCAGGAATGAAGCCACCACTCTTCTTCATATTGTTAGCTACTTCCATCGGATTAAATGTGATAGAAGTATAGAAATATGCGAATATAATATTCAAAGCAATATATACAATAAGTCCAACTGATGCCTTAGGATATTCAGGATTGAACCAATAGTTCTGATTGAATACCTGTAATATCTTCTGTCCCGTTGTACCAACTCCAAGATTAAAAAGGTTGATAACAATTGACGGAACTGACAAAAGTGAAGCAGCGAAGATAATAGGAATAACTCCTGCTGTATTAACCTTAAGAGGAATATAGCTTGACTGTCCTCCTGCCATCTTACGCCCCTGCATTTTCTTCGAATACTGAACCGGAATACGACGTTCTGCATCCTGAAGTATAATAACCAAAATTGTTGTTCCAATCACAACAGCAACAATAATTACAACTGCAATAATTGCCTGAACAAGATCCTTACTCTTTACAAACATTGTGTAAAGGTTTGAGAAATCATTTGGCATACGCGAAACGATATTAATCAAAAGGATTATTGAAATACCGTTACCAATACCCTTGTCTGAGATTCTCTCACCGAGCCACATAATAATACAGCTTCCTGCAGTAAGAGTAAATATTATGTTAGCAATTGTAAGTGCATTAACATCGCCAAGTGCGCCCTGTCTTGAAAATCCGATTGCAAGACCTGAACTCTCAATAATTGCAAGTCCAATTGAAACATAACGGGTTATCTGGGTCATTTTCTTTCTTCCATCTTCGCCATCTCTTTGCATCTCCTCAAGTGCTGGAATTGCAATAGTTAAAAGCTGCATAATAATGGAAGCCGTAATGTACGGTGTTACCGAAAGAGCAAACACTGACATTGAAAGGAATGAACCACCGGTAAATGAATCTATAAAGCTGTAAGAACTTCCTACGACACTTTCAAGATACGCCTTCACCTGGGCAACGTCGATTCCCGGAATGGGAATCTGACAGCCCAGACGTACAATTACTACGATCCAAAATGTGTAAAATATTCTTTTCCTTAACTGTTCTACTTTGAATGCATTTATTAAGGTTTTGAACATATTACATCACCTCTGCTTTTCCACCAAGTGCTTCAATCTTTTCCTTAGCAGATGCAGAGAATGCATTTGCCTTTACAGTAAGCTTCTTAGTAAGTTCACCGTTGCCTAATATCTTAACGCCATCCTTAGGATTGCTTACGATTCCTGCTCCGATTAAGCTTGCAACAGAAACCTCTGTATTATCATCAAATGCGTTGAGCGCAGATATGTTAATTGCAACGATCTCCTTAGAGTTACGACATTTGAAACCTCTCTTAGGAACTCGTCTGTATAATGGCATCTGACCACCTTCGAAACCTGGTCTTGTAGGGCCTGAACGAGCCTTCTGTCCTTTATGTCCCTTACCTGCAGTCTTGCCATTTCCTGAACCATGTCCACGACCACGTCTGAAATTATCGCTGTGCGTTGAACCCTCTGCTGGTTTTAATGTAGATAAATTCATTAATTCGCACCTCCTTATCTGTTATTATTATATCTCTTCTACCTTAACTAAATGTCTAACCTGAGTAACCATTCCCTTTGTTGCATCATTGTTAGGAAGCTCAACTGTCTTGTTAACCTTACGAAGACCTAATGCTTCCAATGTTCTTTTATGCTTTGGAATAGCTCCGATAGGAGACTTTACTAAAGTAACTTTTACCTTATCTGCCATTTGTAAAATCCTCCTTATCCTAATATCTCATCTACAGATTTGCCACGAAGTTTTGCTACTTCTTCAGGTGTCTTTAAGTTCTTAAGACCCTCGATTGTAGCAAGAACAACGTTCTGCTTGTTGTTAGAACCCAAAGATTTTGTACGGATATTCTTGTAACCTGCAAGTTCAAGCACCTTACGTGCAGGACCTCCGGCGATGATACCTGTACCTTCAGGAGATGTCTTAAGAAGTACTGATGCACTTCCAAACTTTCCTGTTAAATCATGAGGAATACTTCCGTTATCATTAATAGGTACTTCTACAAGACTCTTCTTTGCGTCCTCCATTCCTTTACGAATTGCCTCAGGAATCTCGGCTGCCTTTCCAAGACCTGCACCTACATGACCATTCTTGTCACCTACAACTACAAGCGCAGCAAATCTCATGTTACGTCCACCCTTAACAACCTTGGTGACACGCTTAATATTAACAACCTGTTCTTCTAATTCCAACTGATTGGCATCAATTATAGTATGCTTCATATTGTTGTTATCCTCCTTATTAGAATTCCAGACCAGCTTCTCTAGCTGCATCTGCTAACGCTTTAACTTTACCCTGATATATAAAACCGCCACGATCAAAGACAACTGTTTTGATACCCTGATCTAATGCCTTTTTAGCAATAGCTGTACCAACATAAGCGGCTGCTTCTACATCGTTAGTCTTCTTAAGTTCAGACTTAGCAGCCTTGTCATTTGTTGAAGCTGCTACAAGTGTTTTTCCGACTGTATCATCAATAATTTGAGCGTACATATGATTATTACTTCTGAACACAGCCAAACGAGGTCTTTCTGCAGTTCCACTAAAGCGGTTACGAATACGTAAATGCTTCTTTGCACGAACTTTGCTTCTTGCTTCTTTCTTAATCATCTATCTCACTCCTTTAATTATTTCTTACCAGTCTTACCAACCTTGCGGCGGATAACTTCATCAGCATACTTAATACCTTTACCCTTGTATGGCTCAGGTCTTCTTGTATCTCTGATCTCTGCAGCATATTGGCCAACTTTTTCTTTATCGATACCTGTTATTGTAATGGTGTTACCATCTACCTTAGACTCTAAGCCTTCAGGATCCTCCATCTCAACCGGATGAGAATATCCTAAGTTAAGAACTAACTTCTTACCCTGCTTAGCAGCTCTGTAACCAACACCATTAACCTCTAAAACTTTCGAATAACCTTCAGTTACACCGATTACCATATTGTTAATCAAAGTTCTTGTAAGACCGTGTAATGACTTCATTTTCTTAAGATCGTTAGGTCTTGTTACAACAACTTCTGCACCTTCAAGCTTAATGTCCATTTCCGCAGGTAATACTCTTACCAGTGTACCCTTTGGTCCTTTTACAGTCACTTGATTATTTTCTGCAATATCAACAGTTACGCCTGCTGGTACCGCGATAGGCATTCTTCCGATACGTGACATGCCGTTACCTCCTTAATAATATATAAACAATAATTAATAGTTTACCATACAAAAGCTAATACTTCGCCACCAACCTGAGCTTCACGAGCCTGCTTGTCAGTGAGTACACCCTTGTTTGTAGAAATGATAGCAACTCCTAAACCACCTAATACCTTAGGAAGTTCGTCCTTGCCTGCGTATACGCGAAGACCCGGCTTAGAGATTCTCTTAATTCCGGTAATAACCTTCTCGTTTTTATCTTTACCATACTTAAGTGTGATACGGATTGTCTTGAACTTTCCTTCCTCAACCATATCAACTGCTTTAATGTATCCCTCTTCTAAAAGAATATTGGCAATTGCTTCCTTCATCTTTGAAGCAGGAACATCAACTGTATCATGCTTTGCAGTATTCGCATTACGAATTCTTGTAAGCATATCTGCGATTGGATCTGTCATAGTTTTTTACCTCCTTCAAAAATCTTACCAACTTGACTTCTTAACACCAGGGATTTCACCCTTATATGCTAACTCACGGAAGCAGATTCTGCAAATTCCGTACTTCTTCAAAACTGAATGTGGGCGTCCACAAACTTTACAACGAGTATATTCTCTTGTAGAGAACTTCTGTTTACGCTGTTGTTTAACAACCATAGATTTCTTAGCCATGAATCTTCCTCCTATTATTTCTTGAATGGCATTCCGAATAAAGTAAGTAACTCACGAGCTTCCTCGTCTGTCTTAGCTGTAGTAACGAAGATGATGTCCATACCTCTTACCTTATCTACCTTATCATACTCGATCTCAGGGAAAATTAACTGTTCCTTGATACCTAATGCATAATTACCTCTGCCATCGAAAGCATCCGGATTGATTCCACGGAAGTCTCTTACTCGAGGCAGTGCAAGATTGATTAAACGATCTGCAAACTCATACATTCTCTCGCCACGAAGAGTAACCTTACATCCGATAGGCATACCCTCACGAAGCTTGAAGTTTGCTACTGACTTCTTAGCCTTAGTAACAACGGCTTTCTGTCCTGTGATGATCTCCAAATCCTGAACTGCTGTATCTAAAAGCTTATGGTTCTCCTTTGCCTCACCAACACCCATGTTGATAACGATCTTCTCAAGCTTAGGAATCTCCATAACGTTTTTGTAACCGAATTTCTTTGTCATAGCGTCTTTGATTTCGCTATTGTACTGTTCTTTTAATCTACTCAACTTTACGTAGCCTCCTTTCTTAATTAGTCGATCTTCTCTAACTTACCATTCACTTTAGCTACACGAACTTTGTCCTTCTTCTCGCCTTCGAAACCGATACGAACCGGCTTACCCTTGTGAACATACATTACGTTAGAAATATCAATAGGTGCTTCTTTCTCAATGATACCACCCTGCTGGTTTGCCATAGAAGGCTTTGTGTGCTTTGAAACCATGTTAACACCCTCAACCAAAACTTTGTGGTTCTTGACATCAACTGATAACACCTTACCGTTTTTGCCTTTATCTTTTCCGGTGATAACCTGTACAAGGTCATCCTTCTTAATCTTACTTGTTGCCATCCTGACACCCTCCTTATAAAACTTCCGGTGCTAAAGAGACGATCTTCATGAACTTCTTATCTCTGAGCTCTCTAGCTACAGGTCCAAAGATACGTGTTCCTCTTGGATTCTGATCATCTTTGATGATTACAGCAGCGTTCTCATCAAACTTGATATAAGAACCATCCTTACGACGTGCACCCTTCTTTGTGCGGACTACAACTGCCTTAACTACGTCACCCTTCTTTACAACACCGCCTGGTGTTGCATCTTTAACAGAGGCAACGATAACATCACCGATATTTGCATATCTTCTTGTTGAACCGCCTAATACTCTGATGCAAAGAAGTTCCTTTGCTCCGGTATTGTCGGCAACTTTAAGTCTTGTTTCCTGTTGAACCATTGTCTTTGCCTCCTTAATTACTTAGCCTTTTCTATAATCTCAACAAGTCTCCATCTCTTATCCTTAGATAATGGTCTTGTCTCCATAACTCTTACACGATCGCCCTTATGACACTCGTTGTTCTCATCATGAGCTTTTAACTTATAAGTTCTCTTCACAATCTTTCCATAAAGAGGATGCTTAACATTATCAACGATAGAAACAACAATTGTCTTATCCATCTTATCACTTGTTACAAGTCCTACACGTGTTTTTCTCAGATTTCTTTCCACTTGCTTTTCCTCCTTCCAATATTAAGCATTAGCCTTCTCAGTCATGATTGACTGAATTCTTGCTATATTCTTTCTAACCTCTTTAATACGGCTTGTGTTCTCTAACTGGTTAGTTGCATTCTGGAATCTTAAGTTGAATAATTCCTTCTTAGCAGCTACTAACTCTGCGTTTAACTCATCAACATTCTTTGACCTTAAGTCATCACGATATTCCTTAGTTTTCACTGCCTGCACCTCCTTCTAAATCAGCTTTAGAAACAATTTTACACTTAACAGGGAGCTTATGTGTTGCAAGTCTTAATGCTTCCTTAGCAACATCTTCAGGCACACCTGCGATTTCAAACATAACACGTCCCGGCTTAACTACTGCTACCCAGCCTTCAACGTTACCTTTACCTTTACCCATACGAACACCGATAGGCTTAGATGTGTAAGGCTTATCCGGGAAAATCTTGATCCAAACTTTACCGGTACGCTTTACGTAACGAGTCATAGCAACACGGGCTGCCTCAATCTGATTTGACTTAATCCAAGCAGGTTCCATAGCAACGATACCGAATTCACCATTGCTGATCTTGTTACCTCTTGTAGCCTTACCAGCCATTGAACCTCTGAATTGCTTTCTATGTTTTGTTCTTTTAGGCATTAACATTATTTATCGCTCCCTTCCTTGTTGTTCTTAGTTGGAAGTACTTCGCCGTGATAAATCCAGGTCTTAACACCAACTTTACCGTAAGTTGTGTTTGCCTCAGCAAAACCATAATCAATATCTGCACGAAGTGTCTGAAGAGGAATAGTACCATCGCTGTAGAACTCTGTACGTGCCATATCAGCACCACCTAAACGTCCTGAAACAGCTGTCTTGATACCAAGTGCTCCTGTCTTCATAGTTCTACCCATGCAAGACTTCATTGCACGTCTGAAAGAAACACGGTTCTCTAACTGTGCAGCGATATTCTCAGCAACGAGCTGTGCGTCTGCATCCGGCTTCTTAACCTCTTTAACATCTACCATTAACTTCTTATCTGTAAGCTTTGCAAGATCCTTCTTAAGATTCTCGATCTCAGCTCCACCCTTACCGATTACTACACCAGGCTTAGCTGTATATACGATAACTTTTAATCTGTCTGATGCTCTTTCAATCTCAACCTTGGAAACCTGAGCGCTTTTAAGTCTCTTCTTCAAGAACTTACGAATGTCATTGTCTTCTACTAAGTTGTTTGCGAATTCGCCATCTTTTGTATCAGCATACCATCTGGAATCCCAATCTTTGATGATACCAACTCTCAAACCATGAGGATTAACTTTCTGTCCCATTTTCTGCCTCCTTATCTTTCATCAAGCACGATAGTGATATGGCTTGTTCTCTTCTCGATTCTATAAGCTCTACCCTGTGCTCTTGGTTGAATTCTCTTCATTGTCGGTCCCTTGTTAGCATAACACTCTGCAATGTAAAGGTCCTCTGCCTTCATTCCATTGTTGTTCTCTGCATTAGCAATGGCTGACTTTAATAACTTCTCTATAACACTTGAAGCATATCTTGGATTGTATGCTAATATACCAAGTGCGGTCTGTACATCCTTACCTCTGATGGCATCTAAAACGAAGCATGCTTTGGTTACAGAAACTCTAGCGTAAGAAACCTTAGCTGAAGGTCTTGTATCCTTATTCGCATTTCTTTCTCTTTTTATCTGGGATCTATGTCCTTTTGCCATGGATGAACCCTCCTTTCAAATCTTGTCTATTATCTAACCTTTGACTTCTTCTCGTCCTTACCATGTCCTCTGTAGGTTCTTGTTGCTACAAACTCACCGAGCTTGTGACCAACCATATCCTCAGTAACATATACAGGAACGTGTTTTCTTCCGTCGTAAACTGCAATTGTATGTCCTACGAAGCTAGGAAAAATGGTTGAACGACGTGACCAAGTCTTAATAACCTGCTTGTCGTTAGCCGCATTCATAGCATCGACTTTCTTTAACAAATGCTCATCTGCAAATGGTCCTTTTTTCAATGAACGTGCCATATTTCAAACCTCCTTAATTATTTAACGTTCTTTCCGTCTCTTGTTCTAACAATCATCTTGTTAGAGTGCTTATTCTTCTTACGAGTCTTAAGTCCAAGTGCCGGCTTACCCCATGGTGTACATGGACCTGGTCTACCGATACTTGTTCTACCCTCACCACCACCGTGTGGATGGTCGTTAGGGTTCATAACGGAACCACGAACTGTAGGTCTGATACCCATATGACGCTTACGTCCTGCCTTACCTATGTTAACAAGACCGTGCTCGATATTACCAACCTGGCCGATTGTTGCACGTCCTGTAATAGGAACCATTCTCATCTCGCCTGAAGGAAGACGAAGGGTTGCATACTTTCCTTCCTTAGCCATAAGCTGTGCTGAGTTACCTGCTGAACGAACAAGCTGTCCACCCTTACCAGGATACAACTCAATGTTATGAATCTCTGTACCAACAGGAATGTTCTCAAGTGGTAAGCAGTTACCAATCTTGATATCTGCGTTAGCACCATTCATAAGCTTATCGCCAACCTTAAGTCCTACAGGAGCTAAAATGTATGCCTTCTCACCATCTGCATAATTGATAAGAGCGATATTAGCTGTTCTGTTAGGATCGTACTCGATTGATGCTACTATTGCAGGTACATCATCTTTTCTTCTCTTGAAATCGATAATTCTGTATTTTCTTCTAGAACCACCACCGTGGTGTCTTACTGTAATCTTTCCCTGATTGTTACGTCCGGCTGTTTTCTTAAGAGAAACTGTAAGTGACTTCTCAGGAGTATCCTTTGTAATAACATCGAAGTCCAAACCGGTCATATTACGTCTGGAAGGTGTATATGGGTTATATGTTTTAATTCCCATTTTCTTTCTCCTTTCAAAATGCATTTATTATCACGCTTGCTTGCGTATGATTTATTCTACTGATTAAAGTCCCTCGAAAATCTCGATGTCCTTGCTGTCAGCTGTAAGCTGAACAATTGCTTTCTTAGACTTAGCTGTCTTTCCGTAAACCATTCCACGTCTCTTAGTCTTACCGTCTAAGTTCATTGTGTTTACCTTAGCAACCTTTGTTCCCTCGAACATTTTCTCAACTGCTTCTTTAATCATTGTCTTGTTTGCTTCAGGATGTACCTCAAATGTGTACTTTTTCTCTCCCATAGCATCCATTGACTTCTCAGTAATGATAGGTCTCTTTATAACGTCATAATACTTGATATCTGCCATTATGCGTACACCTCCTCAATTGCTGCAACTGCATCCTTGGTAATTACCAAAGTGTCATACTTAAGGATGTCATATACGTTGATTGTGTTTGTAAGTGCAGTCTTAACATCAGGAACGTTTCTTGCAGATAATACAAGATTCTCATCATTATCCTTAGTTACTACTAATGCCTTAGATACCTCAAGGTTTCCAAGAACCTCTACAAACTTCTTTGTCTTAACTTCATCTAACTTGAAGTTGTCCAATACGATGAACTTCTCCTCGTTTACTCTTGAGGTAAGTGCTGAACAAATTGCACTTGCCTTCTCTTTTTTATTCATTTTAACGGAATAATCTCTTGGCTTCGGTGCGAATACTACTCCACCACCAGTCCACTGAGGAGCTCTGATAGAACCCTGTCTTGCATGACCTGTTCCTTTTTGTCTCCATGGCTTTCTACCACCGCCACGAACCTCAGAACGTGTCTTTGCACTCTGTGTTCCCTGACGCTTAGCAGCAAGATGAGCCACAACTGCCTTATGAACTAAGTGATCATTAACTTCTACACCAAACACTGCATCATTAAGCTCTAACTTTTCAACTTCTTTACCTTCAGTGTTGTATACAGCTACTGTTGCCATTGTCTATTCCTCCTTCCTACAAATTACTTTCCACATTTAACTGTTTCTTTAATCATGACTAATGACTTCTTAGGTCCAGGTACTGAACCCTTAACCAAGATTACATCATTGTCAGTATCTATCTTAACAACCTCTAAGTTCTGAACGGTTACTCTGACAGCACCCATGTGACCTGCCATCTTCTTACCCTTGAATACCTTACCGGGATCAGTTGCACAACCGTTTGAACCCTGATGACGATGGTACTTAGAACCGTGAGTCTTAGGACCTGTGTGAAGACCATGACGCTTAATAGCACCTGCATATCCTTTACCCTTTGACTTAGCAGTTACATCAATCTTATCGCCTTCTGAAAAGATGTCAGCCTTAATTACGCTTTCACCTGCAACGTACTCAGAAGCATTCTCAACTCTGAACTCTCTTACGAACTGCTTAGGTGTTGTGCCTGCCTTCTTGAAATGTCCTACGGCTGCCTTACCAGCACCATGAGGATTTCTTGTTACTTTCTTTCCTGATACATCCTTAGTTGTGATCTTTTCCTTCTTTTCACCAAAACCAACCTGAATAGCATCATATCCATCGTTATCTACAGTTTTAACCTGTGTTACTACACAAGGTCCTGCCTGTAATACAGTAACTGGTGTCAAAACACCGTCTTCATTGAAGATTTGAGTCATTCCGACTTTTGTTGCTAAAATTGCTTTCTTCATTTTTGAAACTTTCCTCCTAATTCATTTACAGCGGATTGCCGTGGCAATCATTCTAAATGGGGTTATTACCCATTAGGTCTGCTTTCTTACATTAATAAATGTTACCTTAAATTATTTTGCTTTCATCTTAACATCGATGTAAACACCGGCTGACATATCGAGCTTCTGTAAAGCATCAATTGTTGCCTGGTTTGGCTGAATCACGTCGATCAATCTCTTGTGAGTTCTCTGCTCAAACTGCTCTCTTGAATCCTTGTACTTATGAACTGCTCTAAGAATTGTGATTTTCTCAACCTTAGTAGGCATTGGTACAGGACCTGAAACCTTTGCTCCTGCCTTCTTAACAGTATCAATGATGTTTGCTGCAGCCTGATCGATTAATTTGTGATCATAAGCCTTGAGTGTAATTCTCATTACCTGATTTGCCATAAAAAAAGCCGCCTCCTTTTCGCACTTATTAGTAGTACGACAAGTGGTGACTGTACACTCTCCCGTGTGTGTCCTAAAATTATTCATTCCAAAACTTATCACACGTCATCTCCGCCTTGCGGATGGTATATTGTACAGTGACTTGTCGTCAGTATCTAGACTTGACATTCGCTCCACGGAAAACCTACTTTATTAAGTAGCAACCTCACGCTTCTACGCTATCAATGTCACAGCAAAAGTCACTATACCATACATTTTACGCCATTGCAAGCGGTATTTTTATAAAATTGTATTTTTTCACGTACAATCCCAAATTGCTGTTTAATGACATTTTGAGAACGGACGCATACTTATTTTTAAATGTATCATGTTCATGTATGCCTGATTGTCCGGATATAAGAGTTTCTAGGTATTACGGAAAAGTTTTCTTATATTACGCGGCACTGTTCCAATTCGACATCCTGTCTCAATGGAACATGCCGAACATCCATGTTCGGCAACCGCTGTATATTCATCGTAATACCAAGTAACTCTAATATCCTACCAAATGTCAAACATGAATCATAATACATTAAAACCAAGTATGCTGTCTGTTGGTTCAAAATGTACCCAAACAGCTGACGCACGCGACTCGAGCCATGGATGGCGAGCAAGGCATCATTGAGCCACGATGGCGAATTGATAGCCGGTCGCGTATTATATGAAAGTGTTGTCGGCATACCTACAACCTCTTAGCACCGGACATTCTGACACAGGATATGCATACATCTGATAATCTATACGCGTCCGTCATATATAAAAGTGCATTAAACAGCAATCTATTTATTAAGAAGTTGCATCAATGTCTGTTTTATATTGAACTCCTCACAAAGGCGCTTCGCTTCCTCCAACGCTTTGTTGCGGCGTTCCTTCGAGGAATTGTCATGGCGTACCGCACGAATAAGTATGTTCTTAGGTGAGTGCGCGATATCTATGAACTCGAGAAGTTGTGTGTGATATCCACAGTACTCAAGCATGTTAGCTCTGATTGCATCTGTCATAAGAGCACTCACACGTTCCTTGACGATTCCGTATCGTGTAAGTATCGAGAAGTCATCGCTTGCAAGCTGTGCATTTACTTCATGCTGACAGCATGGAACGGAAAGTATGATACCCGCCTTCCACGTGATTGCATTATACAGCGCAAAATCCGTTGCAGTGTCACAGGCATGAAGGGTCACAACCATATCTACAGGCTTATCCGTTTTGTACCCATTTATATCACCGAGTTCGAAATGAAGATTATCATAATGATACTTCTTGGCGGTCGCATTACATTTCTTAATTACATCCGCTTTCAAATCAAGTCCGGTTATTGTGGCATTTATACCTTTTAATTCTACGAGATAATAATATAGAATAAATGTAAGATATGATTTGCCACATCCAAAGTCTATTATATTGAATTTATCCTTTATCTCATGGTTCTTGACAACATCCTCCACCAATTCCAAAAAGCGGTTAATCTGTTTGTACTTGTCATACATGGAATTAACAACCTTGCCCTCTTTTGTAAAAATGCCCAGATCAACAAGCGGTGGTATAACCGTTCCTTCCTCCAAGATATAATTCTTCTTTCGATTGTGATTATTATAGGAAGGTTTACATCCGGCACCGGAAGTTATAAGACCTTCTTTTGAATTGTTGTTAGTCTTTCTTATTAATCTGTCAGAGGATAAAAGTTTTCCCTTTTTGGTAACCTTGAAGTCCCACTGACGCTCGCTCCCAAAAACATTGAGCTGAGTAAATGATTCCGGAAACATCAAAAGAACAGCCTCGCACATTCCGGTAACATTTACATTCTCATGAAATGCCTGCTTATCTGTAAAGCGTTCTATCTGATAGGCTACGCCTTCACTTTTCTCATATTTTCGTATTACGGCCTTTTTGTATTCATTATCCTTTGACGAAGGATTGCTTATAACAATTTTATCCGGACACTCATTAAGGATGTCTTTGATTTTCTTTTGATTGTTTGAACTTAACATTGTAGTACCTTTCTAATTTCAATAATTATGCCAGCATGTCAATGCCGCAAAACACAAGCAACAGGTTTCTTATAATAAAGAAGGAAAACACTATAACCAGATACAAATATATCGGCCACAGTTTTGTTGTATAATAGCGTTTGCCGTTATTTTTGATAAGCGTTACCACAATACCAATCTCATAATATAATATAAGAAGTGCTCCAAATACCACTGCAGGATTGTACTTTATCGAGGCTATGATTTTGCCGGAAAGAAGTGCAAAGGTTGCTCTCGTCCCACCACACCCGGGACAGTACATATGAGTTAATGCGTGAAATGTACAATCGGGAATGGTAATAACATCAAACCTTGAAAGTAGCATGCCGACAAATAAAATACCGGCACCAAGCATTCCGGATATATTAACAATAAGGAAATCTCTAAACAATATCTTTCTGTCTATCATAATATCTCCACAAAAAACTTTACACTTTAGTGTAATAAATGTTATTATAATGTTACTATAATATAATAACTTAGGAGGAGAAACAATACCTATGGATGAAAATAACAATAATAGTCCTTTAAGCTACGATGCTCCAAAAGAGGGCGAATATAGCAAACCCGAGGAGACAAAAGAGCCTGAAGTTACAGAAACAAAGGTTGAAGAAACTGTAACAGAACCTGTTAAAGCAGAAACATCTGCAACAAGCACCCCTTCCGCATTTGAGGCACCGGTTTCAAATCCGGTTGATACATCATCTTCATCAAACCAGGAAGTATTCGGTGGCAGAGTTGAAGGAAGTGCAACTTCTACTTATGCATCTAACAACTACGGAACACCCGAAGAGTTTTCAAAAGGCTTTGCAATAGCCTCTCTTGTAATGGGTATACTTAGTCTTCTTACATGCTGTTGTACATTCTTATCAATTATATTTGGTATACTCGGTATAATCTTTTCTTGTGTACAACAGAAAGATTCTGATGGCAATAAGCCTGCAATGGCAATAGTTGGTCTTATCCTTTCTATATTGGGATTACTTATTTCTGTAGGAAGTATCGTATATGTACTTTGCCTCGGCGGAGCTGCATCATACCAGGATATTTTAAATAATCTTCAGTAATTAAAACAACAATGGCAATCCTGATTTCAGGATTGCCATATTTTTTCTGCAAGTTTCTTATTAACCTGTTTATCAAAATCAAAACCGGAATCATAATCATGTACCCAATCATCAAACATTCCACTAAAGTATTCCTTCTGCTTTGACCTGACAATATTTTCTTTGTTTTCTTTTGTGAGTTCCTCGTCATTGGACTTGATCATTTTAAAGATATGATAACCATATTGTGTCTCAACAACTACACTTACTTCTCCATCCGAAAGTTCCAATATCTTTGAAGCAACACTTTCACCGTATTCTTCTGTTAACTGGCTCTTTGACATTGTATAAGAAGATGCATACTGAAGATTGTATTTGTCAACCAGTTTCTCATAAGTGGTTCCTTCATCTTCCGCAAGAGATTTAAGTGCCTCATTAGCTTTGTTAAGTTGCTCCTCTTTCTCTTCTTCACTGTATTCCTTAATTGAACCGTCTTTCTCAAGTTTGTAACATTCAAACACCATGTCATAGAAGGAAATCATTCTGGCTTCCTCATCGGAAATCTCAAAATCATAATCCTCCAACACTTGCTCATAAACTTTGTTGGCCATCATATTTTCCTTGATAACCGCTTTTACAAGTTGGGGACTTATTCCGGATTCTTTGACATCCTCCTCCGTAAGCCCTTTATAAAACTTGTCCGCAATTTCATCTATTTCTGATACTTCGCTATCCGTAAGCGTGATATTAAGTTCAGCCGCATGAGCATTTAGCACCTTAACACGATTGATGTCAGCAACAATATCTTTAAGAGTAATATCCTTAACCGTACTGCTACCCTCGTCAGTATTTAACTCCAATTCCCACACACCGTTACCGTACACCTTACGATAATCCTCTTCTATTGTTTTAGCATATATATAGTACTCTGCATAAGTGATATCGTCACCGCCAAAGTTATATACCACCAAACTGTTTTCCTCATTGTCCTTCTTACTACAACCCGTCAAAACCGTTGCAACCGCAAAAAGGAAAACCGTTATCATGCATGCAAAATAATGTCTCTTCATAGAATGCACCTCTTTTATCGATGTTAAATATTATACCCTATCAATCTGCATCGGGCAACTTTTTATGTTCAATAATATTAGAAATCGATTCAACAATCTCGTTAAGATTTTCAATAAAACTCTTAACAGATTTCTTTTCAACATCTATCCTAAAACCTGACTTTTCTCCTGCAATAATCTTAATTTGACCTTTATACTTTTCAAGAAATACATTAAGCGCTTCCATATCAATGTTAACTCCATCAACCATTTCAATAATTATAGCATCCTGTTTAAATGATATCGAAGTTATACATGCTTCATGCGCCTTTGCCTTAACCAACGAAACCATTAACAGGTTTGTCACCGATACAGGCAGTTTTCCGAATCGGTCAACCAATTCTTCCTGCATATCCTCATAATCTTCATTACTGCATATACCGGATATCCGCTTATAAAGTTCCAACTTCATCATTTCATTCTTAACATATGAAGCAGGAATAAATGCATCAATAGGAAGTTCGATAGATGTCTCGAAATCCTTTATTTTGGTCTCACCCTTTTGTTCAAGTATGGCATCATTTAACATCTTGCAGTATAAGTCATAACCAACCGCTTCCATATGACCCGACTGATCCATACCAAGCAGATTACCGGCACCACGAATCTCTAAGTCTCGCATTGATATCTTATATCCCGAGCCCAAATCCGTAAACTCTCTTATTGCCTTAAGTCGCTTCTCAGCAGTTTCTCTTAACATTTTGTCACGCTTATACATCAAAAATGCATACGCTGTTCTGTCCGAACGACCCACGCGACCTCGTAACTGATAAAGCTGAGCCAGACCGAAATTATCGGCATCATGAATTATCATCGTATTGACATTGGATATATCAAGTCCGGTTTCGATAATCGTTGTCGTAACCAACACATCTATCTCCTTATTGATAAATGCATACATTACATCTTCCAGCTCTCTCTCCTTCATCTGTCCGTGAGCATAAGCAACCCTGACATCCGGCATCATCCTTGAAAGTTCAGAAGCAATATCTGCAATTGTGTTGACACGGTTATACACATAGTACACCTGCCCACCTCTTGCAAGTTCTCTTTTAATCGCTTCCTTAACCATTTCCGGATTATACTCAAGAACATAAGTCTGAATTGCTTTTCTATCCACCGGTGGTTCCTCAAGAAGACTCATATCTCTTATTCCGATAAGACTCATATGAAGAGTTCTTGGAATTGGCGTTGCCGTCAATGTCAGTACATCAACGTTCTTCTTCATCTGCTTAATCTTCTCTTTATGAGAAACACCAAAACGCTGCTCCTCATCTATTATGAGAAGACCAAGATTTCTATAATCAATTTCTTTGGACAGAAGTTTGTGCGTTCCAATAACAATATCCACCTGTCCCTTTTTCATATTCTGAATAATCGTACGTTGCTCTTTGGGTGATAAGAATCGCGACATCATCGCAATCTTAATCGGATAATTCTCCATACGTTCACAAAACGTATTGTAATGCTGTTGAGCAAGAATGGTAGTCGGCACAAGGTAGGCAACCTGCTTTCCGTCCTGCACAGCTTTAAATGCTGCCCTTATTGCAATTTCCGTCTTGCCGTATCCGACGTCACCACAAATCAAACGATCCATGATCTTGGTACTTTCCATATCATGCTTTGTTTCTTCTATCGCCTTAATCTGATCTTCTGTTTCCTCATAAGGGAACATTTCCTCAAACTCCCGCTGCCATACAGTATCATCAGAAAATGCGAAACCTTCTGTTGCCTGTCTTACGGCATAAAGTTCAACAAGCTCCTTTGCAACTGTTGAGACTCTTTCTCTAACTCTTGATTTGGTCTTTTCCCATTCAGAGCCACCAAGCTTATTAAGTCTTGGGCGTCTTCCTTCTTTCGAGGAATACTTCTGGATCATATCAAGCTGGGAGACAAGTATATATAATTTCGAGCCACCGCTATACTCTATACAGATATAGTCTTTGGCAACCTTATCAACTTCTATCTTTTCTATTCCGCGATATATACCAAGACCATGTCTTTCATGAACAATATAATCACCGATATTAAGATCATCAAAACTCTTGATTTTCTCTCCTGAATATAACTGTCTCCTCTTTAACTTAAGTCGTTGCTTGCGTTGACCGAATATATCTCCTTCGGTAAGTACAACAAGCTTGATTGGCGAAACCGTAAATCCGTTTTTGAGTCTTCCGTCGGTAATCATCATTTCCCCGGGTGACAATTCCCTGTCTTTATTGTCCGTAAAGAAACACGTAACCTCTCTGTCATTTAGTTCGTCTGCAAGTCTTTTTCCTCTTGTTGCAGACGGCGAGAAGAGAATAATTTTATATCCGTCCTTTTTCCAATTACGTATATCTTTGATAAGCATATCCATACTGTGATGGTATGCAGGAATCGAGCGCGTTTCAATTTCTTTCTTTTGTTTAGGCACAAAGACATCACAATGTTCTCCTAAAAGGCTGAACATTACCATGTCCATTTTCATAAGTTCATGCCCAATTTTTGTATAGTCAAAGACTACCTCCGCCTGAGTCGGAAGCATATATCCGCCCTCAAGTCTGTCACGCATACTCTCTGTAAACTCCATGCGGCAAACCTCGCCGCGCGCGCATATCTTTGACGGATCGTCCAACAATATAATTGTATCTTCCGGTAAATAAGAAAGAAAACTTACCGGATTATCATAAAACATGCCGATATATCCATCGATACCCATAGCACTGTTAAAGTTTTCCAGTTCCTCTTTTAACGCTGCTATCTCCCTATTGATTCTTGCATATTCCTCAGTCTTAAATGATTCCTTTAGCTTCTTCGCATATGCTTTATGCTCTTTATCTATTTTCTTAAGTCCGGTTTTGATTCTGTCATCATCAAGCACCATTTCTGAAGCTGGAAATATTCTTAATGAATCAACCGTCTCTATACTTCTCTGGCTCTCTACATCAAAACTTCTTATACTGTCTATCTCATCGCCCCAAAGTTCTATACGATATGGGCAATCACTACACATAGGGAAGATATCTAAGATACCTCCCCTTATAGAAAACTGACCAACGCCATCAACCTCATAGTTTCGCTCATAACCTTCTGAAATAAGACGGTTTTTCAACTCTTCAAGATTAATCTCGTCACCCTTATTAAGTTGCATTACATATTTCTCAATTTCGGAAACCGGGACAACCTTATTTAGCAAAGCATCTATTGATAAAACTATCGTAGATGCGGTTTTATCAATTATCGCACGAATAACCTCCATTCGCTGCATAAGGATTGTGTGTCCGTGAATGTCCGCACTGTAAAACAATACGTCTTTTGACGGATAATATAAAATGTTTCTGTCAAAGAATCGATAAGCCTCACTTATTTCTTTCGCCTTGTCCTCACTGTAGGTTACAATAAGTTTTAGTTGATTACCGGTAAGACAATCCATAGCATAATATCTGCCATAGCCGTCCGTACCTGATATCTCAAGCGGAAGCTTTTTATTCTTTTTCGCTTTGGTGTATATATCCCCAATCTCCGAGTCCCTAAACGGAGCGACCAAACTGTTCATATATACTCCCTTCACATTCCGGAAGTGCCTCTGATATTGGAATCAAACATCTTGTTATATCCAATCCACTCCCCCGACTTGTTGCCGTTATTATTAAGAAGCTCGGCAAAACCTTCTAATTTTGCATCTGTATTATCTGCAAACGCAAGTGCCACCGCCTCGACCAATGCAGGTTTTTTAGGTGAACCGTATTCCAACTCGCCATGGTGCGCTAATATACAATGCTTGAGTTCATTGGCGGTTACTTCCGGGAAGCCCTCTATCTGCTTAATTCTTTCCTCTATAATGATTACACCCTTTACAATGTGACCGATAAGTTGACCTTCGTCGGTATAATCATTTTCCGGAAACTGCGATATCTCATCAATCTTACCGATATCATGACATATAGCAGCGGTAATTAATAAATCTCTTTTTAAAATAGGATATTGCGTTGTGTAGTAATCACACATTTTTGCTACCGAGAGACTATGCTCTAAAAGACCACCGACAAAATTGTGGTGCATTGTCTTAGCAGCGGAATGCATGCGAAATCGTTTTGCAAAATCCGCATCTTCAACAAACAAAGAATTAAGAAGTTTATTCAAATGTACATCCTTAACTGAATTAATAAGGCCTACAAGCTCTTTGTACATTTCGTCTATATTCTTGGTTGTATAAGGCATATAGTCTGCAGGATCGTACTCTCCTTCAGATGCTTTTCTGACTCTTCTTACATTAAGTTGCAATGCTCCCTGATAACTTATTACCTGTGCATCAACCTGTATGTAATCCATTGAGTCAAAATGTTCAATACCATTATTGATATCCCATATCTTAGCATCCACCGAACCGGTCTTATCATTTAATGACATGGAATAGTAAGTCTTTCCCGCCTTGGTCTGAAGATTTCTTTTATTCTTACACAGATAAATCGAAGATATCATATCTCCCTCTTTGATGTCTGCAATAAAACGCATTATAAATACTCCTTCCTTCAATTACAATCTGTTACTCATTAGTTACTTCTTTTGCAAACGGCAATGAGAATATGAACTCACAGCCTTTTCCTTCTGAGCTTATAAGATCAATATATTCACCATGTGCCTTGATTATTTCTTTCGTTATGGCAAGACCCAAACCTGTACCCTGCTTGTCCTTACCTCTTGAAGCATCGGTTTTGTAAAAACGATCCCAAATCTTATTCTGGTTTTCTTTTTCGATACCCGGTCCCTGATCCTTAATAGAAACAATAACCTTGTCATTCTTGTTTGTAATGGTTGCGAGCAGTTTGCCATTTTCAGGACTAAACTTAATCGCATTATCAACGAGGTTAAATATTACCTGACCGATTTTCATTCTGTCTGCATATACTTCTGTATATTCCGCAGGACAGTCAATTCTGAAATCAATATTTTTCTTCTCACATTGAACCTCTACCGTACTTCGTGTAAGACGTATAACATCAACCACATCAAAGTTCGAGCACGAAAGTACAGGTCCGTATGTATCAAAGTTGTTAAGTTCAAGCAGTCCCTCTGTAAGTTTGGTAAGACGCTTTGATTCATTTAATACAACAAGCAGATATCTTCCGTATTTCTCCGGCGGAATCGTACCGTCTATCATCGCCTGAATATAACCCTTAATTGATGTAAGCGGAGAACGGAAATCATGTGAAATGTTTGCGATGAAGTTCTTTCTGTACTCATCCAACTTACTAAGCTCGTCAGCCATATACTCCAAAGACTCCGCAAGTTCTCCAATCTCATCATCTCTTGAAACTCCGGTCTTTGCGTCAAAATTTCCTTTTGCATATTCTCGTGCTACATTATTAAGCATCTTAATAGGTCGAAGCACGCTTCCCGAAAGATAGAACAACACAAGTCCTATGAAGAGCAAAATAACTACGAATGGCATGTACATAATCCCGAGCATTTCTTTTCTTATATCATCCATTTCAGATATTGAAGTATGTAGCAACAAAAATCCTTGCAGTTTTCCATATACCTTAATCGGAACACCTACACTAATCATTGTACTGTCAAAAATACCATAGAACTTACCCGTCATTGTAAAGCCCTGATCAACGGTAAGCATCATATCCAAATCTCTGATGTTTTCTGGAATTTTTTCATTCTTGTCTTTGTAGGAGGCTGCTATAAGTTTGCCGTCGCGATCATAATACCACACGTTACATTTGAGGGCATCTTCAAACTCATTAAGACTGACCTGCAAATCATCTTTTGTTGTCACTTTTGCAATGTACGGTGCTATCGACTGTTCCGAAAGAAGTAATGCCTCATTGCCAAGTGTAAGCTGTTTTTCTCTTACCAATGCCTGTTGTGTTTCATATGTTGTATAACCCGCCAATGAAACAAAGACGATAATCAATACAATTACTATGATAACAATTACCCTATCAAAAAAGGTACGTTTCATTCTACTTCACCTCAAACTTGTAACCTATTCCCCAAACAGTTGCAATGGACCAATTATTCTCGTCCTTAATCTTTTCCCTTATACGCTTAACATGAACATCTACCGTTCTTGTATCGCCAATGTAGTCATAGCCCCATATTTTGTCAAGCAACTGCTCTCTCGTAAATACCTGATTCGGTCTGCTTGCCATAAAATGAAGAAGTTCTAATTCCTTCGGTGGCATTTCAACCTGATTACCATTATATACAACCGAATAACTTGTAATATTAACAGACAAGCCTTCGTACTCTACAACCTCTTCGCCTTCTGAGGCTGAATCATTAACATCCTCTTTTTCTCCGACACGTCGAAGTATTGCCTGAACTCTGGCAACAAGTTCATTAGAATCAAACGGCTTAATAATGTAATCGTCTGCACCAATCTTTAAGCCTAACACCTTATCAAAAACTTCACCTTTTGCGGAAAGCATAATAATTGGCACATTACTTATCTTACGAATTTCTCTGCACACATCATAACCGTCTATGCCCGGAAGCATGATGTCAAGAAGAATAATATCCGGATGATAAGTCTTAAACATCTCTATTGCTTTTTCCCCGTTGTGTGCAATCTCCGTATCAAAGCACTCCTTTATTAAATATAATGAAATCAACTCTGCAATATTCTCATCATCATCAACAATGAGCACCTTCTTCTTATCCATGCCTGCCTCCTTACTATAACTCTACTATTGTTACACCTGCATCACCCTCGCCAAACTCTCCCAAGCGATAGGATTTGACGTAAGATTGTTTCTTTAAATAATCATGAATACCTTTTCTGAGTGCACCTGTACCCTTGCCGTGAACAACTCTCACTTTATCAAGATGTGCCAGGCACGCATCATCAAGGTATTTATCAAGTTCCATTATTGCATCATCAACCGTAAGTCCCAAAAGATTAATCTCCGGTTTGATGTTTCTTGATTTGCCCGTTGCTCCACCATAAGTATTAACTTTGTATTTCTTAGAATCATTCTTATTATTAGACGGTGTCTCTTTGATAATCTCAACGTCGCTAATCTTAACTGTACTTTGCAAAATGCCCATCTGTACGGTAAGTTCTCCCTTATGATTGGGAAGCGAGCGAACTATACCGTCTGCATTCATGCTGATAACATGAACCGAATCTCCCAAATGAAAATCCGATGCTTTGGCATTTGACTTTCTATTCGGCTTCTTTTCTTCAAGAGACCCGCGTACAGAATTAAGCTTCTTTCTGATAGCGTCTCTTTCCTGCTCCATTTCCTTGTTAGAAGCCTTACCGGACTTATCCCAATTATTATACTTCCTTATGGACTCATCTGCAAATGTTTTCGCCTCTTGTATTATCTCCTCCGCCTGCATGCGAGCATTACGAAGTACGTCCTGTTTTCTCTGTTCTATATGCTCATTCTTTGAGGCGAGGCGACTCTTTAACTGTTCAATCTCCGCCTTGTAAGCAGTAATCTCTTCCTGCTCGCTTATTATAGTCTGCTTTGCCTTGTGGATGTCTGCAAGTAAAGTCTCCATGTCAACCGTTGAACTGTCAATCTGATTTCTTGCTGCGTCAATTACGCTATCATCCATTCCAAGCTTCTTTGCAATCGCAAACGCATTGGACTTACCCGGTATTCCTATAAGTAAATGATACGTCGGTGACAATGTCTCCACATCAAACTCACAGCTGGCATTCTCAATACCCTCCGTTGTCATGGCAAAGGTTTTAAGTTCACTGTAGTGTGTAGTTGCCATACATCTTACATCTCTGTTATGAAGATTATTTAATATTGAAATTGCAAGTGCGGAACCCTCCACAGGATCCGTCCCGCCGCCAAGTTCATCAAAAAGCACAAGTGTATCGCTTGTTGCATGTTTCATAATATACACGATATTAGTCATATGAGATGAGAAGGTACTCAAACTCTGCTCAATGCTCTGCTCATCACCAATATCTGCAAATACATCATCAAACACAGACAGCACTGACCCTTGAAATGCAGGTATGTGCAGTCCGGACTGTCCCATAAGAGTAAATAATCCAAGTGTCTTCAAAGACACCGTCTTTCCACCGGTGTTAGGGCCGGTAATAATAAGCATTGTAAAGTCTTCCCCTAACCTGATATCAACCGGAACAACTTTATCCTTATCCAAAAGCGGATGTCTTCCTTTTTTAATTTCTATTCTCTTATCATCATTAAACTCAGGCATTGTTCCGTCATAAGACTTTGCATATGACGCCTTCGCAAAAATGAAATCCAACTTAGTCAAAATCTCAAAATCAGAAATCAACGTATCCCTGCAAAGGGCAACCTGCTCACTAAGTGCCGAAAGAATTCTTTCTATCTCTATGGCTTCATTTATCTCAAGTTCTTTTAACTCATTATTAAGATTAACTACTGCCATTGGCTCTATGAAAAATGTAGAACCGCTTCCCGATTGATCGTGAACCATTCCCGGAAAATGTCCTTTGTACTCCGACTTAACAGGGATACAGTACCGACCGTTTCGCATTGTAACTATGGCATCCTGAAGCATTGTCTGGTTATCCTGAGTTGCAACAATCTTACTTAAAATATCATGTACCTTGCCGTTAACCTGCTTCATTTCTCTTCTTATAGACTTAAGACTAGGAGATGCATCATCGGCTATCTCGTCTTCCGAAATAATACATCTGTTAATCTCTTTTGCAAGATGCTCAAGAGGAATAAGGCTGTCAAAATACCCGGTAAGGGAATCATTTCTTGTTACGACACCCTCTTCATCTTTGTTCTGTGCCTTTTCACCATATTGTTTGGCATGCTCACAAACCTTAAGCAGTTTGGCAACATCCAAAAGTTCTCTAACGGAGAGTTGTGCGCCAACCTCCGCTCTTTTCATGGCTTCATTTATCGGATAAACACCGGAAAAAGACACACCTCCCTGCTGATATACTCTGGTAAGTGCATCTGTTGTTTCCTCCTGTTGCTTCGTTATCTCTATTATGTCGGTAGATGGCTTTAACTTTTCGCACATTCTCTTGCCCGACGGCGTAGTTGCAAACGAAGTCAACTGTTCTATTATTTTGTAATACTCAAGTACCCTTAGGGTTCTTTTATTCATTCCTTAATAAACTCCTTAATTCTACCAATTGCTTCCTTAAGTTCATCAAGACTGTATGCATAGGAAATTCGAAGGAAGCCCTCTCCGCATTGTCCGAACGCATCACCCGGAACAACGGCAAGCTTCTTGCTCTTTAGAAGTTTTGTTGCAAACTCCTCTGAGCTCATTCCAAACTTTTTGATACATGGGAACATGTAAAATGCACCCTTTGGTTCAAAGCACGGCATATCCATCTCTTTGAACTCATTAAGCAAATATCTTCTTCTCTGGTCATAAGACTGTCTCATCTGTTCAACATCTTTATCGCAATCCCTAAGTGCTACAACGGCAGCATACTGGCTTGTTGTCGGTGCACACATAATTGCGAACTGATGAATCTTTGTCATTTGTTCTATTATCATGGCAGGTCCTAAAGCGTATCCAAGTCTCCAACCGGTCATTGCAAACGCCTTGGAAAAACCGTTAATTACAATTGTTCTCTCCCGCATATTAGGAAGTGATGCTATACTTACATGATTTCCGCTATACGTAAGTTCCGCATAAATCTCATCGGAAATAACAATCAAATCATGCTTTAATATGACCTCTGCAATCGCTTCAAGATCCTCTTTCTCCATTATTGCACCTGTTGGATTATTCGGAAATGACAAGCAAAGAATCTTTGTCTTATCTGTAATTGCATCTTCCAATTCCTGTGCTGTTAGGCGGAACTCATTCTCATTTTTAAGGGAGATTGTAACCGGCACTCCTCCTGCAAGTTCTACGCATGGTACGTAAGAAACATAACAAGGCTCAGGGATAATTACCTCGTCACCCGGATTAATCATGGCTCTTAATGCCATGTCAATTCCCTCGCTACCACCAACGGTTACAAGAGTTTCTGTCTTAGGGTCGTAAGTCATGCCAAAACGCCTCTGCGTATAATTGCATATTTCAGTACGCAAGTCCATAAGTCCCGCATTGGAAGTATAGAAAGTACGTCCTCTTTCAAGAGAGTAAATGCCTTCCTCACGTACACTCCATGGTGTATCAAAATCCGGTTCACCTACACCTAACGATATAGCATCCGGCATCTCGCTTACAACGTCAAAGAATTTCCTTATACCGGACGGCTTCATTTTGATTACTGTATCTGATAATGGATTCCTCATGCCATAACCACCTGTCTTTCATCCTTCTTGCGCTGCTCAACTTTGGTTCCGGCTTCCTTGTATTTCTTAAGAACAAAGTGCGTTGAGGTGGATAATACGCCATCCATCGGTGACAATTTTCTTGCAACAAACTGTGCAACCTCTTTCATTGTCTTTCCCTCAATGAACACTGTCATATCAAAACCGCCTGACATAAGGTAAAGAGAGGTCACCTCCTCGTAGTTATATATACGTTCTGCAATCCTGTCAAAGCCCTCACCTCGCTGAGGCTGAACCTTAACCTCAATAAGAGCGGTAACTCTTTCATCGTCGGTTTTGTCCCAGTTAATTACGGTATTGTAGCCGCAAATAATCTGTTCCTCTTCCATTTCTTTAATAAGCTTGCTAACCTCTTCCTCATCGTTTCCAAGCATTACCGCGATATCCTTAACAGTAAGTTTTGCATTGTTTCTAATCATTCTAAGTATTTCTGTTTTCTTGCTCTGCATAATGTCACTCCTCCTTAATTAAACCGGAACCTTCTGTCCGTATATCACTTCACCTAACATGTCACCCTTTGGTGCGACTAAGAAACGTTCCTCTTCACCAACCTTAACAACTCTGTTATTGCCTTCACAGGTTCTGCCGATTACAGCAGCATTTATATTCTCCTCATTAAATGCTTCCACAAGCGCATCTCCGTTATCGGTAATTATCAGCAAACTTCCCTGACCGTTTAACATGTATGGATTAATCTCAAAAAACTCACTGACTTCTATTATTTCCTGTTTGATAGGAATTGATGAAACCTCTACCTGTCCACCCTTATTACTTGCCGACAATATCTGCCAGAGTGCGCCAAACACTCCGCCGTTTGAAACATCATGCGCGGCATAAATTGATATATCCTCTTGCTTACTGATTCTCTTTAATACGGACAGTTCCGGCATCAAAGATGTATTGTCCAAATATCCCGCCGCAACTTCTATATAACTTTTGGGGTATCTGGTTGTAAGTTCTTCTTTTTTCAGATTCGCAAGAATTGCTCCACCGTAAAGTCCTGCCCATTTTGTCATAACTATGTCCATACCGGCAGAAATTTCTTTGTGTCGATTTGCAAACAATACTTTGCCATACGCTGTCACGACAATTGTCGGCTCATTAACCGTCGGCACAAGTTCGGTATGCCCTGCAAAAAGATCAAGTTCATAACGACTTGCCACTCCCGACACAGAGCCCATGATTTTTCTAAGCACAGCCTCCTCTGAGTGTTCCGGCAAAAGCACCGTTACCGAAAGGCCATACGGTTCACCACCCGAGGCTATTACATTATTAACCGCATTATCTACGGCATACATCTCATTTCCTTCATAATAAAAGGCAGTGGTGGCCATAGCTGTTACCATATCGCCAAACACTGCCCCATCATGTCCAACCGCTGTCCGATAGGCAGTATTCTTATTCCTGTATCGGATCGTATTGATTACGGAACGCTTAAATGTATGCTCCGGCAATCTGCCTGTTCTCATACATTGTCTCCTCCATATTAACCTTGTTTCAAAGACTTATAAATTACTGTTGCTCGCCACCCGCGGAGTCATCAGCAGGTGCTTCTGTTTGCGGCTCTGCAGGAGTTTCCTCAGAAGAATTCTCGTCTTCATTCTTCTTTTTCTTATCATCGCCGTCATCTTCGTCGTCATCTTTGTCTTTCTTAACCTTCTTTGTTCCGACTTTGATTGTGGCTCTTGCTGCATTGTATTTGCTACGTCCGTGGGAAACTAATGTACATTCTGTCTCCTTACCGTCAACATATACATGCTTATATAACTCAACGTAATAACCTGTATGTGCAGGGGTTTCTGTAACTTCCTTGCCTTCCTCTAATGTATCATCATCGATCTTTTCTGGCTCATCCGGTTCGTATGTTTCTACAGTCTTTGATTCAAATGATATAGTTCTGTTTGACGGTCTTGTCTCGTGACCATATATAGAAAATGATATATATCCGCCACCCGCGTATCCGTCTATGTATATAGGATATTCTGTATTGTTCGTAAACTTAAAATCCATGTAATCGCCGGCGATGGCCGCATCCTGACCAAGCGGTACATAAGATACCGTAAGTGAGTGAGGATATCTTTCATCTACCTGCAATTCCGCCTGCAATACCGCACCAAAAAGTGTAGTACTAACCTGACAGATTCCTCCACCAAGTCCGTCTACAAGTTCATCATTAACGTACTGTCCGGCATTAGCATATCCATTCTCCTCGGTAAATGGTGAAACAGTATTAAACACAGAGAACTGCTCACCCGGCATAAGAACCGTTCCGCTTATCTTACTTGCGCCTGTTGCAAGGTTCTGCGCTCTGCTGGAATAGCTTGAATTGTATTCTGTCTGCTTTGTACCGAGAATTGAGTCTATCTTCTCAAAATCCTCTGCAGTATACTGAGGCTCTGTCTGCTCAACTACCGCGGCAATTCTGACATCACGCTGCTTCCATACTTCCTTAAGCAAATCATTAACTGCCTTAACAGTCTCGTCAGTCTTAACGGTTGTTCCGACAACTCCGTCAACAACTATAAACTCGCCATTCTCACGACTTATACTTGCGTTCTTAGGTTCTGTAACAATATCCGCTGACTTCTCCTCAATAAGTTCCGCAAGTTTCTTCTCATCAATAGTTTTCTCCGGAATAAGAATGGCATTATCCTTCTCGAGAGATTTAATCTCCTTATATCTGCATAAGATATTGCCTCTTCTTCCATAGTTATACGCTTCATCTACGGCATTCTCCGCTGATATGGATATTCCGATATCGCCAAATGTTGTAGAAAATGAAGCAACACTTGTTGTAAATGTAAGCTTAAGGTTCTCTACACCTTTGATGTATGCCTCATACTCTTCTATAGCCTGCGCTTTAGTAAGACCACCCACATACACATCATCCAGATATACACCTGAATATATTATTCCATTATCGTCTTCTTTTTTCTCCTTAGCCTGCACATTATAAAGCGCGGCACTAACCGTACCAACTACCAAAAGTGCAGCCGTTAACAGTGCAATATACTTCTTCATAATATCAATTCCTTCTTATTTGACAAGACGCATGTCATTATGTATCATTCTAATAGTAATATAACAATACGTATTCTAGAATCCAACAGTTGTGACAACCAAGCTTATAACCATAGCAAGTACCAATACAACTGCTATAACCGCGGATATAACACGCTGTTTTTTCTTATTACTGAAGTTGAACACAATAAACACCTCTTTTCTGAAAGGATAACAAAATGCAATATTTAATACTCCCGGCCGCCATCACAATACTTGTATGGGTCCTCAATCATAACATAAGAAGATCCAACAAGAAAAATGAAAAGAAAACCATAGAGTCATTTTTAAAAAGGGAAGACAAAGCAAACCTGGTAAGACGTAAAGATATATCAAACCTTCCCTATATTCATGTTCCACTGGAACATCTACCACTAGATATTACATTAAAAGACGAAAAAAAGCAATCAAAGATTGAAAATTATCACAAACAAATCACATATTTATCAGAAAAACAAATGCTTAATCTTATAGGTTTATCCAACACCGAATTAAAGGAACAATACGGTGTCGCAAACCTTGACAAGTTATCCGCCTATGACGGCAACTACTCAAGAATGCTTAGCAACCTGCAAAACTTTGCAGCCACCATTTACGACGAGTATCCCAATGAGGCCGTTACAATAATGGAATATATGATAAATGAAGGTACTGACATTTCAGCTACCTATGA
This sequence comes from Lachnospiraceae bacterium, assembly GCA_015057325.1. Lineage (GTDB taxonomy): Bacteria > Bacillota > Clostridia > Lachnospirales > Lachnospiraceae > CAG-590. Next base: position 23,088 of record SVEQ01000007.1, on the reverse strand, counting down.
GTATTTGGGCAAGCATTATATGGCAAACGGTAACAGGGAAGCATTTGACGGATTATACGAAAAGATTCCATGTAAAGATACGATCAGCGGCAAAATGATACTTGATAAACTCAACTCTGTTATAGAAGCTGATTCTTAAAAAATGACCGTCTTAAAAAGACGGTTATTTTTTTGCAACACTTTTGAATATTTTACACACTACTAATATAACAACACACATAGGAGGTGAGAATCGTGAACAGTGATGAAATTACTGCATACGTGCTGCTGGCAAGAAACGGCGACGAGGCAGCATTTTGCAAGCTTTATGAACTGTATTACAAAGACATGTACCACTACGCATATTACATGCTAAACGGAAGTGAAGATATCGAAGACATCATTAGCGAAACCGTTCTTGACGCATTTACCGGAATAAAGAACTTAAAGCATCCTGAAAAGTTTAAAGCCTGGATATTTAAGATTCTCCAGACCAAATGCAAACGTCAGATTGCTGTCTATGTATCTAACAGAACCAATTTAGAAGACGAAAGTGCAAGCGAAATACTACGTCAGGAGGACACTCCTTACGATATCCGCGTAGATTTGCAACGTGCAATGTCAAAGTTAAGCGAGTTAGAGCGAAATGTTATATCTCTAATGGTATTTGGTGGCTACAACAGCCGCGAGGTTGCAAAACTGTTAAAGAGCAGGGAAGGCACGATACGTTCAATCAAGAGTCGTGCATTTGACAAAATGTCGCAATACCTTGCCGAATACTGATAAATAATTTTGAAGAAAGGAGACATTTATCATGAATGAAGATGAGATCATGAAGAAGATAAAAGAAGAAAGCGAAAACATTCCTGTTCCTGAAAGTCTTTCTCCCGAAAACATGGAAAAAATGCTTAAGGAACATAAAGATAAATCAAAAGACACTTCGTATGCCACACCAAAGAAACGCTACAGGGGCATGGCTATTGCCGCAGGTTTTGCCGTTGTTATAATCGGCGGAACTATGTATGCAACAGGATTATTCGGAAACTTAAGTTTATATAAAAGCAGCACTTCAAATGGCGATAAGATGGCAGATAATGCTGCCGCAGAAAGTTATGAAGCTGAGTCAGATGAAGTTACATACGAAGACGCAGACCAAGCAAAAAAATCAGATACTTTGGTAAACGAAGATGAGGACTTAACAATCCAAAAAGAACTTGTTGCTTCCGGCGACCTTAAAGTTCCCACAAGTTACGAAGACTACTACAATACTATTTCTAAAGCTATTATCAATAATTATCGCAGCGTTGATATTGATGATGATGTCGTTTATGAAGAAGCTGCTGATTATGATTACGAAGAAGAAACAAACGCCGCATCTGAAAGTGCTATGGAAAGTTCAAAAGAGGCATCATTTGATGCATCCGCAGGTTCTTCCGACAAGTCTGCCTTAACAACAGGTGACTCAAAAACCTCTTCGGAAGATAAATCAGACAGCAAGAACTTCTCCACTACAAACACACAGGAAAAAGAAGTTGATGAGGGTGATATTGTTAAAACCGACGGCAAATATATATACACTGCCAACAGACACGGTTACTACTATTACACCTACAACAGTCAGGTACCAACAATATCAATAACAAGAACCGACAACGGAAAACTTGAAAATATGTCAACGATAGAATTGGAAGTACCAAAGACCGCAGAAGAAGTTAACTACACACTACAAGAGTTTTATTTATACAAGAACTATCTTGTTGTAATGTTAGATAAGTCAACTTCACGGTATAATAACGAATATAAATATGATGATGTTGCCTACAATAACGATATAAATCTTAACTGTTATATCAACCAGAGCTTAATTGAAATATACGATATTTCCAACAAATCAAAACCCAAGAAAATAAAGACTCTTTACCAGAGCGGAAGCTACGAAAGTTCACGTATAAGCAACGGATATTTATATACAATAAGCCGTTTCACACCGCAAAGCAGAGCTTTCATATACGACTCAATAGGAAAGAGCGTATACTCCGATTACGTTCCATACATTAACGATGAAGCGATTGATTATAATGACATATATTACAGCAGATTATTAGATTCAGTAGAAACCTATGTTATAACAAGTGTTGACCTTAACAAACCTTTAGGATTTTCTGATTCTAAAGCAGTATCCAGCACCGGCGGTGAAGTGTACGTTGGTGAGAATGCAATATACCTTTACGGAACAATCTATGAGAATATTGAAAAAACAGAAATACTCAAAATCGGTTACAATAAAGGCAAATTAAGTGTCGGCGGCAAAGCAATGGTTGCAGGATATTTGTACGGATCATTTGCTCTTTCAGAGTACAACGGTTATCTTCGAATCGTGTCAACCATACCTGCCAACAACTTCTCATGGTATGACCAAAATGTTTGGAAAGAAACATCAACCGACAGCTTTAGTTATCGTTTAAATGAAAACATTAATGCAGTATATGTTCTTGACAATGACATGAAACTTACCGGCCGCATTACAGGAATCGCACCGGGTGAACAGATATATTCCGCAAGATTCTTTGGAGATATCGGTTACTTTGTAACCTACAGAAATACAGACCCATTATTCTCCGTAGATTTTTCAGACCCAAAGAATCCGAAGATTATCGGAGCACTTAAGATTCCGGGATTTTCAAACTACCTGCATTTCTATGGAAATGATACTTTACTTGGCATCGGAGAAGAAATAGATCCGTATACTCAAAACTTTGAAGGAATCAAACTTTCAATGTTTGACATAAGCGATCCATCAAACGTTACGGAAAGTGATAAGTTTGTTATTAAAAACTCATACTACAGCAGTGCACAATATAACTACAAATCAATTATGATTGATCCTGCCAAAAATGTATTTGGTTTCTGCTACGAATGTAACGAATACGACGGATATGATGACTATAGCTACAACTACTATTACTCAACATACACCTTCGACAAAGACAAAGGATTCATTGAGACAGCCAGATACAAAATACTCTACGACTACATGTATGATATTAATGATGTACGTGGTATCTATATTGGCAACGTGTTCTATCTTGTAACACCTGACAATATACAAAGTTTCCAATTAGGAAGCGAGAAACAAATCGACAATATATTCTTAGACTAACAAGAAGGGCAGGTATAAAAACCTGCCCTTTATCTGTGATATCATTTGCCGTTATAATCGTTCATTGCACGCTCAAGTTCATCATTAACCATAAGCGCAACCGCCTCTGATGCTCGCTCATAGCCTTCCTGCATGCTCTTTACTTCCTCATCACTAAAATGTGAAAGCACATAATCTGCAAGGTCCATTTTCGGATGTTTCTTACCTATTCCCACACGAACTCTCGGAAAGTCCTCCGTATGTAAATGAGCAATGATATTCTTAATACCGTTATGGCCTCCGGCACTTCCTTTACCACGTACGCGAAGTCTTCCTACATCCAGATTGATATCGTCGTATACCACTATTATATCTTCCGGTGCAATCTTGTAATAAGCTGCGACCTGCGATACACTCTCACCGCTTAAGTTCATATAAGTCATCGGCTTAAGTAGAATAACCGTCTGTCCTTCTATCTTACCTTTGCCATATATGCCCTTATGTTTGACTGTATCAAGCCCTATTTTAAACTTGTCTGCCATAAGGTCAATTACATCAAATCCTACATTATGTCTTGTCCCGTCATAGCGAGCCTCCGGATTACCAAGACCTACAATAAGTTTCATTATTCTGTCACCATTCTTTCGCTTAAACCACAACATTACTTTCTTGCCTTCAATAACTCTTCAGCCTCTGCAAGCTGTTCTTTTGAATTAACACCTTTAATCTCATTAACATCATCAACAGTCATTGTCGCAACAACGCCCATGTTATTAGACTTAACAATCTCAATTGTGTCGGTAAGATAGTACTCGCCCTGTGCATTATCGTTGCTTAAAAGTTTAAGAGTTTTGTTAAGAACTGCCGAGTCAAATAAATACATACCCGAATTAATCTCGTCAACGCGCTGCTCCTCTAATGTTGCATCCTTCTGTTCAACAATCTTAACAAACTTACCCCAGTTATCCTTGATTATTCTTCCGTAACCTGTTGGGTCATCTACAACAGCTGTAAGAACTGTAATTGTATTCTGTTCAGAGATATGTGTATCGACAAGCTTCTTAAGTGTATCACCTGTAATAAGAGGTGTATCACCGCAGAGCACCATTGTAATACCGTCCGTACCAATAAAATCACTTGCACATTTTACGGCGTGACCAGTTCCTAACTGTTCTTCCTGAAGAACGTAAGAAACCTTATCTCCAACTGTCTCCTTGACAAGATCTGCTTTATGTCCAACAACAAGACAAATATCATCAGCGCCTGCACCGCGAGCTGCTTCAATAGAATATTCAACCATAGGCTTTCCACAAGCTTCATGCAACACCTTTGGAAGTTCCGACTTCATTCTTGTTCCTTTACCTGCCGCTAATATTACCGCTTTAATCTTTGCCATAAATACACTCTCCTTTTATATTCGTTCGTAAAACGCATAACACTATATCACAAGACTTCATATAAAACAAGCCGGAGATTATATAACCTCCGGCTCCCCCATACATTATACTGTTTCTTCTTCCTGCAATGCTTTTTCGTACTCTGCAAGAATCAGCGACTGTATTCTTGTTCTGGCTTCCTGATTAATCGGATGTGCAATGTCTCTGTAATCTCCGTCTGTCGCCTTGCGACTTGGCATTGCAATGAATAATCCCTTCTCGCCCTCAATTACTTTGATATCATGAACTACAAATTCATTATCCAATGTAATTGAAACAACCGCCTTCATTTTTCCCTCTTTGTTTACTTTTTTAAGTCTGATATCTGTAATATCCATAAATGTTGCCCCCCTGTGCACTTTTCATTATAGTCTTTTCTCCAAAAAAGGTTTACAGTCCGTATCTGAAGTTCTTTTCTACTACGACTTTGATTTGTCCCGGATCTGCTGTGTGAATTGTGTTAGCTCGTAATGTATCACGACTCTCAACGATACAATTCTCAATAACTGAATTGTCCCCAATATGTACATCATTAAGAATTATCGAATTACGAATTACACAATTGTTACCTACATATACTTTCTTAAACAGAACTGAATTCTCGACAGTACCGTTAACAATACATCCACTTGCTATCAAACTGTTATTAACAACAGCATCCCCATTATACTTAGCCGGTGGAAGATCATCTACCTTGGAATAAACATCCGGATACTGACGGAAGAAATAATCTCTTATATCCTTCTTCAGGAAATCCATGTTGGTCTTGAAGTAAGAATCTATTGTTCCGATATTTCTCCAATAAGAATCCATCTTATAAGCATATATCTTCTTAACACTCTTATAACGAATAAGAATGTCTTTAACGAAGTCTGTTCTTCCTTCCTTAGCACACGCTTCAAGAAGTTCGATAAGCTGTCTTCTTCTTATTACATAAACTCCAATTGATGCAGTTTGTGTCTGTGCAACAAGAGGTTTTTCCTCGAAATCGATAACCTGCATATCATCATTGCACTTAACAACACCGAAACGGCTTACATCATCCTCCTCAGGATTGATATCCTTAGTAACTATTGTGATATCTGCGCCCTTCTCGATATGTTGCTCTAACACTTTGCTGTAATCAAGCTTATATACACCGTCACCACTTGCAATTACAACATACGGCTCATGGCTTTCCTTAAGGAAATTAATATTCTGGTAAAGCGCATCTGCTGTACCCTGATACCAATAACTGTTTGTTGTTGTAATGGTCGGTGTGAATACATAAAGACCACCTTGTTTTCTACCAAAATCCCACCATTTTGAAGAGTTCAAATGTTCATTTAAAGAACGTGAATTGTACTGTGTAAATACAGCCACCTTCTGAATGTGAGAATTAGTCATATTACTAAGTGAGAAGTCTATCGCACGATAACTTCCCGTAACAGGCATTGCTGCAACCGCACGCTTAGCGGAAAGCTCACCCATTCTACTGCTGTTACCACCTGCTAAAATGATTCCTATTGCTCTCATGCCTCATCACCTACCTTTATCAAACTAGATCCACTCTTTAACAAGCCGTCAGGATATTCTGACTTATCGGTAGGTCCGAATATAGCTGTATTCTTACCAATCTTAACCCCTTCAGGAATTGTTGAATTCTCACCGATTGTAACAAGTCCGAAAGAATAAATATTAGGTTTCTTCTCATTAGGAACATCATCGCCAATGCCAAGTTCACAATTATCTCCAACAGATACATTCTCAGCTATGATTGCCTTATCAACAACACAACCTTCACCGATAACCGTTCCGTTCATGATAATGGAATCCTTAACAACAGCACCCTTGCCAATTGTTACACCTGAACCGATTACACAATGGCTAACCTTACCATAAACTTCTGTTCCTTCACCAACAATACTCTCCGTAACCTCTCCGGCCTCGTCGATATACTGAGGTGGAAGTATGTCACTCTTTGTATATATTCTCCAGAACTCCTCATAAAGATTGAACTCCGGAATAATATCAACAAGTTCCATATTAGCTTCCCAATAAGATCCAAGTGTTCCAACGTCCTTCCAGTATCCCTTGAAATCATACGATACAACCTTAGAGCCATGTTCATGGCAATGAGGAATTATATGCTTTCCGAAATCGCACGAAGGTACATCCTTAAGATCCTCAAGGGCTTTCTTAAGTACGCTCCACTTAAATATATAGATACCCATTGAAGCTTTGTTACTTCTAGGCTTCTCCGGTTTCTCCTCAAACTCTTGAATAACTCCCTCATCATCTGTAATAACAACACCGAAACGGCTTGCTTCTTCCATAGGCACTTCATATGTAGCAAGAGTAATATCTGCATTCATTGCCTTATGATGATCAAGCATTACCTCGTAATCCATCTTGTATATATGGTCTCCGGAAAGGATAAGAACATATTCAGGATTATAATAGTTAATGTACTCGATGTTCTGGTAAATCGCATTTGCTGTTCCTGTGTACCATTGACTGTTCTCGCTCTTCTCGTAAGGCGGAAGCACCGTAACACCACCAATGCTACGATCCAAATCCCAAGGAATACCTATTCCTATGTGCTGATTGAGTCGAAGCGGTCTGTACTGTGTAAGTACTCCAACTGTATCTATCCCCGAGTTAATACAGTTAGAAAGCGGGAAGTCAATAATCTTATACTTTCCACCAAATGCCACTGCCGGTTTTGCAAGCTTTGAAGTAAGAACTCCCAATCGACTACCTTGTCCACCTGCCAAAAGCATGGCAATCATTTCCTTCTTAATCATACTGTCACCCCTTTATGCAAGAATATACTGTACATTATACCATTAAAATCGAAATAATAAAAGATTTTTTATGCAATTTTACTTAAAAATATGAATCTTTGGGTATTTTTCTCATATAACGCTCTTTTTTTAGCTTATTTTAATGTTTTTTTCGCAACTTTTTGTATATATTCGACAAAAAAAGAGAGCATGCTTTCATGTAAGCACACTCTCTAATCATATCTTATTCAATATCCAAAAGGTCCTTTCCGACAACATTTTCGAACTTTTCACAAAGGTCCGGAAACTCCTTCTTAATCCTTACAGGCTTAAAGTCCATGCCCACAAAACAATGTGAACTGGTTGCCTCATTGTGAAGAACCGTAAAATCCTCAGAATATATCTTGTAACTCATTTCAAATTTGACTCCATGAAACCTTGTAACCTTAGGTACAATGCATATTGTATCACCGTATCGTACCGCCATTTTGTAATTGCAACTTACAGAAAGTACCGGTATCATAAGTCCCGATTTCTCAAGCATATCATAGGATATTCCAAGCTGATCAAGGAAATCCATACGACATTCCTCCAAAAATCTTATATAGTTAGAATGGTGAACCACCTGCATTTTGTCTGTCTCATAATAGTTAATTCGTCTCTTGAATGCTTTATATTCCATTTCAGAACTCCGTTATGTCAAATTCTTCAAACTCTACTGTTTTCTCTTCCTTCTTCGTGTCCTTTGCCTTAACTGCAGGCTCGTCATTGTCTTTGACAGCACGACTTATAAGTCCGCTATACTTCTTGTCTGTAGTAATCTTGTTAGCCATTTTAACGACTTTTTCAGAAGGAACGGTAGCAATCTTCTCTGACTTGGTGAAATGAGGTATCATCGGAACACTTCCAAGTTCCTCGTCCTTGATGCTGTTCTTCTCAACATACTCAACAGCATCATCAGCTTCCGCTTCCTCGTACTCATCATCGTCAACATACTCTACTTCGTATTCTTCGCCTTCTTCAAGTTCATCTTCGTCAACATATACTACTTCATATTCTTCTTCATCTTCTGTAGCAGCAGCCTCATCGAAAACCTCTGTTTCTTTATCAGAAACGTATTTGCTTAACTTCTTTCTTCTTTGAGCCTCTGCCTCTCTGTCAGCCTCAAGTTTCCTTAAGTTTTCCTGTTTGATTTCTTCCTCGGCTTCTGTTTTTTGAGTAGCCGCTTCTTCAATCTTTTCCTGCTGAAGCTTTGCAAGTTCCTCCATAAGAGCATCTCTTTGAGCGGTCATTCTTTCAAGTTCTGCCTCTGCATGTCTTGCAACCTCTTCTGCCTCAAGTGCCCTCATTTCATGTTCTGTCTTTAAGTCAAATGATAACTGCACGCTACCATCATCATAAACCTCAGAATTACTACGCTTGTTCATTCTTGCGTTGTAAAGTTCAGCCGAAAGAAGCTGACCTATCTCCATAATCTGCTGGCTTCTGTCCTTACCGTCCATCTCTGAAAGGCCTGCCATAAGCTCCTGACGGTTAGCAGCAAGTGTATTAAGTTTCTCCTCCATAACCTGAAGAATAATATCATAATCGTTCTTCAAATTATCAACTGTATCTTTTATAAGGTTAGAAACTTCAGTAAGCATCTCATCAGTGTATATCAAAGATGCACCATATATCTCGTTAGCACTATCCAATGCATCAAGTTCTTCCTGCTCCATCATCTCAAAATTAACAGGATCAACATTGGTTGTACGACGATTCACACGCATACGGCTTGCGGAATGCTCTGCCTGATAAATAATCTTTTCAGCCTCACGCTTAGCTTCATTTAAAATCTTGCCTCTCTTATCATTTACTTCATGATAAGTCTTAATTTCCATATTAATCTGGGTCGTAAGTTCAGTCAAAAGCGATTGAACCTCATCCTTATAAATCATTACCTTGCCCGACGCAAGAGGTACCGGGGATGCCGCATCCATTATCCCCTGTAATCTGTCTATTATTTCTTTTGTTCTGCTCTTTTCCGCAATCGTCTCCATCTGTATATCCTCCCTCATTTGTGTGGCACAAAATGTGCCCGACCGCCGAGAAAAATCTCATAAGGGCGCGTTCTTACATTTTATCAGACTTCTGTTAAACAATCAAACCTTTTTTAGCGATAGCTTCCGTAGATTTTTTTGTGTTCCTGTTTGTTTTTATACATTTCCGCATCAGCCTCTTTGATTAGAGTAAGAATGTCCTCTGTTTCGGGCTGACAACTTACCATCCCAAGAGATGCACTATATTTCTCATAATCGTTGAGTGACGAATCTTTCAAACATTCTTCAAATTTATTGTTTGCCTCAGACAATTTCATAAATCGCGAAGTGTAATCATCACCTACAATAAAAATGACAAACTCATCACCACCGGTTCTGTATATCAAATCCTTTCCAAATACATCGCTAAGGATATCGCAACAGCCTCTGATATAAGCATCACCCTTTTCATGACCATATGTATCATTTACATACTTAAGATTGTTGACATCAGCCACAGCTACCGCAAGCTTTATATTTTCTCCAATATCAAGCCTAGCTTGAAAATATTTGATTTTCTCCACATATGCATACTTATTACCAAGTCCCGTAAGCACGTCAACATAGACCTTGTCCTTCATATCACCCAACTTCTCGGAAGTAACCTCGAAGTCGTGCTGAAAACGGTTACTTGATTCTGTTATAGATATCAAAGTTTCATAAAGAGCCTGTATCTCCGGATTTGTATGTATATTAAGCTCCTTTAATGAAGCAATATTCTTGTATCTATCTTCTTCTGTTTCAAATTTGAATTGTTTCAAGCAAAGATATATCTTTTCAATAGGTCCTGTGATTCTTACCGCTACAGTCTTCATACCTCCGTATAAGATCATAAGCATAATCACAAATACTATTCCAAACAGTCTTACAATAAACTCAATGTTATTCTTCTTCACCTGTGTCAAATCAAAATCCACAAACAAATATCCCTGACACACACCATCAGAATCAATTAACGGTTTTGAACAGGTCATCAAAAATCCCCATTTTGTATTGTCAACAAGTGGCTCTATTTCTTCACCTTTTAACAATTTATCTTTGTTTGCTAAGATATCAGGTTCCAACTCGTAATCATCGCCTAAATAATCATGTCCTTCTTCCGTCTCGGCGTCAAAAATAACGGTTGCAACATCCGAATCTTCATTAATTTTATACGCATACAGATAATATATTTCTTTGCAATTCTTAATATACTTATTCAGTTTTTCGTAAGTCGCATTATACTCTTCGACATCATATTCCCCCGAAAGATAGTCAGGAATATGATCCGGTATGATTTCCGAACTTGCCAGATTTAAGATTTCTTCTCCAATCACCTCGTAGTTGTATATCATATTTCTGTAAAATCTAATATAACATGCTATCAGAATAACAACTACAAGCGTCAAGTAAGTAAAAAAACTAATTACTGAAAATTTTACTTTTAATGTTTTTAACTTCTTTCTCATAAGAACTCCCCTTTTCTCATTATATATTTAAAAACATAACTCCATTATAAGTTATCACAACTTTTTTTATCAATCCACCCCATATTTTTTGCGTTAATATAATGGCTCAATGCTTCTGTCAAGTATCCCATTCATCTTTGCAATCGCAATACCGTAATTGGTAAATGCCACCCCGCCGCCAAGTGTTGTTCTCATGCGGTAGCGCATAGTGCGCTCATTAAGCATACATCCGCCACAGTGTATTACAAGACGATAATCCGTAACATTCTCCGGAAAGTCGTTGCCTGAAGTAAACTCAAAGCAAGGATCCTTGCCGGTGTACTTCCTTATAAGGTTAGGAAGTTTGACCGTTCCTATATCACCGCATTGTCTATGATGAGTACAACCTTCAGAAATAAGTATCTTGTCACCGTCTTTGATTTCATCTAAAACCGTTGCACCGCTTACTGCCATATCAAGAAATCCTTTCCATCTTGCCATTAATATGGAAAAAGATGTCAGTCTAACATCGTCCGGAACAATAGCAGCCACTTTGCCAAACACCTGACTATCCGTAATTACAAGAGCAGGATTATGACCAAGTTTTTCAAGAGTTTCCTTAAGCTCCGTATCCTTGACAACAACCGAGATTGCACCCGCATCCAAAACGTCCCGTATCACTTGCTGTTGCGGTAAAATAAGTCTGTTCTTTGGTGCGGATTCATCTATAGGTACAACAAGCACAACAATATCGAGCGGATTAATAATATCCGCCACTATCGGTTTATCTGCTTCTTTTTCCTTGTAAATGTCTGCTATTATATTCTTTAAATCATCTATACCATATCCGGTTACAGTACTTGTGTTTACTGATATCTCATAAATCCCGGTGCCGGTCTTCATTTCTTTAGGATCTACATCTGATGCAACATCACATTTGTTGTAAGCAACAACATACGGTATCTCCATATCATTTATACGCTTTATCAAATCCTTCTCATAGGAACAGATACCTTCCTTCGCATCTACTACGACAACCGCAATATCAGTTTTATTAAGCACCTGCACCGTTTTCTCTATCCTAAGTGTTCCAAGTTCTCCATCATCATCAAGTCCTGCGGTATCGATAATCACAACCGGTCCAAGTGGAAGAATCTCCATGCTTTTACTCACAGGGTCTGTAGTTGTTCCTTTTTTCTCGGAAACAATAGCCATATTCTGTCCTGTTATGGCATTAACAAGACTTGATTTGCCTGCATTTGTACGCCCGAAAAAGCCAATATGAACTCTGTTTGCCGACGGTGTATCATTTAAACCCATGCCATTCACTCCTAAAATACACAAAATACTTCATATAATCTTAACATTTTTCTATTATTTTTACTATGTTTTTTTTGCTATAGCCGTGATATACTAAACACTGTTAAAAACTATACTAACGAATAGGTGGGATAATAATGGACGGATATGATGACATTACAGGACAGCCTTATGTAGCACCATCTAACAATGTACCATACGATAATGATGGTTATGGACAAGGCTACGAGGGCGTGGGCTATACAGATAATAACTATGAAGGAAGTTACGAAGGCTACAGCAGCGAGGGCTTTGAGGAAGTATATCAAGGTTCCGACTATAACGCAGGTTACAGTCAGGGATACGGCAACGAAGCTTCCGGTTACGACACCGGTTACGGCTACGACGGTCAGAGTTATGCCAATGATAATTATGGTTACGACAGTCAAAGCTATGCTACAGGCTATGAGAACTATTCAGATTCAATCAATATTATTTCCAATATGCCAAGGAATGATGTTCCTGACAACTTTGAGGAAAGTAGCGACGAATCGCTTAACACTATTAAGGGTGAACCTACCGCAGCAGAGCTTGAAGATATGAAGCGTGAACGTGCTGCCAAGAAAAGAAAGCGTGCACTCCGCGAGAAGAGACGCCGCGAGCGCAGACGCCAGGCAATTATAAGATGTAGTATTCTTGCCGCAGCAGTCATTCTCGTTATCTTCCTTTTGGTTAAGTTATTTGCCGGTATCGGCGGACTTATCGAAAAGAACGCTAAGAAAAAGAAAACAACAGAAGCAATTACAACAGAAGTTCCTACAACAGAAGAACCGATTGCCAATATAGACGAAGCAATTGTTGCAAAGGATCTTCCTGCTTCAAGAGAGGCTGCTCTTGAAATCTTAAAGGCACAGGCTGAATCTGACTTTGACATTAAGAATATCGTTGAAAATGAGGCCGTTTATCCGGACATCGTTCTTAAGCATCTTGCGGTTAACACAGAACTTATTGATTTCGTGCTTCATTATCCGGCACAGATTAACATTGCATTTGACGGTGATTTCAATGTTGAGACAACAACTTCAGAGATTCCTACATTGCTTCAATATGATGCACAGTGGGGATACGCAGATTACGGACAGACAGTCCTTGGTCTTAACGGTGCCGCACCTACATGTCTTTCAATAGCATGTATATATTTAAATCATGACATGAGCAAGAATCCGATAATTGTCGGCGACTATGCAATGAGCAAGAATTATCTTGATGAGAACGGCATTACAGATCCTAAGCTTATGACCGAAGGTGCAACCGAATTAGGACTTGAGTCAACAGAACTTCAAATGAGCAAAGAAAACATTATAAGTGCGATTGAAGATGGCAGCGTTGTAATATGTGCTGTTAACCCGGGTGATTTCACAAGGGAAAAGAGTTACATTATAATCAAAGGATTTAGAAACGGTTTATTCTATATCGTAGATCCTAGTAGTCAGGCAAGAAGCCAGGTTGGCTGGGATTACAAGAGATTAAGTTCTCAAATATCAGGCATCTGGGCTCTTAAAAAAGGAAGCGGTGTAGCAACAACAACCGAAGCCGCAGGTGATGGTACAGACACAGGCGAAGAGGGCGAAGGCACCGGCGATGGTACATCAACCGAAACAACCGGTGACAGCACTTCTACAGATAATAATAATGCCGGAGATACCTCCGGCACAAGCAATCAGCTTCCCGAGTAATTTCGGGAAGCTTTTTATTTGATAAAATGTTCTACTATGATTTTGATTCCTAACAGTACAAGTATTATACCTCCGGCAAGCTCTGCCTTGCTCTTATATTTCGTTCCGAATACCGCGCCAATCTTTACACCGATATATGATAATATAAATGTTGTACACGCAATCATCAAACAAGCTGCTGCTGTGTTTCCGATAGCGGAAATACCTGTAGCTATTTTTACAGGTACAAGTGCAAATGTAATACCTACAGCAAGAGCATCAATACTTGTCGCCACCGCAAGTATGAACATCTCTTTAACATGCAATGTATCGGTCTCTTCCATCTCCTCATCAGAAAGGGATTCTTTGATCATATCCCCACCTATATATGCAAGCAGAGCAAAAGCAATCCATGGTGCAAACGTCTGGACATAAGTCTCAAACTGAATTCCCAATATGTATCCGATAAAGGGCATCAACCCCTGAAATCCACCAAACCACAAACCTACAGTAATACACTTCTTAATATCTGCGTTGCTCATTGCAAGTCCTTTACACACAGACACCGCAAACGCATCCGCAGACAAACCAACGGCAAGTAACAATAATGTTATTATTCCCATGTTCATATCCTTTGTAAAAGTTAGTAATCTATGGTTTTACCAAAGATAATATTATTCTATCACTCTTGTCAAGTTCATTGATAATTCTGTTTTGGGATATGATTCATGCTATCGATTTCCTGTATAATTACTTTATTGTAACACTTACTATATACTCAACATTTTCAGGAACATTTATTTTAGGATCTTCAACCATAACATCAACCTGCTTACCCTTTTCCTCTAATCCTGTAATAAAATGACACAAAGCAATTCCAACATCTATCTTCTGAAGGTCACCTGTACCTTCTCTAACGAATCCCGGATCCTTCTTCTCATAGAAATGATACACACCTTTTTTGTGTATAATTCTCCATGGTTGTTTATTAACCGCTGACGGTGCCCATCGTACCATTTCCAGTACTTCGGCTACATCTTCATCCGGAGTGTATGGATTAGACCACTCTTCATCAAAGAATAGTTTTTTTGAAGCAATACGTGAGTCGGCTCCAACACCCTTACGCATCATAACTTCTTTTATCGATTTCTTTTCTGCCGGGTAGCCAATCGGACTTACACACGGCATAAGTTCACCATCATTTAACTCTACAGCAGATTCAAAAACTTCACGCTTCATAGTACCGCCAATCCACACCGTACCTATTCCAAGCGACCACGCATACAATACGAGTTTCTCAAATGAATATCCATAAGCAACTTCTGCATTGGGACATGTCTTAACCTTGGCAGCAACATACATATCTTCGCCTGTCAATACAGGGCTGGACAATCCGTATTCTTTAGCATCCAACACGCGAAAATCTACCGGAATATTAAAAGGATTATCAATTGTTTTGATATACTCCTCAATCTTATTGATATGCTCTTTACTTAATCCCTTTCCATCATATGTGCGTACACTTTTTCTCCCCATAATTATGTCGCTAAAATTGCTCATAATGCACCTGCTTTCTACTTGTATTGCTTAACAAATTCAACTGCCGCCTTAATATCATCTGCATTCGGTCTTCCTCTGTGAATTCCTTTAAACTCACCTTTACAATGGAACTCCTTATCATCCATAGGAATACCGACTTTGTCAGCTTCTACCTTAACTTTCTTGTAAGTAGAATTAAGCATCGCGGCCGAACCGAAATTAACAATCTTTCCAACTTTACTCCTATCAAGCGAACCTACAAAAGCCTTAACCTCCGGATCAATATTGAATGCATAATATGAATTACCAAGAAAAAGTATATCAACCTGCTCTGTTACAGGCACGCTTATCGGCAACGGTTCTACACCAAGTTCCTTTGCAATTGCCTCTGCAAGTCTCATAGTATTTCCTGTCTTCGTGTAATAACGTACTGCATATTTCATATTTGTTTCCTCCTTATATGATTCATTTTATATTTTATCATATTATATATGATGCAATGTATTTACTTAACAAAACCTTTTTACCGATTATATTTTTAGAGACGCCACCCAACTACTTCACGAAGAAATCTCTTGCGGCTTCAAGCTCATTTACATACATAGCTACATGTTCGATTCTCATAAATCTTCACTCACTTTCTTATCCACCACACGATAGGCAATCTCAAGCATTCCTATATTAAGTATTGCAAAAAACATCAAGTAAAACGGCATTATCCTGATACCTATATACTGCTGCATTATTCCAAATAACATTGGCATAAATGTGCTTCCAACGTATGCAGAAGCCATCTGAAGTCCTATAACCGCTGCGGAATATCTCTTGCCAAAATTAGTTGGTGCCATGTGTTGAATAGCCGGATACACCGGGCCCATTCCCGTTCCAACTATTACAAATCCTATTGCAGATATGACATAATTATGTGTCGATAACAAAATCAATATTATTCCAAATGCCTCAAGTGTTATACCTAAACGTATCAAAAGTCTGTCACCCAATCGGTTGGAAATAAAACCCGATATAAGGCGTCCAAGCATGAGACCGAAAAACACAAGCGAACCAAATGACGCAATAAGTTCATCACTAAGTCCTTTCATTGTTCCGGCAAAATAACTTGGTGTCCACAAAAAACCTGTCGCCTCGCCTGCACAATATGCATAGAATCCAACAAGCGTTAGTATTACTCCGGGAACCTTAAGAGTCTCTCTTATACCTGCACTGTCCTTAATCTGCTCCTCATCTGAACCTTCTTCATTTTTCTTCCAAAGCGGCATTGAGATAATGCAAACGAGTAAAATCAACGCCTGAACATATGCCGTCCATCGATAGCCCTCATTCCATCTCGCTCTTTTTAATGCAAGCGCCATAATATAAGGACTAATAACAGCACCAACTCCGTAAAAGCAATGCAGGAAATTCATTACCGATGAAGAGTAATGATTAGCTACATAATGATTAACAGATGCATCTATTGAACCGGCACCAAGCCCGTATGGGACTGCAAAAAGAAAAAGAAGTGCGTATGTACCCGAAACCGAAAAACCAATAAGACCAAAAATAGTCAACATTATCGAGAATACAACTATCCACTTTGTATGAAAACGTCTTATCATACGCGGACTTAAAAGAGCTGATATTATTGTCATAAATGATATAGTCATTGAAACATATCCTGCATATGATGAAGGCACATCAAATGCCACTTGCATCTTAGGCCATGCTGATCCCAAAAGTGAATCCGGTAATCCAAGGCTTATAAATATTAAATATATAACCGCCAATAATAACGAACCCATATTAACCCCCATAACTTTTGTAAAACTTATCACATCATATTACGTTTTAAATTAATTATAAAACTTATCAATTTTCATTATATGTTTCTTCTCTCGTGACTATCGCAGCATTACAGTCCATGACAGAATCCTCGTTTATGATTTCTCCAATACTGTCCGCCTTAATGACACCGGACACAGGATTTTTCACCGAATCTATATGTCCTTTCACATCTGCTTCAACATCAGAATATTCAAAGGATAAATCACAATCCTCCATCTCACAGTTAACAAGTTTGAGATTCTTGCAATAACATAATGGTTGCGTTCCGATTATCTTGCAGTTAATCAAAGTTAAATCTTCAGAAAACCATCCCAGATACTCGCCCTTGACTACACAGTCACGAACAGTAACATTTTTCGAATGCCAAAATGCGTCCTTAGTATCAAGCACCGAATCGTTAATCACAAGATTATCAACATATTGAAAAGAGTACTTTCCTTGAAAATCCACATGTTCAAGTTGTATATTCTTTGCGTCCAGGAAAATGTATTCCGACGTAATTCTACTATCTCTAATATGTGTGTGATTAGTCTTCCATCCAAACTCCGGCGAATCTATATCACAATTAACTATGTCCGTGTTAATACATTCACGCAACGCTTTCACACCGGTTATCTTTGTATTTTCAATATAACCGTCATCACAATACCATAACGCAGCACGTGTTTTCTCATCCATAAACGAATTAATTAATTTGTATTTCTTCGCATGCCATATCGGGTATCTTAAGGAAAAAGAACAGTTGTCTACAACTATATCTCTTGTTTCTTTTAAAACAGATTCTCCGTCTGCAGGTCCTGCAAATGTGCATCCCTTCACGCAAGTTTCCTTAATATTATAAAGAGCTCTTTCCATATCGTATGTTTTGTTTTCAATAATCATAATGCAATCGCTCCTGTTATTCAGACCTTAATTTTCAAGAAACTTATATAATAAATGATAAAGTTGCTTTGACTCTTCATCCGACAAAGAGGTGCTGCTTTGTGCAAGTTTAAGCGGAATATCTTTGCATTTTTCTTTAAGATCCATTCCCTTTTCTGTAATGCTTACTATAGTTATACGCTCATCTTCTTTGGAACGTTCTCTTGTAACGTATCCTTCTTTTTCAAGCTTCTTAAGAAGTGGTGTAAGTGTACCTGCATCAAGATGAAGGATACTTCCAAGTTGTCCGACATTAACACTTTCCTGCTCCCATAACACCATAAACACAACATACTGTGTATAAGTTAAACCAAGTGGTTTTAGGTACGGAGTATAACTGCTCACTATCTTACGCGAACACGCATATAACGGAAAACACAATTGATTCTTCAATAAAAGCTGTTCATATTTCTTTGCCAAAACGTCACCCTCTGTCCTCATTTTTAATTACATATTATCACACTCACGCAAAAATCACAAAAGTTCTTCCACGCATTTATCAACCTCTGATATCTTTGCAGTAGGCTCAAATCTTGCTACGACGTTACCTTTTCTATCTACAACAAATTTTGTGAAGTTCCATTTGATATCAGGATTGTTTTTATATTTGACTATATTATATTTTATCAAATGTTTTTTTGTCAACAACTTTTTTTTGCATAAAAAGCATTACCGTATTCTAATATAACAATACTCACTCGAATTACGTAAAAAAACGCACCTTATACATTCATGCATAAAGTGCGTCTCTTTCATTTCTACATATCTAGTCCATGCTTAACCGCATATACCGCAAGTTGAGTACGGTCCTTCAACGAGAGTTTATCAAGAAGTTTCGACACTTGATTCCTCACCGTGCCCTCCGCAAGAAAAAGTTCTGCAGCAATTTCCTTGTTGTCATAGCCCTCTGCAACAAGTCTTAATACATCTCGTTCCCTTTCAGTAAATGAATATTCCGAAGTAACATCATCCTCTTTATTTTCATCCTTGCTCACTCTTCCGAGAATTGACTTATACACGCCATCTCCGAATACGCTTATTCCACCATACACACTCTTAACGGAAGTAATGACCTTCTCATCTTCCATTTCCTTTAGAATGTATCCGTCAGCACCACTTAATACCGCTTTATGAACAGTTTCGTCATCATCAAAGGTTGTAAGAACAAGCACCTTAACCTCCGGAAGTTCTTCCTTAATTGCTTGTATTCCAAAGGCTCCGTCGTAGTCAGGCATTCTCATATCCATAAGTACCACATCCGGTTTATATACTTTTGATTTTTCAAATGCTTCCTTACCATTTTCAGCAAGTGCAACTACCTCAATCTCTCCATCTTGTTCAAGAACTGCTTTCAATCCCTGACGTAATATCATAATATCGTCTGCTATCAAAACCTTAATCATATCGTTACTCCCTTATTTATGGCATCTTGCTCCTTACACTCAATGCTACTCGTATATACTCCTTAAATATTGTTTACACCTTAAGATGTATTCTTGTAAGAAACCCTTCATCTTTTCCGCTTATAAAACGAACCGTTCCGCCTGCATCACTGACACGTTTTCTAATTCCCGCAAGTCCGTTATTATCCTTAATATTTTCACATCCACAACCATCGTCGCTTATCGTTAGATCTATAGCATCAGTTTTGAAACGGACAACAATATCCATCTTGGTTGCATTGGCATATTTTAAGGTATTGGTTATGGATTCTCTCGTACTGTCATATAAGACTTTCGATAAATGAGAGTATCGCTTGCCATCTTCGCCCTGAACTGTCACTTCTACAGGGATCTCCTTTACCTGTCCTGCTAGTTGCATAATACCCTGTGTCACAAGTTCATAGGTTGCCTCCTGCTTCATTTCATTGATTGCCTCACGAAGCTCTTTTATTCCCTGACTTGTAAGCGTTCGCGCTTCCTCAAGATAAGTTCCTGTCTCCTTGTTGTCTCCTTTGTCGTTGGAAACCTGCGCAAGTTTCATATAAGACTGTATCATCGTAAGTGTATGGCCTGCCGTATCATGTACCTGCTGTGCAATACGATTCCTCTCCTTCTCAAGAAGAAGTTTCTCATTGGTTATCGCAAGTTCCTTCTCAAAGTCCATAAAATGATACTTCATCGTTGCAAACATAACAAGTATTACCGATATCCCAAAGCCAAGCGGCGTTATGTCAAAGGCTGCATTTACAAGACCCGACAAATATACGGCATTGAGAAATAGTGGTATAAGCACCGATGCAATTATAAGAAGTTGTCCTCTTGTCACATTCTTATTCTCGTCAGTTGACTTCTCCTTATCTACAGATGCACCCTCAACATTTAAAAACAATATAACCGCGCCATTAATAACAAAAAGATACGTCGTGGCAACGTTGGTGTAAAAGAATATTCCATGTTCGACATGGTTTAGATCAAAGATTCTGTAATACATATGATGAAGCGGATTGCTGATCACCATTAGATAATGAAATACAGCCGCGCATAACGGCAGAAAATGAAACATAGAACGCTTCTTCCCGGTATATTCACACGCAAAATAAAACCACGCCGCACCAATCATACATATACCGAAATTACCGATTGCATATGATACCACGACCTCATTAATCGACGAAGCAATAAGCACAAAAATCTGGGACGCACACCAGACTGCAACAGTAGCCTGAAATCCCAGATACATTTTCTTATATCGTTTATCGGGGCCCAACAGGTACAGTGCCGCCATACTGACGAGCACTGCACCTGTAACCACCATATAAAATACTCCTAATAAATATTCCATATTATTTCTCCGTTTAGGTTTTTAGGCTTTTGTAAGTGTATTTATTATAACACACTTTTTCTATTTTGCCTCCTTCTCTTTTTTAATTGCGATACCTACAAGTACTACACCTGCTGCGAAGAGATATACCCACCATGCAATTGAAAGCCAGAACTCTCTTGTAAGGTAGAGTGCAAGAAGTGAAAGTGTTACCGATGATGCTATAACATATTCCTTATGGTTCATCATTGCTGCTACGATAAGCATTACAATTCCTACGATTCCAAGGAACATGAGGCAGGAAAGTTCCTGTACTTCAATGTTGTGAAGAAGAAGTGTTGCAAGAGTTAAGCAAGTAAGTACAAACTGTGCAACTTTAATACCTTTTTCTTTCTCACTCCAAATCAATCCAAGTGCATATATTCCGGCACCAACGAAGATGCTCATTACTTCTACCGAGAAGTCATCAAAATCTACAGTAATTACAAGGAATATTGCTGCAAGTTCAATAAATGCAAGTGTTAATGTCTTAATGATACATTTTGCCATTTTGTTGTTAAGCATGCAATCGATTATTTCTGTTACAAACGCAAGCATTACGAACACTACCATGATTCCAAACGCAATCGCATCCCAACCAAGATCATCATACCATTCTGTCTTCACTACTAAATACATTACAAGTTCAAAACCTGCCATTATTCCATGAAGAACTGAAAGTTTCTTGTACTCATCATCCTTTCCTCTATACCACATAACAAGGAATCCTACTGCTGTTGTGAGTGCAAATGGAATTATATCGTATGAATGAATAGTCTTAGCATTCCATGATGAAAATCCGTCACAAATCTGTACTACTGTAAGGAACCAGTTTGCTGTAAGTGCAAGACATATAAGCTCTTTGCGCTCAAGCATTATCATTAAAACAATGTCTATTGCAAGTCCTGCGAAGAACCACCATTTATCAAAAGCAATTGTGTTCTCCATCTCAATCTTATCTGTTATCATTTGGTAGATCTCAATATTAAGGAAGTGATTAATAACTACAATGCCAATACTCTGGGCAATTCTGTAAAATGTATGACCTGACTCTTTGTACTGATATGTTGCAAGAAGGACAAGTCCCGTAAGTGGGATAATTCCTGCGATATCTTCTACGTTTGCTGCAAAAACAAGGAAGAACATGTTAATAAAGATAAATGCAAGTATTGCAAAATCCCAAGGCTTTCTTTCCTTAAAAAATCTATATGCTACTGCTAAGGATGTTGCAAACAATCCCCACATTGCTTTGTCAGCGTTATTTAATGTGTCCAACATGTAATTGTTAAGATAACCGTTAATTGTTGTCCAGCCACCCAAGAACGATACCGTAAGGAAACCTGTTCCTGCTGCTGCCAAATAATAAAGTGCATGTTCTGTCTTTGTAAGAATATTCTGCTCTCTAAGTCTCCATGAAACGATATAGAGTGCAGCTACTATTCCTGCTAAAACCAACCTCTTTGCCATCTCCGGTAAATGCTGCCATGCCGTTGTCACAAAAATGCTTCCTGCAATCATTATGAATATGGCACCTACAATAAGTAATACTGTTGAAATCTGATTCTTATTCTTTCCTTCCATAATCAACACCTCTTTCTTATACTCTACAGATTGTTTATTATCAGCTTCTTTTGCCTAACTCTCATCTGCTATACTTGGAGTATATCAGAGGTTTCTTTATGATGTCAGATGTCAGATGTCACAACCGTATTCCTCACCGCAGTGACATTTGTCACAATTGCTGTTTAGTTACATTTTGAGAACGGACGCATACTTATTTTTAAATGTATCATGTTCATGTATGCCTGATTGTCCGGATATAAGAGTTTCTAGGTATTACGGAAAAGTTTTCTTATATTACGCGGCACTGTTCCAATTCGACATCCTGTCTCAATGGAACATGCCGAACATCCATGTTCGGCAACCGCTGTATATTCATCGTAATACCAAGTAACTCTAATATCCTACCAAATGTCAAACATGAATCATAATACATTAAAACCAAGTATGCTGTCTGTTGGTTCAAAATGTACCCAAACAGCTGACGCACGCGACTCGCCGCAAGCGGTTCGCATCATCGCGAACGTTACGTGTTGGCTGATTTGATGCACTTTCGTACATAACGAAACAGCGTGAGATTATCTGT
>SVEQ01000006.1:75323-232991 GCA_015057325.1 Lachnospiraceae bacterium | reverse complement strand
GACAATCAGGCATACATGAACATGATACATTTAAAAATAAGTATGCGTCCGTTCTCAAAATGTAACTAAACAGCAATATTCATTTGATTCCAAATTATATCGAAAACCACCAAGAATGTAAATACTACGCACGCAAATACTGGACATTTATACTCGAAAAATGTATAATAAATTCATTCATGATTTGCTAATGCAACTCATAATATGCATGAAAAATAATTACAAAAAAGGAGATACGCTATGGGATTAATTAAAGCAATTGGTGGCGCTATCAACGGCGTTATGGCGGATCAGTGGAAAGAGTATTTCTACTGTGATTCATTAGACGCTAATGTATTGGTTCAAAAGGGACAGCACAGAAGCGGCGGAAAGTTTGGAACAGCCAACAAAGGTAATGACAACATCATTTCTAACGGTTCTGTTATCGCAGTCAACGAAGGTCAGTGTATGATTATCGTTGATCAGGGTAAGGTTGCAGAGTTTTGTGCAGAGGCAGGAGAATTCCTCTATGACACATCTTCAGAGCCAAGCTTACTCTACGGAAACCTCGGAGAGAACATCAAGAACACATTCGCTCAGCTTGGAAGACGTTTCACTTTCGGCGGAGATGTTGGAAAAGATCAGCGTGTATACTTCTTCAATACAAAGGAGATTATGGGCAACAAGTACGGAACAGCTCAGCCTGTACCTTTCAGAGTAGTTGACCAGAATATCGGCTTAGATGTAGATATCGCAATCCGTTGTAACGGTGAGTATTCTTATGAAATTTTTGATCCAATTCTCTTCTACACAAACGTAAGTGGTAACGTAACAGATACATATACAAGAGACAAGATCGACAGTCAGTTAAAGACAGAGCTTTTAACAGCTCTTCAGCCTGCATTTGCTGAGATTTCCGCTATGGGAATCCGTTACAGCGCAGTTCCTGCTCACACAGCAGAGCTTGCAGACGCACTTAACAAACAGCTTTCAGAAAAATGGAGCAATCTTCGTGGTATCCGCGTAGTTTCCTTCGGTATCAACAGTCTCAAAGCTTCCGAAGAAGATGAGCAGATGATCAAAGATCTTCAGAAGGCTGCAGTACTTCGCGATCCTAACATGGCTGCCGCAACTCTTACAGGTGCACAGGCAGAAGCTATGAAGGCTGCCGCTGCCAACACATCTGCAGGACCTATGATGGCATTTGCAGGAATGAACATGGCTAACATGGCAGGCGGAATGAACACTGGTAACTTGTTTGCAATGGGCCAGCAACAGCAGCAACAACAGGCAGCAGCTCAGGCTCAGGCTGTAGCAGCTGCACCGGCAGGTGATTCATGGAAATGTGAATGCGGCGCTACAAACACTGCTAAGTTCTGTTCAGAATGTGGTAAGCCAAAGCCGGAGGCACAGCAGGGTTGGACCTGTTCTTGCGGTAAGGTTAACCTTGGTAAGTTCTGCCAGGAGTGTGGCAAACCAAAGCCGGCAGGAGCTCCATTATATCGCTGTGATAAATGCGGTTGGACACCTGCAGATCCACACAATCCACCTAAATTCTGTCCTGAGTGTGGAGATGTATTTGATGAAAATGATATTCAGTAATTTTCACATGTATAACGCATAATTACAATGCCGATGATTTCAGTTATGCAATCATCGGCATTCTTTTACAACAAATTAAATAAAACATGGAGGAAATATATGATATTAATATTATTTTTTATAATATTTCTCTTGGTTCTGATAATTGCCGCTTTTGTTTTTGTGATGAGTTTGCAACAGAAAGCCAAGAACTTCTCCAGAGAGGTGTTCGGTACGGACGACTTAAAAAGAGTTGCTAATGATATGCAGGAGGCTTATTCATCAACGCCCAAATCCGTATCTGCAATGACAAGTCTTCTTCTACCAAAGATAACCGCAGATTTCCCGGATTTCAACTACAACGAAATGAAAGACCGTACCAATAATCTTCTCACAAGTTATTTAAATGCAATAACACAGGGAAGCGAAGGCGTGTTAAACGACGGTAACGCGGAACTCAAACAAAAGTTATCAGATTATATTGCCGGCAAGAGTTTAAGCGGACTCCGAGAACACTTTGAGTCCATTCACATTCATCGAACCGAAATATGTCAATATCGCAAATCAGAAGGACGTTGTATAATCACATTCCAAACATCCCTTGAATGTTATCACTATACAACAAGCCTAGCTGACAACTCGGTAAAAGAAGGTTCAAAGGAATATAAATACCAGACAAGATTTAACACAGACCTTATTTACGTGCAAGACGTAAGCAAATCAGACAACGAATACGACCAGGCACTAGGTCTTAATTGTCCTAACTGCGGCGCCCCGCTTACATCCCTTGGTGCAAAGCATTGTGAATACTGCGGAACTCCCATTATTGAGTATAATATCAAAGCATGGACATTCAGTAATATTGATGAGGTTAATTAATATATTTACACACAAAAAAGCGATTGCAACTTTCATTGCAATCGCTCTTTTTTAGGTGTATAGCGAAAGATCAATCAATAATCTTCTGCTCTGTCTCTTTATCGAAGATATGAATCTTAGAAAGGTCAAATGCCAACTGTACGTTGTCACCAGGTCTTGCAGTTGTACGAGCGTTAACTCTAGCTGTAATATCGAACTGGTCAATTGTGAAGTAAAGGTAAACTTCTGCACCTAACATCTCATAGATTGTAATTCTTGCATCAATAATACTCTCAGGTGATGACTCAAGGAATAACTGCTCATCATGAATATCCTCAGGACGAACTCCAAGAACAACCTCTCTGTCAATATAGTTCTGCTCGATAAGAATCTGAGCCTTAGAATCAGGAATCTTGATTGAGTGAGAACCGAACATAAGAAGTACGTCAGCTCCTGACTTAACAACCTTACACTCGATGAAGTTCATAGGAGGCATTCCCATAAATCCTGCAACGAATAAGTTGGTTGGCTTGTCATATAAGTTCTGAGGTGTATCTACCTGCTGAATAATACCATCCTTCATAACTACGATTCTTGTACCAAGAGTCATAGCCTCTGTCTGGTCATGTGTTACGTAAATGATTGTTGTCTGTAATCTCTGATGTAACTTAGAAATCTCAACACGCATCTGTACTCTAAGCTTAGCATCCAAGTTTGACAAAGGCTCGTCCATAAGGAATACCTTAGGCTCACGTACAATCGCACGACCCATAGCTACACGCTGTCTCTGACCACCTGATAAAGCCTTAGGCTTACGATCAAGCAAATGCTCGATATCAAGAATCTTAGCAGCCTCATGTACCTGCTTGTCAATCTTCTCCTTAGGAACTTTTCTTAACTTAAGACCGAAAGCCATGTTCTCATATACTGACATATGAGGATACAAAGCGTAGTTCTGGAATACCATTGCGATATCTCTATCTTTTGGCTCAACGTCATTAACTAACTTGTCTCCAATCCATAATTCTCCTGAGCTGATGTCCTCAAGACCTGCGATCATACGAAGTGTAGTAGACTTACCACATCCGGAAGGTCCTACGAAGATAACAAACTCCTTGTCTTCTACTTCAAGATTGAAATCCTTAACTGCGTTAAATCCGTTAGGGTAAATCTTGTAGATGTTTTTGAGTGATAAACTAGCCATTTTAAAATTCCTCCTTGGGTTGTTAATATTTTCTGCTGACTAAAACATAGTGATATAATACATCATTTGTTTTTTTATTGAAATATTTATATTCAACAAATAAAATTGATTTTCTTTGTCTATTCTGTCAAATCTATGTTGAATACCATTAAAATGCACATTTTTTACTTTCAATTATTATCAAAAATACCTATAGTATTGGATTTTGTAATATTTTTGAAACATTTTCTTGACAATTATCTTCAGTATGCGCAAAACCAACAAAATCTTTTGTAATTATTACCGAATGCGTTTGTGCAATTACACCAATTATTACCATGTTTTATGTGCTAATTAATCCTGTTTATCGTGCTTCAATCGGAATTTTAGCTTAATATTGTTAAATAAACTCTTGCCACTCTTATCTTTTAAGAACCACTTATAAAGATTCTGAATACGAAGCTTCTCTATAGGATCCGGAACTTTTGCATCTTGAACCGCTTTATTATATAGTATATTACCCGTAAAAAGCATCAAATCCGCATTCATTTGACTCCTAAAATCCTTCAAGAGACTTATCTGCTTTTTCTCATCAAGTGCAAGAATAAGCAATTCCGGCGCAACAGAATTAATTTCATTAACTATATGCTCGTCGGAAGAGTCCTTTTCATTTAAAAAAGCCCCTGACAACGTCAAATATGGCCATTTTTCATGTATATTCTTCTGAACCGATGTAAATCGTGCTTCATCATCAGCAACTACCAGCACTTCGCAACCATTTTCCACAACATAATCAAAGACCTTGTCAAAATAACTCTCCAAAAAGAAAGGATCGCGCTTGTGCCCCAATGCAGCATCGACATTGGAACTAACACTGGTTGTCCCCGGGAGAATCATATCGCAGGTCTCCAATATTTTTTCTTTTTCATTATCATTTTGCAATAACAGCAATGTCTCACTATTGACAAAATACAGGACTTTACTGCATTCTTCCTGTATATACTGTATGGACGCGTCTGCTGCATCTTTTGTTGATGCGGTATTAACCGTTATCCCTAGTAAACGTATCCTATCTTCCATAAAATTAAGCCCTCAATTACTGCACATTTGCATCATTTGATCCAATAATAATAAATATTTGAACTCCACTTGTTGATACATCGATACCTGAACTAACAGTTCCTACTTCTATTACAGCATCATTAAAATAAGGAAGGAGATCCTTACCCATTCCCTCTTCTGCAACAACAATTCTTGTCTGTGTTTCAGAAGATGCCGTATAATTACCCTTATTAATATTGGTAAAACCTGCTCCCTGAAGCTTATTCATCCATTTCAACGCCAAACCGTTGGTCTTGGTGCTGTTAAGTACAAGTATGCTCTTATCCGTAGATGGGATATCAAGTTCCTCTGTAGTAGCCTCAGTAGTAACCTCTTCAGTTGTCACCTCTTCAGTTGTTGCTTCTTCTGTATCTTCAGATGTCTCTTCTTCAAGCATTGCCTGTATTTCTTCATCACTTAATGTGCTTTCTTCAGTTGTATTTTGGGCAAATTCTGCTGCTTTCTTTTTATCACTACGTACCTTAAGAATAAAGAACGCACCAAATCCAACTATCATTATCGCCATTAAAACGATCATTGATCGTACAAATGCCTCTCCGAATATCTTAAGTATGGTCTTTTTATCCATTGTGACGCCTCCTAATATTTTCTCATAACTTTGAACATTATATCATTGTTGTCTTTTCTTTTCAACCTTTTCGTATTATACTATATATTACGGTTGTAAATGACCGCAATATTACTACGAACGGAGTTTAGGCCTATGGCAAAAACAGCAATTGTAACCGGTGCTTCAAGAGGCATTGGCAAAGCGTGTGCTTTAGAACTAGCCAAACACTTTGATTATGTCATGATAAACTCATTTCATAACGAAGAAATGCTCAGTCAGGTAAAAGAAGAAATAATCAAGCAAGGCACCAAATGTTGTACTTTTATCGGTGATGTTGGCAATTATGACTTTGTCAAAAATATGATAGATACTTGTATAAATGAAACCGGAAGCATAGATTTGCTTGTCAACAACGCAGGTATATCTTATGTAGGATTACTGACCGATATGGCAGTTTCTGACTGGAACAACATTGTAAGCACGAACCTTACATCAGTATTTAACTGTTGTAATACCGTTGTTCCGCACATGGTTAAAGCTAAATCCGGTCATATAATCAACATTTCTTCTATGTGGGGAATAGACGGTGCTTCCTGTGAAGTTGCTTACAGTGCAACCAAAGGCGGTATCAATGCATTTTCGAAGGCTCTTGCCAAGGAACTTGCCCCGAGCAACATACGCGTTAACGCTATAGCTCCCGGAGCTGTAGATACCGACATGAACAAAAACCTCACAGACGATGAAAAGCGTGATTTCGAAGCAACCATTCCTATAGGACGCATGGCAAACCCCAAAGAGATTGCCGAGTTGGTATATTCGTTATACAAATCGCCTGCTTATCTTACCGGCGAAGTAATAAAAATAGACGGTGGTTATCTGTAAAACCACCGTCTATCTTTTATTTTAATTGTATTATCATTCTTATTTCTGAGATGTAGCATATCTTGTAGTACTATCATCTGTTGTTGTAGGTGTCTCTTCTTCAGGGAAAGTCTCTTCCTCAAGAACTCGGCCAACCCCACAGTACTTTCTGTATTTGTAATCTGATATTACGATACCTGTTTGAGGTGTTGAAGCATGAACAACCTTGCCATTACCTATGTACAATGCCACATGAGAACAACTGCTCTTGCTGTAACCGTAGAAGATAAGATCTCCCGGTTTAATGTTCTTCATTGACACTTTCTTAGTATCTTTCATCTGACGATACGCATTATGATAAAGGTCATAACCAAACTTCTTATATACTGAATGTGTAAATCCCGAACAATCAGTTCCTTTTGTAAGACTTATCCCGCCATATCTGTAAGGATTACCAACATACTTAAGTGCGTAACTGATAACTTCCTTCTGCTCGTTAGACATTCCTGTATAATCTATAACGGTAATCTTACATGTATATTTCTTCTTTTTGTACTTAGCAGTAATTACTGCTGATCCAACGGAAACAGGTTCAACTACTCCATCGTCTTCTACCGTAACAACCTTCTTATTAGAAGTTGTCCACTTAACATCAAATTCATCGTCACCTTCATCCATATTAAGAAGATCAAGCTTCAATTCCTGATCCATCTCAAGGATTGTCTTAGTATAATTGAGTTTTATCTTAGCGGCCTTAACATTCACTCCAAATGAAGCAACAAGACCAAGCATAATCATTAAAGTTAATACTGTAATCTTTTTAAAATTCATAATACAAATATACCCTTCTTAATTCTCACAAGGTATATAATAACATATTTTCTCAAAAATGCAACCTTTTTTTAATAATTCGTAACATTTTTGTAACAAATTTTATGTAAGTCACTTGCCATACGCTTCACACATTGCAAGCAATAGTTTTACGGAATGCTCTATAGCTTTTGCCTCAAAGGTCGGATAATCAACGGAAGCCGAATCATCAGCTTTATCCGATATCGCTCTGATAATAAGGAACGGAATATTATTAAGATATGCCGCATGTCCGATTGCCGCACCCTCCATTTCCGTACAATATCCGTGAAATGTTGAAACAAGCCATTCTTTTTTCTGTTTATCTGAAATAAACTGATCCCCGCTGACAACTCTTCCTTCAAATACCGAAATGTCCGGATTAACCTTAAGGCAAGCCTCTTTTGCAAGGATTCTTAATTTCTCGTCAGCCTCAAAAGAAAGAGTATTCATTCTTGGTATCTGTCCAACCGGATAGCCAAATGCCACCGCATCCATATCATGCTCTAACGTATCAGTCGACAGTACGATATCACCTATATTAATGTCAGCATTTAATGAACCTGCTATACCTGTATTAATTATAGCCTTAACCTGATACTTCACCGCCAATGTCTGTGTGCACATTGCAGCATTTACTTTACCAATACCCGAACGAACAACTACAACATCCAAGTCACTAAGTTTGCCCTTATAAAACTCCATTCCCGAAATGTTGTCCACAGAAACATCCGTCATTTTTTCCTTAATCTTTGCTACTTCTTCATCCATAGCACCTATTATTCCAAGCATAGTATCCTCCTTATTTCTCAGCCATCGGAATCATTATTGTTACGCTAAATTTGCCCTCTTCTTCTGCATATAGGAACTTACCACCGTGAAGTTTCATTATTCTTTCACATGTAATCAGCCCTATCTTTGTACTCTCATGCGGTTGCCTGCTTGTACTTATTGCATTAGTAACTTTTATCTGAAGCATTTCGTCAACCCGAGTAGATACCCTGATAGGATAATCCTTATCCGCATATTTTTCAAGATTAGATAATATATTATTAAGCACACGCTTCATGTATTGAGGATTGACAACGCAATTACCGGTATCATCACCCAGAGTGTTATCGGCTTCTATAACATATCCTTCCTCTTCAAGACTTAAGAACCTATTCTCTATAAGATCTGCTACTAACTCTATTACCGGAACTTCCGTCACATCTATTTTTCTCTGATCCTCTCCATATACAAGAAAATATTCGAACAGCTCATCAGAAAGTTCCTTTATTTCTCTTGTCTTATCAAGTGACAGTTCCAAATAATGCTTAAACTTATCCTCCTCAATATCATCTTCCATATTAAGAAGTTCAAGATAACCCGTAAGCGTAGTAAGCGGCGTGCGCAGGTCATGTGACATTGCGGTTACAAGGTTCTTATTAGCCTGCAGCGCCTTCTGCTCCTTGAGAATATTCTCCATAACAGACAAACGCATTTGATCAATTCCTCTCGCAAGGCTTCCAAGTTCATCCTTTCCTTTTACAGATATAGGGTACTCCAAATCTCCCGCTTCCAGTATTCGAAGTTCGCTCTCTAACTGATGAATATATGCAACCTTTCTTCCTATAAACCTCGTAAATACAACCAGAAATATTACTATTCCCACCGCTACAGATATCGCAATAACATAGTTGCCATACTCTATATAATCATAACAAAACATGTCCACACTTGTTATTGTACCGTCGTACAATTCAAGTTCATAAAAGTAATCCGAATTAATCAACTCGCTCTGAACAGATAATTCTTCATCTTCAACGTAAACATCATCTGTATATACATAATCGGAATTGTAAATGACCTTATTATTCAAATATACAGAGAAATAGACGTAACTGTTTTCGGCCGCCCAGTCCTCTAATTTGGAAATGTCAGAAGCATTTATTTTCTCACGCTTAACATATTCCTGAAGATCGGTCATATATTTCCCCTGAAATGACCTGTTAAACTCCTGATTATCAAATGTTTTCTCAACATAATAATTACCGAACCTGCAAACACCATATCCACAACCAATGGCTACAAGTCCGGCTATTACTATACAAAGCAAAAGTTCCCACAAGAGTTTAATTGCAATACCGTCATCGACTCTAGACAATTCTATAACCCCTTCCCCAACTGTTGTGCAGATATTTTGGCGTAGGACCTGTATCTCCCAATTTCTTACGTATGTTTCTTATATGAACCATAACCGTATTGGTGGAATTGGGCAAAAACTTCTCCTTCCATACGTGCTCATAAATCTCTTTTGCCGTAAAATTATGATTTCTGTTAGTGGCTAACATATGGATTATTCGATACTCAATTTCCGTAAGAGGAATCTCTTCTCCGTCACGAAAGATTTGCTTCAAATCCGTATCCATAACCAAATCCTGAATTATTATCTTTGTGTCAGCCTGCTCCGAAGCACTTCCCATATGCGGTCTCTTAAGCAACGCCTTAATACGAATCAAAAGCTCAGTAGATGAAAACGGTTTTGTAATGTAATCATCTCCACCTGCCTCAAAACCTTCAACAAGGTCTGACTCAGTAGATTTGGCAGTAAGAAACAACACAGGTACATCCGCTTTTTCTCTTATTTTCGCGCACGCATCTATTCCATTGCATTTAGGCATCATGACATCAAGTACAACAAGAGAAATGCTCTCGTCAAACTTATCAAGAACATCCTGCCCATCAACAGCAGTAACAACCTGATAGCCTGCCTTTTCAAGCATAAGTTTTAAAATATCGCGAATATCTCTTTCATCATCCGCCACTAATATTTTAATACCATCCAATATGCTATACTTCCTTTCTGCCGTCATTTACATTCTTGACCATGTCAAGCATTCCCGATAGTTCTTCCTTTGACATTTTCGTATACTCTGCGAGTTCCTCTACCGAAGGGGTTGTGCCGTTTTCCATTTCCAATAGTTTTGCCGCCTCACTTATAAGACTTAATTTTCCGACTAACGCTGACTCCTGCTCCTTGGCACCGTTCCACTCGGTTATATAATCTGCGATACCGCCCTCTACCGTCTTGGCAAGATCTTCTTCGATCTCTTCAAAGCTTCTGCCGACATCCGAGCAATCAGGCGTTCCGCAGAATTGATTAAGTCTCATAAGAAGTGCGATATTGCCCTCCTGTATAAGGTCCTCCAGCTTCGCATGTAAATCCACATACTTCTTTGCAATCTCAAGCACTTTCTTAAGCCATACTGTAGACAAAGTCTCTATTACTTCTGACTCTCCCGAAAAAAGCCTTCCGTAAAGTGCCATTATTTCTTCTTCATTGTATGTTTCAAGTAATGATAAATCCTCCATATACGCTGCGAGGACCTTAGAGTCCTCCGAAGCATCATCATTTCCGGTCTTTCCATCGTTATCCTCCGCATCTTGTGCGTCACCTGCTGTAATATTCTCAGGATTAGCAAGATATTCCAATATCAATTTCTTCTGCTGCTCGTCAAGCTCCATATCCTTAAAGTAGGCAAGTATCTCCTCCTCTGACATTGTGCTCTCAGAAGTCCTCATAATATCGGCAACATCTCTAATTAGTTCCATAAATGTGTTCTGATCAGTCATGGTATATCTTCCTATTCCTTCCTTAATATATCCAAAGTATGCGCTCCCGCTCCCACAAGTTCAGGTCTTTCGCATATGGACAAGTTGTAATTGATGTATTGTTTAAATGATTCCTCGTCCATAGCATTGATAACCGGGCGCATATAATCGGTCGGTCCGTCCGGCGAGATAATCTTAACACGGCAAAGTCCCGCCTCAAGATTAAGCCTATCAATATCCTCAAGTCTCACATAATCGTACAAATCTTTCTCCTCTGAGACCGAATGATAGTCATCTGTAAGCCTCCCCTCTTCAAGACACTCTTTCAAATGACCTTCCTTAAAGGCATACATAAGCACACAATACTCGTTCATGCAATACGCAACAAGTATTGTCCCACCGGGAACCGTAACACGTTTAGCCTCGTTTAGTGCACGAAGTTTATCTTCATGAGAGAACAAATGATACATGGGGCCGAACAAGAGTGTCACTTCAAAACTCTCATCCTCAAAGCGCTTCAAATTAAGAGCATTGCCTTGATAAGCCTTGACTTTACTTCCCTTTTTCTTAAGTATTCCCAGATTGTATTTCACCAATTCAACCGCAGTCACATCGTAACCTTCCTCGGAAAGAGCAACAGAATACCTTCCCGTTCCGGCACCGATATCCAAAACTCTGGGATTGTCATAAGCTTTAAGACACTCATGGATATACTTCATGGACGTAATGTATTCCACCTGACCATGCCTTGAAAGAAGACGTTTATCCTCATTAAACTTATTATAGTATTGTTCTATAAGCGACATTTCTTTTGCCATATATTCTCTCTCTTACTATCTTATTAGAAGCTGTGGCCTCCACCACCGCCTGAGCTGTGGCCACCGCCACCGCCTCCTCCGCCGGAGCGTCCTCCACCACCGGAACTGCTGGATTCTACAGGATCATATCTCTTTGTCTCGTTTGTAAATACAGCATTAGCGTTATTAATCTTTTGCTGATAAAACAATCCGTCAAGAAGCTCTCTTCTGCTCGGTGTCTTTGCGCTTGCATAAAATCTTACTATAATATAATTAAGCAACAAAGCAAGTACTATAGCAAGCAAAGCATTACTTATGTACTTCATCGGCTGAGCAATTCTTCTACCCTCTAAGAGGTTATACTCCTGCTCAAATACCTTGGATGCACACGAATAATAATCTGCTTTCGTTGCATATGTATATACATTATCCGTAATTATATTTGCATAGGATTTTGTAATCGTTTTGTATATATCACCATCACTGAAAATGAATACCTTACGGTTATCCATATCAATAAGGAAAAGTGTACCACTTTCCGCATTAAACTTATTATGGAAGTATCCAGAAGCATATGAATCTGCAGTTGAATTGTTGGCATCAATCGTAACAAACGCCACATGTCCATAAGCAGTAATCTGCTCCATTTCAGAAAGAAGTTTTGTTTTATCGGCTTCAGTCAAAAGTCCTGCCTGGTCATCAATCAAAGCAGTGTATCCGGTGCTGTCATTAACATAATAATATGTATCCTCTGCGCATACCTTAATCGGCAATATTGTAAGCATCAGACAAAGCATTAACACAAACGAAACCATACATTTAATCTTAGCCATTCTATTACGCATTGTCATCACCTCCCTGATAATCAAACTGAGGTAACTTTCTTGTAGCAAGAAGATTATAACTGGTTATTATATCAATGAGCACTACACATATTGATACGAGAACAAGCATAACCACGCCATAATAATACACATCTTTAACAAGATCGAACACACTTACAAAAACAGCAATCGCTTCTGCAATTATTATCCAAATCGTAGTCGGTAATCCTTTTTTCGCATCAATTTTGTCAATGGCACTCTTGCTTACAAAATGCGTGATTACTACCACACCAAGAGAAACCAAACATACTATAGCCTTTCCAAAAAGTTCACCTACAGTCGCAACAACACCAAGAATCGGACCTGCCAATAAAAGAATCAAAATAAATGCGATCCACTCAAGCACTGCAGAACCCTTTTTGTCCTTCTTAGGCGTAGTAGTATTTTTCTTTTTGGTCTTTTTTGTTTTGACAGGTTCTTCTATTCCTGCCGCACGAGCTGCCTCACGCTCTTTCTCTTCTTTTTTCTTTTCTGCCAATCTATTTGCTTCCTGTTTTCCTTTGTCATCCTCGTCCAATTCTCTGCTTGCAATCTTGCTAAGCTCGCATGCGTATACTATTCCGACAACCGCCGCAATAAAAGCTACAACCGATACAAGCAAAGTAGGTATAATCGTCAAAAACGCATTTAACAACAAAAAGATTGGAATCGATATCACCAACGCACCCAACAAATATTTAGGAACCGATACAGGAAGGTCAGCAAAAATCTTACCGGTCTGTCCGTTGATTGTCGCATATGCCACACGGTCACCGTTCTTGTATGACATAAACCATACCGGAAACATTGCAAGGTCCGCAGACTCTTCTTTCGTGTTGAAAGCGCCACTTAAATCCTTTGGCTCTGTTACATTATATTTTGAATACTGTTTTTCCCTTTTGACGAACTTCCAAGTCTCATCATTGGCTATCTTTCTTGCATCCGAACTATACAAATCCTTGCCAAGATCATTGGTATCCGCATAGAAGCCGCTCAAAATCGAAGGAGTAAACTCCTTCATATTCTTAACATCATATGGCGCAATACTCTCACTTATAGCATCCGAAAATGACGACGAACCGTCATAGTTAATTCCCTTGTAGTATGCATCAAGTTCTCCGTTAAGATTATAATGCTTGGTATATATGTAATCTCCTTTTCTCGTACTCGTGGAACCTTTGAGTTTGAGATCTGTTTTCTGCGAGAAGTAATATACCCAATATGGCATATATATTCCTCTGAAACCATTGATACGATCAGAATCTTTGATTGCATTCGGAGCATAAATGAACCTTCTCATGAGCTTCTGATACTCTTTCTTACAATCATCCTTAGTCTTCTGAAAAGGAATAATGAAATTAGGTTTCTTCTCCCTTGTCACACGGCTTGTAAGAATTGTTGAAGCACCACAAAAACTACAAAAGCCTGCAGCTGTCGTATCGGTACTTAATATCTCACCACCACATTGTGGACAGGTAAAAATAGTAGCCTCAAAATCCTTCTGTTCCTCTCCGTCTTTGTCTTTTGTAATCTGATACGGGTCGTAATCGTTGTTACAGTACGAACACAAAAGTCTTTGTGTAGGAATGTCAAACTTCAGATTACCACCGCATCCCGGACAATCATACATATTCCAGCCCTCCGTTTAAGTTAAAAAATATAATTTATTGTATCATAATTATTATCCAACTGCTATAGATAATTCAAACTGCGAGTTATAAAGTTGCGCGTAAAAACCATTCTTCTCAACCAGGCTTTCATGGTTACCCTGTTCAATAATCTTACCGTCCTTCATAACAAGAATTATATCTGCATTACGTATGGTCGAGAGTCTATGCGCAACTATAAAACTTGTCCTGCCCTCCATCATAGTGTTAAACGCTTCGGAAATCTTAACCTCAGTTCTTGTATCTATGCTTGAAGTTGCCTCATCCAGAATAAGCATCGGCGGAAGCAAAAGCATTACTCTTGTGATACACAAAAGCTGCTTCTGTCCTTGAGACAAACTGTTCTCATTTATAACCGTATCAAGTTTCTTCGGCATACGTCTGATAAATCCCCAGCTATGTGCCGCCTTTGCCGCCTTGATTATCTCATCATCCGTTGCGTCCGGTTTTCCAAATGCAATATTCTCCCTGATGGTAGCATTTTTAATCCAAGTTTCCTGCAATACCATGCCGAAATTTCTCCTAAGCGAATGGCGTGCCACATCTGTTATCGCCCAGTCATCAACCTTAATTGTGCCGTCATCAACATCATAGAATCTCATAAGCAGATTAATAAATGTTGTCTTTCCGCAGCCTGTCGGTCCGACAATTGCAACTCGTGTTCCCGGTTTAACATCAAGAGAGAAATGTTCTATAAGCTTCTTATCTTTGTTATAAGAAAATGATACATCATCAATTGTGACATTACCTTTTGCCATGTCCATAACCTGAGGCGAATCCATGCGTTCAGGTTTTGTTTCTATCAATTCAAAAACTCTTCCTGCACAGGCAAGAGCATTTTGCAACTCAGTTATAACACTGCTTATATCATTAAACGGTTTCATATACTGGTTGGCATATGCAAGAAGCACAGATAATCCACCAACCGTCAGAGCACCCGTCATAATTTTATTAGCACCCACAAGTGCAACCAATGCATATATTACATTGTTAACCGCACGCGTAGATGGGTTGGTAAGAGAACTGTAAAAAAGTGCTTTTCTTGAGTATTCCTTGAGTTCATTGTTAAGCACATCAAAACGCGATGTAGCCTTGTCCTCATAGCCAAACGCCTTAACAACTTTCTGGTTACCCACCATTTCTTCCACAAGTGCCGTCTGAAGTCCTCTTGTATATGATTGTTTTTTGAACATGTCATATGTGTGCGTTGCTATAAATCTTGCCACCAGAAAACTAATCGGTGTAAGTGCAATTACCATAAGCGATATAACAACATTTTTTGAGAACATGAAAAATATCGTCACAAGTATTGTTACTATACCCGAAAACAATTGCGTAAATCCAAGCAACAGTCCATCTGACAACTGATCCGTATCAGCTATCACCCTTCCGACAATATCACCTGTACCATGAGAATCCAGAAATGAAAGTGGAAGTCTTTCAATTTGTCTTATTGCCTTCGCTCTTATATCCCTTACGACACGGTATGCGAGTTTGTTGTTAATGGCATTCATAATCCATGTAGCCGCAGAGGCTATCACGATTAATGCAAGCGTCTTAAGAAGAAATGCTTCTATACTATTAAAATCTACTTTTCCTTTTGCAATAATGCCATCTATTGCATATCCAAAGAGAATCGGAATGTAGAGCTGAAGTACTACCGTAAGTGTTGCCAATAAGACACTTATCACAAGAAGCACTTTGTATCTGCCTATAACTTTGAGTACCTTCTTCAAGGTTTGAAGGCTACCGTTTTTGTTATTCTTACTCATACCGTAACCTCCTTTGCTGTAAGTTGTCTGTTGTCCTTAATATTCGTCGCAACATCTTTAACAGATTTTTTCTCATCAGGAAATTGCGAATAATATATCTCCTGATATACATCGCAGATCTCCATAAGTTTTTCATGCGTACCGCTTCCAACAATACAACCGTCATCTAAAACCAATATTTTATCAGCATGACGAATGCTTGAAGTTCTTTGAGAAACAATAAACACCGTCATGTTTTTATCAAGTCCTGCAATAGCACTTCTAAGCTTTGCATCTGTTGCAAAATCAAGTGCACTCGAACTGTCATCAAGAATAAGTATCTTTGGCTTTTTAACTAATGCTCTTGCAATAGTTAATCGTTGCTTTTGTCCGCCTGAAAGATTACGTCCATTCTGCTCAACATGATAATCAAGCCCTTCTGACTTGCCTTTTACTACATCCGTAGCCTGTGCAAGTTCTATAGCCTCCCAAAGCTGCTTATCATCTGCCTTGTCATTACCCCATTTCAAATTATCTCTTATAGTACCTTCAAAAAGTACTGCTTTCTGAGGAACGATACCAAACTTTGAAAGTAATGAATCCTTGCTATATTCTCTAACATCCTTCCCATCAACAAATACTTTTCCGGACGTCGCATCATAAAACCTAGGAATAAGATTAACAAGGGTTGACTTGCCACTTCCTGTTGCTCCGATAATTCCTATTGTCTGACCTTTCTTTGCAACAAAATTAATATCCGTTACTGCTTCTTCTCCTGAAGTGTCATAGGCAAAGGATACATCTTCAAACTTAACCGCAGTTAAATTATCTTTCTTATTATCCTTATTCTTATTCTTATTTTTCTTCTTAAGAGTATCAATCGGATATTCCATGCCCTGCTCTATATCCATAACATCTGCAACACGATTAGCTCCGGCAAGTCCCTTAGTAATAGTAACCACAAGTGCCGCGAACTTAATAAGCTCGACAATCATTTGAGCCATGTAGTTATACATCGCAACTACATCGCCTTGTTTAATTACACCCATCTGCACCTGAAGTGCTCCCTGTTTGATAAGAAATATCGTTGCAACATTAACCATCAAAAAAGTAAGAGGATTCATAAGCGCAGAAATTCCTCCGACAAACTCATTAAGTCTCTTCAACTCATTATTCTTCTCATCAAACTCCGCAATCTCATCATCTTCCTTACAAAACGCACGAATAACACGAACCCCTGTAAGGTTTTCTCTAGTTATTCCAAGCACTTTATCGAGTGCTCCCTGCGCTTTTTTAAACAGTGGAATCGTAACAAACATAATTGCCGCCACAACCAAAGAAAGCAATGGAATTGCCACCGCAAACACAAGTGCGCACTTAACATCTATTGTAAACGACATAATCATTGCGCCCACAACAATAAAAGGACTTCTAAGCAGAAGTCGAAGCGCCATATTCACTCCATTTTGAACGAGAGTTACATCGCTTGTAATTCGTGTTATAAGGGTATCCGTCCCTACCTTATCAAGCGATGAATAAGAAAATCCTTGAATATGCTCAAAAAGGTCTTTTCTAAGTGCCGTAGCAAAACCAACACTGGCATTAGCCGCAAACCACTGAGCAGTAATTGAAAAAGCAAGCCCTAACGCTGCTAGCAGAATCAAAAACAGAAAATATTTCCAAACATAAGCACTGTTACCTTTTGCAATTCCGTTATCAATAATTCTCGCAATTACAATAGGCACCAGTAAATCCATAAGTGCCTCAAACAATTTAAACAAAGGCGCCAAAATACTTTGAACCCTATAGCCTTTGATATACTTCATTAACCTAATCACAACATTACCTCTATCATTTCATAAAAATATCTCCCCCATAATATATCATTTTATGTATTTATTCAATGTCCCAACCAATTCTTCTGCATTAAAAGGTTTTGAAATGTGCGTATTCATGCCGCATTCAACGCTCATTTTCATGTCCTCATTTCTTGCGTTAGCCGATAATGCAATTATTGGAATCTTCTTTGTGTCTTTGCGTTTCAACTTCCTGATACGTTTTGTAGCTTCATAACCATTCATAACCGGCATCTGAATATCCATAAGAATTGCATCATAATATCCTTCCGGATTGCCGCCAACCATTTCAATCGAGTCACTTCCGTCAGCCACAGCATCAACCATAAATCCGGCTTCTAACAATATCTGCTCCGCAAGCAGCCTGTTAATCTCAACATCTTCAACCAAAAGAACTCGATACTTACCTTTTGCTTTGACTTCTTCTTTGGGTGCTTTCGATTTGGCAACGGATTTATCCTTTGCAGCAATCTCAAGCGGAATCTCTACGGTAAATGTTGCCCCTTCACCTTTCTTGCTTTCAGCTGTAATCACACCACCCATTGCACCAAGCATTTTCTTTGAAATGGTAAGACCCAGGCCCGGGCCTATGTATCCCGCCACTGTCGAGGTTACTTCCCTTTCAAAGGCATCATACATTCTGCCCATGAAGTCACTATCTATTCCAACACCCGTATCCTGTACGGTGAAGCAATACTTTGCATAGCCTGACTTGGACTTTTGCTGCCTCTTTGCCGTTATGGTAATTGTGCCTTTATCATGAGTGAACTTGACCGCGTTATCAATTATGTTGCCAAGACCTCTTCTAAAAAGTGCCATATCCAAATACACATTGTCATCCGGAAGTTCATCATTAACAACTATTTTGATTTTCTTATCATCTGCTGCCACTCTAAACATATCGATTACGATATTAAGCTGCTTCCTGATATCGCACACCTCATTCTTGGCAACAATCTCTTCGTTCTGTATCACACTCATTTCCAACAAAGCATCAATAAGTGACAGCAGATGATTGCTTGATTCCGACACATGTTCAAGGTACTCCTTAAGCCCTTTGCCGTCCTTTAAATGTTTCTTTGCAAGATCGGTATATCCCACAATCGCATTCATCGGAGTTCTTATATCATGGGATAAGTTAAACAAAAAGTTGGTTTTAACTTCATTAAGATGTTTCTCTCTTTCAAGTTCTCGTTTGAGTTCTTTTTCAAGTTCGATTTCCATCTTACGTCTTATCTCGAGTTGTTCTTCAAGTTCATGTTTTTCCGTAACATCTCTCATTAAGACATAGTACACATCACCGTAATCTTCTGTCGAAACAAGTTTTCCGTAATCTTCAACCCATCTGATTTCTCCATCCCGACGCTTGATTCTGTACTCGACACAGCCAAACTTCATTTTTAATTTTTGAGCCTGCTCACTTATGAAACTTTTGGCTCTTTCATAATCTTCCGAAAAAACTATACCTTTGAAGGAATAATCGGTAAGGTCAACGAACTGTTCAAGCGTTTTGCACGCAAAAATCTTAAGCACAGCATCATTGACATACAAGATGTCTTCCTGCTTATCAGCTTTAACTATTAAAAATCCATCCGGGATATCCTTAGCAAACGCCTTGATTTCCTTCATGTTGACCTTAGCCATATCTTCTCTCCCAAAAACTACTCCGTTGTTTCTCTGCTCTCTCGTTCTCTAATCTCTTTCTGCGCAACATCCTCAGGTGCATGTTCATATCTTGCAAACTCATATGAGAAAACACCACTTCCACTTGTCATGGAATTAAGTCTTGCATCATACTCATAAAGTTCCAAATACGGAATGTCCGCAAGTATCTCCTGATAACCGTTATCAATCGGATTCATGCCCATAACTCTTGCACGTCGTTTGTTAAGATCTCCCATAACATCACCGGTGTAATTATCAGGAACAACAACCTTAAGAGATGCTATAGGTTCAAGAAGCACAGGCGACGCCTCCATAAATCCTTTCTTAAATGCCTGCGTTGCCGCAACCTTAAATGCAAGCTCTGACGAATCCACGCTATGGTAACTACCGTCGTAAAGAACTGCCTTAACACCAGTAACGGGATATGCCGCAAGAGGTCCGCATTTAACGGCTTCTGCAATACCCTTCTCAACTGCAGGGAAGTAGTTCTTAGGAACCGCACCGCCGACAACCGTCTGTTCAAATATGTATGGTGTATCCAAATCTCCCGATGGCTCAAATGTCATCTTAACGTGACCGTACTGTCCGTGGCCACCCGATTGTTTCTTGTACTTATACTCTGTATCTGCTTTCTTCTTAAGAGTTTCCTTAAATGCAATTCTAGGTCTCATAAGTTCAATCTCAACCTTATATTTTTCAAGAAGAATGCTTGTTACGATTTCAAGATGCTGTCCGCTAATACCATATAAAAGTGTCTGTCCGTTCTCACTGTCATTTACATGACGAAGAGTAAGGTCCTCTGCAAGCATCTTAGAAAGTGCCTGGGAAA
Organism: Lachnospiraceae bacterium; assembly: GCA_015057325.1. Lineage (GTDB taxonomy): Bacteria > Bacillota > Clostridia > Lachnospirales > Lachnospiraceae > CAG-590. The sequence goes on along the minus strand of SVEQ01000006.1, from coordinate 212,986 downwards.
TCTTATCCTCATCACCCTTCTTCTTTGCTTTGTATCTCATATACACATACGGTTTGGAAATTGATGCACGAATGTATGTAACCGGAGTTTTTCTTGTTGATAATGAATCGGTAGTCTGACTGTTTGTAAGCTTTGCAAGCGCACCAATATCTCCTGCATGAAGTTCCTTAACTTCCTCTGCCTTGTTGCCGCAAAGGACATAGAGCTTACCGAGTTTTTCATCGCAGTCCCTGTGATAATTAAACAATACATCATCAGGCTTAAGCACTCCCGAATTAACCTTAATAAGAGAATACTTACCTATGTACGGATCAACGATTGTTTTGAAAATGTAAGCAGACTTAGCCTTAGCAAAATCATAATCCGCCTCAAACACTTCATTGGTAACAGTATTGATACCTGCACATTTACATCTGTCAGGACTTGGGAAATATTTAACGATATCTGCCATAAGAGTGTACATTCCTCTGGCAAGAGTATTAGAACCCATAAGAACCGGTACAATAGAACCGTCAAACACACTAACACGGAGAGCGGAACGAATCTCATCTTCAGAGAACTCATCTCCGTCAAAATATCTCTCCATAAACTCTTCGCTTGTTTCTGCCACAGCTTCAAGCAAAGCATCTCGACATATAGAAAGATTATCCTGCGAATAATCCGGAACATCAAATTTATCTACAGTGCCCTTGTCGTTCCAACGTTTTGCTTTCTGTTGAATAACGTTAACGTAACCGACAAACTCACCGTTCTCACGTATAGGAAGGTGGAAAGGCGCAATCTTTTTGCCATACATTTCCTGAAGATCCTGCACTACCTGACGGTAGCTTGCATTATCTACGTCCATGTCAGTAACAAAGAACATTCTTGGCAGCTTCATTTTCTCGCAAAGTTCCCATGCACGCTTAGTACCGGTCTCTATTCCCGCCTTGCCGGATATGACAATTATTGCCGCATCCGCAACCGAAAGAGCCTCCTCTGTTTCCCCTATAAAATCAAAATAACCCGGCGTATCAAGAAGGTTAATCTTATAACCCTCCCATTCGACAGGTATCAATGACGTCTTAATAGAGAATTGTCTTTTTACTTCTTCTTTGTCAAAATCACTTATGGTATTACCGGCCTCAATCGTGCCCATACGGCTCTTCATACCGGCAAGATAAGAAATCGCCTCAACAAGCGAAGTCTTACCACTACCCCCATGACCTAACAAAACAACATTACGAATCTTGTCCGTTGTAAATACGTTCATGTAACCACCTCCATAAAATTAATAATGCATTAACTTAAATGTACCCGTAGAAACTATAAAACCCACTTATAATTATATAAAAAATGGTGCAAAATTTCAATTAAAAACGTAAAAAAGGACCTGCCAAATTGACAGGTCCAAAAGACTTTTTTCACTTATTAAAATACGCCTACAGAGAAGAGGAAAAGTACTACTAAAAGTACAGGTGCTATGAACTTAATCATGAACACAAACAACCACTTTCTACCAAACTTCTCACCGTTCTTTGTAACCTCATCAATAACCATCGAAGGCTTAAGAATCCAACCGACAAGGATACATGTTGCAATCGCAACGATAGGCATCAATACATAGTTACTTATATAATCTAGAATATCAAGTACCTGAGCCACGCTACCGTTAGGAAGTTTAAACTCAAAGTAAAGAATATTGTATCCAAAACAAACAAGAAGGCCGATAAGCAATGCACAAATTGTTTCGATTACTGTAGCTCTTCTTCTTGACATCTCAAACTTATCTATAAGACTTGATACTACCGCCTCAAGCACTGACATACCACTTGTAACAGCAGCAAAAAGAACCATTGCAAAGAATAGTGTTCCGACAACATCACCAACCCTGCCCATCTCTGCAAAAATCTTAGGCAAAGAAACAAACATTAGGGATGGTCCCGCTTGCATACCCTCTGTTCCGTTAAACACATATACTGCCGGAACAATCATTACACCTGCAAGGAAAGCAACTGCCGTATCAAAGATCTCAATCTGGTTAATTGACTTAACAAGGTTCGCATCATCAGGCACGTAAGAACCGTATGCAACCATAATACCCATAGCGATTGAAAGTGAGAAAAACAACTGTCCGAGTGCATCAACCACTACCATACAGAACTTTTTAAAAGTTATACCTTTAAGACTAGGCACAACGTATACCTTCATACCCTGAAGTCCTGTAACAACTTTTCCGGCATCATTGGTATGCTTGATTGTAAGCGAGAATACAGCGATACCGATAACAAGCACAAGAAGAATTGGCATAAGGATTCTTGATGACTTCTCAATTCCGCCGCTGACACCCATGTAAATAATAATTGCACATGCTGCCAAGAAAACAATCATCATTATAACAGGCTCTGTCTGATGTGTAATAAACGCTCCGAAATATCCGTCCTCTGCGGCCTCTTTACCATGACCTGTAAGGAATGCTATAAAATACTTAACAACCCAGCCACCGATAACACTGTAATAAGGCATTATCATAAATGGTACAAGACACGCAAGGAAACCGATAAAACCGCTTTTCTTGTTAAGTTTCTTATAAGCTGTAAGCGGACTCTGCTTCGTGTTACGTCCAATCGAAACCTCGGCTGTAAGTAATGTAAAACCAAATGTTACCGCAAGCACAAGATAAACAATTAAGAATAATCCACCGCCATCACGTGCTGCAAGATATGGGAATCTCCAAATGTTACCTAATCCGACTGCACTTCCCGCTGCAGCCAAAACGAATCCAATCGATCCACCAAAGGATCCTCTAGACTTCTCTTCCATAGCCTTTCTTTCTCCCCTTTGTAATAAAGAATTTCTGTGATTATCTCAAAAATCACCTGACCTAGTGTAGCATACGAAAAGCCCGTTGTCATTACTTTTTTGAAATTGGATAAATATACATATTTCCGAGGTTTTATGCATGCTTTATGCACTATTTTTGTATCATTTTTAACCTGTTTTTAAGACCTGATTTCTTTTTAATTGCCTTTCTTAGAACAATAGTAAGCTTACTCATTTCCTCAAACACTTTTTCATCCGGCATTTCATCATGAAAACTCATGCTTTCAATAATTGTTGTGACCTTATCTACGTCCATATCAACACCGTAAGTATCTTTCATAAAGGTCAACTGATCTTTATGAGTTCTGTATGTATCAAAATCCGCGTTACATATACGAAGCAAGTCACACACATACGAATACCTAGCAATAAGTGCATCACGCTTATTATCCTGATGCATCAACATATATCTTTTGATTTTTCTTATTATAATTCTCACGATATATATAAGTATCGCTACAAGAACTATACCTATTATCACAAACACAATACCGGAAAGACTTGATAAACTTAAGTTTAGTCCATTCAAACCAACTCCGCCGTCATTATCACCAAGGCCGCCTCCCATGAAATCTCCAAACGCAGACCAAAAATCATTTTCTTCTGTCTCTTCATTACTACCCGGTGTCATCTCAACAGGTTTCCATCCAAAACCATCAACATAAATCTCTACCCATGCATGTGCATTGGCATCTGATACTTCTACGTTCATAACCGGTGCATCACCAAGTGCCGAATAACCGGTATAGTAATCCGAGGCTTCAAGCCCTTCTGCCTCGTCCGAAGTAAACACTTCCTCCATGGAGAATGCATATCCTTCAACATACCTTGCAGGTATTCCCAACTCTCTAAATATCAACACTGATGAGGATGCAAAATGAGCACAATACCCTTTCTTATTCTTTGTTAGGAAATAATTGACAAAATCAGAACCATCCGGTGTCATTCCGGGTTTTAGCGTATAGGGATAATTCTCGGCAAAGAAATCACGAACCTTATCGACAATTTCATATTCCGTCATTGAATCATCAACACCTATTTCATTGCATATTTCATCAATTACTTCTTTGTTCTTATCCGGAACTTCAAGATACATATCCAAAATCCCGCTCTTATCAATTTTATCCGGAGTTAAACTTCCAAGTTCTTCCTCCCAAACAACCTTTGGATAATACTTATACTTCCTCGTTAGCCCATTTCGAAACTCTACATCTTCGCTGTCAAATGACTTTATAAATTCATCATCAAACTCGGTATAATAAGGATAATACAGATATTCAGGAGATGCGCCGATATTTCTAATCTCCATGTAACCCTGTGCATAATATTTCCCTTTATTGTTTTTGAGTGTATCCTTCTCGCTACCAAGAGTATACTTATTAAATTCGCTCTCAAAATCAGGTTCATTCTCATATCCGAAGGCGTCTAACCATTCATTTTCGCCATACTCTCCACCCACAAAACCGCGAAGATAGATTGCATCGTTACCATAAGGAACAAATGTCGCCTCTAAATCGGTCAAATAATCCGGACGCACATTAGACACTCCTCCAAGTTTTCCACCACTCATGCCGGCAGTACTTGGGTATTTGTTAAAGAAACTCGAAAAACCAAGCAAGAGGAAATTACCGATAGCATCAGAAGTTGTGCTACGCAATCTGTCCGATTTGAATCTTCTTTCAAATGCTGTAGGAAGAACAATAGCATTAGTCACAAATATAGTAACCAAAAACAACGCAAAGAGTGAGATAATCAACTGCCCAAATACTCCTGCATCCTGCGTGTATGTCACACGTTTCTTTCTAAGTCCTCTGACTTTAAACTTATTATCCCACGCAAACAACACATAATGTCCGTTGGCTCTAAATATAAACACGCAAAAATAACCTATTGCCAAAAACACCATATACACAGGATCCGGCGACATTTTCATATACATCGGAATTACCATTATCGGAAATGTAAAAAGAATTGTCCAAAAGACACTCATTATAGAATACATCCATATATTAAGTACGATAATCATTACCATACCGATAAAACACGCTGCAATAGCTACCGTAAGATTATTGTTACCAATTTGGACCTCGTACTCACGCACACCGGGAAGATCAAAGAACGTTTTGGCTGTATCAAGCACCTTATTGACTACGTAATAAAAACCCGAATTGGCATATATTCGGAAAACATATATTGCAACAATGAACAATCCAAAAAACAAAATATAACCCAAATCTCTATAAAAAAATCTCGTTGTCGCATACAAGAAAGAAAAGTACATTGAAAGCAGCAAAAAAACTGTAATTACAATTAGGTAATTACACGTTATATCAAATGCAGAAAGAAAGCCGCCAATCATTCCCAATACCAAAAAGAACACAATAAGAGCACGCAAAAAACAATTGAGAATTATGTGACCGTTTTTAATGTCAGCTTTCCCCAAATACATTCCTTTTGTCATCATAAAATCATCTTTATGAACATCTTCTTTTTTCTTCCTACGAAAAAGTCCCATGTCTTCTTCTCCTTGTTATGCCATACCACTGCGTTTTAATACTGCCACCGTATTCTTTTGACCTACGATTGAGTTACCGTCATCCGCACCGCCGTCATTTTGTCCTATATATAGATAATTGGCCTGTCCCTGATGTTTTGCGACAAACATATCCTCTACATCAATTGTCGCATCATGACAAACATCATATAAAAGCATTTCAATTAATTGCTTCCTCTCAATGTCGTTGACAATATGTTCAGCAGCGAGTTCGCCACGGTTAACGCTGTAATAATATACCGTAAACGGCATATTTTGCTTAACAAATGCTTTCATGATACCGTCTGCAAGTTCAAGTGCTCCCTCAACACACATCTCCTCGTCATTAGCAAGCGATAATAAAATGTTAAGTTGCATAGCAGAGACGTTAACCCTCTCCTTAACCATCAAATCCTCGCCTTTTGCTGACAATTTCCAGTGAATATTCTGAAGCTTATCCCCCGGAATATACTCTCTTATTCCGCTTATATCTGAAAAATCAAATCCTTTATCTTTACTTTCAACCGCTTCAGATACGCCCTTAAAATAAATCTGTCCTGCCTCTGCATTTAAATCATTGCTTGTCGGTATAACCAAACATTGTGTGCTTGCATCAACCTTTTTTTCAAGTTCTAGCACACCAAGGACGTCAACAAAAGAAAGCGATGTAACTTCACAATAAAACCTGCCGCAATTCTCCATCGTTATCGGATATTCAATCTTTGTTTTATGCTTTGCCCTAAAAGGAATATTAAGGGTATGCTCACCTTTGAAATTGTAAAAACTGTTGGAAACAATAAGATTAACATTGACGTTGACAAGCGGAAAGAAACTGTCATTTAGAACATTAATGTTAACAAGAAACTCTTCACCACGCACCATAGGTTCTAAAGGTGCACTAATAGAAATACCGGCATGTGACCTTGCCTGATACACGCCGATAATACTATACAAAGGAAACAACAATAGTCCCACAAGCAAAATGAAATTCAAATAGCTGTGGAATACGATCATCATAAAAATATCAAGAATAATAACGATAATATATCTTATAAGGTTCCTAATCTTCTTCATACGAACTCCCAATTCTTAATTAAGCGAAGTTCTCGGTACCTTAACACTTACAAACAACTCATCAAGAGCCGTAGTAATATTCTTACCCTCCGCGCGAGCCTTTGTACTCAACTTGACTCTATGGCCCAATACATCTCCAAAAACATTATGAATATCTTCAGGTGTTACATAGTCACGGTCATCAAGAACTGCCATTGCTTTGGCCATACGAAGAAGTGCAATACTCCCTCTCGGACTTGCCCCCATAGAAAACAATGGATTAGTTCTCGTCTCCTCAACCAAAGTTACAATATATTCATACATGGAGTCATGCACATACATATCATTGGTTTTCTTACGCAACTCCATAAAACGTTCTATCGACATTACACTTTCTATAAGTGTAAGCGGTTTCTTTGCATTTTCCTTAAGAATCTCCATTGCCGCATCATGATTTGGATATCCCAAAGATAGACGCACCATAAAACGATCCAACTGCGATTCAGGAAGCATTTGTGTTCCCGATGATCCCAAAGGATTCTCCGTTGCAATTACGGTAAATGGTACAGGGAGTGCACGTGTTACTCCGTCAACGGTAACATTACCTTCCTCCATAACTTCAAGAAGTGCCGACTGCGTCTTTGGCGAAGTTCTGTTAATCTCATCTGCCAAAAATAGGTTACAAAAAACAGATCCCTCCTGATACTCAAACTTCCCTGTTCCTTTGTTATACATTGAAAATCCGACCAGATCACTTGGAAGAACATCAGGGGTAAACTGTACTCTTTTATAGCTTAAGGACATAGACTTGGCTATCGCCATAGCAAGTGTTGTTTTACCCACACCGGGAATATCCTCTAACAATATATGTCCTCCGGCAAGCATTGTGGCAAGAACTTTATCTATAACATTATCCTTACCCTTAACCGCCTTTTTAATTTCCGGTTTTACCTTCTGCATACGTTACCCCTTTCAACATTGCTTCCTTAAATAATCTTAAAGCTTCTCCATATACGCATCTACAAAATTAATAATCGTCTCTAACGTCTTATCAATACCTACCGTAGAGCTGTTAATACACAAATCGTAACTTCGTGAGTCTCCCCACTTGCCATCCGCATAGAAGTTGTGATAAGTCTTTCTTACCTTATCCTCCTTCTTCATACGATTAAGTGCAGCTTTCTCCTCAAGATCAAACTTCTCCATAACTCTGGCTTTCTTTGATTCAACATCGCCGAGTATGAATACACTTACCATGTTAGGATTATCCCTTAAAATGTATTCTGCACATCTTCCTACAATTACGAAACTTTCCTTGTCACGCTCACCCTTTTGACGTATAAAATCAAAAATATGATTAGCGACCGTCTGCTCTAACGGAAGATAACTTCCATCCATTGATACCGGATAGAATATTGGATTAAGCGGTTTCTCATCGTAGAACTTGGCCACCTCCGGATTAATATCTCCCTTCTTCGCGACGTGATCAAATATTTCCTTATCGTAAAGCGGAATATTGTAGTGTTTTGCAAGTTTTTCTGCAATTTCATGTCCACCGCTTCCAAACTCACGTCCGACTGAAATAATAATTTGTTTTGCCATAGAAAAACCACCCTTCTGTTAATAATTTCTTTTATATAATGCTTTTACATTCCATGTAATATCTTTTTTCATAAGCCTCTCCCATTGAAAATGTTTTCCTCGGAAGCACGCCATCCTTGATAACTCCGATAAACAAATCCTCTTTCTTAACTTCAGGAAGAATCAATCCTATATTACCGGATTTGGCACTTAAGTTCTCAACCACATCTGTTCCGTGAATATAATCAATCTTGCTATCCTTATGGTCTTTCAAAAACTTATCAAGGAAGCTCTGAATGGTTGCAACAGGGATTCCCCATGCTGACTTAGACACATTCATGTAGCACTTCTTACCTTCCGATAATAACACGAAACGATGTACATCCTGTGAATCGTCATCTTTTAGCTCATCATTTATTTCACATACACAACCCTTTGACTCATAGAACTTAACAGCCTCATCGGTAAATGTTGCCATGTCAGCGCCAAATATAACTCTGTGAATTGGCTCAATCTCCAGGCTCTTATCATGAATGTTGACTATCTCACAAAGACAGTATCTTGCCGGATGACTCTCTTTTTCCTCATCCGTAAGTCCCTTCTTAATCTCCTCCCAAGCGGCTTTTGCCGTTGCCATGGAATGATTGCCGTCACCGACCGCCATATTAAGAAGAGGATAATCTTTATCAAGACTGTATCTTTCCTTAAATGCTGCAGGACTTGCAAGTGCCTCTATCTTAGCCATGATATCATCAGTTTCACTGCCTTCCGGAATAAGCCATCCTGTAATATGTCCACCATTCTTCATAAGCTTAGTATCATATACCTTTTTAAACTCATCTTTTCTTGCTATTAGCGGTTCTATAATACTGCACTCAGGATCATCAATAATAAGCATAATGTGAGGAAGTTCAATCGTCGCGGTCTGTCTTACCTTAAGTCTTGGCGGTATTCGCTCTTCAACTGTCATTTCGGTAGGACGAATCAAACTTGCTTCGCCTTTTCTGTACTCGTAAGTTTCGAGATCTACAGATACAACTATTCCGTTTCTCTTATACTCTCGTCCCGTATCCCTCTCGACAAGTACAAAGCCTTTATCAAGCGGCACAAGCAATTCCTTATCAACATAGGACTTCATGTTACTGTGTATTGCATCTACTCTTGTTTGCTCATCCTCATTACCGAGATATACTTCCGGTAATGTGAGCTTAAGTGTTGAGGGAGCATCTCCGACAATATCCTCAACATCCTTCCAATATTCAGGTTCAGATGTATACTGGTCGCATGCAACCACCGACCACTTGTTTAAATCTGTTCCTTCCTTTGGCATAAGTATTTGTGGAACTTTAATACAATTCATAAGTCTATCTCCTCTGGTTGATTAAGGTACAATAACCTCTTTTATTCCTGTATAACTTCCGTATAATTTCTTCTTTCCCGACTTTCTAAACGGTCTCATCTTAATATAATATACGCCCGAAGGAAGTGCTTTTGAGCAAGATGTCTTAGACTGTTTGTTGATTGTGGCAAGTTTTGCAAACTTTCCATCAGGTGTATATCCATAATATACCTCGTATCCTGCAGCAGTTGAACATTTCTTCCAACTAACTTTAACCTTATTAGATACGGCAACCTTAAATCCTTTAATCTTAGCAGGTCCTACCGTTAATTTGCACTTTATTGTTTTTTTCTTTGCTCCGGCAACAAACGTTCCTGTAATTACAGTTGCACCAAACTTTTTACCCTTAACTTCACCCTTGGTATTAACTGATGCAATCTTGGTGTTCTTGGATTTCCATGTCACTTTTCTGTGAACATACGGAGCAGCAAGAAGCGAAATCTTCGACTTCGCACCCTTTGATACCGACAGATTATTAGTACTTAAATGGAAATTAGATTTGTCTGCAGTAACATTGGTATATGCTTTAATTCTGGCATTGGCTTTAAGTGCAGTCGCCATATCATACCACTTGCCGCTAACCTTGATAAATGTCTGGTTCTTACCGGTCGAAGAAATATACGCAACTCTTCCCTGAGAAACCGAACTACTTGTAGGATTTTGTACATATGTCGTGTCAACCAAAATAGTTCCCAAACCTCCAACAGAATTGGTAAGTTTGACAAGAACCGCAAAATTCTCTCCCGCCGTAAGCGATACCGGTTCCGGAAACTCTACAATGTGGAATCCCGCATCAACGAAACTTCCCTTTACGGTAGTTGCAAACGCTTTCGTTCCCGAAGTTGGCTTGCTTGGGCTTGTAAGTCCTGTATATACCTGCACCTCATAATTAAGACCGGTCTCCATAACACAAATACCGAAAGCCTTCAATTCTTCATTAAATTCTCCTGCACCTTTTGCCTTAAATACATTGGCATACCACTCTGCAGAACGATAACCCTTCCCACAGAACCCTGTACCATCGTGCTGGTAGTAGTTATTGTACATTGCAGTTCTGGTTGTCATTTCCAGAGATACAAACTCAGCAAGAGATTTGTCAGAATATGAAATATAAATATACCCACTCTTACCATTGGAAGTACCATAACTGTTCTTGACAATCCACGCTCCGTTTCTTCCGGGATTTGTAACAAAGTTACTTGCTGAATAATTATCATCCCAACCTACAACGGTAACAGCATGGTTAGCAGCACTTTTAGGGAAATAATATGCACCTGTTTTGGAATTTAAATACAGTGGCGAATAGTATATACCACATGCAACCGAACCATGATCGGTTATAGCCTGTTTGATTTTGGCAACCGATGCATCCAACTGAGTCTGATTATAGTTATACATATAAACATCTTTGACAACGTAGTCACCTGCATAACAAAGATCCGGTGAAGGTTCTGTAAGATACGGTGATTGCGCCTCTGTAAGCACACCCATACCGGTTGCAAGTTCTAAACAGGTACCTTGCAAAGTTCCTGCAGCATTAAGATAAGAGCAACCCGTTACCGTGTTGTAGTCTCCGGCTGTATATCCTAATTTATCAATCTGTCTGTTATAGAAGAAGTATGCAACTCCATTTTCCGAAAGGTCAATAGCAGGCGTTGCAAGACCATTCTTAATAAGGTTAGTCTCCATAACAGACACTAATGAAAATGCCCAACAGGTTGCATAATTGCCTTGATTCTTAACAGATGTAACCATCCCTGCTTTTCTCGCATCATACACTGCGTCTGTTGCGGCACCATACATTGCAACATCCGGTTCTTTATAGTTATCAATAATCTCTCCCGGTGTTATCCAATTGTCGGATGTAGTGTATCCGTTTTCTGTCTTTGCATAAGCGGAAAGTTTAAAACTATCCTGTGTCACACTTGCAGTTAAAACAAGTGCCAATGTAATGAGCCATTTGACCAATGTGTACTTTGCTTTTTTCATAAATGTTGTCTCTCCTATTCTCTTAAAGTCTCTTTTCGATTTCCTTGATAATAGTCTTGAGAGCCTTAATTCTTGCGTATTTCTTGTCATTTGATTCAAGTACATACCATGGTGCGTAAGTCGTGTTTGTCTTTTGAAGCATTTCATTGATAGCATCTTCATAAAGATCCCATTTCTCACGATTACGCCAATCTTCGTCCGTAATCTTCCATTGTTTTTCAGGAGTATTTTGGCGAAGTGTAAATCTCTCAAGCTGTGTATCTTTATCAATTTGTACCCAGAACTTTATAACTATTGCTCCCCAATCGGCAAGTTCCTTTTCAAACTCATTTATTTCATAATAGGCTCTTTGCCAATCATTCTCACTACAAAATCCCTCGAGACGCTCTACCATAACACGTCCATACCATGTACGGTCAAATATTGCTATATGACCGTCCTTTGGAAGTCTGTTCCAAAATCTCCACAGATAATGTCTTGCCTTCTCGTGAGGCTCCGGACTTGCTATAGGGAAAACCTCATAACCTCTAGGGTCAAGAGCAGAAGCAATCCTTTTTATATTGCCACCCTTGCCGGCTGCGTCCCATCCTTCATATGCTATAATAACAGGTATTTTCTTTCTATACAACTTATTATGCAATTCGCGAAGTTTCTTTTGGCAAAGTTTGAGTTCAACTCTATATTGATCATCCGAAATCGTCTTATCCTCAAGCGAGATATCAGCAAGTTTGGGAATCGGAACAATCGGGAATGTATTTTGCAATACAGGCACCGCTTTGGAATAATTCATAAGTGCCGTATCTATTCCGGAAATAAGAAGTTCAGTCATCTGAAGTTCAGCCCATTTCTTGTCATCAGAAGAAATGAGATACCATGGGGCATTAGGCTGATTAGTTTCATCCAGATAATCATCAAATACTTTCTTGCATTTGTCATATTCTTCATTCTGCTTAATGTCTTTCTTTGAAACACGCCACTTCGTATTCTTGTCAGAAAGCAACGCATCCATTCTCTTCTTCTGTTCCTTCTTGCCGATGGTGAAGAAGAACTTCATAACAAGATATCCGTTATCGGTAAGCTGCCTTTCAAATCCTTTGATACTGTTAATTCTATCCTTGTATTCAGACTTGCTAAGTTTTCCGGAAAGATAGTCTCCTGTGACCTCATCCATCCAGCCACCTTCAAAGAAGACAAACTGTCCTGCCGGAGGAATCTTTACAAAATGTCTGTACAAAAATGGCTTTCTTTTCTCCTCGGGGGTTGCTTCTTCCATTACAGCAACCTTAAAGAATCTCGGATCAAGATTTCTTATAATCTTACCTAAAACGCTTCCTTTTCCCGCTGCTCCAAACCCCTCTAAAACTACGAGAACCGGAAGTTTCTTTTCCTTAATTTCAATCTGCTTGGTTGCAAGTGTAAGTCTTGCCTCATCCAATCGTTTTTCAAGTTCCTCAATCTCGGGTTTGTTCCCCTTATTCCACTCCTTCAACATATGAACCCTCTCCTTTCGTAATGAAACTACTTCTTCTTACGCAAACTGTGATATATGCTTCCTTTTTTTAATTTGTATCCCCTATACTCTGCAAGTTCCGATACCGTCACCAACTGATACCCCTGTTTTTTAAGTGCCGGTATAAGATATAATGCTGCTCTTTTCGTTGGTTCATGAATATCGTGCATCAATATAATATCCCCATCCTTCACGTTATTCATTACCGATGATATCGTCTTTTGTGTATTCCTGTGTTTCCAATCCAAAGTATCAATCGACCATAATATAACAGGCTTGCCAACCACTTCCTGTACTGTCTTGTTAACTCCACCTCCCGGCGGACGCATAGTTACGGCTTTTTCACCTATTACCTTCTCAATCTTTGCATCCGTATCTTTCATCTGGGTTTTAACGTCATCCGCAGATATTGTCGAGAGAATCTTATGGTTATATGAATGATTACCTATCTCGCATCCTATCTTGTGAGCATTTTTCATCGCCTTCTTATATCCGTTAATATTGCAGCCCAACACGTAAAATGTTGCCCTGGCATCATTCTCCTTCAAACAATCAACAATCTCTTGGGTATATCTGCCCGGACCGTCATCAAATGTGAGTGCCACCATTTTCTTTTTTGGATCTATTAGATTAGAATATACACTACAAACCTTGCTCTTCTTTTCTATCGTTTTGCCATTATTTAATTTGATTCTGTATGCTACCTTGTACTTATAGTACTCACCGCTTTTGACATACGAATCCTTATAACTGTTCTTCTTCGTCTTATCAACCTCTATGTAATCGCCCGAAGAAAACTGCTTATATACAACATATTCGTCAGCCGCAGGAACGACATCCCATGTAAGTTTTATCTTCTTTTTTTTGGTAAATGTTCCCGTAACTTGCGGTTTATCAACCTCAACAAACTTATAAACTTCTTTTGATATCGCAGACTCGCTTGTCGCATTTACTGCCTTAATCGAATAATAATAGACATGCCCCTTGTCCACTTTCTTATCTTTGAACTTAAGTTTTTTTGAAGTTGCATATTCTGCCGTAAGTTCTTCGTGATCTACCCTTCTGTATATGACATATTTATCGGCTCCCAAAACAGCATCCCACTGCAATTGTATATAACCCTTGTTATCTATCTCAACGGAAATGTTGCCCGGCGGCAATATATCCTGTATTGCTTCTGTTGTAGTTTCTGTTGTAATTTCCGTTGTTGTTTCCGTAATTTCTGCGGCACACGTCTTGATATTCATAGAAATAACGCCAACAAAAAGAAGTGAAAACAACATCCAAATGCGTTTATTCACAATTAATCACTCCCCATCTTAAATAATTCTCTTTACCCCTCTTCATTTGCATATAAATTCCCTTTAAGTATAGCACGAAACGCATCGAATTACTATACAAATCCTTCAAAGATTTTCTTACAATTTCTTCATTATTTTTTATATTTTCCTCTTGTATCTTTGTCACTTGGTTGTTATACTATATAATGTTTTTCAAATGAAACTTATATAAATGATTAACTAACGAATAAGGAGATTATCATGGGCGGATTTTTCGGAGTAGTTGCAAAGGAAGATTGTATTTTTGATTTGTTCTTCGGAACGGACTATCATTCGCATCTTGGAACACGCAGAGGTGGTATGGCTGTATTTGGCAAGAAGGGATTTGATCGTGCCATTCACAACATAGAAAACTCACCTTTCCGTACAAAGTTTGATAAGGATATGCGTGAGATGGAAGGCTATATGGGAATCGGTTGTATTTCCGATTACGAACCCCAGCCGCTTATTGTGCGTTCTCATCATGGAACCTACGCAATTACAACCGTTAGTAAGATAAATAACACAGAAGAAATCGTTGACAAACTTTTTGAGGCAGGCAATTCTCACTTCCTTGAGATGAGCGGTGGAGATATCAACCCAACAGAGCTTGTCGCTGCGATTATCAACCAGAAAGAAAACATTATAGACGGTATCAAATATGCACTTGATATTGTCGACGGCTCACTTACATTTATGGTACTTACACCGAAGGGAATATACGGTGCCAGAGACAAAATGGGAAGAACTCCTATGGCTATAGGAAAGAAGGAAGACGCTTACTGCCTTACTTTCGAAGATTTTGCCTACAGAAACTTAGGCTACGAGGATTACAAGGAATTAGGTCCCGGCGAGGTTGTTGTTGTCGACAGAACAGGAGTTAAAACATTAGTAACACCCGGTAAGGATATGAAAATCTGTACTTTCCTTTGGGTATATTACGGATATCCTTCAAGTTCATACGAAGGAATCAGTGTTGAAAAAATGCGTTACAACTGCGGTGCTTGCCTTGCAAAGAGAGATAACGTTAAGCCTGACATCGTTGCAGGAGTTCCGGATTCAGGAACAGCACATGCCGTTGGTTACTCTAATGAATCCGGCATACCGTTCTCGAGACCGTTTATCAAATACACCCCCACATGGCCGAGATCATTTATGCCAACAATCCAGAGCAAGCGTGACCTTATTGCAAAGATGAAACTTTTGCCGGTTCACGATTTGATTAAAGACAAGAGTTTGTTGTTGATAGACGATTCAATAGTTCGTGGTACTCAGCTTAGAGAAACAACCGAGTTCTTATATCAGAGCGGTGCAAAAGAAGTTCACATCCGTCCGGCCTGTCCGCCATTATTATACGGATGTAAATACTTAAACTTCTCACGTTCAACCTCTGAAATGGACTTGATAACAAGACGTGTTATAGCACGACTCGAAGGAACTGAAGATGTAAGCGAAGAAACACTTCAGGAATATGCAAATCCCGAATCAGAAAAGTACGAGCAGATGCTTGAGGAAATCAGAAAAGAATTAAACTTCACATCACTCAGATATAACAGATTAGATGACCTTCTTTCTTCCGTAGGAATACCTACAGACAAGCTTTGTACATACTGTTGGGACGGTAAGGAATAACAAAAACAAAGGATGGAACATAACGTTCCATCCTTTTCTTATATCTTATACATTCTTCTACTGCAAAGCACGTTCAGCAGCCTCTATCTCCTTGAGTCTTTCTCGTACATTCTCCTTAAGATCATAAGCCTTATCCTTTATTCTTGCATTAACCGAAGGTCCCATAAGTCTTGAGAGTAATGATATTGCATCCTTATACCTTCCAAGTCTGCTTGCTATCGCCGCACAAAGATATGTCAGCGTATGTTCATCCATACCGCTTAACGGAAACTTCTCCTCAGAAAACGCTTTCATGTATCCCTCAAATGCCCTGTCAAGACAACCTCTTTCCTCCTGGCGAAGATCTTTTATCTCCTGCTCAGTAAGAAAATCGCTTTCTGTCTCAAGTTTTCCTCGAACAACCCAACCACGTTTAAGATATGTATACGCCTTACGGCTTTCCTTGAATGCTGCCAAATAATCGCTTTGAATTGCTATATCATATTGCTTCAAAGCTTCGCTGTATGTTAAACGATTACCTCCAATAAACGACCTGTCTTTTGCAAAGGACGGAAGCCCCTGCTGAAGTTGTTTTCTCCACGTAGGAATCATTTCATCAAAGTATCTTGCCATTGCTCCGTATCCGCATACAGGACAAACAACCACCTCGTACTTTAACGGATCTACCCATTTGAAATGTGGTCTTAAATCCTCATCTGTTCCCTGTGCAATCATCTTTGCTTTTCTGACTGCCAATGATTTAAAATCTTCATAACAAATAGGACACTTGTACGACTTTGGAAACAGACACGCTTCCTCTTGTTTGACCATTTCATTGTACTTCTCAACATCCAATTCCATATCATTACACTCCCGACGTAATTAATTATTAGATATAAATCTTCCCAAGAATTGCTTGGTACGCTCTTCTTTTGGATTATTAAACACATCATCAGGTGTACCCTGTTCGAGTACATATCCGTCATCCATAAATATAACCTTATCAGACACATCCCTTGCAAAAGCCATCTCATGTGTAACAATTATCATTGTCATTTTGGTTTCTGCAAGTTCTTTGATGACTCGAAGTACTTCACCCGTAAGTTCTGGATCAAGTGCCGAAGTCGGCTCATCAAAACATAATATATCAGGTTTTAAGGCAAGCGCTCTTGCAATAGCAACTCGCTGGCACTGACCTCCCGACAACTGATGAGGATAGTTATCCATACGCTCTGATAATCCCATCTGATAAAGAAGCATTTTGGCTTCATCCTCAATCTCTTGAAGTATCTCTTTTTTCTTTTCCTTATATTCAGGTAACTTCTTTGCCTGCAGCTGTTTGGCAAGCATTACGTTCTGCAACGCCGTATACTGTGGAAAAAGATTAAAAGATTGAAATACCATTCCAAAATGAAGTCTGTTCTTTCTTACAACGGACTCCTTAAGATACTCTTTATCCGACGCGTCAAAAACGATTTTATCATTAACTTTGATTATTCCCTGATCCGCATGTTCAAGGAAATTAAGGCATCTTAAAAGTGTTGTCTTACCACTTCCCGACGACCCTATAATTGAAAGCACCTGGCTTTTTTCAAGTGTGAAACATATATCTTTGAGCACTTCTGTACGATCGAAGGATTTACCGATATGCTCTACCTCTAATATACCCATATCTTCCTCCAATCCTATCTGAAATATTCAAGTTTCTTTTCCAAACCGCCAAGCAAAAGCGTCAACAGTCCGTTACAAACAAGATAGTATATGGCTGTGAAGAACAATGGCCATATAGCACCTGATATACCCTGTGAACCCTTCATAAATGCCTGACCGGCCCAGATTATCTCCTGCAAGGCAATAATTCTTGCAAGCGAAGTATCTTTGACAAGGGTAAGTATTTCATTAGACATAGGAGGGAGAATCCTCTTAATCATCTGTAAAAGTTTGACTTTGAAAAATATCTGCGACCTCGTCATTCCCAGGACCTTACCTGCCTCGTCCTGACCTACGGGAATACTTATAATTCCTCCGCGGAAAATCTCTGAGAAGTAGCATGCATAATTAATTATAAATGCTACCGATGAAGCAAAGAATCTTCCTCCTTCTCCGCCACCCCATACAGGGTTCTTAAGAACAAGTCCCGGGAAATAATAAATTATAAGCAACTGAATCATCAGAGGGGTTCCTCTGATGATCCATATAAATAACTTAAGCACAACTCTGATTGGTGTAATCTTAGACTTTGAGCCGAAGCAAATCAAAAGTCCAAGCGGTAAGGCGCCAAGCAAAGTTACGAAAAACAGCTTCATTGTCTGAAGAAATCCTATATTAAGTGAATGCACTACAATAGGTAGCTGTTCCATAAATGTATCCATTACAATTCCTCTTATTTCGTTAATTATCTACTGTGCAATAAGTGCTGCCTGCACGCCATATGTCTCTGCCGTCTTCTGCATTGAGCCATCCTCGTAACTTGCCTTAAAGAACTCATTTAACTTAGCTACAAGATCAGAACCCTTACGGAAACCAACACCATACTCCTCGCTGTTAAGTCCAACAGTATATGTAAGGTTTTCATAACTTGTCCCTTCACCGACCATTGCAGCGGCCATAAGTGAATCTATGATAGCTGCATCAGATGTTCCTGCAGCAACCTCCATAAGTGCACTAGCCTGGTTTGTAACAGATGTATATGTAAGTCCGTTAGCTTCTGCCTCTGCTTCACCTGCACTACCAACCTCAACAGCAAAATTAAGTCCCTTTACACTATCTACTGAATTGTACTCTGAAGCCTTATCAGAAGGTACAATTACAACCTGTGCATTGTTACAATAAGGATTAGAACAATCCATTGCACTCTTAACTTCATCCGTAAGTGTCATACCATTCCACACACAATCAATACTTCCCGAATCAAGTTCAAGTGCCTTGTTATCCCACTCAATCTCAACAAACTGCGCTTCGACACCAAGACTCTTAGCAAACTCTTTTGCCATATCTGCATCAAAACCAATCCAATCACCATTCTCATCCTTGTAATCCATAGGCTCGAAATCTGTGATACCGATTACTATAACACCTTTATCCTGAATTGCCTTCAAATCACTTGCATTTGATGATACATCTTTCTCAATTGACGAAGAGTCGTCTGTCTTGATTTCTCCAACCTCTTTTGAGCCACAAGCTGCAAGTGAAAAACACATTGTTAACGCTGTTGCCATTGCTAAAAACTTCTTGAACATTATTATTCCTCCTAAATGTTACATAAAATAATCATATAATAAAGCTATCAGACTCTGATAGACTTCATTTCTTTCTTGCGGGCATACATTGCCTTATCTGCTCGTTTGAATACGTCCTCAACATTAAGGTCATGATTCACATCATAAATCGCATATCCGATTGCTGCAGATACTCTTTCCCATGGATTGATTGACATATCCATGCTCACTTCGTCGATTGTTGTATTAAATGTTGTAACAAGACTTCTAACCTTGTCATAATCAGTGTTTTTTAGAATAACCACAAACTCGTCTCCACCAACTCTAAATACAGGAGAATGCTGGAATATCGCACATATTATATTACAAAGCTTGATAATTGCGATGTTGCCATTCTCATGACCGTAGGAATCATTAATTCTCTTAAGGTAATTAAGATCTATCATCACCATACCAAACTTGGTATGACCATCGGCAAGTTCATTTTTCAAGCGCATAATTTCTATGTCATACGAAGTCTTATTACGTACTCCTGTAAGTGCATCCTTATACGCAAGTTCATTCATTCTCTGAGCTCTTTCCTTAGTATCAGTAAGCTCCTTACTTGCTTCCAACAGATTTGCTATATTATCATTGATATCTCGTTCCATCTGTTTCATTGATTCGGAAAGTGCTTCAATCTCATCGCCGGTATGAATATCTATAGCCGCAAAACCAAGTCTTGCTCCTGTTTTCTCTCCTTTACAGTACTTAACAGCTGCTTCAGACAAAATATTAATTGGCTTAACAATAGTTCTGTTAACAAGAAGTATTGATATTGCACACAAAATCAGTGAAATCGAAACAAGCAGAATAACCAATGCTGCAACATATCTTATCTGACTACCTCTTACTTCATCCATTGATATATCCACACCTATATAACACGGAACATTACCGTCCTTATCAATAACAGGCGCCATACAGGATACAAGCCAGCCGTACGATTCTGTATTGGTAACATACGGTTCACATTCCGCAGCCGGATCATCAAAAATGGCATCATTATTGTCAACAATAGTATCAATACATCCTATCGGGCAAGGTTCCTCCGGGTCTGCGTCAAGCATATATACACCAACCCTCTCATCATGAATAACTGTATAAACATACACACAATCAACATCATTAACATCCTGTATTGCCCTGACCTGCTCATACAATTCCTTATAACAATCTAATTCCTTAATATCCGTATATAACCCTACATACTGATAAAACTCCCTTGAACCCCATTCATCGCTGGTTACTTTCTCCTCCGCAGAATTGTATATTTCCAAAACAGCATTTGACAGTTCTGTAGCCTTATCTACATCCAAACTTTTAGACACAGTATACGCCAATTCCTTAGCATCCGTACTATAATGTGTTTCGAGAATACTTCCAATTCTTCGACTGCTCACCAAAATAGTCGTCCCGCTAAGCACAACCATTATCGCTATAAGTAATAATACTGTTTTTGTCTTCAACGAAAGCTTCATATAACTTCCCCCAGCATTTTTCTACAATCGTACCTATTATTGTAACATAACCCTTATATTTACGCAATCCTATAACTTAAAGCCTGTACCAACGAATTGTGCAACCATTCTTTCTTGATTATCAACTACATGAACGTTGATAACCGCAGAACTTCTACCGTTTTTTATTATATGTGCGGTAGCAACAAGCTTGTCCCCTTTGGGTGCATTCAAGTAGTTGATACTTACCTGTTGTGCAACAGCGGGCATATGAACCTGATTAATAAGTGCTGCAAATGCAAGGTCAGCTAACGTGAAAATTACTCCTCCCATTATTCCGCCATTGGCGTTCTTGTGCTTGTCCGTCAATTCAACACTGCACACACTATACTCATCTGTAAGCTCATCAAGGTGCATACCATTCTCTGTTGCAAATCTATCCTTTTTGAAATACTCTCTTGCTTCTTCCATGTTTTTAAATGTTCCCATTGTTGTTTTCTCTCTTTCTGTCATTCTTTTTCTATTATTTTTTTGCGTCTTATAATGTATGCTATGCCAACAATTAAATATATTGCCAAATACCATAATTTCTGAGCCAGTTGTCCGGGTGTCATATGTTTTTTCTTAATAATTTTGTAATTATACTGCTCTGTGGTATTATTATCCGACACTTCACTGTTATAAAACAATTCTCTGGGCACCGAACATGATTCCTCAGAAATCATATCCTTAATATTGCTATCCTCATCTTTATATGAATGTCTTTCAAAATCAGCATTATTTTTTAAGAACCAATCATATACAGCCCCGTATTCATCATTATCATCCCAGCTCACATCGAGATTGTACCACTTCCCATCTAACTCAACTACATTCCATGTATTATAACCCTCCTGACCATCGACAGTCACATTGCCTCCGACAATCATGACATTGATACCCATGTTCTGTAACAGTTCATATACTGACATCGAATATCCTATACCTGTCGCACCCGAATACTTAAAGCCAGCGATGGAATCCTTTATCTCATCTTTCCAATCAAACTTTTCAATCAGGTAATCGTGAACTGCCTTAACACTTTCCAAATCATTTTCACGTTTCAACGATTGTGAAAGTTCCTTCATCTTGTCAGAATGTTTTTCTATCTCTTCCTGCGTATATGCATATTGAAATTTAATCCCTATTCGGTATTTTTTCTCTCCCGGAATATCTCTCTCCTCACAGCTATATGTTGTCGTACCCTGAGTGCAAAACCCGATCAAATAACCGGAACTCATCATAGGATCATCCTTAAAATAATAATTATCTATACCATGAAAAACATAATCCGAATTGTTATACAATATTTCTACATCCGTATCATAATACTCAATCTTTCTATGAGCTTTAAGCTGATAACAGACTTCCTCAAAAAACTCATCTGCGGAGTTAACATATGTTACGTATTTATCTTCATCAGCATATCGATTTTCTGAAGTTGTATATGTACTACCAGTTATTGCAGATTCAACTTTATCAATATACTCCTTAGTCATAGCTTCTATCTGCTCATCAGAAAGCTGCGTTCCATGTAAGCTCTCAAGTCCAGCCCGATATTCATCCATAAGCTGTTGCTTCACTTCAGGACTAAGTGCATGTGCATTAGCACCTGTAATAAAAACAGAAATTAAAACAGATAGAATAATAGCAAAGATTTTTTTCTTATCCATCTTTCGCCTTTCATTTTCGATCAAAAAACTAATTTATAGTCTCACACTTTTCTTAATCGTTCTTTCAAAATCTCCTTCTAACTCGCCAACACTTCTGTTTCTCCTTTTTCTATCTTGTTCAGATGCCGGATAAAATAACGCACGGTTTGTATCATTAACTGCATCAACCATAGCTTTATCGTCATCACTGGTACATAGATTAACATAAATTAATCCATTCCTATATTCAAAGAACTCCACTCCCAAAGAAGTCAGTTTCTCAATCTGTGATTTAGTAATCGTAAAGGATGATGTTTGTTTTTCCGAGCCCGCAAGTATGATCTTAATCTCTACTCCGCGTTTTACGGCGTTTGTCAAAGAATCCTCCATCACCTCATCAGCTTGTAAAAATGGCGTAATAATATGCACGTATTTCCCGGCACTATTAATAATATCTATATATACTTTCTCTCTTTGCTTATCCTTTAGCGTAGGATAATTGTTGATGTATAAATCTTCAATATTATAATATTTCACAAAATTGATTGGTGCATCCAATAATTTGTTGTATACAACACTGATATTATTAATGCTTTTTTTGTTATCGCCCCATATCAGATTGCCCTTTTGCTCACCTTTTTGGGTTGTTACTGTTTTTTTCAATATTTGAAATATAAACGGAAGCGTAAATGTAAATGCCAGAGACAACCATGCCAGATTGGCAATTACCTGCGTAATAATATCATTCATTATCAGCACCCCCTTTGTATTTATACTGGGGTATTGTTCTTGTTATCATGCGATTATGATATCTGACCAATCTAAGCATTGTTGCTACACAAATAAGCATTGATACGATAATTCCTGCACATCTGATAATATCCGACACATTTAACACGAAACATAACAAAACAATGACAAATGCTATCAACACCCAAAACAATGGTTTTATTCTTGCCGGATCATATATTCCTTTAAAAGCTTCTCTTCCGGTCATAAAAACAGCCATTGCAAGGAACAGCAATCCAAGGCCAAATATTATACGTGCTATTTCCGGTTCTCCCAATCCTCCATCTGACCCAAATTGTATAGCCACCGCATGCAACGCTAATCCCACCAAGCCACAACCTGTTATCCATACAGCGGTTGCTTCCCCAAAATCAGTCTTACGTTTATTAATATCAATCTTCTTAACCCTTGCGGTATTGAAGCCTTCATCCTCTATGAGATTTTCTACCTCCCACATTTTCTTAATGTTGTATGCATATACACCTGCAATACAAAGAACTGCCACCGTCATCATATATGTAGTAAGGAGTATGCTCACTCCAATGTCTAAAAATTGCAGTAATAAGCCCAATGTCGCAAATACAGGCAATGCCCAAAACAGATTTTCACCTATGTATTTCTTTCTATCAATGGGAAGTCTTCCTGCAAGTTTTCCCGTTTGACCATTGATTGCCACACGAGCCACTCTTCCATCTCTTCTATAAGTAAGCAACCATACCGGAAGCATTGCAAGCTCAGCTTTGCCCATCATTGTATGATATACTCCCGAAGCATACGGCACCGGTTCAACATGATAATCGTACAGTTCCTGTTGAGTATCTATAAATGATGTAGTTGCATCATTTATCATTTTTTCCGCTCTGGACATATATACATCTTCATTAACATCTGCTATATCAGCATAGAAGCCATTAAGAAAAGCAGGCGAAAATTCCTGAAGCTTTCTCATATCAAATGGTGTTAACTGCTCACTTAATTCATCCTCAAAAGTAGCGGATGCATCAAACGCAACTCCGCGATACTCACATTCCAAATCACCATATACTGAATATACTTTTATTTTTTCCTGGTTATTTTCAATAATTCTCTTTTCATTCTTTTTTGTTGCAAGCACTTCTACAGGACCATTCTGCGATGCATTGTATATCCAGTAGGGTATGTAGATTCCACGAAAACTGTCAATGTGTTCCGCATCTTTAAGCCAGTTTGGAGCATATCTTACCCTCTTAAGCTTTGCGCTGTATATCCTTTTGCAATCCTCCTTTGAAACCGTAAACGGTATAATATACTTAGGATGCTCTATGCGTTCAAGTCTCCCTTCCAACACGGAAGATGCCCCACAAAAACTGCAATATGCCAACGCCTGCGTATCCATACTGTATATCCTTCCGGCGCACTGCGGACATGTAAACACTGTAACCTCATATTCATTTTCCTCGTCCGCTTCCTTTCCTGCACTAACCTCGTATGGATCAAAAAGGCTTTTACAGTAGGAGCATTTTAACTTGCCCGATTCTATATCATATTGTAAATTTCCCGCACAATTTTTACATGTGTACATAAAGTAAAAAATCTCCTATTCAATATTACGTGAGCATCAAGTCAACCTTCCTCAACAGAAAATCAATTATATTGACATGAACAATCCCGTCATGGCTTAAATCAACTTTATCAAGAGACATAACATACTTTGGTGAGGCATCTGTAATTTTACTGTACGCTCCAAATTCTCTCTTTATAGTTGTTTCGGAAGACAATAGATATGCAACCTGTATGAAGCATTTTTTCCCTTCTTTAATTGCAACAAAATCTACTTCTCCTTTGTATGTTTTCCCTGCAAACACTGTAAATCCTCTTGTAATCAATTCATTATAAATAATGTTTTCAAGAAAAAATGTATCCTCATAATTAATTGTATTTGTGTTAATTATACGAAATCCTACATCAATAGCATACTGTTTCTCACGATTACCAAGAGCAGTTTTGCCTGCTATATTATATCTACCCACTCCGTGAATCAGATATGCTTTTTTCATTCGTTCAATATAATTATATATTGTTCTGCGTGAAATTTCCTTATTATTTTTTTTGAAAGCAGCAACAATGTTATCAACAGAAAGTTCTTTTCCGGCATTAGCAAGAATATATAAAGATATTTCCATAAAATTCTTTTTGTCCGTGCTTCTACTCTTACTTACGATATCTCTGTTCACAATGCTCTCATACAAATTAGACAGATATCGATGAATAGCTTTCCCATCTTTGTAGTCAAAACGTAGCGGGAAGCCACCCCATTTTAAATAGTCATAGAACATATCCTCATTCCATTCCATTTTGTTCAATTCAAAGTACTGCTTCATTTCAAGAAAAGAGAATGGAAGAATTTCAAATTCAACCGTGCGACCTGTTAAAAGTGTTGACATCTCTCCCGACAACAAAGTCGAATTACTACCGGTGACAAAAAGAGAAACATTAAGTGTTGCTCTAAATGATGCCAATGCTTTTTCAAATCGATCAACATGCTGTACCTCATCCAAAAATATATAATATTTTCCGTCATTAGTAATCCTATTCTTAATCTCCTCATTCAAATCACTTGCATCCACTATATATTCATAGTCCATGTCCTCAAGATTTATATAAATGATATTATCTCCTGCAATTCCATTATCAATTAATTCATCCTTAATTGTTTCTAACAATATTGACTTTCCTGATCTTCTTACGCCGGTAATAACCTTAATAATATCCGAGTCATAATACGGACGTATCTGTTGCAAATATATTTCTCTTTTTAATTTCACAAACACCACCTCCACCATGCACATTTTATCATTTTTTGCATTTTTGTGCAAGAGTCCTTTGCACAACATTGAGATTATTGCCGATTTGTGCAAAATTATTTTGCATTTTGCATCGAGAAACATATATAGACTTATTTATAACATTTGCATTTGTCATTTACAAATTACGCATTTAATAGACAAAAGGACAAAAGCCAGCTTGGTTTTTGTCCTTTAAAATCATTCAATAAAGTTTTCGGTTACTTTGTATTTACAGTAACTCCTTAAGTATCTGGTTAACCATTCCCGGATTAGCTTTACCCTTCATGGCCTTCATAGTCTGACCAACAAGGAATCCGATAGCTTTCTCCTTACCGTTTCTGTAGTCTTCAACAGACTGTGGATTGTCAGCAATAACCTGCTCGATTGTTGCACGAAGTGCACCCTCGTCATTAACTGTCTTAAGACCTTTCTCCTCAACATACTTATCAGGATCGATATCCTCATCAAATATCTTCTCAAATACTTCCTTAGCAACAGTTGAGTTGATTGCCTGTGAATCTGTAAGCTTAATAAGCTTTGCAAGATTTGTAGCAGAGAATGTTATATCGT
This sequence comes from Lachnospiraceae bacterium, assembly GCA_015057325.1. Lineage (GTDB taxonomy): Bacteria > Bacillota > Clostridia > Lachnospirales > Lachnospiraceae > CAG-590. The sequence continues at coordinate 186,537 of SVEQ01000006.1, read as the reverse complement.
CTGCATCCATTTCTTTCTCTTTTAATATTCTCATAGTCTCAACCATAAGCCAGTTAGAAACCTTCTTAGGATTAGCATCAAGTGCAATAGTCTCCTCAAAGATATCTGCAAGCTTCTTAGTTCCTGTAAGAATATCCGCATCATACTCAGGAAGTCCATACTCCTCCTGATATCTTGCTTTCTTCTCATCTCTAAACTCAGGCTGTTTTGCTCTTATATCCTCAAGCCACTCATCAGAAATGATAATAGGAACAAGGTCAGGATCCGGGAAGTAACGATAATCCTGTGCATCCTCTTTAGAACGCATTGCATAGGAATACTCTTTCGTATCATCCCAACGTCTTGTCTCCTGAACAACCTTCTCTCCTGCCTCAAGTATATCTATCTGGCGCTCACGCTCATTTTCTATCGCTCTTGCAATAGCCTTAAATGAGTTAAGGTTCTTCATCTCTGTTCTTGTACCGAACTCTTCTGCGCCAACCTCACGGATTGACAAATTGACATCGGCACGCATCGAGCCTTCATTTAACTTACAATCAGATGCTCCAAGATACTGTATTGTCATACGAAGCTTATCAAGGTATGCGATAACCTCTTCAGCACTTCTCATATCAGGCTCTGAAACGATCTCGATAAGAGGCACGCCCGAACGGTTGAAATCAACCAAAGAACTATCTGTATATGGATCGTGGATGAGCTTTCCTGCATCCTCTTCCATATGAATCTCATGGATACCAATCCATTTCTTCTTGCCCTCAACCTCTATCTCAACCTTACCGTTTCGGCATATCGGATAGTAAAGCTGTGATATCTGGTAGTTCTGCGGATTGTCAGGATAGAAATAATTCTTTCTGTCAAACTTACAGTTCTGTGTAATAGTACAGTTAGTTGCAAGTCCTACAGCGATAGCCTTATTAACTACCTCTTTGTTAAGTACAGGCAGTGAACCCGGCATACCTGTACAAACAGGACATGTATGTGTGTTAGGCGCTCCACCGAACTCAGTTGAGCAACCACAGAAAATCTTTGTCTTTGTAGCAAGCTCTACATGGACTTCAAGACCTATAACTGTTTCATATGCTTTTGCCATGCTCACTCACCCCTTTCCGTAACATATGCGGGACTCTTTGCCTGCATTGTCTGTTCAAATGTATATGCTGCACGAATAATGCTCTTCTCATCAAAGTGCTTACCAAGAAGCTGCAATCCTATCGGAAGACCGTTCTTGTCATATCCGCAAGGAAGTGATATTCCCGGAAGTCCTGCAAGGTTAACGGATACCGTATATATATCTCCAAGGTACATCTTGATTGGATCTGATAATGACTCTCCAAGCTTTAGTGCGGTTGTCGGTGCAACAGGACCAAGTATTACATCATACTTATCAAACGCCTTGTCAAACGCCTGCTTGATAAGTGCCTTTGTTCTTAATGCCTTCATATAGTACGCATCAAAGTATCCTGATGATAGAACAAATGAACCAAGCATTATTCTTCTCTTAACCTCAGGTCCAAATCCCTCTGATCTTGTCTTCTTATACATGTTGTGAAGATCTGAAAACTCCTCTGTTCTATATCCGTACTTAACACCGTCAAATCTCTCAAGGTTTGAACTTGCCTCCGCTGAAGCGATTATATAGTAAGCAGGAATTGCATACTCAACAAGGGATAAATCAAACTCTTCAACAATCGCACCCTTTGCCTCAAGTGCTTTTGCAGCTGCAAGAACACCCTTTTTAACCTCAGGGTCTAAGCCCTCACCAAGATAGTCTTTTGGAATACCTATTTTCATTCCCTTAACATCATCAACAAGTGCTGATGTGAAATCATCTCCCGCTTCCTTAACTGAAGTTGAATCTCTGTCATCTTTGCCACATATTGCTTCAAGTATTGTTGCGCAATCTGTAACATCCTTTGCAAGAGGTCCTATCTGATCAAGCGACGAACCGTAAGCGATAAGTCCGTAACGTGACACTCTTCCGTAGGTTGGCTTAATTCCGACAACTCCACAAAATCCTGCAGGCTGTCTTATACTTCCACCTGTATCTGAACCGAGTGCGTAAGGAACCTCACATGCGGCAACAGAAGCAGCCGAACCACCTGATGAACCACCCGGAACTCTTGTAAGATCCCAAGGATTCTTTGTCTCTCCGTAATACGATGTCTCTGTTGTTGACCCCATCGCAAACTCATCCATGTTAGCCTTCCCTACGATAACCGCACCTTCATCTAACAACTTCTGTACAGCTGTTGCAGTAAATGTAGGTACAAAGTTAGATAGAATCTTTGATGAGCATGTTGTAAGCATTCCGTTAACGCACATGTTATCCTTAATTGCTACAGGAACACCTGCAAGCGGTCCTGTATACTTTCCTTCATCAATACCCTTCTGTACTTCCTCGGCACGTTTAAGGGCACCCTCTCTATCGATTGTTACAAATGCATTGATATCCTTTTCTCTCTCTTCTATAGCATCAAGGTATGCAGTGGTAGCTTCCACAACGGATATCTCTTTATTCTTTATCTTCTTGCCAAGTTCTACGGCAGTCAAATTAAGCTTCATCATTTACTCCTTTCACACCTCAATCAAATGTACGTGGAACCTTGTAAGCTCCATCCTTCTTCTCAGGTGCATTGGCAAGCATATTCTCCCTGTCATCACCGTTAACAACCACATCTTCACGAAATACATTGTGTACCGAAAATGTATGACTCATCGGCTCTACTCCGTCCGTATCAAGCTCATTTAACTTACCAACGTAGTCAAGCATGTTTGTCATATCCTTCTTTGCCTGCTCCTTCTCTTCAGCAGAAAGTTCAAGCTTTGCAAGTATTCCGACATAATCAATCGTTTCATCAGTAATCTGCATTATCATGTCCTCCTATCTCATTTATCTATTCATATCAGACCAAAATGCTTAAAAGCATTATACAGTCCGTTATCATTCACATCAGTTGTTATATAATCCGCAATCTTTTTAAGATTCTCGGTTGCATTACCCATCGCAATTCCGACATTACAGAACTTAAGCATCTCTGTATCATTCTCGCCGTCGCCAACACCTATCGTATCGCTTATGTCCGCATCATAATAGTCAAGAAGAAACTCTATTCCCTTGCCCTTGTTCATGCCTGGCTCCGACAATTCCCCGCTGTGTCCCGGAAGTCTGATACCACTATCTACAACCGTAAACTCATCAGACATATCTGCCTTAACCTGCTCAAGAGTGTAATCCTCCGTTACAAACAGAAGCTTTTTAACTCCAAGCTGTTCCGGATGTTTGATGCCCTCATAGGATTTCAACAATGAAAATAACTCCTTATCATAAGGCACGTCATTTTCCTTACACCACTTGATATATTTGCCAACATAATCAAGTCCTATTTCATTAATATACAATTCATCATCAGTCTCTAAGAATATCGACATCTTCTTCGGTTCAAAATAATCAAGAAGTTTTTTGTTCATTTCAGGCGTCATTGAACGATTAAAAACAACCTTACCGTCGAGCTCGACATAGGCTCCCGCAGAGCCTATGATTCCGTCAAGCTTAACCTTCATGATATTCTCATGCATTTCGCATCTGGAACGACCCGAGCATATGAATATCTTATGCCCGTTACTTCTTGCCAAATCTATTGCTTTCTCGGCACTTTCCGGTATTATTCCGTTGCCGTCTACCAAAGTTCCGTCTATATCAAGAAAAACGTATTTTGTGTTCATTATTACCTCATTGTAACCTTAACTCTTGGGTTACCGTTCTCGTCAGCATCGATCATTTCAACCTTGTCCATTACAACAGGCTCTGTAGGTGCAGAAATTGCACCGTCGCCACCAAAAGTACGAGGAACCTCAAGGAAACCGTCAACAACTTCCATTCCCTCAGTAACTTCACCAAATGCTGCATAGTCACCATCTAAGAATGTACAATCTGCATAGCAGATAAAGAACTGGCTTGATGCACTGTTAGGATTCTGGCTTCTTGCCATTGAGATAACACCTTTCTGATGTGAGATTCTGTTATCAACACCGTTTGAAGCAAACTCTCCCTTAATGTTCTCATCGCTTCCGCCTGTACCATTTCCAACAGGATCGCCGCCCTGTGCCATAAAGCCTTCAACTATTCTATGGAATGTTAATCCGTCATAGAAACCACCCTCTACTAACTTCTGGAAGTTATCACATGTGATAGGTGCAATCTCAGGATACAATGTTATTACAAAGCTCTTGCCGTTAAATGAATAATCACCCTCAGAAGCCTTGTCCTGCGCATTGTTATCAGCTGTATCGGAATCCTTATTGTCTGCCTCTGTTTTATTATCAGTATTCTCTGCTCCACATCCTGTAAATGCAAGCAACGAAACAGCACCCATGAGTGCAATCATTTTTTTGATATTTTTCTTAGACATAACTAAACACCTCTTATTTATATTATTATAACATTCCAAGTTTAATTGATTATCTCTAAACTGTCAACAAATTCATACATTCTTGACAGTACAATAAACTACCTATAAAATAGCGGTGACATTTACGAAAGGTAATGATTTGACATGAAAGCTAAAGTCACGACATCAAAGACACAGGCAAAAGGAGTATTCCTTCTTCTTATAACAGCATTTATATGGGGAACTTCCTTCGTTGCCCAGAGTATAGGTATGGAAAAAATCGAGGCCTTTACTTTTAACGGAATAAGAACCGTTATGGGTGGACTCTTCCTTCTTCCGGTAATATTCATAAGAGAGATTTTAAAAAGAAAAAATGAAGAAAAGAAAGTCAAAAATATATTCACGAAAAAGGCTTTAAAATACGGAATCATTTTGGGACTGATATTCTTTACCGCAAGCAACTTCCAGCAGTTTGCCTTCTATTATTCAACCGCGGGTAAGATTGCATTTATCACGGCACTGTATATGTTCTTTGTTCCGATACTTGGACTGTTTATCAAAAAGAAGGTTCCGCTTCTAACATGGATATGCGTTGTATTTGGATTTGTCGGCACATATTTTTTGTGTATCAAGCCGGGGCAATCACTCGACATCAACAAGGGCGATTTACTTGCACTTGTATGTGCATTTTTCTACGGAATACATATATTAAGCGTCGAGAAGTTTTCCAAAGAGGTTGACGGCACGCTTCTTTCGTGCCTTCAGTTTTTTGTAGGCGGCGGACTTTCCATTATAATGATGTTCATATTTGAAACACCCGTTATAGCCAACATTCTTGTTGCTGCAAAACCACTACTTTATTCAGGAATTATGAGTTGCGGAATAGCATACACCCTGCAGATAATCGGGCAAAAATATACAGAGGCCACAATCGCTTCACTGCTCATGTGTATGGAGTCAGTGTTTGCGGTCATAACCTCTGCAATAGTATTACACGAGTTCTTAACAGGTCGTGAAATAATCGGTTGTATTATAATGTTTGCAGCAATTGTTGTATCTCAGTTTTCTGCAAAAACAAGTAATCAAATGCTGTAATCTTTAAGCATATTGCGAGTATAATCCAACCCGCAAAACATCAGCATATCTATTATTGAAAGCGACGGGATGAAATCTGTACCAAACTGTTTATACGGAGTAAGATTTGGGGATATGAAAAACAAATCTACTCCTTTTTCTTTAAAAATACCTTTGTCGTACAGTCCCACGCCACCAACCGGATTGTAATATTTATCAGCACCCAAGTTCCTGCATATAGCTATTATTCTATCTTCTCGCCTAAGTTTTTCCAATCCTTCTATAGACGACGATAAAATGGTGTTATTTTCTATTCCAAGAGTCCTACTAATCATTCTAATCTGCTCACCAAGATATTCTGAAAGCAAATCATTTTCTATATACATCCACTTTTCAATTAATGGCATTATTTCCTTGTAATATGGGGCTTTCCTATAGGTTTCATGTATAATCTTTGTATTACGCTTTGAGAACAAATCATCAAGATTAACTCTAACCTCATTAATCTTTTTATTCTGACTTGCCCCTAACAATGGTAGTCTAATATAGTCAATCTTATTAGAAAGTATGCGATTCCTGTTAATCCAGCCCCTGTTAATATAATTAACATCATCAAAAAGCACAAAGGTATCCACACAGCCAATTAGCTGCCAATATCCGATGTATGGGAAAAAATATGGTTGCATTACCGCTATTCTCATAATATGCGCACTCCCCGTTATATGCACGACACATATTAAAACCAATCTATGTATCGTCAGTCTTTATACACATACGTTGTATATTCATAGAGACCATAGTCATTACGTACAACATATTTTCTAGATAGATCTTTTGTCAGAAAACTACTCAATTCACCAAGTGGCAAATGAAACAAATCATCTCGTTCCCAATCAACATCTTTCGACATTACATTAAATGCAATACCTCGATTACAAATCTCAAAAGCACGTTTAAGAACTTTTTCAAAGTACATTTTCATTTCCCTGTATTCCAAAGTGCACTTTTCTGTAAAAACGCCATTCATCACTACATAATCAACGCTTTTTACCAAGTCTTTGTAATCATCTTTTAAAATATCCATTTGAACAAAATTAACATCCGGAAATTTTCTTTTGCATTCCGTCAAAAACACATCAGATATATCAACTCCGCAATACTTAACGTTATAATTATTATCCCGTATATATTGGTATAAATGTCCAAGTCCACAGCCAAAATCCATTATGCTTCTATCGCTATTTCTAACTGCAGATGTATCATAGTTAATAATATCTAACATTACTTTATAACGCACCTTAGCATCTGCTTCATTTGGCCAATCAACACCCCTGCAATTATCTCCGTGTTCACGGAAGCAATCTTCATAATGTTTGATTATCTGATTATATGTATCTGACATTTAAATCCCCGCCTTAAATCACTATAAGATTATTGTTCCTCTGCTTTCGCAGGCACACTCATATACTTGATACAAAGAAGCACAAGTACTGTAAGTATTACTCCTATTATCAATGAAACCCAAGCGTTTCTGATAAATCCCGCTGCAATATAAGTTACTGCAGATACTGCTGCAACAGTAAGTGCGTAAGGAAGTTGCGTTGAAACGTGATTAATATGCTCACACTCTGCTCCTGCCGATGACATTATTGTTGTATCTGATATAGGCGAGCAATGATCACCGCAAACTGCTCCTGCCATACATGCTGAAATTGAGATTATCATAAGATTGTAATCTGTATTCTGGAAGCAGTTAACAACTATAGGAATTAATATACCAAATGTTCCCCATGATGTTCCTGTAGCAAATGAAAGACCGATTGCAATAAGGAATATTATACATGGAAGAAATGCCTGTAAGCCTGTTGCTGAACCCTCAACAATACCTGCAACATATGGTGCAGCACCAAGATTGTCAGTCATTGCCTTAAGTGACCATGCAAACGTAAGAATAAGTATTGCAGGAACCATCTGCTTAAATCCCTCAGGAAGACAATCCATTGCATCATCAAATGATATTACACCGCGAAGCAAGTAGAAAATAATTGTAATTATAAGTGCACATGCCGAACCGAGAACAAGTCCTACGGAAGCATCACTGTTAGCAAACGAATCTATAAATGTTTCTCCCTTGAAGAAACCACCTGTATATATCATACCCACAGTACAAAGAGCAATAAGAAGAATAATCGGTATAATCATATCAATAACTCTTCCGTTGTGATTAACCTTAAGCGAAGTATCTTCTGCACCTACATAATTCTTTTTAGCCCAGTACTCATCCGTAAGAGCATCATTTTCATACTTCTTCATAGGGCCAAATGAAATCTTCATAGTAACAATAAGTACCATTGTAAGTATTGTAAGAAGTGCGTAGAAGTTATACGGAATTGCCTTTAAGAAAAGACTCATACCGTTCTCGCCCTGAACAAATCCTGCAACCGCAGCTGCCCATGAAGAAATCGGTGCAATAATACAAACCGGTGCCGCAGTAGCATCTATAAGGTAAGAAAGCTTCTCACGGCTTATCTTCTGTTTGTCTGTAACCGGACGCATTACCGAACCAACCGTCAAACAGTTAAAATAATCATCTATGAATATTAAAACTCCAAGAAGAATTGTTGCTAACTGCGCGCCTACTCTTCCTTTGATATGTGTTGTTGCCCAACGACCAAATGCAAGCGAGCCACCGGTTCTGTTCATCAACTGAACCATCATTCCTAGTATTACGAGAAATACAAGAATGCCGACATTCCATGAATCCGAAACCACATGTACTATTCCGTCCTGGAATACATGGTTAAGTACTGCTACCGGATGGAACTTGCCCCAGAAGAGAGCTCCTGTAAGTATACCAATAAAGAGTGAACTGTATACTTCTTTGGTAATCAAAGCAAGCACAATCGCTATAAGCGAAGGAAGAAGTGCCCAAAATGTTTCTGTTACCGCTACATTTTTTACTTCGATGCAGTACCATGCTATTACATAAAATACCAAAAGCACGATACCCGAAATCAATATCTTCTTGTTGTTTTTCATTGTTTCTTTTCTCCTTATCCCGTGTATAAAAATTAATTAATTACACATTGAATTATTTTATCAGTTTTTGTATTTTTTTCAATATTTTTTTAAGGTTTCAATTTTATACTTACCTCATAATAGAAATTGTCCATTAGAAATGATTTCTACGTACACGATTTATTAAAGGAGGAAGCTATATGACACACGCAAAGAAACTATTGGCCAGATTTATGGTGTTTGCCTTAATAATGGCATACATCCCAACGTCGGCCACAACTTCATCTGCAGCAAGCAGTAAGGTAAGCACAAAGGCTTACACCATATCAAAAAAAGCAGGAACATATTCATCAGATTTATCCGTAACCATAACAGCGAAGAAAGGTTACAAGGTGTATTACACTACAGGCTCAAATCTGACAACCTCTAAGGTTATTAAGAGCGGCAAATCAAAGACAATCAAGATTTCCAAAACGACAACTCTTAAAATATATGCCGTCAAGAAATCAACTAAAATCACAAAGAAGAAACTAAAATCAAGTTCTGTTAAAAAGAAAACAAAATCATACAAGTACACAATCAAGGCCGATGATAGTTCTACAGATAGTTCAAGCGAAAGTACAACTACACAGGCAACTACTACTCAGACAACTACACAAAGTTCAACAAGTACAACAGAAAAAACAACTGAGACACAAACCAATCCGGGCGGAACTCAACCCACACCTCCAAGCACACAAAGCGGCTCGACTTCAAGTGAAATCAAAACCGAAGAAGCTGCTCAAAGCGAATTAGAAACAGCAGCATCGACAGCCGCAAGTTCAACTTCAACAAAAGAAGCAGTAAAAGGAATGGAAGCACCGGACGGCGAAACAACAGAGATTAATCTTTCTTCTCTTACCGCTTCAACCGAAGTAAGTGTAACCGAAGAAAGCGGAACAACAACCGTAACGATTAATGAAGGTGGAAATTATACATTAACGGGTAACACAACAAATACAGTAATAGAAATACCTAATAGCGTATCTGATACTGTTGGAATAACACTAAACAATGCAACTATTGATAATTCTGCACTTACAAGCGATACCCCAATTATATCTTCTACCAAAGCCCCTTTGGTACTTACATTAGAAGGAACTTCAACTATTACAGGTTCAGCAAACTATACCGAAGAACCTGCAAACGGAATTATTTACAGCAAAAAAGCAATAACCATTACCGGCACAGGAACACTCAACATCGTCGACTCATGTCAGACTACTGATTTTGGAAACAATGACCCATCCGACGGAATTGCTTCAAAAGAGTCACTTGTTATTGAAAGTGGTGTTATAAATGTTACCTCTAACGGCGACTGTCTCAAAGGAACAGACACCGGTATTACAATAAACAACGGAACTCTTACTCTTGTCTCTAATCTCGGAAAGGGTATAACTTCCAAGAACGGACTTGTTACGATAGCAGGCGGAACTACAACAATCAACTGTGCTGATGACGGCATAAGTGCAAAGAACGGCACAGCACAGATCACAGGCGGAACAGTGAAAATCGGCACAACAGAATGCGGTGGCGACGGTATCAAAGCAGGGCAAGCAGCAATTATAACCGGCGGTTCCGTAACGATAGACAACTGCTACGGAGACGGAATACAGGCAGAAGACGTTGTTATAGCAGACGGAACAATTAATATAAAGACATATTACGAATATGCCAACACTAACTTCTACAAGTCAAACAGCGTAAGTGGCAGCAGTTACAATTCAGAAACAGAAAATGAAAGCACAGGATTAAAAACAGAAACAATTAATTACGACACCGGAAGTCATAAAGCAATCAAGGCAGGTACCAAAGCAAAGACTTACAGTTATACTTCTGTAGCAGCTGATAGTGAACTTACCACAGGAACAACATATACTCAAGAAGCTTCAGGCGGACTCACAATTACAGGCGGAACAATTACACTTGATACAACCGCTACAGGAATCAAATATAACGGTGGAACCACAACCAATATGGGAGGTGGCGACAGCAAGACAATAATCGGTTCGCCGGATGATGCAATCCACAGCAACAATGATGCTACGATAAGTGGTGGTACAATTACAATCAAATCTTCCGATGACGGTTTATCGGTTGTAAACAATCTTTACATTCTTAACAGTGCATCTGTTGATGTGCAAACTGCATATGAAGGAATAGAGGCAAGCAACATTATAATTGGTACAACAAATACTGCGGAACCTTCCGTAACCATTTATTCAAATGACGATGGAATAAATGCAGCCAAGAAAGACAAGGTTACATATGTATATGCAGACGAAAGCGAAGAAACATATACAAAGACATCTTATAAGACAGACGACAACTCTCTTACAGTAAACACTGGAACACTCAAAGTAGAAATTGCTGATGATGCGCAGCATAGTGTTACTTTAAATAACAAGGGCGAATCAGGAACGACATATTCATTTAAAGCTAACGGAGACGGCATCGATTGTAACGGTTCGTTCTACGCATACGGTGGCAACATCACTGTAATCGGTGGAACAGAAGGCAACAACGGAGCAATTGATAGAGATGATAACTTTGTATTAGGAAGTGGCGTAACATTATTTGCCATAGGAAGTAACGGAATGGTTGAGGGTGTAACCCAGGCAGATCAGGCTTACATTCAGACAACGTCTACTTCAATATCAAAAGGAAGCAGTGTTAAGATATCTGATGCAAACGGCAATGAACTTTACTCAACAACAGCCAAAAAGTCAGCCGGATTTATAATGTATTCATCACCATCAGTAACATCCGGTAGCAGCTATACATTAAATGTTGGTTCATCTTCAACAACACTCACCGCAACTACGGAAGCATCAACAGGAGGAATGGGTGGTCCCGGTGGAAACACCCCACCAAGCAGACCTTAAGCATACATAATCTAATTAGGCAGGTGGTTTATATAATTTAATTACAAGTTTTTCATTTTCATACTTTCTCATATCCCCCTCAAAAAAGAAACGTACATAGATTTTCCTATGTACGTTTCTTTATATTATGTAGTTGAAATCTCCTTAGCTGCTTTGAGCGTTATTTTAGTAATCAGCGGGCCTAGGAGTTCATATATTACAATTCCACAAAGCACTACGGTCTGAATTGTGTTTCCGTATTGCGGAAGCGCACCCTTGGCAACCGTAACAAGTCCGATTGCAACTCCTTCCTGCGGAATAAGTGTAAGACCAAGATATTTCTTAACTACCGGCGGAGCTTTGGAAATAGCTGCGCCCAAATAAGCACCAAGCATCTTACCGAGCACACGAACAATTACATATACTGCACCGACAAGTCCGATTTTCGGAATAATTGTTATATCCAAAGATGCCCCCGAAAGTATAAAGAACATCATGTAAAACGGCGGTGTCATACGATCAAGCGGTTCGAATATCTTATCTGTATATCTTGATGTGTTGGCAAATACAGCACTCATCATCATACAAGCAAGAAGTGATGACATGCCGGTCATATTACAAACACCTATGCATAAAAATGTCATCCCCACCGTAATTGCAAGTCTATTACCACGTCCGGTATACAATTTTACAAGCTGCGTCATAATGATACCAAGTATCGCACCAAATATAAGAGCACCGAAGATTTCAACAAGTGGCATCAGCATTGCTTTTGCAGAAAATGAACCTGAACTTATAACCTTGATTACTGCCATTGATATACCAAAGTTCATAAGGGCAACCGCATCATCCATGGCAACTACAGGAAGAAGTGTGTTAGTAACCGGACCCTTTGCCTTGTACTGCTTAACTATCATAAGCGTAGATGCAGCCGCCGTTGCAGACGCAATTGCACCCAGTGCAAGTGAAAGCGGTGTATCATAACCCAACAATAATAATGTAATATCTACCAGTAGCGTTGCCGAACAGCCTTCCAGTATCGCAATTACTACCGGAGATTTTCCTACCTTCTTCAAATACTTGATAGAAAACTCAGCACCAATTGAAAACGCAATAAAGCCAAGCGCCATATCAGACACAATCGAAAAATGTCCGATAACATCTTCATTTATAATATTGAGCGCATGCGGACCGACAAGTATTCCCATGACAAGATATCCCGTCACATTGGGAAGGTGCATTTGCTTAACAATCTTTCCCGCAATCAGTGCTCCCGCTAAGAATATTGCGATGTATATAAGATCATTTAAATGCATCACTGCCACCGATCCCTTCTGCTGAATCTATCGGAAGTGTGAACATGATTCCGGTATTAGGCGAATTAAAATCACCGAGAATGTTATGTATTGTTCGTTTTGTCTTGCTTATCTCGTCGTCCTTAAGAACAAATAACAACATCTTGTTTTCTTCCTTGTCCTCTTCCTCCATAATATGACGAAACATACCAAACATAGGAAGATCTTCATAATTCTCAATAATGCTCTTCATTCCCGTGGTGTTTACTATCGTACAACCGGAAATGCCCTGCTCTGCAAGTTCGCGCAAAAGCTCATTTATTCCGTTTCCGTGTGTAAGTATAAGTACAAGCAAATGCATATCTTTCTCTCCTTTACTCTATAATCATGGCCCGAAGTATTCCGGCACACTCATACCGGCGTTTGCCGGCTCCAAGTCCGGTTTTTACTACGGTAAATGTTTTAGGAAGTTCATGTGTGGTTGCAATGGCTGCAACGACCGCTGCTCCCGTCGGAGTAACAAGTTCTCCCGTAATATCTGTAATTTCTATTGGAATATGATTATCCGAAACAATGTTTAACACAGCCGGAACAGGAACCGGAAGAATACCATGCTGACATCTTACTGTCCCCTTTCCTTCTGTAAGATTGGTAACTACGCAATCCTTTATATCAAGATTATCAAGGCATACCGCAATAGCAACTATATCCACTATGGAATCAACGGCACCCACTTCATGAAAATGAACCTCCTCAACAGGAACATTATGTGCCTTTGACTCTGCATGAGCAAGTATATCAAATATGCGAAGCGCGTATGCTCGTGCGCCATCTGTCATTTTACCTTTATTGATGATCTCTGTAATCTCTTTCATGCCACGATGCTCATGGTGTCCATGTGCGTGATTGTGCCCATGCTCATGATTATGTTCGTGCGTATGCTCATGTCCATGCTCATGATTATGTTCATGTGTATGCTCATGTCCATGCGTATGGTCATGAAGATGTCCGTAAAGGTATTCCATATCATGATCATGATTATCCTGATTTTCCAGCACAACATTAAAATCACAAGCATCTATTCCGGATTTTAATACCCTACTAATTTCCACATGATATCCGTCAAGTGGCAAACTGTCAAGCACCTCTCTCAGCACCTTTTCATCAGCGCCAAGATCAAGTAGTGCCGCCACTGTCATATCTCCACTTATTCCCGAATAACATTCCAAATACAAAGTCTTATTCATATTACACCTTCCCTTATTTAATTCCCAAAGCCAATCTGTTCATTTGAGTCGCCAAGTAACCGGCACCGTATCCGTTATTAATGTTAACTACTGCAATTCCGTTTGCACATGAATTAATCATGGTAAGCAATGCGGACAACCCCTCAAAGTTTGCACCATATCCCACTGACGTCGGCACGGCAATAACAGGATTTCTCACCAGGCCACCGATAACACTTGGTAATGCCCCTTCCATTCCTGCAACAGCAATCACGCAGTTTGCCAATTGTAATTCATCGCTCTTTGACAAAAGTCTATGTATCCCGGAAACACCAACATCATATATACGATTAACCTTTGTTCCGAAAAACTCTGCCGTCTGCGCCGCCTCCTCCGCAACAGGTATGTCAGCCGTCCCTGCACTGCACACAACAACGTTGCCAATTAACTCTTTATCTTTCTTTTCAATCTTTAATATGCCCGACTGTTCGTCGAAAAACAGCTCCTCAAACTCTCGACAAAGATAATCATACTGTTGCTTGGTCGCTCTTGTTCCAAGCACTTCTCCCTCTTTATCAAGTATCTGTCTATAAATGTTAAGCAATTGTTCATCGCTCTTACCACTGCAAAACACCACTTCAGCAAAACCTGTTCTGCTTTTTCTGTCACTATCAAGCCTTGCATAACCCATGTCGTTATAACCAAGCACCTGCATGTCGTTCTTAATCATATTAGCAGCATCATCCGGTGTCATTTCACCATTTTTAACCGCAGTCAAAATCTGTTCTATAGTCATATTCCCTCACAAACATCCTTCTGTATCATGCACAAAAACTGCCATGACAACTCATGACAGTTCTTATAATCTATTTGCTCAAATTTTGTTTAAGTTTTCCTTCAGGATCTTTAATCATAAGTCTTACAAGCCATATGATAAGGCCAAGTGCGACAACCGAAAAACCAAGAAAAATATCATTTATCATATCTTCTACACTCGGTGTAAAAAATTCGGCACCCAATTCCCTATATTCAAATATAGCATCACACAACCACATAAGTGACGCGCCCCAATACGTAAGCACCAAAAAGCCAATTCCCATTGTACTGTTTGGTGTTATCTTATACCATACTATAGTAGCAACACATGCTGCCAATACTGTAATTAATAATGTCATAGCTACTCTCCTTTATTGTTTAATTTTGCTAACTGCATCGCCTTTCATAATTATATCCGAAGCAAGCACCATAATACCCCATACTGCTGTAACCAACACAGCCATCGAAACACCAACCGTCGACATCTCGTGAAGCATCGCTGAAGCCTCATCAGGACTTTCCATAGCCGTCAAAAACGGAAACCAAGGAACAACCTCTCCATGCCATACATGCTCAAATGCAAGAAGTGCCGAACCACCCCAAAGCATATTGTTAAGCCATGATAGTTTCTTAGAGAAAGGAATCTTAGAAGACACCTTTTCGCTGATTTCTTCATTAGTTGCTTCAAGTTCCGCTTTCTCTTTTGATTTGAAAGCTTTTGTCAAAACTGTTGTGACAATCGCTTCACCTGTTGGTACCAAAAAACATGCCATATAGATACCCTCCTATCTTGTACTCGTTTAATTCATTTCAACTAGGTTTCATTTTATCATTATTTTAGTAAACCCACAACCTAAAATTAAGCACTTACACATTCAAAAACTCGACGATAAAATCATACACTCTCTTTGTGGAAGATATAGACAATCGTTCATTATAGGTGTGTATATCATTCATATCCGGACCAATAGATATACAATCTAGATTCTTAATCTTAGCTGCTAACAATCCACATTCCAGGCCTGCGTGAATTCCTTCAACCACAGGTTCTTTGCCATACATCTGCTTCCAAAGTAAAACTGCCCTGTCACGCACCTTTGAGTCCTCTCGATATTCCCACGCAGGATAATCGCCCTTGCATTCAACCTTGCCACCAAGTGCGATTGCTAGTGATTGAAGCTGTTTGACAACATATTCCTTCCTCGTACTCACACTACTTCTCACCGAATGCTGCGCAAATAAATGATTCTCTTTTGTTTCAAGTATTCCAAGGTTAAGTGAAGTTTCAACAAGTCCGGGAACCGACATACTCATATTCTGTATTCCGTTTGGCACACACATTAGATACGTTATGATTTTGTCTCTTGAAGATTCGGTAAATGCTTTACTCATAGTATCACTCTTAATATTAGCAATTCTTTTTGAAAACAATGTGATATTTTCATCTACCTTAAGGTATTCCTTTTTCAGTTCCTGGTTGAGTTTTTCAAGAAAATCTTCTAGCGTTTTAATAGCGTTGTCCTCCGACAATCCTATAATTGCATTCGCCTGTATAGGAATCGCATTATCCTTCTTTCCACCCCAAAGTTTTACTATACAAAAATCAACCTTCTCAGACAGTTCATACAACGCCCTGCCAAGTATCTTATTAGCATTTGCTCTGCCTTTATCAATCTCGCAACCCGAATGCCCACCAACAAGGCCCGACACTGATAACTCAACCAAACTCACATCATCTGATAAATCCTCTCTATCAAGCGGAAGCGTAACATGCACAGAAACACCACCCGCACAACTTGTTGTGAACACTCCCTCGTCTTCAGAGTCAACATTTAACATCGCATGCCCTTTTAACATTGATAAGTCTATTCCATTTGCGCCCTCCATGCCGACTTCTTCAGACACGGTTATTATATATTCAAGCGGTGGATGTGAAATATTCTCATCATCAGCAATCGCAAGCATATAAGCAACCGCTATTCCGTCATCACCACCAAGAGTCGTATCCTTAGCATATACATAATCGCCATCTACACAAAGTTTAAGCGGTTCTTTTTCCATATCAATATCAACACCCGGACGCGCCTCGCAAACCATATCCATATGTCCTTGAAGGATAACCGGTTCATCATTTTCTCTTCCTTTACTTGCGCTCACCTGCATCACGACATTATACAATTCGTCCTGAAAGTAAGTAATCCCATGTGCTTTTGCAAACTCGACCAAATAATCACTTATCGCTTTCTCATGATATGAACCTCTTGGAATATTGCTTATCTCCTCAAAGTAATAAAACACCTTTTCGGGTTGTAATCCTTCTAATAATCTCATTTTTTCATAGTCCTCCTATACAAAAACGTGGTATGTATATTAAATTATCAATCTTCACTAATTAGATTAAGCATTCCTTCTATTGCTTTATTAACATATTTATCCTTATGGACAAACACCTGCGAATATATAGGGAAGTCTGCACCCTTCCATGGAAGTCGCACAAGGCTTTTGTTCTCCAATTCTTTCTCCGCTGCCATATCAGGCATAAATGCTACCCCGAGACCGTTCATTGCAAATTGTTTAAGAACCTCCTTACTGCTCGTTTCCAATATAACATTTGACTTTATCTGTTTATCTTCGAAATCATTAAGTAGCATATGTCTGAAACTACAATTATGTGATGTGAGCAACAATGGCACATCATTCAAATCTGCTTCAACGACTTTCTTTTTCTTTGCAAGCGGATGTGTGGGACTTACGTAAAACCCTAACGTCTCTTCTTTCTTATATAGCATGTCCAAATTCTCGTCCTCTATAAGAGGGTTAAGCGTATAGACAAGATCCAGTTCACCTTTTTTAAGCATTTCAGGGAATGTATCGTGCATGATGAAATGTATCTGTATATCAACCTTAGGATACCTTGTCTTATACTCCATAAGATAGTGTGGAAGTCTGTTATAACATAGCGACTCGGATACACCAAGTTTCAAAACTCCCGAAGGCTCATCCGCTTCCGGAACCTCCATGTGAATCTCACGTTCTAACTGCAAAAGCTTGTTGGCATACATAAGAAGTCTGTACCCTGCCGGCGTAAGCACCACCGTCTTCCCAAGTCTGTCAAACACAGGGCACCCAAGTTCCTCTTCAAGTTGTTTTATCTGCGTTGTAACTGTCGACTGTGCATAACCAAGTTTGTTCGCCGCCGATGTAAAATTGTTCGTATCTGCTATCTCTATAAATGTTGAAAGTTGTGTAAGTGTCATCCTTATCCCCTCCAATCATATATTTTGATTGTTATAATTATTTATTTCAATTTTACTGATAGTTATTCTAATGGTATTATAAATCCAGAACAAAGAAATTGCAATCGTGTTTAATAAGGAGGATAACAATTATGAGAGAATTGATTGAGATTATCAAAGAAACTATTAAACCCAATTTCCTTAATATTAAGACGTCCATTCAGAGTTATGACAGAGATGCGATATGCTGTGGTGCTCCATGCTGGCGTTGGGCTTATCACGCCCTTCATTCAGCCGATAAATGGTTCATAAACCCGTTTGTGTATGACGAGCCCGACTTCCACGAAGATGGAATGGATAACCCGGACAATCCGACAAGTGTTATATTATCAGACGAACAACTTCTTGCATACCTTGATCATGTTGTAGAGAAGACATTCGCATATCTTGATACTCTAACAGATGAAATGCTTTATGAAAAACCCGAGAACTGCCCTTATACAAGATTTGAACTGGTACTTCGACAATACAGACACCTTTCATTTCATACAGGAATGCTAAACGGTCAAACCGCTGTTGCAACCGGCAAGTTTCCAATGTGGGTGTCTGACGCAGACAAATATATCGACGACGGAATTCTATTTGGAAGATATCGCAAGAAGTAAAACAATCCCGGCAATTACCACTCACAGTAATTGCCAGGATTTTTCAGTCTCGTTATCTGTACTTTTCAAACTTATGTATAGGAACCTGCCTGCCATTTTCTATCTGATAGTATTTATCATTTTCTTCATCGTATGCAAGAAGCAGAAGTTTCCCGTGTTTGTACACCGAACCGTCAATATAATAGTGGCTTACTCCATCATAATAAATATCATGAAACGACTTATCTCTCGCAATGCTTCCCGTACCAACATGGCCTGCAACTATAGTCTTACAAAACTTACCCAAGGACGCAGGAAACTTTCCAAGAAAAATCTCATCTCCTGTTCCCCATTTCCAAAAATCTTCAGCCTCCTCATCAACACCGGCATGAACAAAAATCTGGTTTGGGGTTTCATAAAAACTTGGCATTAATCTAATCCATTTGATAAGATCGCCATTTGTCTCAAGCAGCATTTTAACTGCAGTAACATTTAGTTTACCAAACGACGCTGTCTTTTTTATTTCCAGTAGTTGCTCTAACTGTTCTTTTTTAACCAAAGTTCTAAATGTATTGTATCTATGTTCCGAATCAGTCTTTAACCAAGAATCATATACTAGTTCCCCCATCTCGGGAGTAAGACCTTTTTTGAAATCATCTATCCATTCAAGGAGCATTGCTTCATGATTACCCTTAAGCACTATTACTTTTTCTTCGCCATATTGTTTTTGCAGGTCATGGATAAATCTAAGCACACTTCCGGAATTTTTCCCGTAATCAATGTAATCACCCAGAAAGATGATACGGTTATCCCCCTCAAGATTAACATTTTCCATTTTCTTTTCCAGTGCGTCAATGCAACCATGTATATCACTCATAGCGTAGATCATTGTATCGTCCTCCTATATTTAAAGCAAACCATACTCTTTTGAAACAGTATCAATCCAGCATAAAACCTGATTTCCAAGTGGTCTTCCATTTGGATATGTCGAGAATGTATCTACCGTTATAATACCATCCTCAACAAGTATCTCCATTACCGGAGTATGCCCAACAACTTGCAATAGTCCTTCGGAATAGAGTCCGTTAGTAAGCCTGCCGTATTGTGGTCTAACCCAAATTGGCGAATTATTTTCCCACAATTCTTCTACACCATAACCGTTAATTGTATCCAACATACAATCAATATCTCCCATCATTTCACCCAATTGCGTAAGAACAAAGTCTTTACATAATCCTGCATGTGAAAAGATAGTATTATCAAGTCTATGTATTATGCCGACATATTCCGGCAAAGTTGCTATATCTTTAAGCATCTCAAACTTTGAAACAACCATATCAGCCGCCATCACGGAATAACCCGGATGATCGTACTGTTCCCAGAGATATGATAAATCATGGTTACCCATGCACCACAAGGTATCGGGATATCTTCTCGCAAAGTCCAACATTTTATCCAACGTTTTCTCATATAATCTGACATCTTTTTGTTTGTCCCAATCATCAACGACATCGCCAACGCACACCGCTCTCTCGCAGTCGGTATTTACCATTATTTCCACTGCCTGATCGAATATCCAAGGCTTTAAATGCACGTCCGGTATCACTAAAACTTTACTCATAATTTCATCCACCTTTCCAATTTTTTTTATTATATCTCGCTATCATCAACTTGTCATTGAACTATTAGTTTAATTTGCCCATCGAATACGTCTTAGTTCAACAACCCGTTCCAACGTAAAACTCTTCCATCGTATCTAAACATATGGCAGCTAGCCTTCCACCCGGATAATGAGCCCCGCAATCTATGGCGATATGGTTATTGTTTTTGTAAATGAACCCGGGATTTGGATTTCCCTCAATCGTTTGCGTCGGCGTATGACCGCTTATGACATACACATCATCAAAATACTGCACATTATAATCAGCCCGTTTCCACACCAGATCATGCAAAGAATAATCTTCAATATCTTTATCCGGCGAAAAGTTTCCAAGTCCGGCATGTACAAGGAGAAACTTTCTTCCTTCTATCGTCAACTTATCATACACCAGAAAATCCTTTATGTATTCTATCACGTCAATTCGTGATTCCTTATCTAACTCTTTAAACTCTTTGATGGTTGTACTACTTCCGTTATATTGCCATGTAACCAGGTTTTCTAACATCTCTTTATCTAATTCTTCTAAAGAAGTGTCTGTTATTTCCTTAGAAAGAAATTCAAGACATTCAAGCGCCATAATTTCATGATTACCTACAATACATATAACATTGGGCATTCCCATCAACTTTTTCAAAACCTTGATTGGGTAAGGTCCCCTGTCCAAAATGTCACCCAAAACATATAATGTATCCTCTTCCTTAAGATTGATGATATTGAGTAGTTCAATAAACTTGTCATATTCTCCGTGAATATCGGAAATAGCGTATGTAGCCATAAAATCACCTCTTTTCATCAGTAAAATGATGCTTTTATCATATTCAGCCGTTCTCTTTTTTCAGATACAACCCATTTAACCCTTGTAATTCCTTAACTATTGCCTTACGCACGCTTTCCGTCTCTACTTCTACATCACGAAGATTTACTAACGCCCATTTCATAATGCCATACTCTGTCCCTATAATCTTGATCCTATCAAAACCATCGTCTTTATCAACCCATTCAAAATCCTCTCCAAAGGTTTCATACACAAGATTGTAAGAAGTCTTTTTATTGAGAAGCTTCACCACTACTTCAATTGTCTCACCGTAACTACCAAACATATGCCTGACGCTATAGTTCTCATTATAAACTTCCTTATCTTCTCTTTGTAATTTTGTAGCATCATAATCCTGATATTGCTCTATATTCTTCATACGATCTACTCTATATCGGGTATATTCTCCTTTATTCCTTTCATCAATACCTAACAGCCAAAAAGTACCTTGATCAATAATAAGCGTTACCGGCGATACTTTGTATTTCCAATGATTTCGTATAGTCTTATATTTTCCCTCTTTTGTATAGTTACAGTAATCAAACTCAATTCTAAGCGGTCTGGCCTCATAAGGCTCTGCCATAGCCTCCAATAGTATATCAATGTTTTCAAGCAAATTGTTTTCTATCCTTTTTTTCTTAAATGAATGCTCGTCTTTTGACATCTCAGCACTCTTAACATCATATAATTCTTCAATTCCTCGCAAAGTGTAGTCTGCATCAACGCACGCAATATCAGCGACCTTTTTTAACAGATCTTTTCTTGCAGTAGCCGGAAGCATGCTGCAATGCAAAAAACTCGCATACAATAGATTAAGCTCAGAAAATGTGAAATTCTGCTCATACCAGATTTTCATCTTTGTACCTTTCGTCTTTTCTTTATCATTATAAGCAAATACTATCGGCGGATGCCATTCACTTTTGCTTTTCTCCTTTTCAAGCCTGCCAATTTGTTCTACATTCTTTTTAACACATTCCATTCCATGATCACGTTCTTTGGTCCCTATACTTTTCCATTGTTCCACGTTATAACCATAGACATTGCGTGTTAAATCCTGCAAAAGCATAGGTTTGTCATAGTTTGTATTTTTTTTGAGAACATCAAGTATCCTTATATGTATTAAATCAATCGGATCCTTTCTCACATTCCCGACTTTTCCACTCTTCTTACTTTTATTAGCCATACAAACATCTCCTTTTTTACTTTGTTTTCTTTATCTGTATATGATTATAATTCAATCATTCCAGATATCTTCCAGTTCCTCTGCGATGTCATCCTCATTTCTTGCTTCCGGGAAAAAATTAGACATAACGTCATCCCAAAGAATGCCGTCAAAAGTTTCTTCATCATACATATTTTTCATATTAATCAGCCTCTCTTTCTTCGAAGGTATTTCGTTTTTTGTTTACGTTTTATTTATACCTCTTCGACTATCCGTTCACCAACGGATAGTGTGATTAAATTTATACCACTTCTTCAAAATGAAGAAGTGGTTGGGGATGATGCTATTCTTTTGTTTCTTCAATTTCGGGTTCCCATTCAATTTTGGCTAGGTTTTTTAAAAGCTCTTTCCATTTTTTATATGCAGCAGGTGTAAACTTATATACGTGACAATCTACATATTTATCTATCTCCCTTATCTCTTTTTTGTATTCTTTATAACTATCAAATATCTCGCTCAAATCACCAATCACTTCATGTGATATCTTGATATTATGTCCTCCTTCAACTTCGTTATAACATTCTCTTTTGTATAAATGCCAGGTCTTTCCATCTGTATATATAACATTACCAAAGAAAACTATTTGTCCAAATAATTGTGTATTGATTGTTGTCTCTTCGTCTTGACAACAAATTATTGTTAGTTTTTTAAAGATAATAATATCATCAGAACTTAGATTATCTCGAATGTTATTCACCAATTCTTTCACAGTTGTTTCTTTAGTGATTCCATATGGGTCGACTTTAGTGTAATAAATATGTTTCACACTTGAAATGTCAAATTCATCCAATTTTATTGTATCTATATGATTATCATTAAATATCTCCTTTTGATTATTATAAATCTTTTCATTCTTATCCCCGTCCATATATATACAATAATAATCATTATTTATTTTTATTTCCGAGAAGTCATTATCAACAATAATATAATATGGGTTTTTATATTGATCATCATAACGAATCAATATTTTAGTTTTTGTTTTTACAGTCAAATTTTTATTTAAATACTCGTCATCCATTGGTTTAAAATCATCGTTTATTTTTGCTTCAAGACAACCATACACATACTGATTATTATCATTCGAAGGATTTCCACCATCTTCACCAAATTCTTTATCCAATATCACTAAATCCGGAAAACCCGAAGGACCTTTTAATAATTCTCTATGTTTTATACTCTCAGCCTTTGACGCATTATGCACATCCCTAAGCGACAATCCCGCAACACTTCCTGATTGACGCAACAATATATTTATAAGCGGATACAGTTCTTCCTCCTGTCCGTACTGTTTATCCATAAGATACAATTCTTCCATGTATTCTTCTAAGGTCATTTGCGTTCTCTCCTTTACCGATTTTATCCTTACTAAAAGATAGCACAAATGAAATAGCATTACAACGAAAAACAGGCACAAACCATGATATTGTTTGTGCCTGCCAACGCTATTATATTGTTATATTCGCAGGACTCATCAATCAAGCCAAGACAATCCACTAACGTACATATCAACATCTCTGTTTAATCCAAATTCATACGAATTGCGCAGTGATCCGTCAAATTCTGTATTACAGGATGATCAATGACTGCAGAGCCTTTACAATGCGATGATAATTCCTGTGTCACAAGAAACTTGTCAATGCCATACTTGTCCCAGGTAGCCTTTTTCCCAGTGACGTCTATCATATCGTCAAATATGTCTTTGCCTTCAAAGGTTTCATTGAAGTCTCCAAAAAACAAAACCTGTTTTGATGAATATAAATCTTTAAGTTCTTTAAGGTATGCCAGCGATTTTTCTTTTCTATCGACCTGATATGGGTTTGTATCATCATCCACACAAGGAACATGTACGCCAACAATTACTATACTACTGCTACCTTTTGATAATACACCTGCCACATATCGATACTGTGGAAACATTTCATTTGTATCGTATATTTGCTCAAACTTAAGACCACGATCATTTTTTATTGCTAAGATGGTTACGCACCAGAGGTTTTTGGCTCTCTCATAATCCATATCACTTACAGGGTAATGAATTGTATATCCTGCATTCTCTAATCTTTCTACTAATCTTTTTCCTTTTTCTGTCGGCATGAATTCACTAAGACATGCAACATCGGAATGTGAAGCTATTATGTAATCAGCAATTTCGTCAATTCTTTGATCCTCATCACCGTCATATGGAACACTATATCTTTCTATATTTTTCATGTGCATATTTAAAGCAAAGAAAGTCACTCTTTCACCAAAAACGTAGCTTGATGTTGCTCTCTCCGTGATATACCTGCGGAGATCTACTGCCGGCATAACTCCCTGTGAGTCGCAATACCTCTTATACTTAGCATACATATCTACCGGCACCTTAAATGATATCTCTCTTTTTAATTCCTTTTTTTCTACCATATTTTTTCCTCCATTTTCATTAGTATTTTTTTATTAAGCCGCCCGATCGGTTGTTTGCTGCTATACCTATATCATACGAGTCAATCATCCGTCATCCAACGGATATTGAAGATTTCTCGCTCTTTATTGAATCTTCGTTTCTATTCAGCTATGCTTCATAGATACACGACAGGCATGATGCTTACATAAACCATAATATCAATATTATAACCATAAGAATTACAATATTACTTCTTATGCAAAGACGTTTAATTTTAATTCTTCGCAGATACTCCCGATATTGCGGATCATATTGTAACTGCGCATAAACCAGTTCTTTGATGGCTTTGTCTCTTTTTTTTAAATACTTTTTCATGTAAACTACCTTCTTTTGGTCCACTACCACCTCGCCTCCTATTCTTTGGCAGCTCCGATCGGTTGTTTATTGCTGTACCTATATCATACGGGGCAGCTATCCGTTAATCAACGGATATGTAGATCGGATAATTCAAGAACAACAAAAAACCACCTCTCCGTATTGAAGAAGTGGCAAATTACCGCTATTTGTGTTTTTGTTTTTTAGATTTCTTTATGCAAGTTCTTTTATAGCATCCAAAAATAACAATGCAAACATCCTAACCGCACCACGATAATAATGCTGCTCTGCTCATCAGGGTTGATACTCATACTAAGCTCACCAGTTTTCATCTATAAGAAAATCCGCTATATGCACAATTTGTATTCCGTTTACATTACCGCCTGCCAGCGGATCCCTACACACCACATATTTTCTGTAATGATCCTTAATAGCCATAAGATTATCTGTCTCTCGTGACAATTCAGCCGACAGTTGCACGCAGACCTGAACATATATTTTCTCATCGCGCCTGATACCAACAAAATCGATTTCTTTATCATATTTTTTACCGATATATACCTCATATCCGCGTCTTTTCATCTCCAGATACACTATATTCTCAAATAAAGCTGACAGCATTTTTGTATCAAATCCCATTTGACTGTATTTAAATGAGATATCGGATAAGTAGTACTTTTCCTGCGTTTTTAACAGTTCTTTCCCCTGCAAATCATATCTTTTGCAAGGATAAATGATAAATGCATCATTAAGCCATTTTAAATAGTTGTATATTGTCTCAACAGAAAGTGATCTATTTTCACTTTTTAAAAATTTCACTATTGTGTTAGCAGAAAGTGTTTTACCTACATTTTCAATTATATATCTTACGACTCTGTCGAATAGTTCCTGATTCCTTATCTTGTGACGTTTTGAAATATCATTAGTTATAACCGATGCATATATCCCTTCAACAACTTGATACGCAGAATTAGTGTCAAAATTACTTATACCGATAACTGGAAACCCACCGTACTGCACATACTCATCAAAAACTGTTCGTGAATCATTTACACTCTTACCCTTAAATGCAATATATTCGCGTAACGATAGTGTATACACAGGAATCAACACGTATCGTCCCGTAAGATATGTGGATATCTCTGAAGACATCAGCTTTGAGTTGGAGCCTGTCACATAAATATCTACATTATATTTTTCTAAAAGAGTATTAACCGTTTTCTCCCAACCATCAATCTCCTGAAGTTCATCCAACAAAAGATAGTATCTCTCTTTTCCTTTTATCTGCGCCTTAATATCATTGAACATATCCTTATAGGAAAAACCATCTTGAATGTCAACTTCATTATATTGGCGTTCAATAATGAATTGTTTGTCAATACCACGCTTTTCAAATTCTTCTGCAAGCATAGAAAGAATCGTTGATTTGCCACAACGTCTTACACCAGCAAGTATTTTTACAATCGAAGCATCCATAAACGGAATAATCTCATTAATATAATCCGGTCTAATTATCATTTTTTCTTTTATAATACATATTATATATTTTTCAAAGCAGTTAACATAGAATTACCGAATAAATTGTGCTATACTCATGAACAAAGAAATAATCAGGAGGAACAAATAAATGCAATTCGAAACATTACAAAAAGACATGATTGCTGCCATGAAGGCACATGACAAAACAAGAAAAGATGCTATTTCTACACTCGTATCCGCAGCAAAGAAGATTGCAATAGATGAAGGAAAAAGAGATGACATCCCTGAAGAAGTTGTTGACCGTGCAATCCTTAAAGAAGTTAAATCTGTAAAGGAACAGTTAGACACATGTCCTGATGAGCGTGCAGAGCTTAAAGCTGAATATCAGGCACGATATGATATCATGCAGGAATATGCACCAAAGATGCTTTCAGAAGAGGAAATCGAAAGCATTATCAAAGAGAAATTCGCAGATGTTCTCGCAACCGGCAACAAAGGACAGATTATGAAAGCTGTAATGGGCGAGTTAAAAGGCAAGGCCGACGGCAAACTCATCAATCAGGTAGTTTCAAAACTTTCATAAAAACCACAAAATCCCGACAACTATCAAAATGATATTTGCCGGGATTATTGAGTCTGTGAAAAAAAGTCTGTAAAAATATAATAGTTATGTATTATTGAGGTCTCCTAAGGTAAAATATTAATATTTTAAGGAGGCCTTTATTATGGCAAGAGAAAAGAAAACCGTACACAAAGTTCAGATGACAGACGGAAAACGTCAGATTATTCAACAGCTCCTGCAGGAGTATGACATCGAAACTGCTGAGGATATCCAAGATGCACTCAAGGATCTTCTCGGTGGCACCATTAAGGAAATGATGGAAGCTGAGATGGATGACCATCTTGGTTATCATAAATCAGAGAGAAGCGAAAATGAAAGCGCTAAATACTGGCTCTCTGTACTGAATGAGTTAAAAAATCGAGGAGTTAAAGACATCATGATTGTCTGTGCTGATGGGCTTTCAGGAATCAAAGAGGCTATAGCTACCGCCTTTCCTAATACTGAATATCAGAGATGCCTGGTTCATCAAGTTCTCATCAGAGGTAAGAACTGTCATCTATACTACCAACGCCATCGAAAGCCTCAATGCCACTTATCGCAAGCTGAACCGTCAAAGAAGCGTTTTTCCGAGTGATCAGGCTATTCTTAAAGCATTATACCTATCCACTTTTGAAGCGACCAAGAAATGGACCATGCCACTCCGAAACTGGGGAAGAGTCTATGGCGAGCTTCAGATTATGTATGAAGGAAGACTCCCAGAATAAACAAAAAGCAGTTCTACTCACATCGAGTAGAACTGCAACTTAACAAGCTATATAGCGCGTTAACAATTTACCGCATTCATAACCGCCTTTTTTATAGAAATATACAAATCATGCGATAGTCGATCATAGTCTTCTTGCAATCCCATTTCGTGCGCAACACAGTCTGGGATATCGTTCCATGATCCCATTCCGCCAAAAACATCCGCTCTCGAAGCAGCCCAAAACAATTTTGCTTTTTCACCCTGTAAATCCAGCATAGAATCGTTTGTCCATTCTGGAATTAAAGGAGCATCCTTGCTTGTCAGAATGCCATAAGCGTCTTTAAAAATATAAGCGAAATTATCAAAGCCAAGTTTACATGCTAATTTCTCAATATCAATAAGTGCTCTTTCAAAGTCTTTACTGCACTCAGGAAAGTTATATGTCAAATTAGAGTTACCAGTCCATTCAAATTCTTTATAATAAACCGTCCATGACTTGGATACACTATCAAATTCCCATTTAGCAGCCCAAAACGTCTTTTTTCCATCTTTATACTCTGTAAAAAGCCCTTGTTTAGCAGAATTAGAAAAACCAGCAAACTTAATATTGTTTTCTTCGAAAAAAATTACTAAGTGGATTTCCTTTACAGCTCGTTTTTGTAAGGCTTTATACCAACTTTGTGTGTCAGTGCACTCATCCGCTTTTATAAAGAAAGAACCTTCTGATGGTAGAAATGAAAAAATCATTCTGTTCACATATTCTCCCAGTTTGTATTCATTTTCGTTACCATTTTTCATAGTTCTTTTAGTATATAAAGCAAGTCTTGCCAACTCGTACAATTCACCATCCATGTCATGCCCTCCTATTAAGATATGGTAGCATAAAGCATTATAACAAAAAACTTGACGGAATAAAACAAAATCTGTATAGTCAAAACGAGTCAAATAATAGCATAAATACTATTATTTAACTCGTCTATTATCTTAGGAAATCTTATTTACAGAAAAACTTTCACACTCTATCCATATGGGTCTCACCCATCCCTAGCTCAAGGATTGCAGCACCAAAACACGCTTCATTAATGCCATCAGTAACACAATATGGAGCCGAAAGCATCAAGGCCTTTCCTTCTTTAGAATCCAGTTGAAACGTTAAGGTAAATACAAAGCTAGAAGAGATAAAAGGCCCATCCATAGGATCTTCAATGATGCATTAAAGTTTTTACAAGATAAGCAATAGTCTTATAAGATCAAATATATAAGATTAAAATAAACTAGCTATATACATAAGATCAAAAAACCCCAAAAGAACTAAAAAGCAAATTAGGATAACTATATTTTTTATATCCTTCCTCATCCAAATGTCTTCCGGCTTGCGTGGATTTATCTTTATTTCAAAACTATCACCGTCAGAGTATATGCAATGGTCGTTATAAAACATTTTATTAAGATACCTCTGACCATTATATTCGTATTCATATTGAACTGCATACTCTGTATAATAAGTTGTCTTACCAGTTTGAGAATCTTTGCGTCTTTTCTCTTCAGATGTTACCGACACTACTCTGCCAAATGATTTTACCGTACATACTATTAATTTTCTGAAACCGTCGAATACAAAATAAATCGTTATTAGATGAAAAAATAGTAACAGTAATCCTAAGAAAATCATTCCAATGCTCATAATTTAAATCTCCCTCACATTCTTATTATTTTACTGGAATATAATTATATACCAATTTTATCATAATTCTTGACGAAATCAATGGGATTAGGTATAGTCAAAACGAGCTGGACAACGGTAATCTTACCGCCATACAGCTCGTCAATTATCTTAGGATATCTCATTTACAGAAAAACTTTCACACACTCGCAGTTTATCCGCTCCCCATATCTGTTTCATGGCATATTTAAGATGTTTAAAAGAACTTTCTTTTGTTTTCACAATAAACAGGCATTTTTAAGATTATAAGCTTCTTTTAGGATAATATCAATCAATTAGCCGCGTCTTTTCATCAATTTATTATCAATCATAAAGACAATAAGCACTATTTCATTCATTGAAAATATGAATGTCGGTAATAGCACACTGGTCACCTGTAAGCGCTATATACACTTTCTCCGGACAATCCTGTATTATTGAAATGCTGTCAATCCTGACACCCAGATTTTCGGTCTGAAGGAATACCCGATCACTCTCTCTTCGGATCTGCACGTTACAATCCAATCCCTGCTTATTCTTTTCTTTCCAAGTGTCCCAGCCCTCAAAGGCTTCTGTCAGTTCAATATTTACTGTATTCTCAACCTTTTCTTCAGATTTCCAGCTTTCACCGTTCATCTTAAGCAGAAGATATTCATGGTAGTTCTCCCCGTCAACCTGTCCGTCTGATGATGTAAAGATGCAAAAATACGGACAATGCCATACAAGACGCGCCGTTGGATAACTCATTTCGTGGAACGATAACTTCATATTCTCACCGATAAGCATCCCTTTTGTCGTTGCAAGTCTTGGTCCATCAGACTGGATATTGGGAATATCTCCCGTCGGACAATCCTTAATAAAACTGATCTCCTCGGCAATGCGCGGAACGGCATCCCAGTCCGTAACATCTTCATCAACGTTAACTTTAATATTGTGAACCTCGAGGTGTTCACCTGTGATGGAAATATATGCGTAACGCGAAGTACAGGGAAGTGCAAGGATCACTTCAAACTTTTCCTTTTCATTCGAGATCCAAAGCTGTATGTGGTCGCGGTTTCTGACCGCTTCGATCATATACCTTTGTCCATCCTGCGTATCATACAGCGAAGGATACTCCATATCCGTATCTTTGTTGCTGAATCTGACTTCACTCTTTCTTACATTGCATTCCTTAACTTTCCCATCAAGCCTTATTTGTGCATACTCGTAATAGAGTAGATATTTATTATCTTCTTCTCCCGGATGAACATGAGCATCCAGCGCATCAAAAATTATGATCGTCGGAATACTTTCGTTCTTATCCGTTCCGCCGTCAGGCTGACTGCAAAGCCTTATCCTGGTCTTTCTTCTTGAAATACCTATACCGCCCGAACAGTCATGATATATGCTTTCACAACGCAGTACATCTGTATTAACCGCTTCCGATCCCGATATTCTTTCCTTCATCTTGTATTCAATGTCCTGATCGATCATATGTATCATGATCCTTGCATATTCGGGATCAAACTGGGATCCGCTTCCCTTAACAAGCTCCTCCCTGACAATATGCTGGGGGATTGCCTCACGATAGCTTCGGTTTGAAGTCATGGCATCATAAGCATCCGCAACGGCAATGATTCTTGCTATCTCAGGAATATCCCTACCTTTTTTCCCTTCAGGATACCCTTTTCCGTCATACTTTTCATGATGATATCTCGCTCCTATGCTAAGCCATGGTGAATCATGTATGCTTGACAATATGTTTCCACCGACCACAGGATGTTCTTTGATCTGCTTAAATTCTTCATCAGACAGACGTGACGTTTTTTGAAGTATCTCCAGGGGAACTCCGATTTTTCCAACATCGTGTAAAAGTGCAGCAAAATACACCTTTTCACACTCTTCATCCGTTTTTCCGGCAGCCCTTGCGATTTTCTCTGAATACCCGGCAACACGTCGCGAATGACCGTTTGTATACTTATCCTTTGCATCAATTGCTCCAGCCAAAGCATCTGCCGTCTGCTCAAACAGAACATGCTGCTGCTTTCTTCTGCGCTCGGATTCCTCGAGTTCATCAACCTTTTGTGAGTGTTTATAATATTGATAACCGCCTATCGTAAGCACTACGAGGAAAAATGCAGATATCGCGGCAACATACCTTAAAAAAGTATGATTATAATCATTAACCCCGATCATTGATATATCTACGCCAACATAAGCGGCACAGTTTCCTGTTGAATCAAAAACCGGCTCATATTTTGTAAGAAGCCATCCAAAGCTGTCATTACTTTCTTTTATATCAATCTGTCCGCCTGCAAGCAACGTAGGAATATCATCATAAAAGCTTTCATCAAACTCTATAATGTCGCCTATGACATCTGTAGATACTTCCGGCAATTCATCATATTTTTCCAAGTCAGTTTCCGTAGTTTCAAGGTCAAATATGACATGACATCCATCCTGCCTGATCTGATACACATAAAGATACTGAACATACGGAGTGTTATCGCAAATGCTTTGAAGTGTATTGGCAGTTTTCATGTACTCTTCATCTACTCCGGTCTCAAGCCATTGATTAATCCGATCAGCATCTATCATATCAGCAGCCAGTCTTGCCGACTTGTTAATAATCTCTTCCCGATACTCACGGGTGGCCTTATTAAACAAATATGAGCTTACGATTATGCTTGCTGAAAATGCAACGTTCAAAAGAAATACCATTACAAGCATCATCCCCAAATGCCTGGTTCTATGATTCTTTTTCTCACTTTTCATATTCATATTTGTAATATCCTATTTCCGTTGTGCGTTATCCTGCAATATAATATATATTATAACATAATTCTTGACAAAAGCAACGGGATTACATATAGTCAAAACAAGCTGAACAATGGATTTTGCCATTATCCAGCTTGTTAATTATCTTAGGATATCTCATTTACAGAAAAACTTTCACACGCTCATTAAAATGATATTTGCCGGGATTATTTTTAAATAAACTAACTCACCACATTCTCTTTTCTGCCTTCAAGATATGCCTTGAAATTGCCTGCAACAACATCTACAAGTCGCTTTCTTGCATCTACACTTGCCCATGCCATGTGAGGTGTAATTGTAATGTTAGGTGCAGTAAGAAGCGGATTGTCAACACTCATCGGCTCAACCGAAACAACATCCACTCCTGCTGCAGACACCTTGCCACTTTCAAGTGCATCTGCAAGGTCCCTCTCATTCACAAGACCACCACGGCTAACATTTATAATGATTACACCATCTTTCATCTGAGTAATATTTTCTTTATTGATGATACACTCGGTCTCTTTTGTAAGAGGACAATGAAGCGATACGATATCCGACTCCTTAAACAGCGTATCAAGATTAACAAACTCTATACCCGATTCATTCGCATACTTATTAGGATGTGCTGTATGCACAAGCACCTTCATTCCAAATGCTTTTGCAACATCACACACTCTTCTTCCAATATTTCCGTAACCAACTACTCCTAAAGTCTTGCCGGAAAGTTCTGTTACAGGCGCTAACCAATAGCAGAATATCTCTGACTTTACCCAATCTCCTTTGTGAACACTTTCGTTATGCATGCTTATGTGGCATACCGACTCAAGAATAAGTCCCCATGTAAGCTGTGCAACCGACTCTGTGCTGTATGCAGGAACATTTGTAACCGTAACCCCATGCCTTCTTGCCGCATCTAAATCAATTACATTGTAGCCTGTCGCACACACGCCTATGTACTTAAGATTAGGACACTTTGAAAATGCTTCCTCATCCATTTTTATCTTATTAAGAAACACAACCTCTGCATCCCCTATGTGCTCGTATTTGTCGTCCTCAGTTGTGTTAGAAAAAATCTCTGTTTCTATTACATCTGTAAGCGGTTCCCACGACAAATCGTTATGATTGACCGCATCCGCCTCAAGCAAAACTGCTTTCATATGCATAAACCTCACATTCTTAAAAATAATAAAGTATTAACCTCAACGGTTTTTTTCACTAAACGCTTCCCCACTTCATCTAAATCGTTAAGTGTTCATATTATACCACCCTCCAAAAGCAGGCACAACCCAAAGAAAATGTTAACTTGTAGTTGTCATATATACATACTCATTTGAGTATTATTTATATTACGTATTAGCACTACTATATATCTCAAAAGAATATTAGAATGATTATAAATGAGTAAACAATCGGAGGAAGAGGTCATGGATGTAGTTCAAAAAATAGATGAATTAATGAAAGAACATAATTGGTCTTCATATAAGCTTTCGGCTAAGTCCGGCTTATCGACATCTACATTGTCAAATTTACATACAAGAAACACTACTCCTTCTATCCCGACACTCGAAGCAATATGTAAGGCGTTTGGTATAACGCTTTCTCAATTTTTCCAAGACGAAACATCCACCGTTCATCTTAATGATGAGCAGTTAGAGTTCTTTAACAAGTGGGTTACACTTACAAAAGAACAGAAGAAAATACTCAATGATATAATTAAAGAATTCAAATAAAAGCGGGTCTTGCGACCCGCTTAATCTATTTACACACAACACGATTATTCAAAAAACATACATTATTCTCATAAAACGAATTATTCGAAAGGAACAACTGCTCCATCATAAGTGCTTGTAATAAAGTTCTTAATCTCATCAGACTTAAGTACTTCTACCAATGCCTTGATGCCCTCATTATTCTCATTGCCTTCCTTAACAGCAATAACATTAACATATGTCTTTGCAGCTTCTGAATCATTCTTCTCATATGCAAGTGCATCCTTACCAACAGAGAAACCTGCCTCTAATGCATAGTTACCGTTTAATACTACGAATGCATTCTCAGATACAACACGTGCCACCTGTGCAGCCTCAAGCTCAACGATCTCGATGTTATGAGGATTCTCCTCGATATCTGTTACAGTTGCTGTAAGACCTGCGCCATCCTTTAACTTGATGATTCCGTTGTCCTGAAGTAAGAGAAGTGCTCTTGCCTCGTTAGTTGTATCATTAGGAACTGCAATTGAATCACCATCTGCAATATCGTCAAGAGAAGTCTTTGTTCCCGGATAAATACCGAATGGCTCATAGTGGATTCCACCTGCATTTACAAGGTGAGTTCCCTTTTCCTCATTGAAACTGTCAAGGTATGGAATATGCTGGAAGTAGTTAGCGTCATACTCGCCTGCCTCAACAACCTCATTAGGCTGTACATAATCTTCAAACTCTGTGATCTCCAAATCATAACCCTTGTCTGCAAGAAGCTTTTTAGCCTCGTTTAATATCTCTGCATGTGGTGTAGGTGAAGCTGCAATCTTGATAACTTCATTCTCTGTCTTAGCCTCTTCTGTTGCCTCTGCCTCTGTTTCCTGCTCTGCCTGTGTTGCAGCCTCTGTTGCTGCTTCCTCTTTTGCTCCGCATCCTGTAAGCACCGCTGCTGTTAAAACACCTGCTGTTAATAACGATAATAATCTCTTTTTCATAATTTCTTCCTCACTTTCACTTTTTTTATTTTCTTTTATCCAGTCTCGATGCAAAATACATTCCGACTGTTTGGAATACCTGTACCAGCAATACGAGCAACACTACAGTTACAATCATAATATCTGACTGGTATCTGTAATAACCGTAACGAATTGCGATATCTCCCAAACCGCCTCCGCCGACAGTTCCTGCCATTGCCGAGTAACCAAGTATAGTTCCCGTAGCTATTGTGACTCCTGTAATCAGCGACGTTCTCGCCTCAACAAGCATCACTTTGGTTATTATTCTGAAGTTGCCTGCTCCCATTGAACGTGCAGCTTCAATCACTCCGTAATCCACTTCCTTAAGCGATGATTCAACCATTCGTGCGATAAATGGTACAGCAGCCGCTACAAGCGGAACTACCGTTGCTGTTGAACCTGTACTCTTACCGACAAGTAATCTTGTAAGAGGTATTATAAGTATTAACAAAATCAAAAACGGAATACTTCGCACTATATTTGCAATAAAATCAAATATCTTATATATAACCGGATTGGGTGACAATCCGTCTTTATCCGTAACAGCCAGCAATACTCCCATAGGAAGACCAAACAGATAACCCAAAGCGGTTGATAACAAAGTCATGTAAAGTGTCTCACCCACTCCTTTGATAATCATTTGTGTTATTTCAGGTGTCCACATACTAGATCACCTCCTTAACATTTTCTTCTATCTCAATGTCATGTTCTAAGAGATATTTCTTCATAGCCTCGCTGTTCTTGCTATCCTTTGCAAACTCCAAAATCATATCTCCCTTTGCAACACCACCAACATTTTTTGTTGATGCTCTTAAGATATTGACGGGTTCTTTGAAGGTTAACACAAGGTTTGCTATGACCGGCTCAAATGCCGAGTTCTCCGAAAATGTTATTCTTATAATCTCACCATTTTTTATCTGCTCTCTCGCAAGCGTTTCCTCATCGGTTTCATTGTCAACGTCTTGTCTGATTAGACGCTTTGCAACGTCTGTCTTTGGATGTGAAAATACTTCGCTGACAATTCCTGTCTCTGCAAGGTTACCATTTTCCATAATGGCTACACGATTACAAATCTTTCTTACCACCGACATCTGGTGAGTTATTATTACGATTGTAATTCCAAACTTCTTATTAATATCCTCTAAAAGTTCCAAAATTGATAATGTGGTCTGAGGGTCTAATGCGCTTGTAGCCTCATCACACAATAGTATTTTGGGATCAGATGCGAGTGCTCTTGCTATGGCAACTCTTTGTTTCTGTCCTCCTGAAAGTTGTGCGGGATATGCTTTTTTCTTATCGCTTAATCCCACCAGTTCAAGCAGCTCCTCGGCTTTTGCTCTCGCCTGTTTCTTTCCTACCTTCTGAATGTAAAGTGGAAAACAGACATTTTCAAGAACCGTCTTCTGCATCAACAGATTGAAATGCTGGAATATCATTCCTATGCTTTCTCTCTGTTTTTGAAGTTCCTTCTTTGAAAAATCCTCCAACGACTTTCCCTCGATAAGAACTTTTCCCTCATCGGGTTTTTCCAAAAAGTTAATACATCGCACTAATGTACTCTTACCTGCTCCCGACATACCGATTACTCCGTATATCTCTCCCTTTTCAATTTGTAAGCTTACATTTTTGAGCGCATCTACCTGTCCGTCTTTGGAAGTAAATGATTTTGAAATATTATCAAGTACTATCTCTGACATGTTTCTCCCCTTCCTCTTTTTTATAGGTACGCTTTCTTGCCTTGGCAGGTTTTATAATAGCACCTGATTCTAGTTTTGTGAAATACCATAAAGGTATGACTGGCGATAACCTTTACCTATAGCAAGAAAACAAAAAAAACACCCGTCGGCATATATAATACCAACGGGTGCATTGCATTTTTATTTGTGGAACAACTTGTTCGTCTGATATACAGGCGAGCATGTGAGATTAACTCCCAATTTCTTAAATGTGCTTTCATCAACGTTAGAAAGAATAACTGACGAATGTACCTCACAACCTTTTAACTTATCAAGCTGGTCAAGAGCAAGTCTGGTATTCTCATCTGTTCTTGCACATATTGTAAGCGCAATAAGAATCTCATCAATGTGAAGTCTTGGATTGTTACCTCCAAGATTCTCTGTCTTTAACTGCATAATAGGTTCGATAATTTCCGGTGTAATAAGCTTAACACTGTCATCAAGACCCGCAAGCACCTTCAAAGAATTAAGAAGCATTGCAGAAGATGCACCTAAAAGTTCTGAAGTCTTACCTGTAACAATACTTCCGTCCGGAAGTTCTATTGCTGCCGCAGGCTCTCCTGTAAGTTCTGCCTTAGTATTAGCCGCACTTACAACCTTTCTGTCCTGGATACCGATTCCGCTCTTCTCCATAAGAAGCTTAATCTTGTCTATCTCTTCCTGTCTGCCGTTACCTTTTCTAAGTTCACATTGAGCAGTGAAATATCTTCTGATTATTTCCTGATTAGATGCAGCTCTTACCGCATCATCATCTACTATACAGCAGCCTGCCATATTAACACCCATGTCTGTAGGTGACTTATAAGGTGACTCTCCGTATATCTTGGTAAACATTCCGTTAAGTACAGGGAATACTTCAACATCTCTGTTATAGTTAACAGTTGTCTCGCCGTATGCTTCAAGGTGGAAAGGATCAATCATGTTAACATCATTAAGGTCTGCTGTTGCTGCCTCATAAGCAAGGTTAACCGGATGATTAAGTGGTATATTCCAGATAGGAAATGTCTCAAACTTGGCATATCCCGCATCAACACCACGTTTATGCTCATTGTATAACTGGGAAAGACAAACTGCCATCTTACCGCTTCCCGGTCCCGGTGCTGTTACAACAACAAGTGAATGACTTGTCTCTATATATTCATTCTTACCATATCCCTCATCACTTAATATAAGAGGAACATTACTTGGATATCCCGGAATTGAATAGTGTCTGTACACTTTAATTCCAAGAGCCTCTAATCTCTTCTGATAATTAACCGCACTCTCCTGTCCGGCAAATCTTGTAAGAACAACACTTCCTATGAAAAGGCCGTATCCTCTGAAAGCATCAATAAGACGAAGCACATCCATATCATAAGTAATTCCAAGGTCGCCACGAACCTTATTCTTCTCGATGTCGCCTGCATTTATAACAATAACAACCTCAACATCCTCTTTGATTTTCGCGAGCATGTTAATCTTACTGTCCGCAGCAAAACCCGGCAAAACTCTCATCGCATGGTAATCATCAAACAACTTACCACCAAACTCAAGATACAGCTTACCGCCGAACTTACCGATTCTCTCCTTAATGTGCTCTGATTGCATTTTCAAATACTTGTCATTATCAAATCCTATCTTCATCCCATTCTCCTGTACAACAAAAATATCCTTTATTTTACCACGCATACCCTTTAATATGCAACAGGAAAATTAGTTAGCAAACGGATTTTCAGAAGGGTATAAAGTTCCCTTTGGCTGGTTGTAATCTATCTCGTCAAGTTCAACACCGATGAACTTAAATACCTCATAAAGAAGTCTTCCGTTGTGGTGAAATGTAATAGCAGCATGGTGAGGATAATTCTTCTCAATCAACACATGTCTGTAGAAACGTCCCATTTCAGGAATTGCAAAGATTCCGATTGAACCAAATGATCTCGTTCTTACAGGAAGAATCTCGCCCTCTGCAACGTAAGCACGAAGCTTGGTGTCGGCTGTACTCTGCAATCTGTATACGGTTGCATGACCCGGAATAAGGTCACCCTCAAGTGTTCCGTTTGTAACTTCCTTAGGAAGTGTTCTTGCCATAATCTTCTGGTACTTCATCTCATGGAATGCAAGCTTTGTTGTACATGTATTTCCACAATGGAAGCCCATAAATGTGTCCTTAATTGTGTAAGGATAATCGAACTTGCCCTTGATTTCACTCTCATACATATCGCGAGGTACTGAATTGTTAATATCAAGAAGTGTAACTGCATCATCACTTACAAGCTGTCCGATATACTCACTTAAGGCACCGTAAATGTCAACCTCACACGAAACAGGAATACCGCGTGATGCCAAACGGCTGTTAACGTAGCAAGGAACGAAACCAAACTGTGTCTGGAATGCAGGCCAGCATTTAC
This sequence comes from Lachnospiraceae bacterium, assembly GCA_015057325.1. Classification (GTDB taxonomy): domain Bacteria; phylum Bacillota; class Clostridia; order Lachnospirales; family Lachnospiraceae; genus CAG-590. The sequence continues at coordinate 147,375 of SVEQ01000006.1, read as the reverse complement.
CGGCAATAACAACATGACTTCTGCTACCCTTATGAGCGTCAATCCAATCAAGAAGCGTAAGCTCGTACTGTGCAAGTTTCTCTAATACTTCCGGTTTCTTGTTACCGTCTCCGAGTTCCTTTGCCATATCCGCAACAACGTCTGCGATACGTGCATCACCCTCATGCTTGTTAAATGCTTCAAACAAATCAAGCTCTGAGTTCTCTTCAATTTCTATTCCAAGATTGTAAAGCGGTTTAACCGGTGCATTACATGCAAGGAAGTCCTGTGGTCTTGGTCCAAAACCGATAATCTTAAGATCAGAAAGTGCAATCTTAACCTTGGCTATTGTGCTAAAATCACTGATCATTTCAGCAACCTCATCAGCAGTTCCAACCGGATATTCAGGTATGTATGCCTTCAAATTACGAAGCTTTAAGTTGTAGCTTGCATTTAACATACCGCAGTATGCGTCTCCTCTGTCATCAAGAAGTCTGTCGCCAGCCTCTTCCGCTGCAGCAACTACCATAGAAGGTCCTGCAAACTCCTTAACAAGTAATGTCTCACATGACTCAGGTCCAAAGTTTCCAAGATATACAACAAGTGCATTAACGCCTGCTGCATTTACTTCAGAAAGAGCCTTTCTCATATCAATCTCATTCTCAACTACAGTCTCACACTCAAAAATATCTCCGTATGATTTCTTGTAAGCTGCAACAACCTCTTTCTTTCTGCTCTCCGATAAACTCATTGGGAAACAATCTCTGCTCACTGCAATAATTCCCAATTTTACCTCAGGTACATTCTGCATAATAAAATCCTCCTTAATATGTTAATTACTCTCCAAATACTGCCTTATAATCCTTCTGGAATTTCTCAATTCCCTGGTCTGTAAGCGGATGATTGATCATTTGCTCTATTACTTTGTATGGAACTGTTGCAATGTCAGCACCTGCAAGTGCGCAATCCATAACGTGCATTGTATTTCTTACACTTGCCGCAATAATTTCTGTCTCAATTCCATAGTTTTCAAAAATCTGAACGATGTCCTCGATAAGGTTGATACCCGGTTGGTTAATATCATCAAGTCTTCCAAGGAAAGGTGATACATAAGTTGCACCTGCTCTTGCTGCAAGAAGTGCCTGATTAGCTGAGAATATTAAAGTTACATTTGTCTTAATTCCCTCTGCCGAAAGTGTCTTAACCGCTTTAAGTCCCTCTGCTGTCATAGGAATCTTAACAACCATGTTAGGATGAATCTTTGCAATCTCACGACCTTCATTAATCATGCCCTCTGCGTCAACTGTGGTGGCCTTAACTTCTCCACTTATAGGACCGTCAACAATGGATGTAATTTCCTTAATCACTTCGTTGAAATCTCTTCCCTCTTTTGCAATAAGCGAAGGGTTGGTTGTTACTCCGCAAATAACGCCCATGTCGTTGGCCTTTCTGATATCGTCTACGTTTGCTGTGTCAATAAAAAATTTCATAGTCTTGTCTCCTTTTTATAAGTTTTTCATCCAATTGCGAAACTACTTTTTCCAGCTTTTGTGTATATTATACAGTTCCAACACAGACACGCTCCCGCTCCGTTGTTCACGCAGCGGTACTAAACTCACACTTCGTGTTCGTTAAGTACCGGCGGTCACAAAGGGTCTGTTTTTGGATTCTGTATAATACACACAATGCGTTGCATTTTTCGTTGTTTTCGCAATTGTATTAAAAGTTTTCTTTAATAAACTCGCAGACAAGACTGGTCTTGCCTGTGAGGGTGGTGCTTCGTGAGTCGGGTTGGGTTCCTCCGACATAGAAGGTATATGTTCCCTTAAGTGTTACTCTTTGTCCATCTTCCAATACGGTTTCATAAGCCTCGTCCGGAACAGGTATGTTGACGGTCACCTCCTTACCTGCACCCACCGATACTCTTTCAAATCCGCAAAGAGAAAAATGTGGTTGATTATCCGGAATCAATAGCTTGTTAAGGTCTGCAATATTGTTGTTTCCGTTATCAAGCTTCTCCGCAGGCTGTTTGTCGACGTATAGTTCCACGACTTCGTCCGCATCGAATTGTCCCGTATTTTTTACATTTATTGTTATGCTATGACCATCTTCGCTGACGCATAGCTTTGAATATTCAAAATCTGTATATGATAATCCGTAGCCGAAAGGATACAGAGGCTCGCCCTTAATATATCTGTAGGTTCTTCCCTTCATGCTGTAGTCCTCCATCGGTGGCTGCGTATCATCATAGTAGAATGTTACCGGAAGTTTGCCAGAAGGACACACATCACCAAAAAGCATATCCGCCACAGCTTTGCCGCCATGCTGTCCGCTGTACCAACACTGAAGTATCGCGTTAAAATGTTCCTCTTCAAACGAGAAATCTATCGCGCTACCCGTGTTGCAAACCACAACAACAGGTTTGCCACATTTTGCGACTACTCTTACTAATTTCTGCTGTGACTCCGGCAGGAAAAGTGACGTCTTATCGCCCGCAGCAAATGCATTACCGGTATCACCTTCTTCACCTTCTATCGAAGTGTCAAGTCCCACGCAAAGTATGACAACATCGCTCGCCTGCGCAACCGCTTCAGCCTCGCTTAATCTGTCATCCGGAAGTGCCAACGGCTGAACTCTGTCTTCAAATAAATGCGCCCCTTCCGAATACAATACTCTTATGTCATTGCCGGCTGCTTGTCTTATGCCGTCAAGGTTCGTTATGTATCTTGATGACAATCCGTTGTAGTTGCCTTCAAGAACTTTAACGGAAGTTGCAGTAGGCCCAATCACTCCGATTGTCTTCACTTTGCTTCTGTCAAGCGGAAGCACTCCGTCATTCTTAAGCATCACAACCGATTTGGTACTTGCTTCATACGAAAGTTTCGCTGACTCATCGGTATCAATATCAAGAACTCCCAGACTGTCATACTCTGTTGATTCTTCAAACATTCCAAGCGCCGCTCGAACCTTGTATGCGTTCTTTGCAGCATTTCTTATTTCTTCCTCTGTAATAAGTCCCTGTTCGTAAGCACTCATCACACTTCTGTATGCATATCCGGCATTGACATCGCAACCGGCTTTGAGTGCCATTGCGACTGTCTCTTCAACATTGTTTGTTACCTTATGTGCCTCATGAAAATCCATAAGTGCAAGGAAATCAGAAACAAAGTATCCGTCAAAATGCCATTTATTCTTAAGCGTATCCATCAGGAAACTGCTTGCACATGTCGGTTCGCCGTTAAGTCTGTTGTAAGCACCCATAACTCCGCACACATCAGCTTCCGTCACCGCCGCCTTAAATGCCGGTATGTAGGTTTCCTCTATATCCTTCTTAGATGCTACAGCATTGAACCCGTGCCTTGTTGCCTCCGGCCCCGAATGGGCCGCAAAATGTTTGGCGCACGCTGCTGTCTTAATATAATGCCCTTCACCTTGAAGTCCCTTGATAAATGCGACTCCAAGTCTGGCTGTAAGGTACGGGTCCTCGCCGTAGGTCTCCTGCCCTCGTCCCCAACGCGCATCACGAAAGATGTTAATGTTAGGCGACCACATCGTTATGTTTTTATATAAATCTCTGTCATCGCGTTTTCTGGACTCATTGTATTTCGCTCTTGCTTCTGTCGAAATAACCTGTCCGATTCTGTATAATGTATCTTTGTCAAACATTGCAGCCAACGCTATCGACTGTGGGAAGACCGTTGATGTTCCTGCTCTTGCCAGACCGTGAAGGCCCTCTCCCCACCAGTTATAAGATGGTATATTAAGTCTCTCTATAGCCGGGCTGTCATAACGTATCTGTCCCGCTGCTTCTTCAAGAGTCATCTTATCTACCAACTCTTCTGCAATTTTCTTAAACTCTTTGTTCATTATATCTATCTCCCTAACCTCAAAACGCCTAAATATAAACGTAAAACATCAGTGATTTTAATCATTGTTAATATAGTGCTCTGCACTTGTAACTGCACACGCACCGTCAGCAACTGCTGTTACCACCTGTCTAAGTGATTTTGTTCTCACGTCACCTGCTGCATAAAAACCTGCCTCAGAAGTCACGCAAGTTTCATCTGCCTTAACGTATCCCGCCTCATCAAGTTCCACAACACCGTCAACAATTTTGGTAAGCGGAATCATTCCAACTGCAATAAATACACCGTCAACTTCCAAAGTTCTTCCGTCTGCTAAGGTAAGTCCCGTAACGGAATCCTCACCGCAAACTTTCGAAGGAACAGCGCTAAGCACCAATTCAACATTCTCAGCAGCCTTCAACTTCTCAACCGTTGACTTGCTTCCTCTAAACTCATCACGTCTGTGAACCACATACACTTTTGCTGCCAACTTAGAAAGATAAAGCGCATCATCAAGTGCAGTGTCACCACCGCCTACAACAGCTACCGTACGTCCCTTAAAAAATGAACCATCACATGTAGCACAGTAAGAAACGCCCTTTGCAGCGAGATCATTTTCACCCGGAATACCGAGGTGGCGATGAACCGCACCTGCCGCATATATTACGGTCTTTGTTTCAAGCGTACTCTCATCTTTTAATTTGACAATCCAAGTATTGTCCTTTTTCTCAAAGCCTACTGCTTCACCTGTAATAAACTCTGTTCCGAAGTTTTCTGCATGGCTTCTAAACTTCTCTCCAAGGTCAAAACCATTTGTTTCAGGGAGACCCAAATAATTGTCCACCTGACTGCTCTCTGCAACCTGTCCGGTTCCGTAGAAAGTTTTCTCTACAATCACAACCGAAAGACCTGCACGTTTTGCATACACCGCAGCAGAAAGTCCTGCCGGACCACTACCGATAATAACGATGTCGTACATAAAAATACCTCCTTACGTGTTATTAGTATCTCCCCACACTAACATAATTATAAGAATGGGAAAATTCTAACACGACAGGAGGTATGAAACAAGGGAATAATCCTTTCAAAAAGTATTAATTTTTACGATTATTTTGTATTATTAAGTAATTAAAATGCATTTACCGCGTAATTAAGTAGGCAATCTTCTCCTTTATCAAAAATACTCTCAATAACATTTTCATCAAAAGGGATTTTCTCATCAAAAGGCGTCCTTCCAACATGATCTGTATAGGTATCGATAGCAATTTCACCATTTGGAAGAAGATTTGGAACCGCCGAAAATGAAATCTCTCCTTCATTAAGCATCAAAACCTTAACCGCCTGGCATGAGCTGTTACTGCTTGTAAGTCCGATGACCTTAACATTAGGGAAATCACCCATCATATAAGTCATATCATCCCCCGCACTTACCGTCTTGGCATTTACAAGCAAAATGATATTGCCATCATGCCACAAGTCCTCGCCCACATAAGAGGAAGGCGTTCCCATTATATACTTTCCGTCCTCTCCTCGCTCAAAGGTTGCCGTATCCTCATTAATAACCGCACTGTAATATGTAAGGTGTTCACCCTTTGGTGCAAAAAGACATGCAATTCCCTCTACAAAGTATGGGCTTCCTCCTCCGTTTGAGCGAAGGTCAAATACTATATTCTTAACACCTTCTTTCTTAAGCGCTTCCACCTCTCCTCTTAATTTATCAGTCATTTCGGTGAAATCTGTTCCACTATATGTTTCCTGATCATAAGCCATCTCGCTTATACGGATAATATATGTGTCATCATTAATCTTTTGCCACTTAAGATTGGTAATATTAACTCCATCATCGAGTTTTTTATTAGTATCATACATTCTCATCATATAGGAGCCAAGGCAAGGTGCTGTTATTGTTTTTTCTTCTCCGGATTCATCTATAAATGTTATATCAGCCACCGGCGCATCCGTCATTTCTTTCCCTTCGACATTTTCATATGTTTCACCGGGCACATAAGTTACTCCGTAATCCATATCACGACCAATACCTGCAACATACATAGGAAGATAGAACTCTTCATTTTCCCTTACCGGATACTGCTCCATATAATATTTAATCTCGTCATAGTATTCATCTATCGGCTTGCCGTTCCATTTTGTAATTATTGTACCGTTTTTAATTCCTGCATTTTTAAGAGTAAGTTTATCCGCATCCTTACAATCAAAGACCTTCTTCACCATGTAAAAACCAACATCATCTTTGTCTTTATTGTCAACAGAATATGAGTTGTCATACCCTTCAACATTTATTGCCACAAACTCCCCGGTTGAAAGTCTTGCAAGAGAAAGTCCGTAATCATTGCCATACGACTTGCAAAATGCATAGCGAAAAAGGCCATCACTGCTCATCCGGTATCCTACGTGTCCATCATAAAACTCTCCGCAAAACTGTTGCCATACCTGATAATTTTTCACATAATCCTGTGTCTTATCAACTTCTTTGAAAAGTGGATCATACTTAGCATAAAGCCCGTTCCAGTCAATCCCCTTTTCCTTGTCAAGCACATAATGCTCTTTCATGGCATTAAATGTTTTTTCAAAATCCGCATAGTATGCTTCTCTGTGGTAATTTGACGAGAGCGTGATAAGCGCAAAGCTTACCGCAATCAAAGCTACCGAACACACGGCCAATATCTGTTTAGCCCTTACCTTATCCGCAAAAAGAGCACAAATCTGCACAAAGGCAGCAACATATATTCCTGTATGATGCACGTCAAAGCCGATAAGCAGTACCATTATTACCGCTATAAATGCTGGTGCGACGTAAAGAAGTCGCCACATATTATTAGGCTTCTTTTCGGACTGCTGCGCGACTACAAAAAGAAGTGCCATCATGATTAATTCTATTATAGTGAATGAAATATCCATAATTATTCCTTTCTTTTACATTATTCAGGTTTGTGAATACTATGCAGTTCCAACACAGACACGCTCTCGCTCGGTTATTCACGTAGCGGTACTAAGTTCGCACTTCATGCTCACTAAGTACCGACGTTCATAAACGGTCTGTTTATGGAAACTACATAGCATTCACAAACCAGTTACAAATTCAATAAAATCAGACATTCTTTGTATTAATTCAACTCGTCTCTACGGAACAATGCATACCCCATGAACAGATAGAATATAATCATGATTATAGAGGCGAACACAGTGCCGAGGACGAGAGATGAGGTGACGGTGCTGTTGTAGGCGTAGTATTCGACGACGCCTTTTACCGGGTCGAGGTTATAAGTATTCCAGCCTTCATAACTACATAAATATTTCATGTTATATATACTGATGAAACAATTTTTCCCATCACCAACCAAATCTCCAAGTATGCCTCCGCCAAGCATAATCACAAAGCCTGACGCCATAATTACATACGGATTTTTGACAATAAAGGTTACAACCACAAGAAATGCTGTCAATCGCGCAAACGGAAAAATCAAAAGTAGATTTCTAATAATCAAATCCGAGAATACAAGTTTGTTACCCCACCCAAATATTGCGCTGCCGACAATTATCGGAACAAAGCATAACACTGTCGCAAGAACCGACGAAATACATACAGCCATCAATGCTCTTGCAAAAAATACAGTCTTTCGCGAGTGACCTGATAATATCTCATAATTTGCAACCTTATCATTAAAATCACTTCCGCAAATAACTCCCACAATTATTGCAACTATGAGCATCGGAAACTCATACGAAGTACCATCATTACCTGCAAGCATAGCACTCACTCCGGAGCTGTCTGTATTCAACATAGTAGTAAGTACCATAAGTGCTACAAATAATATATACAGCCTGACAAGCATTTTACTATGCAGCACTTCATAGCCTATTGATTTCATTATATTTTTCATAAACCATCCTCTTTTCTTAACGCGCTATCCACATTGCTATATCCAACTGCTGTTCTAATATATGATAATCTCCTAACTAATCCCTATCCTTCTTCTTGAAATTCACATATGTAATTATCATATAAACCGCAGTAAACAGAAGCGATACAATAATAGTCTTAACTGCCATATCCGATGTAACCGAAGTATCAAATAGCATAACCGTCTTTCCGTCTATAACAACATTTCTGGAGTTTTCGGAAATAAGCAGGAAGCACGCATTAGTAAATGCTGTCGGATAAACAACTACTATATCCAACATTTCTTCAAGAATCGACTGTACCACGGCAATAACCATAAGCGTTGCATAGCCGAGTGCTATTCCCTTGCCGGCACTTCTTGTAATTGTTGCTAACATCATGCTGTATGCCGTAAATCTTACTATTGCAAAAAACACAAGTCCGCAGCGTATAAGTACCTCTGTCTTATCAGTTTCCAATCCCCAGCCGTAAAGCATCTCAAAAACAACTACCGGAACCATCATTATTATGAAGTTAAGTACCGCTCCCCAAAGAAATCCTGCCACCATTCTTCCTGCAAATATGCTTACTCTGCTATGTCCTGCCAAAAACTCATAATTAATCGTCTTATCCGATGCATCACCCGCGCAAAGCTTACAGGCAAGAATCATTATTCCAAAACACGTAAACACAAAAACCGTACCCATAGTCTGTCCGCCAAAATATGCCGACGGTGTCATTTTTTGCATCGAGTCACCATTAAGCATTCCACTAAGATACGCAACAAATGCAGGAATACCTAACATTGAGATTATTGTTATTATAATGGTCGTATCACGGCGGGCACTGTAGTTTAAAGATTTAACAATGTTATACATATCTACTCCCCCTGTACCATTTTCATGTAGTAATCCTCAAGATTAACTTCATTCTTCGAAAGTTCTATCGGAATGATTCCATTCTCATATAATGTCTTTGAAATGTTCCTTATATCCTCAAGTCCGTCATATATTCTAAGACTTCCATCTTCTAGTGCCTCCACTTTTTCAATTCCACATTTATTGATAAGTATTGCACTTGCTTTTTCGTTATTGTCCGTGTCGATATGATAGTACTCGCTGCAAGCCGCCTTAAGCTCATCAGCAGTAAACACTCCCTTAATTTGACCATGGTTAATAAATATGTAATCCGTACAAAGAAGTGACAACTCGCTTAAGATATGTGATGAAATTACAAGCGTAATATCCTCTTCCTTATTAAGCTTTCTAAACAATTCTCTTATCTCGACGATACCCTCCGGATCAAGACCGTTAATCGGTTCATCAAGTACCATGAACTCAGGTTTTCCCATAAGTGCATTGGCAAGTCCCAGTCGCTGTCTCATACCAAGTGAGAAATTCTTAACAAGCTTCTTGCCTGTATCTGAAAGATTAACTATGTCTAACACCTCATCTATTCTTTTCTTATCGGGAATACCTTTTTGAAGTCTCTGCTTTTCAAGATTCTCTCTTGCTGTCATTTTATCCTTTTCATAAGGTGTCTCAATCATAAAGCTCATTCTTGTTCTTGCATGATTAAGTCCTTTCTCATCACTTGCCCCATACATAGAAAGCTCTCCGCTTGTCTGAAACGCAAGGCCACCCATTATCTTCATTATGGTAGTCTTACCTGCACCGTTAGGACCGATAAGACCAACGATACTTCCTTTCTTAATCTGAAATGAAATGTTATCAAGTGCGAGCTGCGTTCCATACTGTTTTGTAAGATTTTTCACATCTACTATTACTTCTGACATAATTGCCTCCTTGTAAAAACTTTCTTCTCATAGTTTCTTAACTTAACTACAGTATAAAATTAAAATTTAAAGAAATTCTTAAATAATAAAAAAATCAGTCCATCCTTGTACTTTAGCCAGGTACGGATAGACTGATTTTTCAGTTATTACTATTTAATTTTACAAGAGGTTTTGCACGAACGACCTGTACAGAGCGTAAACGACAAATAAAAGACAGGTGATATGAACCAATTTACTTGTCACACAAAATGTAAGTACTACCATCCACCTCGGATATTAGCTTATCATTCGTATATTTCAAACCAATACCTTCTGAAAACCCATTTCCGTTCAAACCATAGCCATAATAAACATAATCACCATCGTCTTTAGATAATGTTTTGTAATACCATTTATTACCATTTTCAGCCGAAAATTCAATTTGATTATCATATACTACATAGTATTGTTTTGAATTAGCATCACCATTTAAATAGTATGTACCTGATGTGAGTTTCGCTCCCGACATATATTTGCCCTGCTCAAGAAAATTGTGCTGTTCTATATAACTAATCATCTTAGAATCAGGCGACTTCAACGAACTGTTTTTTTCAATCTCTTTATCCGTATCTATCCTGACCTTTATTGATAATGTATGGACAACTTTCGCTTCCTCAAAAACATCTTTTTCATCTTTATCGTACAACTTACATCCGGTAAAATGTAATGTATCATCAGAAGTTTTGGTACCCTCATATGAATATACATACTCGCTGTTCATAATTGTTACCGGAATTCTGATTGTCACATTTTTGTCATCATCAACAACATCCAATTTATCATAATGAAACTGCATTTTGTAAATGGATTGTAAAGCTTCATAGATATCTTCTGCTGATGCTTGTTTATAGTAATAGTCTGTCTGCTCAGCATTCATGTAATTAAAATAATAATCCGCATAATCGTTAAACAATCCCCATTCTAAATCATTTTGCACATTAGCATATATCTCATCACTCGTAAAAACGATTTTCGTTTTTTCATCACCTGCGTTTTCTTTATATGCAATTAGCTCTTCACCATTAGTCTTATTTTCAGATTTTGCGGTTTCATCAAAATGATTCCTTACATTTATTTCTCCACACCCCGCAAGTAGCATGCATACACATATACCAATAACTGCAAACAATTCTTTTACCAACATATAAGCACCTCCTGACTTCTTACCATTTTAATAAGATATATTTGCATTTACTCCCTGTGTGTTGTCATAAATATCCTTTACACTTGAATCAAATTTTGAAAGTTGGTATGTAATTATCTTACTTAAATCCAAAAGCTTATCTTCCATCGTCTCTCCCCTTACTTGAACTAATATTATCATTCATTTACTTTTTTACAAGGAGTTTTGCACGAACGACCTGTACAGAGCGTAAACGACAAATAAAAGATACGTATTTTTACTAATTATCAATCTCGATCAATATGTCTCCGTCATCATTAGCATATGATATATTTATTTCTTTCTCACCATTATATGTATCGACAGAAATATTCATATCCTTCTGTTGCTCATCTGGTATATCATCAACAAAAGTCATCTTCTCTTTCAGCAAAGCCTGTTTTTCTTTGACTGGCAAATCGCTTTCATAGTTTATAATAGTTTTCACAGCTATATCCGCATATTTTTTATTTTCAAAAGGCTTGTCTAAATCTATCACACTATTTAATCCACTCATCAAACTATATTCACCACTAGAAGTTTCATTACTCAAATATAGAATATAAGTTTTACCTTTTTCAAGAGGTGTATACTCTTCGTCGTGAAAAAATTGTTTCCCAACAATCGCAGCCCCTTCTATTATTTCCATAGTTGACTGTTCTTTACCACTATCATTTTTGTAATACTCCAATATACGTATTTTTCTTTTGGACATTGCATTAATAAGATAAGTGTCACCTTCAACATTCATATAATCGGTCAAACTGTTATTTGCCGTCAAATCATCAATAACCTCTACTTTAGCAATAATCGAAGCATCTCTTTCCAAATCACTATACTTAAAATATACAAAGTCCGATTCAATTGACACATCCTCCAACTGACTAATATCTATTTGATTATCTTTCTCTACATCTTCCCGATTGCACGCACATAGCAATAGTACAAGAAGACTCAACATAAATAATATGTATTGTTTATTCATACTCAATTCTCCCATTTATATTTTAGTGTTTTGTTATCATATAGCATTGGTGTGACCAGATAATATGCTACAGAATATCTCACCAATATTTACCAGTGGGGTAAATGTTGAACCTATGCTATTATATATTCAGAAAGAATTAACTGGGTATTTATTTTTTATGGATTCAAAATAAGAATCCACTTCATCACATAAAGAAGCAGGCGATTTATAGAAATTCCGGTCAATGGTTGCAGAATCCGATCGGATGGAGATGTGTGTGGTCTCCCCAGAAACCAATCGAATTTCAATCATAAATGCAAAACCATCTGGATGACTATGAAAATATTTCCTATTTAATTCGGTTTTTTGAAGAACCTTCAGCAAATTCTGAATATCTTTCTGATTTGTGATGGTAAAGTTAGATCTCGGATTTGTAATTTCAATTTCCTGTACTTCACTTGAATTGATTTTATTCAAATTATTACCTCCCACAAAAACCAGAAATCCTAAGACAACAAGAAAAAATAATAGTATAATCAATATTTTTTTCATATTAATTAGTTCTCCTTTACAATAACAAGTTATGCATAGAAAGAAAGCGAAAATGTCCAAGTCCAAGTATTATATTTTTATATTGTTGTAACTTTACATATAATAAAAAATCACTTGAACTAATATTATCATCCTCTTTAATTTTTACAAGGGGTTTTGCACGAACGACCTGTACAGAGCGTAAACGACATTTTTTTGGTTTTATCGTAATCAAAAAACCTTATAACGATGAAGCAGTAATAAATGCTGTAAATAAAATGTTAATGATGCCGGAACCAACTCCCGCAATACTAAACATTAAGGGTGTAGCCACAAGAATTCCTATTGGAAGAAAGTATCGGGAAATTTTCAAATCGTAAATTAACATCCAATTGGCATTCCTGCCAAAAAGGCAGGAATGTTATCCCAACAATTCTCCGTAGTCCATATCCATGGCCAAAGTAAAGTCTATATCCGGATAGGCTTCATTTAAATCAGCTAACACCTCTTTAAAGCTTGCCTGACGGCTTGGAGAATCAAAACTTATTACCACATCAAATCGTATCTGTTTTTCTTCCTTATCGTAGTAAAAACCATGCATCTGTTTGACAAACTCATGCTTAACTACGCGCTCTTTTATCTCCTCAAAAAGCCTCTTTGTCTCGTCGTCACGTGTATTAACTGAGTAAGTTCCTACAGATGTTAAAATCACCTTATGTTCCGCATAAACTTTGTTTGTAATCTCTCTTGAAAGCTTATCAAAATCCGTAAGCGAAACATTGTCTTCAAGTGCCACATGAATGGAACCGTTATAGGCATCAGGACCGTAGTTGTGAAGCACAAGATCATACGCACCGATAACCTGAGGGAAACTGCTGACTGTATTCTTAATAGCCTGCAAAAACTCAACATCTCCCGGCTCACCAAGCAGTTTGGATATTGTCTCTGAAAGCATTTCCAAGCCTGCTTTAATAATAACTAATGCAATTAATGCACCAAGATATGACTCAAGTGATAATCCTGTAAATGTAAACACAAGTGCCGCTATTAAAGTCGCACATGAAATAACGCTGTCAAGTAATGCGTCCTTGCCGGAATTAATCAATGAATCGGAATTAACCTTCTCGCCGGTTGTCTTAACATACAGACCAAGTCCAATCTTAACAAAGATTGCAACCGTTACAATTACAAGAGAAACAACCTTGTAATCCGGAACCTCCGGATGAACAATCTTTTTGACTGATTCTACGAAGGAGGTTATTCCTGCGTATAACACGATGAAAGAAATAACAAGTGAACTTAAATATTCTACTCTTCCATATCCAAACGGGTGCTTCTTGTCAGCCTCTTTTCCTGCAAGCTTGGTTCCCACAATTGTAATTACCGAGCTTAGCGCATCAGAAAGATTATTAACCGCATCAAGTACAATCGCAATCGAGTGACTAAACAATCCAACTGCCGCCTTGAAACCTGCAAGAAAAATATTAGCCAATATTCCTATTATACTTGCTCGAACTATAATCCTTCCTCGTTTGTTTTCTTTTTCATATACGTTGTCCATAACTAGTCCTCCTTCGCAAAACTCACACTAATATATAATTTGTCATCTTTTATATATGCGGAAACATCCGCACCTTGTTTGTCTGCTAACAGTTTAACGATATACAAACCAAGGCCTGCACCTCCCGAAGGTCTTGCTATATCTCCCCTGTAAGTTCGATTAAAAATCTTATCTATATCTATTTCATTTTCATGTGAAATATCATTAGCAAATGTAATTACCGTTTTACCATTATCTATAGAGTCACATCTAAGTTCAAGCAAAAACTCATCCTTTGCATACTTCAAAATATTATTAAGCAGATTATTACACATTCTCGAAAGTAGCTTTTCATCTGCATCTATAAATATGCTTTTTTCAGGAATCAAAAGCTTCGGTGTTAGCTCTCTCTGGCGTATAACCACCTCATTATCTATAATAAATTGTGTCAAAAAAACAGTAGCATCTATTCGTTTCAACGAAACAGCCGAGGCATCACTTTCCAATACAGATAGTTCAAAAAAATCATCAACCATCTCTCTTAACGCGTCTGTCTTCTCTACGCTTACTCGAACAAATTCTTTTCCTCGTGGAGATAGGTTTTCTTCCTGTTCTAACATTTGCAGGTTACCTTTAATAACTGTAAGAGGTGTTCTAAGGTCGTGGGCAATATCCGACACCGACTGCTTCAACTGTTGTTTTGATTGTTCATTTTCTAATTTGAGTTCTTTCTGATAATCAAGATTTTCATTAATTGTTGCCGTCATTTGCTCCATGTCATCATCAAAAAGAGCTATTTTTAATTGTCTGTTATAACCTGATTTTCTTGTTGCTTCAAGTTCTCTACGTATGTTGATTACCTGCCTCTTTATCATATACACATATACGACAAGAGCAAAACATATACACAAAAGAATAATGCATATTAAAATCATATCCCATTCCCCATATACTAATCTTTTAGCTTATAGCCTATTCCCCATACAGTCTCAATAAACTCAACTTTCGTAGCCTTCTTAAGCTTCGAGCGAAGATTACTCATATGAACATTGATAGTATTGTCTTCGCTGTAATACACGTCATTCCAAACCTTCTCGTATAAATTAGCTTTAGTAAATGTCTTCTTCGGATTTTCAAGAAACAGGATAAGTAGTTGCAGTTCCTTTGATGTGAGGCGTATCTCCTTGTCGTTATACACTACTGAATTATTATCCACATCAACTGTCAGTTCGCCACATTTTAATTCTTTGGGCTGCTCATCATTTACTCTGCTTCTTCTAAGCACAACCTCGATTCTTACTAAAACCTCATCAAGATCAAAAGGCTTGATAATATAATCATCTGCGCCCATGCGAAGAACCTCTAATCTCGTGTCCATTCCCGACTTTGCAGAAAGCACGATTACCGGCGTGTTCTTTCTTTCATCAGAAAGGTCTCTTAATTCACGGATCAAATCATCCCCGGACTTAAACGGAAGCATCATATCCATAAGAATTATATCAAATGATTCCTCCCTAATAAGCATAGAGCCATCCTTACCGTTACCGGCAAGGATGACTTCATACTCATGTCCGGTCAGAAAGTTATTAAGGAGTTCTCTAATCTCCGCATCATCTTCCACAACCAAAACTTTCATCATATCGTCTCCCCCTATGAGACTCTTTTATTAATCGACTTTAGGTAAAGTACTGATTGACTTCTGCAAATCCTCATCTGTAGGAATATAATCGCTCATTTCCTTGTCGTTGTACTTCTGGTATGCAACCATATCAAAGTATCCTGTTCCTGTAAGACCGAATACGATGTTCTTAGCCTCACCTGTCTCCTTGCACTTAAGTGCTTCATCAATTGCAACGCGAATTGCATGTGATGACTCCGGTGCAGGAAGGATTCCCTCAACTCTCGCAAACATTTCTGCAGCCTCAAAAACCTTTGTCTGCTCAACACTTGTTGCACGAAGAATTCCCTGATCATACAACTCTGAAACAACAGAGCTCATACCATGATAACGAAGACCGCCGGCATGGTTAGCTGAAGGGATAAATCCACTTCCTAATGTGTACATCTTAGCAAGAGGACAAACCTTACCTGTATCGCAGAAATCGTATGCGTACACACCTCTTGTAAGACTTGGACAGGACGCAGGTTCAACTGCAACTATATCGTAGTTATTCTCGCCTCTTAAGATTTCTCCCGCAAATGGTGAAATAAGACCACCAAGGTTTGAACCACCTCCGGCACAACCGATAATCATATCAGCCTTAATGCCGTATTTATCAAGTGCAGCCTTTGTCTCTAATCCGATAACTGACTGATGAAGAAGTACCTGTGAAAGAACCGAACCTAAAACATAACGGTATCCCTCCTGGCTTACTGCTGCCTCAACAGCTTCTGAGATTGCGCATCCCAAGCTTCCTGTAGTTCCCGGAAACTCTGCATTTATCTTGCGGCCAACCTCTGTATTCATAGACGGTGAAGGTGTAACCTTGGCACCGTATGTTCTCATAACCTCACGTCTGAAAGGCTTCTGCTCGTAAGAAACCTTAACCATATACACCTGACAGTCAAGGTCAAAATAAGAACATGCCATTGAAAGAGCTGTTCCCCACTGACCAGCGCCGGTTTCTGTTGTTACACCCTTAAGTCCCTGCTTCTTTGCATAATATGCCTGCGCAATAGCAGAGTTTAATTTATGACTTCCGGATGTGTTGTTACCTTCGAATTTATAATAAATGTGAGCCGGTGTACCCAACTTCTTCTCAAGACAGTATGCACGTACAAGTGGTGACGGACGATACATCTTATAAAAGTTTCTTATCTCCTCAGGGATATCGAAATATGCTGTTGTATCATCAAGTTCCTGCTGTGCCAACTCCTTACAGAATATTCCTGATAATTCATCAAGCGTTACAGGTTGTAAAGTCCCCGGATTTAAAATCGGTGCAGGTTTTTTCTTCATATCCGCACGTACGTTGTACCATTTATCCGGCATCTCCTTCTCCTCAAGATAAATTTTGTAAGGTATCTCACTCATTAGTAGTATCCTCCTAAATAAAAACTTTTCCATGTATGTGCCATACATACAGGCACTACTAAAGATTACCACAAAATGCGCATAATCTCAATTAATATTTTGTCTGAGATTAGTTAAAAAAAGAAAGCATCTTCGCTATTTGAAGATGCTTAATACTCATCGAGAAAATGATGCTTTACCCCGTCCTTTTTGTATGCGATTACCGTGGACAGGTTAACATTCTCCACACTTCTGAATATATTCTTTTCTATAAGCGGATCTTTGGCTGCAAGCTCGGCGATAAGTTGTTTGACCTCCGCACGCTTTGATCCTTTCTCTGTTCCTCCACAAGATGCGCAACTTTCCGTAAAACGACACGCGCATTGTATAAAATACAGATTGTTATAATCACGCCAATGTTTGATTGCAGATTCTCTAACAAGATAAAGCGGTCTTATAAGTTCCATTCCCGGAAAGTTTGTACTATGAAGCTTCGGCATCATTGTCTGAATCTGACCACCGTACATCATTCCCATTACTATCGTCTCTATAACATCGTCGTAATGATGACCGAGTGCAATCTTGTTACAGCCCAATTCCTGCGCCTTACTGTAGAGATATCCTCTCCTCATTCGTGCACAAAGATAACATGGTGAACCGCCAATATCATCACCTGCAACCACATCAAATATATCATTCTCAAATACCGTAATAGGAACATTAAGAAGCTTTGCGTTATCCTTGATAGTTTTGTAATTAATCTCATTATATCCGGGATTCATAACAAGGAAAACAACCTCAAAGTTCTTCTTACCGTGACGTTCCAATTCCTGAAAAAGTTTCGCCATGAGCATTGAATCCTTACCACCGGATATACATACAGCTATCTTGTCACCATCTTGAACAAGTTCATACTCATTAATAGCTTTCGTAAAAGGACGCCATATATCTTTACGGAACTTTTTGACAATACTACGTTCAATGTCCTTGCAGACATTCTCTTCTTCATCAAACTTCTTCATCATGTCAGCCAATTTTAACCGCAGATAAGATTGAATACCGTTCTCTATCGCATAGACTTCATATCCTTCGTCCTGCATCATTTCGGCAATTTCCTTAGACCTCATCTCCGTATAGCAAAAAAGATATACCGGTTTGTCTTTGGGAATATCTTCCTTATGACTATCCCATTCTTCCCAGTATATATTGATTGCTCCCGGATAAGTATCTTTCTCATAATCTCCGGGCTTTCTGACATCTACTATAAGTTTATCGCGTTCATCACGCTTCATATCATCGATTGTTACCAATAACATTGTCTATTCCTTATCTAACTAAACCTAATTCGTATTTCCACGATATATTATCACAAAGAACAATAACATTTCAATAGACAATTAAATAACGTAATTATAGAACTCCTCTTCCTGCCAATCAATCAGATTACGAAGTGTGATATTGTCAACAATATCATTAATTGCCTCTTCTATCTGAACCCATACTTTCGAAATAATTGTCTCGCGCTGATAGCTCTCTTCATCCTCATACGATACGGGTGACAAATCACCTTCTGTCTGTCGAAGAATCATTCCTACCGTATATTCCTCCGGTGAGTTCTTAAGCAGATATCCTCCCTGCGGTCCACGAATACTCTTAACGTATCCCGCCTTATTAAGCATCGCGATAATCTGTTCAAGGTACTTTTCCGAAATCAACTGTCTCTTGGCAATATCCTTAAGACGTATCGGCTCGCCGGTATTATACGTTGCAAGATCAAGCATAATTATAAGAGCGTATCTCCCCCTTGTTGATATCTTCATAAAATCCTCCTTCCTACTGTCATTATGTATTCAGTGTTGGAACTGTGTTATGTTCGCAACGGGATAATGTATACTTACAAATCCAAAAAGGCTGCCATCATATTTCGTGACAGCAGCCTTAAAATCATCGTTTCTTTATATGGAATAATTGTCTGCACAAGAGTTATCTTCAAGCAAACTTGCCAAAGTAATTCCCGCAAAATAGTCGTTAACCAAATCCTGAAAATCTGTCCATACCTTGAGCGTTTTACATGTAGTTGCACGCTCGCATGTATTAGGCGAAGTTTCAAGACACGATACAGGTGCAAACGCGCCTTCCGTAATCTGTAAAATATCCTTGAGTGTATATTCCTCCGGAGACCTTGTAAGTCTGTATCCTCCCTTCTTACCACGGGTTGCAGTTAAAAGTCCTGCTTTGACAAGTAATGAAACAATCGCCTCAAGATATTTTTCTGATATATCCTGTCTCTTGGCAATGTCCATTAATGGTATACATTCTCCATTACTATATTCTGCAAGATCGAGCATTACTCGAATTGCGTATCTACCTCTTGTTGAAACTTTCATTTATACCCACCTTCCTTATTCATACTATACCACAAGGTTAATACGCCTTTCAAGAAGATATTTATAAATGTATTATTCACATAACGAAATCATACTAGTTGCTAAATAATGCTGTCGATAAATATCTGTCACCTGAATCAGGAAGCAATGCAACGATTGTCTTACCTGCATTTTCAGGACGAGCTGCAAGAATTGAAGCAGCCTTAAGTGCTGCACCTGAAGAGATACCTACAAGGATACCTTCACTTACAGCAAAAGCCTTGCCCTCTGCAAATGCATCATCATTGTCGATAGGAAGAATCTCATCATATACCTTAGTATTCAATGTGTCAGGTACGAATCCTGCACCGATACCCTGAATCTTATGAGGTCCTGCTGTACCCTTTGAAAGTACAGGGCTTCCTGCAGGCTCTACTGCAACTACCTTTACATCAGGATTCTGTGACTTCAAATACTCACCAACACCCGTTATTGTTCCACCTGTACCAACACCGGCAACGAAGATGTCAACCTTGCCGTCTGTCTGCTCCCAAATCTCAGGACCTGTTGTCTCACGATGAACCTTAGGGTTAGCAGGGTTAACGAACTGTCCAAGAATTACAGAACCTTCAATCTCGTTCTTAAGTTCTTCTGCTTTTGCGATAGCTCCCTTCATTCCTTTTGCACCTTCTGTAAGTACAAGCTCTGCACCGTATGCTTTAAGAAGATTACGTCTCTCAACACTCATTGTGTCAGGAAGTGTAAGTATAGCATGATATCCCTTTGCTGCTGCAACAGCTGCAAGACCGATACCTGTATTACCTGATGTAGGCTCTATAATTGTTGCACCCGGCTTAAGTAATCCCTTAGCCTCTGCATCCTCAATCATTGCAAGTGCGATACGGTCCTTAACAGAACCTGCCGGATTAAGATACTCAAGCTTACCAAGGATAGTTGCACCTTCAACTCCTGCCTGCTTTGAATATCTGCTTAATTTCAAAATTGGTGTTCCTCCGATTAATTCTAATGAACTCTCTTTAATATTACTCATGTCTTTGTCCTCCCTTTTTCGTTCTAATTTTATTATTTCTATAATTCCTATGTGATAAATAGGTTTTATGGGTATGATTATATCCCCTACTTTCATATTTGTCAATAGGGGATATTTAATTTTTTATATTTTATTAGTGCATTGCCTGATCCTGGTACTTTGAAAGTTCCTCAACGTACTTCTGGCCAAGCTTTGTAAGCGTTACATTCTTTCTCTTGATATATCCAATGGTCATTATCTCATCAGACTCAAGCTTGACCGCACAGAAATCAACTCCATTTAATGGCTCACATATAATTCCGGAACACAATGTATATCCGTTAAGTCCAACCATGAGATTAAGCATTGTAGCTCTATCATTAGCACGGATAATCTGCTTATACTCATAAGTACTAAGTACTTCCTCCGCAAAATAAAATGAGTTGTTGGTACCCTGATCAAACGCAAGACAAGGATATTCAGACAGTTCTTCTATATCTATCGACTCTTTTTTTGCAAGAGGGTGTTTCTTCCATAGATAGACATATATAGGACAATCAACAATCGGAACAAACTCCAAATCATTATCCTTAAAAAGCTTCATCATAACCTTACGGTTGAAATCATTTACATAGAGTATTCCAAGTTCGCTACGAAAAGTTCTTACATCATCTATAACATCATAAGTTCTGCTTTCCTTAACCGCAAACTCGTACTTGTCCATTCCAAACTGCTTGACAAGTTCAACAAACGCATTAACCGCAAAGCTGTAATGTTGCATGGACACGGAAAACTTCTTCTTTTCAGCAGTCTTTTCAATATACTTCGACTCCATAAGTGTGTACTGCTCAACCACCTGCTTGGCATAACCGATAAACTCTTTGCCTTCATTAGTCAACGTAATTCCACGGTTGCTTCTGTTAAAAAGCTCAAGTCCCACCTCTTCTTCGAGGTCCTTAATAGACTCCGAAAGACTCGGCTGTGATATAAACAAATCTCTCGCCGCCTCACTCATTGATGACGATTCAGAAACCTTGATTACATATTTCAACTGCATAAGTGTCATGTGGCTAATTCCTCCGTATAAAAACAACTATAATAATTATTATACAGAGAATCATTTTGTCAAGTTATTTATTCTGCCAATATAAGTTCTGCCACTAATTTTGAGCCTTTTTCCAAATCTTCTATAGTTGTGTACTCCGCCTTTGAATGAACGTTGTACATTCCACAGGAAAGAACGATCCCGCTTATCCCGTTCTTAACAAAGTTGTTGTTGTCACTTCCTCCGAAAGTCTCCGTCAGATTTCCGGGAAGATTAAGTTTTGAACATACATTTTCAAATCTACTCACAACACTTGAAGACTTATCAATCTCGTATGCCTTCATGTTGATATCTGTCTTGAACTCGTAGTCGATACCATACTTATTTTTTGCTTCCTCAAATGCAGCCTTTAACTTATCAAGTTGCGCTAACGCTTTTTCGTGAACATAGCTTCTTATCTCACCGGTACATACGCATTGCTCCGATATTATGTTAGTTGCCGTTCCGCCACTTATCGTACCGATATTAAGAGTTGTTTCTTCATCGATTCGGCCCTGTGAAACAGATGACACGACATACGCCATTGCCTGTATAGCATTTATTCCTTCTTCCGGATGAAAACCCGCATGTGAAGCCTTGCCTTTGACGACGACCTCAAATGATATTATCGACGGTGCTTTTATTGCAGCGCTGCCAACCTTGCCACTCATATCAAGAACGTAGGCATCCTTTGATTTAATCTTTGAAAAATCGAACACGTCCGTTCCCTTAATATATTCCTCCTCGCCGATGGGAAACAAAAGCTCTATGCTTCTATGAGGAACACCGGACTCTTTGATAATTCTGATACCCTCTAATATCTCGACAATGCCTGCCACATCATCGGCTCCCAACACTGTTGTTCCGTCACTTGTTATTCTACCGTCATCTCTTACAATCGGCTTCTTTCCGATTCCGGGTTGTACCGTATCCATATGAGACGAAAGAAGAATCGGCTCCGCATCGGAATTGCCTTTTAAAAAAGCATAAATGTTGCCGGCATTACCACCGTACGCATCCCCTGCTTCATCCTCAAAAAACTCAAAACCAAGTGCTGTAAGTTTTTCTTTCAAAGCATCAGCAAATACTCTTTCTCGAAAACTTACCGAATCTATGGAAGTAAGTTCCGTAAACTCATCGACTATTCTGTTTGTGTTAGGATAATCTGTCATAATCAAATGCTCCAATCTGTCACATCCGGACCGTCCGGCACTAAATGGTATGGATTTCTCTCATCATCAAGAGCAAGATAATACTCTTTTTTTATCTCCTCAAAATCCGTCTTTTTAGCAAAACTTTCAATGCTATACAATTCCCTTACATATCTCCAAATATTATTTAAATCTCTTAACTTGTTTCTGTTAAGTCTGAAAGCAAAATAATATACCGCCTCAAATCTTACAAGAAATGAATACAGAAAAACGTCTGCCTTGGTTATCTCATCACCGGTAATATATTTCTTCTTCGATAATATATCCTCAATCTTATCAATAGCATCAAACACCTTGTCATAGTTTTCTTCATAACTCTCCTGAGTCTTTGCAGAGCCTGCACGAAACGCAGGGTCATACAGATACTCATCAAGCCATTTGATATACTCGTTTGATGAATCATTTTGCACAGCATCTATGTCTAACACATCAAGATATTTCTGTGTAGGAACACAATTAAATACTTCATGTTCCTCAAGTCCATCCCAATCCGGAGTGTATCCGAGTTTCTCATAAAAGCCTACTTTGGTTTCTCTACTGCTTATAAACGACTTGTTGTAACCGTAAGTTCTTAACTTCTTTTCCACCTCGGTAATCATCAGTCTTCCGACGCCCTTACCCTGGTATTCCGGAATTACGATTACTCTCTCAATCTTTGCGGTTGTCGTGTCAGAATACTCAACACGACAAGTTGCTACAGGTTTTTCTTCGTCCAAAACGAGAAAATAATCCGGATTTTCTATATTGTCATCGTCGAATTCGATATCGTATGCGATACCTTTTCCTTCGACCATAGTCTTAATTCTCACCCAGTTAGAAGCAGCTCTTTGCCACTCCTTTGTCACCTTAATAACTTCCATCGTGTCTGCCTTTCTGCCATTTGGCTTTAAATGTCTTCTTATAACTGTGAAACGTATCTGTCTCCACCGTCAGGTGCAATCGCAACAATCGTTTTGCCTTTGCCAAGTATCTTTGCTTTCTCGATAGCTGCATAAGTTGCTGCTCCCGATGATGGGCCGACGAACAATCCTTCTTTGAGCGCAAGTTGCTTTGCGGTCTCTGCAGCATTTTCATCAGATACATCTATAACTTCGTCTATGATTTCCCTATTAAGGATTGCCGGAATAATACCTGAACCGATTCCCGGAATCTTATGAGGTCCCGGCTTGCCGCCTCGAAGCACCGGTGAACCCTCCGGCTCAACCGCATATGTAAGTATGTCCTTGTTCTGCTCCTTTAAATATTCTGCAATTCCTGTAAATGTTCCTCCTGTTCCAACAGCAGAAACAAATGCATCAATCTTGCCATCTAACTGCTCATATATTTCAGGTCCTGTTGTTGTCTTGTGAATATACGGATTGTACTTGTTCTCAAATTGTCTTAATGGGAAATATCCTTTCTCGTCAACCAGTCTGTCAAGTTCCTCCATGTCGGCAAGTATTCCTTTTGGTGATGCCGGCACAAGATCAATCTCGGCACCATATGCCTGAAGAAGTTTTCTGCGCTCGATACTTGCCAGCTCACTCATAACAATAACAAGTCTGTAACCTTTAAGTGCAGCGACAAGTGCAAGACCAATACCGGTATTTCCGCTTGTCGAATCAACAAGTGTTGTCTCACCGGGCTTGATAAGTCCTTCTCTTTCCGCTCCTTCAATCATGCTGAGTGCGGTTCTGTCTTTGATACTTCCCGCTACATTAAAGCTTTCCAACTTAAGATAAACATCTGCAGCTCCTTCGGGAACCAAATGATTTAATTTTATTAACGGTGTTTCACCGATTAATTCCAATGCACTGTTTACAACTTTCATTTTCATTTCCTCCCTCTAGTTAAATCTTTTAAACTTATCCTTATCACCGGACAACTTCTCTCTTCCATGAGGAAGATTCCAAGATGAAACATCCGGTCCTTTTGCATAAATGCCGTCAACATTTCCAAACAAAGCACGAAGATGTGGCGACAACTGATAATGCTTCTTAATCAAATCAAGATAGGTTGTCTCACCAAAGCCTTCTGTCTGATACAAGTCTCTCGCATACGCCCAAAGATTCGGATAATCCTCCAAGCGTTTTTTGTTTGCTCTAAAGAGCTGATGATAAGTCACCTGGAATCTTACAAGCGACGGATACAATCTTATATCCGTATCCGTTATATGGTCTCCGAAAAGAAATCTTCTCGTAGATAAATGTTCCTCCATCAAATCAAGTGCTTCGAAGAATCTGTCGTATGCAGCATCAAGATATTTCTGATTTCTAGCAAAACCGCATTTATAGACCCCGGTGTTGATACGCTCATACACAAATTTATTAAGTTCATCAATATCACCTCTTATCTCCTCCGGATACAAGTCCGGTGCATTCTCCTTATGGAACTTCTTCCATGCCGTGTTGAAATAAATAGGAATATAATAATGGTCATTGTTAACACCCTGACCTGTTATCGTATCCACAATTGTCGGAACCGTTGAACGTCCCGTGTATGTAGGATCGTGTCTTGTATAAATGTCATGCAGATAATGTATCTTTAACACAGGATCCAAACCATCAGGGTCTTCCGAAAACACCCAGCCCTTCGGTGTTCTGAAGATTCCTGTTGTCGCAAGACTTATAACCTTATCAAGTCCGAGAAGTTTTCTCGTTATAATAACTTTATGTGCGTGAGGACAACCCGGCATCCATACGATTCTGTATCTGTCAGCCTCTACCGGCCACTCATCCTCTCCATCACCAAACTTCTTTTTAAACATAAAATCCAATTCGCCAATCTCACCATTCTCTTTGATCTGATGGCGAAATGTTCTCTCAAACAATTCAATTCCTTCAAAATCCGAAGCCATGCTGCACCTCCTAAATCTGATATTCCGGTTTCCTTCTGTTAATCTTAACAACGGACTTAAGCGTAATGCTTTCCGCGTTGTGACAAGCAACCTTATGTCCATCGCCAATATCTTTAAGCTGCGGGGTAACATTTCTACACTCATCAGTTGCATACTTACATCTTCCGGCGAAAGGACAACCTTTTGGTTCATCATAGTGCGAAGGTATCTCTCCGCTTTCTTCCTCCGCCTCACTTAAGTTTCTAACCGAGTCAGAAGAAATGAGCATTTCCGTGTACGGGTGTCTGTAGTTTTCCAGTATGTCCTCTGTCTTTCCATACTCAACAATCGTACCGAAATACATAACCGCGATTGTGTCACTTAAGAAACCTACCGTTGCAATATCATGCGAAATAAAAATATATGTAGTCTTGTTTTTCTCCTGCAATCTCTTTAACAGGTTCATAATCTGTCCTCTGACAGATACGTCTAATGCCGATACCGGCTCATCTAATATCACAAGCTGCGGATTCTGAATAAGCGCTCTTGCAATTGCTATTCTCTGACGCTGTCCACCACTAAACTCACTTGGAAATCTTTCAACATAATCCTGTGCAAGACCAACCTTTTCCATGATGCTTCTCACACGTTTTTTTATTTCTTCCTTGTTGTACTTTCCCGTTATAACCAAAGGCTCTGCGATTATCTCTCCGACTCTCATTTTGGGATTAAGAGAGCTGTATGGATTCTGGAATACCACCTGTACATTGTTGCGATATTCTTCCTCCTCTTCTTTGGTAAGTTCTTCAACATTCTTGCCCTCGTAGAAGAGTTCGCCGTTTGTCGGTTTTTCCTGACGAAGAATCATTCTTGTTGTTGTGGTCTTACCTGACCCCGACTCGCCAACAAGTCCGAGTGTCGTTCCTTTCTCAACCTGCAAGGAAATATTTTTGAGAATATGAGCGCATGTAGTCTTCTTTAAGAAGCCGCTGTTTGTATAAGATTTATCAACGTTTTTCAGTTCAATAACATTACTCATCGGCTATCCTCCGGCATTTTACGGTATGCTCATCATTTATCTTAACAACCTCCGGTTTGCCGCTTATACATGCATCCGTTGCGTACTGGCAACGTTCCGCGAACGGACATCCTGCAATCTCCTCTTTGAGGTTTGGCGGCGCACCATCTATAGTTTCATATCTTTCACGAATATTACCATCTATGTTGGTCGCTTTAAAAAGCGCCTGTGTGTACGGGTGCTTTGGGTGATAAAACAAATCGTCCCTTGTTCCCGTTTCCACAATCTCCCCGGCATACATTACGGCAATTCTGTCACACATCATCGAAATAACTTTGATGTCATGCGAAATGAAAATTAATGCCGTGTGGTATTCCTTCTGGAGTCTTTTTAATAATTTCAAATACTGAAGCTGAATAGTCACATCCAGCGCCGTTGTTGGTTCATCAGCAATAATGAGCTTTGGTCTGCAACTTAACACCATCGCACCCACTATTCTCTGAAGCATTCCGCCACTTAACTGATGTGGATAACAGTTAAGTTTTTCTTTGGCAACCGAAAGACTTTCTGCTGTTTCAATCATTATCTTTTCTGCTTCTTTTTTTGAAACCTTCTGGTGTCTTCTTATGGTTTCAATCATTTGGTCTTTTATGGTGAATAGAGGATCTAACGCCTGCATCGGATCCTGCAATATGATTGCTGCTTCCTTGCCGTTGTACTCTCTAAGTCTTTTCTTTGAAAACTTAAGTACATCTTCTCCTTTAAAAAGAATCTCTCCGGATACAGCTTTTAATCCGATTCGGTCAGAGTATCCAAGAATCGACATTGAAGTCATTGTTTTACCACAACCGGATTCTCCAATGATTCCAAAACACTCATCTTCTTTCACCGCGAAGCTTACATCATTTATAATGTGTAATACTCCGTCTTCCGTATTAAGTTGGCTTACAAGATTCTTAACCTCAAGAATATTCATACTTTTCCTCCCTTAGAAACCTTAAGCCAATTGCCAAACCTCTGAAATGACAATACGGTTATTATTGTTATTAACGCAGGAAATACGGAAACCCACCAGCCGTTTTGAAAATAATTCTTACCATCAGCTATCATTTGTCCCCAGGAGGGTGTAGGGGGCACAACGCTAAGTCCCAAAAAACTTAATGATGCTTCGGAAATAATTGACATTCCAACCTCTAACGAAACCATAACTATTATCATGTCCTTGATGTTTGGTAGAATGTGTCTTGTTATTATTCTTAAGTCACCGGCTCCCATGATTTTCGCCTGCGTTATGTAATTAGCTTTCTTAATTATCAGTACTTCGCTTCTTACTGTTCTTGCGTATTTTGCCCACATTGCAAATGCTATCGCGATAATCGCTGCCTTCTCACCGGGACCGATTCCTATCGAAAGAAGCAGTGCCAGCAAGATGCTTGGAAATGCAAGTGATGCATCAGTAAGTCGTGTAATAATTGTGTCTGCAAGGTCTTCGTAGTAGCCTGCAATAATTCCAAGTGCAGTTCCTATTATTCCTCCGACAACAATTGCTGCAGCTGCTACAATAAGTGAAACTCTTCCACCTGCGATAATTCTACTTAAAACATCTCTTCCGAGTTCATCAGTACCAAGCGGATAATTCCATGTACCTCCGAAGAAAACCGGAGGAAGCAGCTTATTAACCAAATCCGTTTCTGTAGGATCTTTCGGAAGTATCAACGAACCAAAGAGTCCATTTAAAACAAATATTCCAATGACCACCAATGACACGATTGGCAAACTATTTACTTGTTTTTGTTTATATAACTTCTTCATTGCAATCACCTACACACTCTTACGGATTCTCGGATCTAACATTGCAAGCAATGCGTCCATTGTAAATGAGAGTAAAATTGTTAATATTGAAAGGATTAAAACGATTCCCTGTACCACCGGAAAGTCTCTCGATATTACCGAGTTGTAAGAAAGGATTCCGACTCCCGGCCATGCAAATATCGTTTCAACGACTATACTTCCGGAAATAAGACTTGCAAAAATAAATGAACTAAGTGCCAACACTGACGAGAACGAATTACGAAGTGCATGTTTTAATATCACCTTGTATTCCGGAAGACCTCTAAGTCTTCCAAACTTGATGAAATCGCTCTCCAACACTGCAATCATATTGCTTCTTAAAAGTGTTGTCATATCGGAGGCAATCGCAAGACCCAGAAGTCCTGCCGGCATCACCAGATGTAGAGGTGTACCGGCACCCGCAACGGGTAGGACTCTAAGCTTAACTCCCAATAGCTGTACTGCAAGTATAGCTATAAAGAAGATAGGAGACGCTTTGAAAAATGCTGCAATTGCAAGTATTATTCTATCCAATATCGTGTTCTTCCAAATAGCTGCCAGGCTACCGAAAATGATTGTTACAATGAAAGCAATTATTATTGCTACAAGTGCAAGTTCAAATGTATAAGGCAGCTTCTCGGCAATCATCTCAAGCACCGGACGTTTGCTTGTGTAAGATGTACCAAGATCTCCTGATAATGCATCTTTAACAAATCGTCCGTACTGCTCAACAAGTGGTCTGTCAAGTCCGAGCTTCTCTGTCAGCTCCTGCCTTTGTGCTTCCGTAGCACTATCCGGCAACAGGCTGTTAATCGGATCACCACTTGAGTGGATTGCAAGAAATACGATAATCGTCACTATGAAAATTGTAATTAATGCTTCTATTATTTTTTTTGCAAGATATCTCATAGTAAATCTCCCGGCAAAAGCTTATTATTTTACTTCAAATGTGTAGAACCAGTTGCCCCAGTGTGCTGAATAGTTCTGATCCCATGAAACAACATTTTCACTTACTGCATAATTCTGGCTAGGATATACAATAGGAATTGCTACGTGTGTTTCTTCGATAGTATCAAGAAGTTTATTCACAAGTTGTGTTCTCTCCTGTGCACCTACACGAACAAGCTGCTGAACGTCATTGTCAAACTCATCATTATCTTTAATAAGTTCCATTGTAGAGTTAGTAGGGAAGAATGGTGCTATTGCATCATTTGCACTATATTTCTTTGGAGGATTGAAGAAGAACAATACTCCGGTAAACTCTGGATCAAGTGGCTTCTTTGTGTATCCACCTCTAAGTGTTACAGGGTCAGTAGTTACGATTTCAACCTGTGCACCGATTGCATCCCAGTAAGAAACCAATGACTGTGCAACCTCTTTGTTGTAAGTTGTTGTCTCTGTAATGTAAAGCTTGATTACAGGGTCATCAAAGTTTTCAGGGTATCCTGCTTCCTTAAGCAAATCTTTTGCTTTCTCAACATCGTAAGGGATATTCTCTCTGCCACCTTCGTAACCAACTGTGAATGGGAACACTCCCCATACAGGAGACTCAATAGCATCTCCACCAAATACTGTATCTACAAGTTCTGCACGATTAACTGAAATGTATAATGCTTCTCTTACCTTATCATTCTGTAATGGCTTTCCGTCATCACCGTTTGCTGCTGTTGCGAATACTCCGAGTGTGTTAGAATAATCAACCTTCTCAACATTTACTCCCGGTGTTGCCTCTACTGTCTCAACACTGTTAATGTTAATAGGTGCGAAATCAACATCACCTGCCTGAATACTTGAAATCTTTGTGCTCTCCTCTGCCAACTGTCTGATTACAAGACGGTCAATCTTTGCCTTGCCCTGATAGTAATCTTCAAAAGCTGTATATACGATTTCCTCGCCTGCTGCAAATGACTCGAACTTAAATGGTCCTGCTCCGATAGGTGCTTTGTTAAATCCTTCAGAACCAACTTTCTCAAAGTAAGCCTTAGGAATGATAATTCCTGCTCCTGTACCTCCTTCTGAAATAAGGTATTCAAAATCTGTGAATGGCTCTTTGAAGTTAACAACAACTGTTGTCTCATCCTTTGCCTCTACTGAATCAATGTTAGCCTGAAGGATTCCTTTATCAGACTGATTTGACTCCTCTGAAATGTAATACTCTAATGTGAACTTAACATCGTCAGATGTAAGTTTTGTACCGTCATGGAACTTCACATCATCTCTAAGATTGATTGTGAATGTCTTGTAGTCATCTGAAAGCTCCCAAGACTTTGCAATACCCGGTGTATAATTACCGTCCTTATCTACATGAAGTAATGTGTCGTTAAGCGGCTCAATCTGCTCTATTGATGACAAGCTTGTCTGTGCCGGATCAAACGGTGTATCTGCTATATTGATTACACCTACATTTAATACTTTCTCACCTGTTGAAGCACCGCTTCCTGTTGCTCCGTTATCTGCAGCACCGCATCCCACTGCGCTCACCGCCAAGAGACCTGTCAATAAAACTGTTGCTAATTTTTTAATCACTTTATTCTTTTTCATAATTCTTTCCTCCTAAAATCATTTATTATTCCCACCTGATATAAGGTGCATTTAACGTTTGTTCTTTGTATGGAATCTCTCCACCATCCTGATTTGTCTTATGAATATGATGATGTATCGTTCCATCTTCTCCTATGTACAAACCGTACTCTGTTGCTTCCGGAAGCACCGCATTCTCTGCAGGAACTCTCTCGCCATAGATACGTGTGTCATTATCCTTGTATCTCTTAAATGGTCCGAGATTCTCTTTTCGAAGATCGGCTGCGGTAAATATTGCTTCTGCAGTCTGAATAATTGAAAGAACTTCAAATGCTCTTGTTAACTCGTGCTCATCCGGTGCATAAATGTTAACCTCTTCTTTGAGCTTTCTGATAAGCTCTAACGCCGAGTTGATCTTTCCGTCAGTAAGCGGATATATTCCGAATGTTTCTACAATCGAATGTACTCTCTCAAGTAACGACTGCCATTTCTCTCCGCCCTTGTTGCCACGAAGTTTTTCGACTGTGGCTTTAACTTCATTTATCTGACTCTCAACAAAAGACTCATCATTACTGTATGTTGTCTCCTTGGCTTTCTTGGCCGCCTGAAGTCCTGCTTCAATTCCATAAACAACAGCAGTTGGTGCTCCGATTGTTCCGGCACCTCCCATGAGGTCACCTGCAACATAAAGATTCTCAACTGTTGTCTCTGTACGTTCGTTAACCAAAACTCCCGCTGCACCTGCACCAATTGTTACGTGTCTAAACAATCTGTATGGTATCTTCACATCACGAAGGTCAATATTGTTGTACTCGAGGTTTCTAAGATACAACCAACATTTTCCTTCGTTGTGCATGCTCCATTTGATGTACTCAACTTCTTCGTCGGTTGCTTCTTTCAAATCAACATAGAGTTGTTTTCCTTCGTTAAGCAGCTTACCGATTGTAACCTTCTGTATTGCGTACTTATCAAGCATCTCAACATTCTTCTTAAGGTAATCCGGCTCGTCTATGCTGTAGTCGGTAACTCTTTCAACTATGACGTTACCCTCATCATCCACAACTCGTGCTGCCGGCCACCAGGTTCCTCCGGGTGCTCCTGCTGTAAATGTGAACTGTGGGAAAGCAAGTCCGCCGTTCTTAATCATGAACTCCATGTTGATGACATCTGCTCCGGCGTTCATTGCCAGGGTGTGTCCCCAACCGCTGTCTGTTGATGACGGATGCTCGAAGTAAGGATTCTCGAAGTTCATCTTATCTCCTACTCTTGCTGCACCGCCTGCGGTTGTAAGAATTACTGTCTTGGCCTCAACCACATATATCTTTTCCTCTCTGTCCGAAACAGCAATCGCGCCTGATGCTTTGCCTTCTTTGTTCTTAATTATCTTAACTACCTGTGCATGATTGACTATATTAACTCCGGCTTTCTTCATTCCCTCCGTAAGCTTAACCATCAAGTCTCTACCCTCAAAATGAAAGCTTGTCGGAACCGAATGGAACTGCGGTACAAGTCTGAATCCTTCAGCCAGGTGACTGTCTTCAAATCGGAAGTTGACACCGTATTTCTCAAGTGAAATAACTCTCTCATAACTAACATCAACAAAATGATCAACAATCTTCTTATTACCAAGTCCAAGTCCCATCAAGGCTATCTGATACATATCACTCTTCATAAAGTCTTTTGTGTATCCAACCTTCTCATGTACCGGTGGTACATAACTGAACATGTGATCAAGTCCCGATCCTGCGTTACCGCTTCTGTTTGTATTGGCTTTCTCCAAAACAATTACATCAGCTCCATCTTCCTTAGCTCTTATAGAAGCAAGCGAACCGGCAAGACCACCACCTATAACAACAACATCTGTTTTTAATCTTTCAATCTGATATGCCATATTCGTTACTCCTTATCGTCTCTTTTTAAAAAAATCGGTTTTACATTTTCTTCATATCTAACCTGTATAGCACCGAATGGACAATCCATCTGACAGGCCCCACACAACCAACACTCATGTTGGTACTTCACATAAACTTTGCCTTGCTCATCTAATCCAAACAGTCCTTCCGGACATCGATCGTAACAAAGCTTACAATTCGTACACTTGTCATAATCAATTACTACTGCCATTTCCTTTTTCCTCCTGATTATCCATTCTCCCTTTATCCTATGTATTTAGTAGGTATTAGGGGTAAAAATAATATTCCGAAGAGAAACCTACAAGTTTTTGATATTCCCCACTATCTCGCTAGGCTTTGTAGGTTTATCGGAATGATGTTATTAAACCACACATTTTTATGTATGTCAATACCTTTTTTAAAAAACTTTTTGTATCCGTTTTAGTGCATCTGTTAATACGCTTCTTGGACACGCAACATTAATTCTCTGGAAGCCTTTTCCGGCATCGCCGAATATGTTGCCGGCATCTAACCACAACTTTGCTTCATGGATTATACGCCTGTTTATCTCTGAATCTTCCAAGCCCGTTCCCGAAAAATCAAGCCATACAAGGTACGTACCTTCCGGAACGAACATTTTAACTCCGGTTAAATTATTATCTACGAACTCTTTTGTATATTCGATATTGCTCCATATATATTCTCTGATTGCAGCAAGCCATTCCTGACCTTTTGTGTATGCCGCCTCACACGCAATGATTCCGGCCGTGTTAGCCTGACTGTAGCCGAATGCTGCGACCTTCTTCTTAAATGTACGACGAAGCGCAGTATTGGGAATAATAATGTTTGATATTTGCAAGCCTGCAATGTTAAATGTTTTTGTAGGTGATGTACATGTAATAACAATATCACGATACTCATCTTTTAGATTAACTAGCACATTGTGTTTGCCCTTCCACACAAAATCTGCATGTATTTCGTCACTTGCAATAATAACATTATGCTTTAAGCAGATATCTCCAATGCGTATAAGTTCTTCTTTTGTCCATACAGCTCCTCCCGGGTTGTGTGGATTGCTTAAGAGAAACAGTTTCACATTATTCTCGACAATCTTTTTCTCAAAATCGTCAAAGTCTATCTTATATCTTCCGCTTCCATCATCAATCAGCGTATTGCTGACTATATTTCTATCATTATCCGTTATTATTTCCGAGAAGGGATAATATACCGGCTGTTGAATAAGCACGTTATCACCTTCTTTTGTAAATGCTTGAACTATTGCACCTAGTGCGAACACCACTCCGGGCGTCTTAACAAGCCATCTTATGCTTTCAAGCTCCCAGTCATATTGCTCTTTCATCCAGTTCTTGACTATCTCATAATAGTCCACATCCGTTTCGGTATAACCGAATATTCCATGCTCTACAGATTGAGATAATGCCTCCTGCACGTAAGAAGAAGTCTTAAAATCCATGTCTGCAACCCAGAGTGGAAGCACGTCTTCAGGAAGTCCTCTTCTCTTTGCAAAGTCATATTTCAAACTGTCGGTATGACGTCTGTTAACGACTGTGTCAAAATCCAAATTCTTTTCACTCATAAGCTTCCCTCACATTCACTGTAATGCCTGCTCAAAATCAGCAATCAAATCCTCTATCGCCTCTAATCCTACCGACAAACGAAGAACCTTATCCGTAATTCCATTCTTAAGTCTTTTCTCCTCCGGAACGTCGGCATGTGTCTGGGTAAGCGGATAGGTTATAAGCGTTTCCGTTCCGCCCAAACTTTCCGCATACTGTATAAGCTTCGTATCCTCAAGAAGTTTTAACGCAAGCTCTTTACTTTCACATTCGAATGTAAGCATAGCACCAAATCCTCTTGCCTGTTTCTTCATTATTTCATGTCCGGGGTGTGTTGATAATCCCGGATAAATTACTCTCTTTATTCCCGGTTGTTTTAAAAGCCACTCTGCAAGAAGCCCTGCATTACTTTGTGCTCTCTCCATGCGTACCGACAACGTCTGAATGCCTCGCATAATCAACCAACTGTCGAAAGGCGAAAGTCCCGCACCGGTAGTCTTTATCAAAAATCTGAGTTTATCACTTATCTCGTCATCATCAACAATTATAAATCCTGCCAATGTATCATTGTGTCCACCCAAATACTTTGTTCCACTATGTACAACAATATCCGCACCAAGCTTTAATGGATTTTGCAAATATGGTGACAGAAATGTGTTATCAACAATAAGTAATATTCCTTTATCTTTTAATTTATCCGCAAGCGCCTGTATATCAGTAACATTCATCATCGGATTGGTCGGTGTCTCAACAAAAACCGCTTTTGTGTTTTCCTTTATATAATCTTCAACATTATCCTTCCACAAATCAAGCCCGGTAAACTCAATTCCATTCTTTTTGTTAATCTTATCAAACAATCTAACGCTTCCACCATACAAATCATTTTCTACTATTAAATGATCCCCGGGCTTAAACAATTCCATAAGTGCCGCTTCAGCAGCCATTCCCGAAGAAAACGCAAGCGCATCAATTCCACCTTCAAGTTTTGCCACTATCTTTTCCAAACGTTCCCTTGTGGGATTCTGAAGTCTTGTGTAGTCATAACCTGTACTTTTCCCAACCCCCTCGTGACAGAAGGTTGCCGTCTGATATATTGGAAATGATATACTTCCGGTCTTCTCACAGGGAACAATGTCCTCATCTAAGTGCATACATCGTGTTTCAATCTTATAACTCATAATAAATACCTGCCTTTCTCCCTAATTAATATACGCATATCGTTTTGGTAGGTTTTGCAGATATATTATCATACATGTAAGTTGTTGAAAAATATGTATAGATTATGGCTTGCTATAGTCATGACCTATAGCAAAAAAGAGTGACTCTTTTTCAAGAATCACTCTTATATAGAAGATACTCTATTAACTTTTGAGAATTAAAGCGCCTTCTTAATTGCATCAAGAAGCTCATCGTACTCCTCAAATGCAGGATACTGAGGATACTCAGCCTTGATTGCATCTGTACTCTTAAAGAGGAAGCCTGCCTTACTTGCCTCAATCATACCCAAATCATTGTGGCTGTCTCCGCTTGCGATTGTATCGTAACCGATTGACTGTAAAGCCTTAACTGTAGTTAACTTTGACTTAGGACATCGCATCTTAAATCCTGTTATCTCGCCATTATCTGCAACTTCAAGTGTGTTACAGAATATTGTAGGCCAGCCAAGCTTCTTCATAAGCGGTGTAGCAAACTGCTCGAATGTATCACTTAAAATGATTACCTGTGTTATGGAACGAAGCTCATCAAGGAACTCCTTTGCACCCGGCATCGGATCAATCTTAGCGATAGTCTCCTGAATCTCTTTAAGTCCAAGACCATGCTCTTTGAGAATATTAATTCTGTAATTCATGAGCTTATCGTAATCGGGTTCGTCTCTTGTTGTTCTCTTAAGCTCGGGA
Source organism: Lachnospiraceae bacterium (assembly GCA_015057325.1). GTDB lineage: Bacteria > Bacillota > Clostridia > Lachnospirales > Lachnospiraceae > CAG-590. Next base: position 111,362 of record SVEQ01000006.1, on the reverse strand, counting down.
ATACCTGTCTCCTCTGCAAAAGCAATCCAAATCTCCGGTACCAATACACCTTCCATATCAAGGCAAACAATATTCATAGTTATTATCCTCCGTTTTTGAATCATTTTCTCAAATCATAATAACATAATTTCAAGAAAATACAATGATTATTTGCTTCCGTAATACATAAAAGTGCCCCCGGTACCACTTTATGAAGTGATACCAGAGGCACGAGGGAAGGATATATAACCCTGTTCAACTAAATTATTTTACGGTAACTGTTATAGCCTGTGCATATCCATTTCTTGCATATACATAAACCTTACATGTACCCTTTGACTTACCTGTCACAACACCCTTAGCATTTACTGTAGCTACGTTGTCATCTGTTGATGCATAACGTAACTCTTTTGCATGCTCATCTGTAAGTTGCTTCTTAGACTTATCAACCAATACAGTCTTGGCTTTGATCTTTGCAGTCTTGTTAACACTAAGCGACATAGTCTTCTTAGAAACCTTAACTGCCTTAACGTTGGTGTAGTCATTATTCAGACGTCCAACAATATGTGCTGTAACGGTCTTACCTATTGTCTGCTTCTTGCCATCAACATTCTTGTATGCGACAACGTATAACTTAAAGTTCTTTTTAAGGTTAAGTTTCTTACCGTTAATCTTTTTAATTGTATAAGTTGTTATTGATGGAGACTTAACTGTCTTTCTGTTTCTATTTGAGAACTTAGTTCCACAATATGTCCAGTAGAGCATGTATCCATCAGCATCATCAACTTTACCCCAAGCAATCTTGATCTTCTTACCAACCTGATCAACCTTAAGTTCTGCGTTCAATGCAAGTGCATTAGCCTTAGAACCATCATATGCTTCCTGCTCTTTTTCACCACATACAGTACATACATGAGATCTTGTCTTACCACTTTCATCTACTACCCAGTCGCCCCACTTATGTCCTGTTGCCTTAATAACAGTTGCTGCTTTATCAATTGGCTTATCAGCATTTGCATCTGCAAAGATATCGCTGCACTTAGAACATGTGTAGTACTCTATATTACCTTCTTCTGTACATGTAGGTGCTTTTGCCGGAACCTTAGTTAATACATGAATTGGAATTGCTTGTGCATTAATTACAACTTTACCATTAATAACATCTTTTTTGATAACAACCTGTCCTGTCTTCTTATCGTAAGTATAATCCTTACCAGGCTCAAGCGTTTTTCCATCTACTTTAACTTCTATTGTTTCAGGGAGCTCATACTTGTTATTTGTAGGTTTTACAATAACTTTGTACTCGTCATCTGTCTCAACAGTCTTCTTTGCATCTGTATCAAGGTTCTCTGTATTAATAACTATATCATTCTTCAAAACCTTCATGTCAGCTGCGATTTTAATGTCGTCAACAACACTCTCCTTAGGTATTACTACCTCACCTGTAGTACTGTCGTATGTGTAATCTGTTCCTTCACCAAGAACCTCTTCTCCAACAGTTACATTTATGCTATCAGGTAATGCATAACCCTTGTTAGGCTTAATTGTTGTTGTGTAATCCTGATCAAATGTTGCTTTTTCTTTATTGGTTACTTTTGCTTTCTTAACACCTGTAGTATCAACATTAAACTGCTTTGGAACTGCTACAGACTTAATGGTTAAATTACCAGCAATCTTGTCGCTGTTAACAACTACTTTTCCTGTTTCTGTATCATATGTATAGTCCGTTCCTTCAACAAGTGTATTGCCTCCGGTAGTAACATCGATATTCTCAGGAAGAAGATATCCATTGTTAGGTGTAATTACTGCAACGTAATCGCAACCGTACTCTGCAAGATTATCGTCATCAACATTATTCTCATCATCAAGCTCTGTAATTGAACACTTTGTTTCGTCTTTGACAACAACACAATCCGGTTTTGCTTCGATAACTATAGGAGCTGTAATCTTTTCTTTCTTGATTACTACCTCGCCTGTAGTTCTGTTGTATGTGTAATCTGTTCCTTGTACAAGAACCTCTTCTCCAACAGTCACATTAATGCTATCAGGTAACGCATAACCCTCATTAGGTTGAATTGTTGTTGTATAATCCTGGTCAAATATTGCCTTTTCTCTATTAGTTACTTCTGCTTTCTTAACACCAGTGGTGTCAACATCAAACTGTTTTGGATCTGCTACAGCCTTGATGATTAACTTACCATCAACCTTATCGCTATTAACTACTACCTTTCCTGTTTCCTTATCGTATGTATAATCTGTTCCTTCAACAAGTGTCTTGTCTCCGGCAGTAACTACGATATTCTCAGGAAGAAGATATCCGTTGTTAGGAGTAATTACTGCAACGTAATCCTTATCGTGCTCTGCAAGATTATCGTCATCAACATTATTCTCAGCATCAAGCTCTGTGATTGAACACTTTGTTCCGTCATTAGCTACAATACAATCCGGTTTTGCCTGGATAACTACAGGGCCTGTAATCTTCTCCTTAAAGACTACAACCTTACCTGTTGTAGGATCATATGTGTAATCGGTTGGAGCTGTAAGTGTCTCATCATTAACCTTAACAACTATGGTTGTTGGTAACTTATAACGTTCAGGGTCTACTGTCAAAGTAGTTTCATAGTTTTCTGAAGTATCTACATTATCCTTTTCATCATCAATAGGATTACTGTCTTTATCTACAGGCTGAATACCATCATCAAGTACAAATGTTAAGTCGTATTCAGCAGCTGCTTTAATTACAACCGGACCGGTGATCTTATCACCATCAATTATAATGTCTCCGCCATCCCGATAATAATTATATTCACCCGCTACAAGTTTGTTACCCGAAACGGTAATTTCAACCTTTGAAGGCATCAAGAGATTCTCATCATTTGTTACAAGCTTAATTCTATCGTGGAAATCAACTCCCTTACTTACTATACTATTAGCAAGTGTTTTACCTGTAACATTAGTATATTCTCTTGTGAGCGGGAAGTTAGCCTTTGTTGCTTCACCTGTTATTGTGATATGACCAGTAACTGCGCTAGCATTTACTGTTATCCAACCATTTGTTGAATAAGTATAATCAACATTAGCTTCAAGTGTCTTATAACCACCGTCAGCTGTAGAATCAGCAACTTTAACTGTTACATCGTCCGGAAGTTCATAATACTGATTAGGAATAACCTTTGTTACAAAGTTCCTTCCTTCTGTTGCTTTGTTGTTTCCCGAAACAGTTACTGTAGCATTTACAATATTAGCAGTTACATTATACTTTGTCTTATCAACCGCACTTGCTATTATGACAATATTACCTGTAATATTCTGATGCTTAACTACGATTTCTCCTGTTGTTGGATTGTACGTATAATCTGTTCCCGCTGTAAGTGTTCTGATTCCGTTTGTTTCTGTAGCTGTAGGATCGTCAACCTCAATAGTAATTTCCTCAGGTAACTTCTCCTCACCGGTTTGAGCATCTTTTACTGCTAATTTTGCATGATAATCCGAATCAGCAGAAGCCTTATTGTGTGTAGTATCTGTAAGTTCCAAACATCCATCATCATTATTCAACATTACATTTACCGGCTTAAGAACAGCTGTAGCACGGATTACAACCGGCTTGTTGATGCCTGTAATTTGCAAAGCACCGGTCTCATCATTATAGGTATAATTTGATACAAGGATATCTCCCTGGTATACATGGATTGTTTCCGGAAGCTTATATGCATCATTATCAACCGCAATCACAGTATTAAGTGTTCCGCCATCTGCAACACCCTTAACCTCAGGTGTAACATGTAAGTTATCTAACTCATAGTAGATCCTGTTACCTGCATTGGCAGTAATCTTGATATCGTCTGTGATGTATGCTCTGCCAACTGTCAATGCACCTGTATTCTGGTTATAGGTATACGCATTGCCTGAAGTAAGTTCTCTGTATCCACCTTCAACACTTGCATCCTTAATCTCAACCTTAACTAACTGTGACAACGGATGGTCACTTGAACCATCAACCGAAAGCACTGCTGAATAATCAGACTGCGCATTCAGTTTTCTGCTGCTCGTATTAGTTAATCCATCTGATGATGTGACAGCCGTAAATACTGCACTTACATCATACTGCTTAATAGCATTTGCTGAGATTTCAACATTACCTTCAATTACATTATCATTAATATGAATTGTATAGGTTCCATCAGTGTTATCAGTCTTTGTCCATTTAGAAGTATCTAATGATACGCCTCCAACCTTAACAGCTATAGAAGATTCAGCTATCTTGTATGAAGGCTCAGTATCTTTTACCTTCAAGGTACAATCATAAGCAGTGTGCCAAATTACCGAAGTGGTTGCAGCTGTATCCAAATCGTCAACCTTCTTAGCTTCTATTATAGATGCATCTGCAGTATTTGTATTATTAATTGCCTGGAACTTAGTAGTTACATTAAATGTTTTTGGTTCTGACTTAGCGATAACCTCTATCTCGTCATAGTCATATGCGTTCTTAGGGAACTTAATCACTCCTGTATTTGCATTATAATAACTTGTTCCCTTATATTCTTTTGTTCTTACAACTGTAGGATTACCCTGTGCATCTCTTTTAACATTACCCTGTGTGTTCTTCTCATATTCTGTAGCTTTAATGACTAATTCATCATTTTTAGGGAATGCATATCCTGTAGGTGCTACAAGGTAGGCATTGTGCTGTTTTCCATCATTCTTATAATATGATGAGAAACAATCAATAGCAGTTGTTGTATGAGCTGTATTACCATACACCTTAAGGCTAGGATCTACTGCAGGATCTGTAGTAAGTGTATATTTTATATTTCTTGTATCTGCTTTGATATAGATATCACCGGTAACCTCTGCTCCATTAACTCTTATTACTCCACTCTGTGGATTGTAAGAATACTGCGAATCATCCAACAACTCAAAGTCTGATAAATCATCTCCTCCGATGCGGTCCTTATCAACATATATATATACGCTGTCAGGTAATACGTATCCATCCTGAGCATGAATCTTTGTCTCATAATCTACATTTGTTCGAGCAACATTATTTCCGGTTGTTGCATAGTCAAACCATAAATTAGAGTTTTTGCCATCACCGACAACAATTACGTCAAGACCATTTGTTATACCAAAAGTAGATGTAGATGTCATTCCGTTTGCAAATGTTGTTACAACTTTGTACTGACCTGCAGGCCATTCATTAACATCTTCCGTTACTGTGAAAGTATTAGTAGTAAGTTCCTTCTGTGTTCCATCCGGTTTGATAATACTATAAGAAGTTGTACCGGTGTAGCCATCATCATAACCCAAATCATCATTAATAGTTATCGTTGCACGCTGTCCCGGTAATGACTCAAGCATATCTGCATTGATATTAGCAACCTGATATGTAACCTTCGCTGCAGGTTCTCCTTCTTCTGCTGTTGTTGTATACAAAAGCTGAGTATTTGGTATAGGTTTAACTGCTTCAACACCTGTTCCAAGATCTCCAGCAATCGCTGTAGTTTCGCCATTAGTTAATGGCTTCCATTTCTCCGTTTCAATCGTCTTCTGAATAAAGTCTTTCAAATCCTCATAATACTCAGGGGAATTAATTGCATAGTTATTATTATTCGGGAACTTATACACGTTATTACCGAGATAATCCGCTACGTTATAATTTGGTACAGAATCCAAGCCATCGCCTACATTTGATTTAGCGATATCTAAATTTGTAATTATTACAACGCCCTCTTTTTGAAGAAGTGCAAGTGCTTCTTTATCATTTCTAATATCAAATCCATCTTTCTTTGCAGGATCACCAATTACAACATAATACTTGTCGTTGCCTCCGCTTTTATCTTTTTGCGCATAATCTGCATCAAAGTACGATGCAAAAATTGAAGATGAAGTTTTAATTCCCATCTTAAGATTAGAATACTTATATACAGTTGCATCTCTACAATTATGGCTTTTATATCCTACAATCGGACCAAATCCACCATAACCTGTAGCATCTGATAGATCAGTATCAAAAAGAGTTGTTGCTGTTTCTGCACCGTCATTTTTGGTAGTTACCTTTACATGATTATCAGTAATTGTCATAGCTATATCACATACTGCAGCAACATTAAAGGCTTTACTTTGTCCTACCGTTGTTCCTGGAATAGTCTGACTTGTTGAGTTATGCAAAGCTACTGCATCTACTCCATTTAAGTATTGGATATAAGCTGTTCCACTTGTAGTAGACGAATACTGTAAGATTAACGCATATCCTTTTAACTTTTCGTTTTCATCAATTGCAGTATTGAACAAAAATCCAGCATAATAAAGTGTATGCGTACTCAACTTACTTCCATCAACTGTAAAGTCAACATTCTTTGTACCTGATGAATCAGCAGGATAAAAAAGGAAGTCAACATACGGCCTTGTTGCATACCCAACAAAAGTCATACTTGCATTACCCATCGCATCAGCTGCCGAAAGAATATGTTCATTGAATCTATCAAGTTGGAGATATGAACTATTGGAATTAGCAGTAATCCAGTCTGCGATTGTAGTCTTATTGCTACCTGCCGTAGTATCTGTCTCAGGGAAATATGGTCTTCTTTCAGGATTATAACCTGTTCCTTCAATATACGAAGCCTGATTCGGATAATACATAGTATCATAATGGTCATATACGTACCATCCACTAAGATCTGTTGTATCAATATCCTCTGCAGTAAGTTTGATTGTACCACCTGCTATTGAAGATACTGATTCCGACAAGTCGATTTCCTGAAGTTCTTTCAACTTAATCGGAGAGTTTGGAGTTGCAGAATATACAACGTCCTTTGTTGCTACTTTCTCTGTAATTATTTCTTTCTCAGCCTGTACTGTATCAGCTACAGGAGTTTCTGCCTGTACCGCATAAGTTGGTACTAATGTTAACGCCATAACAAACGTTAACGTTACCGACAGTATTCGTCGGCCTAATTTGTTTTTCTTTTTTTCTTTACACATAAGTCCTTCCCTCCTAACAATACATGTAAAATATCCCTTAGTTACCAAAAAAAGTGAAAAAATTACCAATTTCCCAGTGAAATATGGTATAATTTTCACAACTCATATGCAAATTATATTACTTTTATGTATTTATGTCTGTTACCACAACGGTAACACATGGAGGTTACTTAAATATGTCAATTCTTTCACACATTAATTATAGGGAGTTTTTAAATGATAACTATTTTTCTTTTCTTCTTTTGGGTGGACTTCTTGTTATCATGCTTGCCTACCGAAACATACATCCACCGGCAACAAAGAACTACATTGCTATGATCATCGTTCTCTTCATAATGAATATTGCCGGCAGTTTTGAATCATGGGCAAGAAACGATCCTTCCATGTTGGATGTTAGAGTTACTTCATCCGTCATACATTACATCATGCAGCCGCTAACTTTATATTTGGAAGTATTGCTTATTATACCGGGTAGCGAATACATGAAAAAAGCCAACAATCTTGTTCTGGCAATTCCTTTTTTTGCAAACACTATCATTTATCTTATAGCACCATTTACCGGTACTTTGGTTTTTTGTTATGACGAGAACTATTATTTCAACCGCGGACCACTTGGATATTCAATATTTATTACAACCTTCATTTACCTTGCCCTGCTCTTGATATGGTCTTTTTTGTATATGCACCAAGACAGGCGAAGAAGTATTCTTTTGTTCTTCATTGGAGGAATAGCAATTCTAACAGGAATACTGGAATATCTTAATATTGCACCAGGACATACAGATGAGTCTTTTGCTGTTGGCATCTTCATTTATTACGTATATCTGATGACCGTTCATGTATCTGATATGGAAACAAAACTTGTCAAGAATGAGTTGGAGCTTACTCAAAACAAAGTCAGAATTCTTCGAGAGCAAATACAACCGCATTTTCTTTTCAACTCATTGTATTTGATAAAAGCTCTTATAAGGAAAGATCAGGGCCGTGCAATACAAGCCGTTGAGGATTTTTCGGATTATCTGCATGCCAATCTTGATGCCATATCCTCAGACAATATGATTTCATTTGAAGATGAGCTTACACACATTGATGCTTATGTATCTCTTGCGCTTGCAGATAAAAGCAAAAATATGATCATTGAATATGACATCAAAGAAAAAGATTTTTTTCTTCCGCCACTGTCTGTTGAGCCTATAGTCGAAAATGCCATACGTCATGGTTTAAAAACCGGCGATACAGTCAAGCTTTCAAGCTATAGCGACGATGAAAATTTCATTATAACCGTAAAAGATAACGGACACGGTTTCGATCCCGGAACCACATACCAAGCAAAAAAGCGCACAGGTATAGGAGTTAAAAATGTTGAAGCACGACTTGCAACTATTTGCAACGGAACAATGAGTATAGTCAGCAGTAATAGTGGAACCAGCGTCACAATACGCCTTCCAAAGAAAAACACTGCAAAGATTTCACCAACTGCAAATATAGTACAAGGAGGGGATTGTATTTATGAACATTCTGATAATTGATGACGAAAAACTGATAGTTGAAGATTTGACTATCGATGTGGAAACACTATTTCCCGATGCCAAAATCGACGGATTCACGGATCCGTATGACGGACTTGCAAGTGCAGAACAAATCAAATACGACGTGGCATTATTAGATATCGACATGCCGGGAATGAACGGTCTCATACTGTCGCAAAAGCTTGTTGAGACTTGTCCTTACGTTAATATTATTTTCATAACCGGTTACAACGAGTATGCCTTGGATGCTCATGAACTTTTCTGTAGTGCTTTCCTTGTTAAGCCGGTCAGCATGAAGAAACTCAAGCAGGCTTTTGAAAATCTGCGAAAACCGTTCAATGACATCGGTGATAATTTTGAAGAAGATTTTTCTTCCGGCGCCAATATTATCGGGCCTAAAATTAAGATGTATCGCGAACAGAGGAACATATCCCGCCAGGAATTGGCTGAACAAATGAACGTTACAAGACAGACAATACACCGTTGGGAACACGGCGAGCGTATTCCGGACATTGTATCATTTATCGAATTATCAAGACTGCTCGGTGTGTCAATCAAAGAGTTGTTAGGAAATGGGTAAATACAAAAAGCTGCTAAGAAATAACCTTAGCAGCTTTTTAACTGTATTTATAATCAACTTGTTTTAGTTCTCAAATGGAAACTTGTAAGGAAGTCCAAGTTCATCTCTTACCTTAATTATATCCTTCTGAACCGCTTCTCCTACCGGTACCCCCTTATCTTTTCTAAACAACCAGGTCTCATATTCCTTCTCTCCGGCAGTATATATTCTATCCTGTCCAGGTGCAAGTTTTGAAGCTCTTAATGCACGGCAGATATCTCCGGCAATCTTCTTAAACTCTTCTCTTCCCATGAATGCATCCGGGTCAACCACGAAGAAGAAATGACCAAGATGATACATTGAAGGATTGCCTTTATCATCAACACCTGTAAGTGCCTTCATAAACTGTCCACCTGAAAGTGCAGCTGATAAAATCTCAACGACAGACGCATATCCATATCCCTTGTATCCGCAAAGCTCATCGCCTATTCCACCAAGTGGTGCAAGTGCAGCCGTGCCATCCACAAGTCTTTTAAGTATCTCTTCGCTGTCAGTAAGTGCTTCACCTTCCTCGGATACAACCATTCCCTTAGGTGTTGGCTTACCCTCTCTTGCGTAATACTCAATCTTTCCACGCTGAACTATAGAAGTTGCACAGTCAAGACAGAAAGGAAACTCCTCATCCGTTGGAAGTGAGAATGTAAGTGGATTAGTTCCAAGCATATTCTCAACACCAAATGTAGGTGCAATAGAAGGTCTTGCATTAGTTCCTGTAAGTCCAATCATTCCTTCCTTGCTTGCCATTGATGACCAGTAACCTGCAATACCGTAATGCGTAGAGTTTCTGATTGCGCCACCTGCCATACCATAAGTCTTTGCTTTTTCTATAAGCATTGTCATCATTTTATGACTGGCAACCATACCCATACCGTCATGTGCATCCATAACAACAGTGGTCGGTGTCTCTTTGACAATCTCTACCTCAGTAACAGGAAGTAACGTCCCTTTAATAATTCTGTCGATATATATAGGTTTGAAACGATTGCAGCCGTGACTCTCTATGCCTCGTCTGTCAGATTCAAGCAGTACATCCGCACAAATCTTTGCATCTTCTTCGGGCACTCCGTACCCCTTAAATGCGTCAATCATAAAATTGTTCATCAAATCCCAATCAACAAAAGGTCTCGTTTCTGTCATCATTTATTCCTCCATCTACTCAAAATACTCTGCAACGATTTTTAAATCCTCTATAATAGGCAAGTGCTGAGGACACGCCCTCTCGCACTGACCGCACTCTATGCAGGCACTGGCTTTGCCAAATACATCAAGAAGTCTCTCATAATACGTACCCTGCGGTGTCCAGCCTTTGCTCTTAACTTCTTGCTTATCCGCATTATATAATGAGAAATACTTCGGTATCGCAATATTCATCGGGCAGCCATCGGTACAATAAGAACAGCCCGTGCACGGAATGGCTATGTTAGAATTGATCATATCCACCGCTGTTTTAATCACCTTATAATCCTCATCGGTAAGCGGCTTAAAATCGTTCATATAACTTGTGTTATCCAAAAGCTGTTCCATGTTGCTCATTCCGCTAAGCACCATCATTACATTATCAAGACTTGCTGCAAATCGCACCGCCCATGACGGTATTGACATATCAGGTTTGTAACTCTTAAATAACTGCTCAACATTCTCAGGCACATTAGCAAGCGTGCCACCCTTAACCGGTTCCATGACGATAACCGGCACACCATGTTTTGTTGCCACCTCATAGCAAAGCTTCGATTGAATAGCAGCACTCTCCCAATCAAGATAGTTAATCTGAAGCTGTATGAACTCCATCTCAGGATGCTCATTAAGTGCCTTTTCCACAAACTCCGCGTTATCATGGCAGGAGAAACCAATGTGCTTAACAAGCCCCATTTCCTTCTTCTCCTTAATCCATGTAAAACAATCCAACTCATTATAAATCTTATATGAGCTGCTTCCCATATCATGCAGAAGATAATAGTCAAAATATCCCGCACCGGTCTTTTCAAGCTGTGCGTTGAATATCTTATCCCTATCTTCTTTGGAATGAATAAAGCCCGAATGAAGCTTGGTCGCCAATGTAAATGAATCCCTTGGATATCTGTCTACAAGTATCTCTTTTGTTGCTGACTCACTCTGGAAGTTACAATACATCCATGCCGTATCAAAATAGGTATATCCCTGCTCAATAAATGAATCCACCATTTTCTTTGCCTGTTCGATATCAATCTTACCTGCATCATTTGGATCAAGAGAGGGTAACCTCATAAGTCCAAAACCAAGTTTCTTTGCTGCCATACGCTTTCTCCTTTCGTTTAAAAAATAAACCTAGCGTCCAAGTACACACTAAAGAAACGCTTAATCTCATCGATATCATGCCAAATATTCATAATGCTATCCCTACCGTAGTTTAACTGTTGAAAAAACTACATTAATTATACCCTATACTACACTCCTTAACAAGCAACTTTTTATCGACATTTCCGACATAATACTTCCTTATATAAATGATATTTCTGTCGACTTATTAACTGCAAAACGGTGTTTCTTGTCGAAACCGGTACAAAAATGACACATGATAGCAGCTCACATTTACACAATATATGGTACGATATCAATGTCGACATACAAGAAAAGGCGTTGTGCCAAAATACGCAAGGAGGAAAAAACTATGGAAGAACGTGAAGAGATGCTGTTACAGCAGCTAGAAGCCGAAGGCCGACAGATTGCCAGATGCAGAAAAACCTTATCAGACATCATTGACTCCGGCAGAAGAATCAACTGTCCTAAGCTGGTCATAATTTGCAAGAGTTTGAACGAGCATATTGGTGTGTTCGACAAAATCAACGACGAATTATCAAGGATTGAAGCCATAGGCATGTAACAGTGGGTTACAAATGATAAAAAGACTTTGACAATTAATGTCAAAGTCTTTTTTCATGTACGATATTGTCTATAAATCGTCGCTGTCTAAGATTATTGTAAATGGTCCATCATTAAGAAGTGCAACTTTCATGTCCGCTCCAAACTCACCTGTCTTGACAACCGGAACCTGTTCCTTACACTTACTAATAATGTACTCATACATATCATTAGCAAAATCAGGCTTTCCTGCTCTTATAAAGGAAGGACGATTACCCTTCTTACAATCTGCGTATAAGGTAAACTGCGAAACCAACAATAACTGTCCGTCAACATTTTCTAGCGAAAGATTGGTCTTACCTTCCGCATCATCAAATATTCTCATCCCAACCAGTTTTTTCACCATCTTATCAGCTATCTCTTTGGTATCGGCATCCTCCACTCCTATTAGAACAAGGAAACCTTTTCCTATTTCTGCCACTTTGTTACCGTCTATTGTTACTGATGCTTCTTTCACACGTTGTATTACAAATCTCATTTTTCTTCCTCTTTTACTTCTTATCTTTATTACTTGTTGTTATCTTCTTAGTGATCTTATCTTTATTCTTTGACTTCTTTGTTTGTCCCGGCAACTTGACAAAATCCGACACTTCACCAAACTTATACCCCTTGTCCTTCATATACTTAATTATCTCCGGCAACGCCTCTGTATCAGACTTTGAAATCACATGTATAAGTGGCATCATGCCCGGGTGATGATAAGTTTTAAACATATTAACCACGGTTGATTTTCCAGGTTGGTTAGACGGTTCCCAGTCCTTCCAAGCAAGACTCCAAAACATAGTTGCATATCCCATATCCTGAAGAACTTTAAGTGTTCGTTCACTATAACTGCCCTGCGGAGGACGAATATATTTATCCATGGAATATCCTGTAAGCTCCTTCATGGTTTTCTCGCATTGTTTAACTTCTTTCTTAATCTGTGAAACAGATTTTGTCGGAAGTTGTGGATGAGTGCAGGTGTGGTTACCCACGAGATGCCCTTCCTTTTTCATTCTCTTGACAAGTTTAGGATTCTGTTTTATATAAGGCTCGGTCACAAAGAAAATCGCCTTGACTTTGTTCTTCTTCAAAATCTTGAGTATCGTCTTGGTATTACCGTTCTCATAACCACAATCAAATGTGAGATAAATTATCTTCTTTTTCTTCTTTGCGGATTTCGTATCACAATAATAAGCATTGTAATCCGAGAGTTTTGTAACACCCTGCGCTATCGAGCAACCCGGTTTTTTATGTTCTTTATTAAGACTAAGTCCAAAACCACTCTTCGTATTGGAATACTTATTATAGTCTGTCTTTTTCTTGGCTGAAACGCTATTTTGCGACGATCCAAGAATCAACAAAAAAGCCAAAAATATAGTAAAAACTCTTCTCCTCATAGACAAAACCTCCCAACATCTATAATTGTAGCATAGACGTTGGGAGGTTTCAATGTCCTGATCATTCCATTTTAACCGCTTAAAGTCATTAGTAATTGATTATGCCGTATCCTAAAATCCTTGAATTATCTAACGAATATCTGTTTCTCTTCACCTGATCGCTACTGTTGCCCTCTATGGTTGTAACATAACCTCCGGAAACAGATTCAACAATTCCGCAGTGAGACACATTTTCAAACACGATATAATCTCCCGGCTTTGGTGTATATGTTCCTCTTGCTCTATACAAGCCTCTATCGTTAAACCAATCTCTTGTCGCTGTTGTCCTAGCAGGATAAGCACCTTCAGATACTCCGGCCGTTCTCATAAGCCACCATACAAATGTTGCACACCATGCCTGACCGTTAGCAACACCTATATCTCGTGCATACTTATTATAGTTATTAGATCCCCTGTTCGCTGTAAAATCATCAAGATTTGAATTAGTGGCTTTCTCGTAATAGCCAACCTGCGATGCTGCAAGATTAACCAATACTTCCGCTTTACTACTAGCAGAATCCGTTTTCTTTGTATCATGATAAGCCGCACCACCGCAGTCAAAATCCTTTTCTTTGTATGTAAGGACAATTTCAATAGCTTCTGCTCTTGCACTACATCCTGTAGTTCCTGCCACTTCACCATTCTTCGCCCAGCCAAGCCAACCGTAACCTTCAACGTGCATTCTATAATAAATGTCGAAATAGTTTGCCAAATCACCCTTAAGTTTTATCTGGATTGCTTCCATTCGTTTTGCCGCATTCTCTGTACCTGCAAGTTCACCTGACTTTTTCCAATCCTGCCAACCTGGTCCCTGGATATGTGCACGATATTCAATTCCGTTGCTGCCATCAAGATTTAAAAGATCAATCTTCAAGCCCTCAAGACGTCTTGACTCACCTGTTGTTCCTGCTGTAGACCCTTCACCGACTGTTGGTCTCCAACCATAATCCTGGCAGTGTGCCTGATATGTCAATTTAGGTTTAACTATTGCGGCTTTTCCTCCGGCATTAAATGATTCACCTTTTTTTACAAGTTTTATCTGAATTGCTTCCATAGCTAACGAGATGCATTCCGAACCTGCAAGTTCACCATTCTTTGCCCAGCCAAGCCAGCCAAAATGTGCAACATGTGCTCTGTAATAAACATCATATTTTTCAGCATACTCGCCAGTAAGTTTAATCATAATTCCTTCCATACGTTTTGAAGCTTTTTCCGTACCTGCAAGTTCTCCTGATTTCTTCCAATCCTGCCATCCCGGTCCTTGTACATGAGCTCGGTAAGTAATCATGCTGTTTCCATTTTGATCATTTAATACTATTTTTATTCCTTCTAAACGTTTGCTCTGACCTGTACTTCCGGCTGTTGCACCGTCCTTTACAGTTGCAATCCATCCATTAGTTTGTATATGTGCCTGATATGATATTGACGGAACAACCTCTTCCTTAACAACTTCTACTGTCGGCACTTCAGTTGTCTCATTTATTGTTTCGGTTGATACTTCTGTTATTTTGGATACTTCTTCAGTGGTAGTTTCCTGTCTCGTTTCTTTTATTGGTATCTGTGTATTTGTGGTTTGCTGTGTATTTTCATTTACCACGTCTTCGTCATCACTATAGTCAAGTTCTGACTCATCAAAATCATCGTTTTCGACTATAACCCTGATCTTTTTTGCAAGTCTTTTTCCTTTCTTGTTTTTTGCTTTTGTTGCAATTGTAACCGTGGTTTCTCCTTCACTTTTTCCGGTAATAATAATCTTACCGGAAGATTTTTTAACCGATGCCACTGCTTTGTCGGCAACCTTAACTGTCACTTTCTTACTTGCATCTCCGTCTGCTTTAATCTGATATTTTACTTTATCGCTTTCACCCTCTTCAATCTCAACACAAGCCTTTGACACTGATAATTTCTTAACTAACTTCTCTGCCGCCTGTGCACTTATTGGTGACACATTCACCAAACCCACAATCATCATTGCCGACATAAAAATTGCAACATTTCTTTTAAACATCTTTCCTAACATAGTCCTCATCCTCCTTAATCTTTTTTGCTATAATCAAAGCAAAACGTGTATGACTTTGTTTCTTGGTTTCATCATACACGTTTCTTGTTTTCTAATGATTAAGTTGTAAAATTTGACAAGGAAAATGTAAATTTTGTAGATTGGTTTAATCGGTTAATCAATTAGTTTTTGGGAATTATTTTCTAACTTTTACGCATTTTACAGATGAGTAATCACTGTAATATTTTTCTCCATCAACAACCTTATATGCTCTTACTGCAACTGCATATTCTTTGTTCTTCTTAAGGCCTTGTAATTTTACTGTGGTTGATTTTGATGTAAAAGTCTTTGCACTCTTAAATAATATACTGTTTCCGTTTGATGTTCTGACTTCTTTCTTAAATGCTTTCAAAGAGCTGTTTGTCACTTTTGCAAATGTATACTCATAACCATCTGCATGATCAACAGCTTCGATTTTAACCTTTAACGATTTTTTCTTTACATTCTTCACTTTAATGATATCAGGCGAATCCAGTTCATCAACATCTTCTGACCATACCAAGTCTGAACCACTTACAGGTTGTTCACTCTCAGTTTCTACATTCTTTTTGATATTTGCATTATCATCCGTAGTCTTTTCAAGCATCGGTATTTCTGCGCGTTTTATTGCTCCACACTCTTTACACCTGTACTCTATAATTCCTTTTTCATCATATGTTGCTTCTTTAACAACTGTTCCCTCATCCCATGTGTGATTTCCTGTTGCGCTGTTCTTATCAACTATTGTATCCGTCTTCTCATGGCATTTATCACATACTGCTGTTTTAGTACCATTCTTTCCGCATGTCATATCATTATTTGATACATATTTTGTAAACTCATGATCACACACATCACTCTTTTTGGGAAAAACGAGTGTTGCCTTCTTCATTTCCGGATTGATATTTCCCGCTCCTATATTAATTGCATATAAATATACTGTCTGACTTCCTTCACTTTTAACATCCAGCTCAATATCTATACCATGTTTTTCTCCCACATTATACTTTTGAGCAATATCCGTTCTTACTGCATCAGCTTTATGTGACGAACATTCTGTAGTTTTAAATGTTGAACAATCTCCACCAATATACACATGATAATCAAGGGATTTTGATGTGTCATCAGGGTCATAGGTCCACCCCTTAATTCTAAGCTTACCTTTGTCGGTTACATAAAGCTCTTCAATTTCAAACTTGGGATAATGGGCTGTTGCCGGAATATCTACTGTTCCCTGTCCTATCAATGGGTTTTCGTTTCCGCCACCAACATTAATCGCATAAATGTATACAGGCTGCTTTCCTGTCTTTTTAGTGGCAAAATTGTAATCAAAACCATGATTTGAACCCGAATGATAAACATTATCCACATCTGGTCGTGATGTTTTTGCTACAATTCCAACCACATCAGCATCCTTTGTTCCTGCCGGACCACCAACATATATGTGAACCTGAATATTAGTTGAAGTTGAATCAGGATCAAATGCCCAACCTCTGACATGAACCTTTCCGTCCGAAGTTGCATTTATCTGATTGACATCACCTATTGGTTTCTGACCTATATTGCTTATATGAATTACTTTTGCACCCATATTGCATGATGTTGTATGCTGATACGCCGTATTGCGTGACAAATTATATCTGCTGTTATTCATCGCACCATTGTGTGCGTAGAATGTTGCTACGCCTTCTGAATCGTAGCCTCCACATATCATAATATGAGGTCCAATAGAATGTGTATAACAATATTGAAACACCACATCACCGGCTGAAAGAATATTGCCGTCCAATGCAGATGTCGCATAACCACGACTATCCAATTTCAAATCAACCATCGGAACACCTGATGCATTGCTTACTGCATTGGCACATCCACCGGTTCCTCTTTCTACACCAATACCAAGTCCACCGGCACGAACGCAATTCGATACAAACTCCGCACATAATCCGTTTCCGTCATTCCAATGATCTTTTGCATACTGCAACGCCTTATTTGCATCATATGATGCAGCTTTTACCTCCTTAGCAAACATACATGGACAAAGCATCACCATCATAATCGCCAGCATTATTGTACCAACAGTCCTTTTTACATCTTTTATCATTTTAATCATCCTCCTTAGTAATATAAAAACCATGTACAATGTTTCCTTATGGATACATAGTACATGGTCTTGGACTACAAATATTCAAATTGTAAATGTTGACAATTATTTTGTAATTATTTTCTAACTTTTACGCATTTTACAGATGAGTAATCACTGTAATATTTTTCTCCATTAACAACCTTATATGCTCTTACAACAACTGCATATTTCTTGTTCTTCTTAAGGCCTGATAATTTGACTGTGGTTGATTTTGATGTAAAAATCTTTGCCACCTTAAATGATATACTGTTTCCGTTTGATGTTCTAACTTCTTTCTTAAATGCTTTCAAAGAGCTGTTTGTTACTTTTGCAAATGTATACTCATAACCATCTGCATCATCAACAGCTTCGATTTTAACCTTTAACGATTTTTTCTTTGAATTTGTTACATTAATGATATCAGGAGAATCCAGTTCATCATCTTCCCACACATAATTACTAATTTCTGATGTATTGTCCTCCTGCTCAGGCAATACTTCACCTGCAACTTTGCCGTCTTCCTCTTCAGATAGTATCTCATCCCCAACCTTATTGTCTTCCTGCTCAGGTGTTACTTCATCCTCAGCTTTGCTTTCTTTCTGCTTAGTTTCAACCACTTTTTTCTCTTCAGTTACAGGCTGCTCATTTATTACAGGCACGAATTTCCACATTTGTGCCTTAGTATTATTACCGGTATAAACCTGAATATTTGTACCATTAGCCGAATTAGCAGCATTTACATCAAGATACATTCCACTGCCTTTTGCAATAATGTTGTAATAATTACCGTTTTTCTTTATAATCCATTTCTGGGCATTACTGTTATTCCATTCACACAATTGTACATTGCTGTATTTATATGTCTGACATCCATTTACATCCAAAGATTTACCCGAAAACTTTCCGATAATTTTATAATATCCATCCCCAAGATATGTGACATCAAAAGTTTGTGTTTTGTCGTTAACATTCGAATATAATTGAATATTGGTAAAATTAGCTTTACCTGCACCTGTCACGTCCACACCTTTATTATTATCCAATGCAGATACTATATGGTATTCTCCGTTTTCAATTGTTTTACCGGTATTATTACCAACCGCTATGAACTTCCACTTTTGTGCATTAGTTCCGTTTCCATCATATATCTGTACATTAGTACCATTTTTCGTCGAACCTCCGACAACATCAAGATATTTGTATCCGCAAGCAGAAATAATATTATATGTATAACTATCGCCTGTTTCTTTGATTATCCACTTTTGTGCATTTGATCCATTCTGATCATAAATATGTACGTTTGTGCCGCTTGCGCATGATGCGGCATTAACATCAACAGCTTTACCGGAATAAGAATTGATTATCTTGTAATAACCATCACCAAGATACGTTATATCAAATGTCTGCGCATTATCCGTTGTATTGTTGTAAAGATTGATATTAGCACCGTTTGCTTTGCTTGCTCCAGCCACATCTAATCCCATATTCTCATTAAGATTACTTACAATATGATACCTTCCGTTAGATATTGTCTGCTCTCCTTTTACAACCGGAGAACTATTGCTAAGAGTTACATTTCCGTGATAACCCCAACCCATATAACTGTAATTCGTCCAATTCATTACAGTTGATAGTTTATCTTTATGTATTGTCCCACTATATGAATGTACTATATAGCCATCTCCAACATAGATTGCAACATGTCCGCAAGTATTACCGCACTTGCTGCACCTTGTCTTACTTCCGCTAAAATACACATCTGCTCCAACAGGAATATTATCTGCTGAAGTTGATACCAGATGCTGTTTTCCATAAGTATAAGCACAACATGCACTTGATGAACCCGCCCCCAATTCTTTGAATATACCGGCTACCCAAGCAAGACATAAGCCAGCCGGATAAGTAGTTCCGACTTTACCATTACAATATGATGCAACCTGTGTTTCTGATAATGAAACAGCTGCTTTAGCATCAATAGTATTCACGGGAACCAATATAAGCATCAATGCAAACGTCAACACCAATAACCCTATTCTTTTTTCCAAATTCATTTTTAATTTTTTCTTTTTTAACATATCCCTCATCCTCCTTATAATAAAAAACCATGTATGTTGCTCCTTATAGGCACACCATACATGGTTTTCTGCATCATTTTATTAAATTGTAAATGTTGACAACTATTTTGTTATTATTGTGAATGTAGGCTATTTTGCTAATGGCTTTATGCTAAAACTTTCAATAATCTCCACCAACAGTAACCTCTACATGCCCATTTCCCAGAACGGAAAAATACGGTGGAAAACAAACTGTAACACTTCCGTTCTTAAGGTAGAAATCAAACTTTGATATATTCATACCCATAATGTCATCCTCAATTAAAGAATATCCATTTTCAACAGCTGCATCTGCGATTCTTCTTTTGATTTCATATGAATCTCCAGTCATAACATCTGTCAACTTTAATTTCTTTCCGGTTTTCAAGTTATAATTTTTTCCATAATACTGTTCATTACACACTCCGCCAGCAAACCATTTTGTGTGATATTTAAACGATAAATACCCATTTTCATTATATGTACATTTACATTTTTTTGAATCAATCCATGATTCTTTATATCTATACGTATTTACCGAATCTTTATACCGATCAATAATTGTATTATTCTTTTCTTTATTATATTCTTTGCTTAATGATTTATTTATTTTTTTTACAACAGCTGAATTACCTTTAAGTTTAGGGACATCATAGCGATATTCCAACTTGAGTTTTTTCCCTTTTAATAGCTTTTTATTCTTTTTTATTGTGTAAACCGCTTTACTTTTAGTGGTTTTATTGGCTGCATCTGCATCAACCCTCACACCAAACATCACTCCACATATCACAAGTAGAATTGCAATAAATATCTTTTTATTCATAATGAATAACCTCCTAAAAAATCAATTTCTATAATCAGAACCATCTAGCCAACCATCTTTATCATAAATAAAATCATCTACCAGTTCCTGGTACTCATCTGCGTTCATCACATCAGGTTCGACCAGTGGAACAAGGATTCCACGCGAATCCCATTCCTCTCCATCCATAAATAAAGATCCTGTAGAATGGATTATTTTAAATTCCATTACATTATCAATAATCAAATACGAGCCTGTACATGTATAAGTTCCTTCACCTCCACTACCCAAATATTCTCCATCAACACTATAAGCATCCTTATTATAATGTCCTTCACCGTCAAAATCGTATAGTTCCCAATAAGTATCATGCACTCCCGGTGACATAAACAAGTATTCCGTCACATATTCATCCAGAGAAAATGAATAACTATCATCACTTTCGTTCTGTCCTGTATTTGTACTCGTTTCCCAATTAGGAATCTCATCCAATAAATATTCAAATGGAATTTTCTGTTCAGGAGTACTAATGCTAGCATTTTCATAGCATTCCATTATGGAACTCTTCAATAATTCCAATTTTTTATCATAAGACAAATCCAAATAAGGATTTGTACCATTATCATCATACTCGCACACAATATATGATGACACGTTAACACACTTTCTCTCCTTTCCCTCAAACAATTTATTTAAAGCATTCCTAACATCTTCTACCGAATCCGTTGTTATAGCATCCTGTCCCCGAAAAGAAATCGTTGCGGTCCACCCCAATTCACTCTGGTCATAATCCAAGTAACCATAGCTAATGGCAATCCTGCTCTCTCTTGTAAATGAATCCCCGTTTGGCACTAACTCATCTATAGCGTAATACTGTCCCGAGCCGGTACCATCAGTCGACCCTATATAAAAGTTATATTCTCCTGCATCATTCATATACAAATAGCCTTGAAAATTAGGAAAGTCTAACTCTTCAGAATTGAAAATGGCTGCGTGTTTCCAGAATTGAAGACTATTATCTTCAGATTCATATTCTCTTATCATCAACGGTTTAAGCACACCCGTTGCAACACTATATACTTTATAACATTGGGCGGCATGTACGCCAATAGTATGCGGTCCTACAATAAATTCAGGAATTCCATCCATGTTAAAATCTTGAAACCAGCACCCGGCAACATCCCCGGATTCTTTCATCATTTCTTTTAATTCATTTAACCATATATCCTCACCCCCTATAACCGCATCAGCATATTTTTTACAATCTTCTTCCGAAATTACACTCTCGGAATCAACAGCCTGTTCACTTGATTCAGATATATCTTCCGTCGTTTGTTGTTCTGTTGCCTTCTCTGTCGATACTCCTTCCAAATTATCCGAAATTGCAATATTGGGTTTTGCAACGCAACCTGTTAATAAGCATAAGATCAAAAAAGGTCCCAATTTTTTTTTAAGTATCATAAAACACCTCCTCATTATAACTTTGTCATAGGAAAGGACATAATCTTTTCATTGTAGTAAAATGCATATACTTCCCCATTACAATACACTACTATTCCGTTATCGGAAAATCACAGTAGCCGTCAAGTAACTGAACAATATCCAAAAAAACTTCCTGAATCGGCTCACGCTTTATTCCGCATCCCCCATCATTATCTGCATGTGTATCCGTGTAATATAGCCATCTATCATTATAATTAATACTCATATAGGCATTGCGTGAAGCACCGTCAGGCAAAAGATCCAATTCTTTTTCAAACAAACAATTGCTCTTAAATTTATCAAAAAGAAGTTCTAATTCCTTCAATACATCATCTGTCAAACGGGTTGTTTTTTCTTCATAATAATCATCTTCTTCCGGCTTTCCTCTCATATTCCATAGATTGCGATAATCTAATATACTTTTTTTATTATTCAATTTATAACGTTTATGATCATACTCAATCACAATCTCTATAATGTCATCAAATATAATATTCTTATCATAAGCAACATCTGCGCCTTGTGTTTTCAATATTGATAAAATAATTTTGCATTCATCTCCACCAAGGCAAATGACATCTCCGGGGTTAAGTTCTGTTTTCGAATCCAACCTTGTCCCTTCTTCGCTGAAAATACCATTTGACGAATGATCATGCACAAAAAATTTTTTGCAATCATTATCAAAACAAATTGAACAATGATATCTGCTTACATAAGTATAGGAATCGGCAATTCCAATACCATTCTCTATCTCTCGTCCAATATTAACACTTTCACCTTCATGCAATTCATAACTATACCCGTTCATTTCACCTGTTATTATTGTTAGAAATGCCGAGTTTTTAACATTGTTTTTATCTCCTAAAACTTCCTGCATAAAGACTATCTCCGTTCATAATAACTGCATGATGAAGCACTTTGCGACGAAGGATAATATGTTTTATAAATCTCGCACCAATACAAACTTGTGACCGTTGGTGATGATTGATCCATATGTGTACAATCCCAACATGTTCCACCTTTGCAACATCCTTCCGGAATCTTTACCACTTTCTTTTTCTTATCACTCATTGCAAATCCCTCCTTTGAGTTTATCTTAATTAGTACAAAAAGTGTTTCAGACTACAACTAGCCGCACCCTCTTCACAGTTTCTGTTGTAACAATATACGAATTAAGCTTCTTTCTGCTTGTGATGTATATAAACATATATATTTCTTTTAAATCATTGGATTTTAGTATTTCTACAGCATACTTCAAATCATCCGCAGACAATTCGGGATTGTTTTTATGGCTATGTACCAAACCACAGAAATCAATTCCTAATGCATTCCACCTTTTCAAAATATCATTTAGAAAATGAGTGTCGGGTATATATGTATTCTCATCTGAAAGAATTCCTTTATCAAACACAAAGTCCGTACACTCATTTTCTCGCATTCCTATGAGCCCACCGGTTTCATATTCAATCACATTACCAATAGTTTCACTGATTTTGTGTACAATTTCGCTATGTATATACAATTTCTCATCATTCGCTATCATAAATCTCCAATGCTGATGCCAACACAACAACCACACATACAACACACATACCTATGCAGAAAGGGCTCGATGCTGTTTGAGCACCATCTGATAAAATGTAATTACAGATTACTGCAACAATCATAGCCATGCATAAAGCAGTAATATTTCCAAGCACATTCCATACCTTATTAAATCGGAATAAATGTGAAACTACATTCAACACATTTACAATAACAAACATCCAAACAACTATTGAAAGATTAATTGTAAATCCAAAAAGTTGAACGGATTCTCCGACATCCACATTGCTATTTGACAACATTATTTTCATAACTACAAACATAGCCGTACATAGCAACATAGAAGAAATTGCACATAAATTACCAATCGCTTTACTTCCCAAAAATACTCTATAAGGAACTCCTTTTATCATCCTTATCATAAAAGGAGCTCCACCAATCAATATCAGTAGAACAAGAATTGTTATAATATATGCTTTCGTATCCATGATAAGGTTGACTATACTTCCTTTACCATTACCTTCTGGCAAAACGTCCTTACCACTATTTTCCTGTGGGTGATTTTGTTCATATTCAAAAATTTCTTTTATAACCTCATCACAACTAAGTTGTCTTGTATTAAAAGATTGGGCTTTTGATTTGTCATATATTTTATTAATTTTATTATTATATTCTTCAACTGAAACTTCCTGGCCATCCAAGAAATATATCTCATGACCTTCATCATCCACTGCTCTTTCCCCTTTAAAAAGTTCAGTAAATTCATTATTTTCTAATTTATATATTTTATCATTATTCTTACCATCATAAAATTCACTTGTATAAACCAACCCTGTCGACTCAATGTAATTTGATAAATTATAATCACCGCTTATTGATTCACATTCATCATCTGTTAATTTCCCTGCAACAATATCCTCCCAATCGACACCTTGATCAAAACAAGCACAATATAACTCCGGTACTCCATCCTCATCAATATCAGTCAAATTGTAATGAGTAGCAATCCCATCACTTGATGCTTCAGATTCTACAAAAAATACATATGTAAGCAAAACCTGTTTCCATTCACAATCATAAACCGTTCCATAAGTATTCTGCTCATCCAAAGTAGTTCTAATGGCTTTTAACCAATCGCTTATCTTGTCAGGAGCACGCATATCTTCAGTATCTTCTTCCCCAGGATATTTTTCGATATACGTCTCTATATCCTCTTCATTAATTATACTCATTGATGTTATGATATTATCTTCAAGTTCTAAAATTAACACAAAAAAACTGTCTTTATGTTCTACAAAAAAAATCGTTTCATTCTCTGCCGGGCAATCTCCAAAAAGCATTTGAAAAGAATTAACTTTCTTAAACTTTTCAATAGCAACATCCTTGTTGTCACCAACCCCAAATCCAAACAATGATATCTTGTCACTACTCGTTGTTATTCCTAAATCTTCCGACGGATCATACAATATGATATCTTTTTCATCCGGAAATTTTTCGGATGCTTTCTCCAATAGTAAATCTACATCATAAACATAATCCGATATTTCCAAAACATTCTCTTCTGTTGCATAGCATTTAAATGAAAATCCCAGCAACAAAACAATTCCTAATAGTACGAAACCAATTATCTCTATTTTGTATCTTTTACTCATATAACGTATTCCCCCGACATTAGTTTTGCCTACTTTAATCCGCACAGAACAACCATTAAGATACGGTTGTTCTGTGCCATGATAAGAATTTATTTTGTATAATCTTCCCAAGAGAATTGAGGTCCACAGATTGGTACAAATAACAACTTTGTTTTGCCGAGAGAGATTTCATCATACTCATGTAACTCCAAAACATTAAGTACCACTTCACCATTTACATAGTACAATTCGCTTGATTCACCCGGTTGAGCAAGAAACATTCTCTTTCTTGGCTCATACAGTATAATTGCATGTTTCTCTCTGGAAACACTATTGTCTTCTGAAATAACAACGTCCATTGTATTAGAACGACCAATAAAGTTCTTACCGGCCTTCAACAAATATGTTTCTCCAAAATTATCTCCCTCAACACAAAGCAACAATCCAACAGCCGGCACCTGATTACTGCCATTTTCAGAGAAGAAACTAACTGTTTTTTGCATATCGCCCTGTTTCTTTATATCCTTATCAAATTTGTCTGTAAGATTTCCGTTTGGTTTATCCTTATTATCATCTGCAGATTTTATTGGTTCTGTTTTTTGCATTTCTTTCACCTCATCTGTTGGAATAGTTTTGTTCATGCCAGGATTCTCTCCAATAGGCATAGTTACTTTTTGACCGTTTCCACCTCCCACTACACTTTCACAGAACGGACAAGCTGCAAACTTGTCAGACTCATAGAAATGTCCATTTGGACATTTTGCCATTGCCTTTCCCATTTTTTATTTTCCTCCTTTTAAATTATAAATATTGTAACAGTACAACGCTTACATTGTCCTGTTGGTTAACTTTTTTCGCTAATGTTGCATCAATCAATCTATTTGCTGCCAATTGAACATTGGGAAGTGCACTCTTTACAACTTCCACAATCAATTCATCTTCTAACGCTTTATACAAACCATCGCTACACAACAGAATTACATCTCCGCTTTGCAGCATTTCAACTTCACGATTTTGAGCAACTAATTTAAGTTTACCGATACCTAGAAAACTTGTTAATGCTTCAGCCCTATCTTCATCTGCCAAATAGTCATCATTTGTTATCTCTCCAAGTGCAAGTTTGGCATCCAAAGTAGCTTTATAATTATGTTCAGGATTTAATTGAGTAATAACATCTCCTCTGATTCTGTATATTCTGCTATCTCCAACAGACACCCAATTTAAACGGTTTTGTTCTATACTCACCGCAACCAATGTTGAACCCGCATTTAATGACTTACCATTGTCATCCTTTAATCCACTCACAATATCATTAAGTCTATATGCCTCTTGCTTCCAGAATGAACCCATATCACTTGTGGTTTTATCATAATAATCTTCTATCAGTGTCTGCACAGCGGTTTGGCTTGCCATTTCTCCACCTGCAAGTCCACCCATACCGTCACAAACAACACCAAAAGCAGTCTCCTGCTCCGCCTGTCCAAAAGAAGAATCTTGCTGATTTTCTCTTTGTCCAATATCAGCCGCTGCTCCAACCGATATCATTGGCCTTTCCTTTTCCATCTTTTTTATTGCTTCAACTATTTTTTGATTTTCTTCAAGAGTAACTGTCTTAATATAGTTTTGTACTGCTGCACTATTCATACTTCACCCCCAGTTCAAATTCATATATATGATTTGCTAAAATAACTTGCGTTCCAACAGAAACCTTAACCTCTCGACCTTGTGGCAAAGATTTGTTATCTATGTATGTTCCGTTTTTGGAATAATCTATGATATAAAACATTTCTTCTTCCTCATTAAATCTTATCGAGCAATGTTTTCGTCCGATAAATTGATTATCTCCCACATAGATATCCGCTTCTTTTGATCTTCCCAAAACCAGTTCTCTTTCGCTTTCCAAACACTTGATTGACTGAGGAACATCGCCTACTAACACTTTATAATATGGTATTGCTTTTCCTCTCTTTAAACGTTCTTTTTTAAGCAGTTCTTCTATTCCAAGCTCCTGTTTGAATTCTCTCATTGTTTGAGTTCTGTTTTTCGCATGTATTTCCAACGCATGGTCAAAAGCTTTAGACACTCGTTCGGATATTTCAGGTTTAATCTCACATAACGGTACATATGTAACCCCATCCAAACGATCGTCTACACGCGGTACAACCTGTCCGGTCAGTAAATGATAAGCTGTTGCCGCCAAGGAATAAACATCTGTAAATGAGCCCTGTTCTCCTTGTCTTGTATATTGTTCTATAGGTGCATAGTTGACTTTTAAGTTAATTGTGTGTCCCTTTATCGCACTAATGTTTCTCGCATTGCCAAAATCGATCAACTGTAGGTGTCCATTTCTATTGAGCATAATATTTTCAGGACTAATGTCCCTATGAAATATATCATGTTTAGTATGCAGTTCATCTAAAGTATCACATAGTTCATTCAGATAATTTATTACTTTTATATACGATAATCCATTAGGATTTTCACACAATTCATTATAAAGACTCTTCCCGTCTATATATTCCATTACGTAATATTTTGTATCATTAGCGCCAAAATAATCAGTAAGCATTACAATACGGGCAACACCATTTTTCGGAAGACCATTGAGGTGATATATCATTTCTGCTTCCTCAACAAATCGAAGTTTACCATGTTCAAATCCCTCTTGTTTGCTTTTGCTATATGGCACAACCCTTCCATCAGGAAGTCGTGTTGAAAGATTCTGCGGAAAGTATTCTTTCATTGCCCTTTCAACTTTGTCCTGTTCATCCCAAACCTTATATGTAGTCCCAAACCCTCCGGAAGCTATATCGCAAAGTACTTTATATCGTCCTTCCAAAACCGTCTCGGGCTGGAGCAATAACATATTTCTCTTCACATCATCCATGCATATTGTCCCCTTTACCAATCAATCCTAATAGTATAATTACCTGCACTTACTGCATCCCTTTTTGATAGTTTATAACGGCCATCTATTTTTTCATCATTAACCATTGTCCCATTAGTTGTTTCTAAATCCTCTATATAGAGATTGTCATATTCTGATATGATAACAAAGTGTTGCCTTGACAATAACGGATCTTCAATAACAACACCGCTCATGTCAGAACGTCCTACAATCACGTTTTCTCCCTTTTTAAGTTCGTAATGTTGTTCTTCTTTTTTCTTGTCATCTTTAATAACAGTAAATCTAATATTATATATACCTAAACCATTCAACCCTGATGATTTATCTGCCGTATTTAGCCCGTCCTTATCATCCGTAAAGTTATCGTGGCTGATTTTTGAAATTGATACACTATTCTGCTTTTTATTACTTGATATAAATTTCTGCTCAATCTTTTCTTTTTTATGATTTTTTCTTATCAAAACGACTATTATAATTAGCACCAATACTAGTCCAACTACAGCTATAGCTATTATAATTATCTTGGCATTATAATTTTCCAACTGATTTTTTTTATTATTATCTACATTTTCTTCTGTTTGTTTCTCAACAGTTTCTTCGCTTTCATTATTATCTTTTTGATTATCATTACTGTTCAAACATTCCGATGGTATTTCAATAATTTTGTTTTCATATGAAAACTCAAAGTATGCAATCTCATTATCTTCTTTTGTCTCTCTAACCGTTTTTATTTTACCGTTATCATACAGACTAATCTCATATCTACAATCACTCTCATCTGTAAATGTTATTTGGTCATCTGAATATGAAATATCGTTGTATCCATCATGTTTTTGCATCAATTTAATCTTATTGACTGCTTCGTTTGATTCTGTATATAAAGCGTTAAAATCTCCATACTCCCCATTATCTTTCAATGATGTCGATTTATAATCTTTTTCAGAAGTCTTGTAATATTTCTTATTCCTTGCATAATCTATATAGCACTCATACGCTTGAGTGTCTTTTTTAACTATATGTTTAATATTATTTTCTCGATCCAGTTCTATTTCATAGTTAATAGTTTTGCTATTATCGTCTTGTTCTGTTTTGTTGTTATTACTCTGTATTTCCTTATACTTGATTGATACATACGTTTCATTATTAAAGTCATCATACTTATCATTTATACGATCGATATCACTCTTATTTTCTTCACTTTCAGAACTTGTTCCAAACACCGTAAGTGCCGGACTTAATATCACCATATTCAAACAAAACACGGTCAAAATTATTAATTTACTGTCACTTTTAAGTATTTTCATATCATCCTCTCCCAAATATAATTATTTATTTGTAGTACATTTTCTATATTATCAATTTACTTCATCCAGACGTATAAGATTTCCTGTTCCACCAAGATCTACAATACTTCCAACCGGACAATTTACCAAATCTTGTGGAGGTATTTTTTCACCGTTCACCAAAGTTCCATACGTCGAAAAATCCACCACTTGAAAACATTTATCGTCGATACTGTATCTTATCTGGCAGTGCAATCCGCTAACACTTAAGTTAGAAAAAACTATATTGGCTCTCGTCGAATCTCTTCCCAGCATTAAAAATGAATCCTCTTCAAGCGGGAACTCCACACCAACATATTCACCCTCAATGCAATTTAAAACATAAAGTTTCTTTTCTGTTTCTTCTTTTTCCTGCTGCTCGTCTTCAGGTTCTTCATCTTCCGGCTCTTCATCTTCCGGCTCTTCGTCTTCAGGTTCTTCATCTTCCGGTTCTTCGCTTTCCGGTTCTTCGCTTTCCGGTTCTTCATTTACCAATTCTACATTAAAGCTTTCACGCAAACTGCACAGTTCATCTAACACTCCAACCATTTGTAACGCAAATATAGTAATAAAAATATGTGATACTATTTCCATCACACTTATCACTATATAATAATTACTATACTTATCCATCGATGTAATGTTAGTGCCATATGCTATTGTGTAAACTGTCATTATTACACAAAACACAAACCATAAAATATATGAATAATGTATTCTACTGACATTGACAGTGCCGTTGTATTCTAACGCCTTTCCCTTTATCTTTTCTTCTTTTCTCTTAATCCAAAACAAACCATAAATCATAAATGTAAATATATTGATTACATAATCAACAACAGCATTATTGTGTTGTTTATCTATGCAAACATCACTATATACATCAACCCATTTTAATAAATGTATGGTAAGCCATATTACAGTAATCAAAAAATCAGTTGCGTTGATAAACAAAAATCTTTTACCAATAATAAAGAATGGCATATTAAGGTAAACAGCTCCATGAATAACAAGTTTTAAGAGTGTTGCAATTAACAACCCACAATAAAAACTTTTTATATGAACTTTTTTAGATTCCATTTTGATTTCCTCCATCAAACATTCACTTCTTGACTCCATATTCAAATATGTCTCTCGGCCACAAGCCTAAATCTATTTCCTGTTCTTCCCAAGTCTAATATTGCTCCCGGCTGACATTCTTTAAGTTCTCCCTTTTCCACTCTTACATCATCAACAAAAGTTCCATAACTCGAAAAATCTGCCACTTGAAAACAATCATCATCAACACTGTATCTTACCTGACAGTGTAACCCACTTACGCTTGCATGTTTAAAGACTATATTAACTGTTCCGGCATTACGTCCAAGCATTACAAAATCATCCGGTTCTAAAGGGATATCCATTCCAGCATACTCGCCTTCCAAACCCAACAAACTATAGTGCCATAAGGAGTAATCGATTTGAGTAACCGGTTCTAAAACTTTAACTCTTCTATTTTTTTCTGTCTTTTCACTATCTTGATTATGATCGGTTTCCTCATTCTTTTGCGGCTCTTCTTGATTTTCTGTTTTTTCTTCTTTTTCATTATCTTGTTGTTTTAATTCCTCATGCGAGCCTATTTCTTCAACATTCTTTTCTACTTTCTCTGCAGCTTGTTTTTTTACAGATTCTTTATAATTATTATCTGCATCTATAAGGTCATTAATATTTGAAGCATACAAAACAACCAATATTACAAACAATCCCCACGCTATTATGCCCGCAGTTATTAATGTCATAAAATAATCCGAAAAATCTTCTGCAGTTTCAACGGTTTGTTGTACACTTTGAGGATAAAATATAGAAACATTGTTAAATATTGCCCATAATATATATATATATAACGTCTTTTTAACATTAACCTGTTTCCCAAGTTCATTGCATCTATTTTCAATTCGCTTTAGTTGCGATTTTAACCAAAATCCACCATATACACCAAGAGTAATTCCTGTTAGAAAAATCACCCCACACGCACTACTCTTTTTTTTGTTACCCGGACATAATTCAACAACAGTTGTTATACATTTTTTTATTGCTATAATGTCCAACGCAACTACAACTATAGTTGTTATGACTTCAATACATTTATAATATGGATAATTGTATATAAAATTATCTAGATCTGAACCGGCATAAATATACATAATCAGCCTAATTCCAATAGCCACTCCCCATATCACAAAATACTTCTTAAGACTTAATTTATTTTTCATGCTTCAACTTCTCCCTCATCAACTAATGTATCATCCCATTTTGAATACATTATCTGTTTTGCCGAGTCTTATCTCATCACCTTTTTTTAGATAATACTTTTTATTTTTTTCCAGTCTGTTATCACCATTTAGGAACACTCCATTAAGTGATGTGTCACATATCACATATTTTCCTGTTATTGCATCATACTCAACCCAACAGTGTTCTTTACTTATGGTTTCATTACAAAAACAAAAATCGGCAACTCTATAATCTCTTCCAAAGTTAATTTTTTTGTTGGATTTGACCCTAAAAATCGCTCCTAAAAACTCACCTGAAATACAAATAAGCGCTCCTATTGAACTGTTAACCGCAGAATTATCATATAAATTCATTGTAAGACTTCGAGTGAGTCGTGCCTCTCCGTATCCATTCCCCATGCTTAACTTCCTCCTATCAAAAGTGCTTGTTACTACTTCTTTATTCATCCTACCAATCATTCATATTATTTTCATTTACCAAAATACTTACCGTTTTCTCGCAATCTCTCATAATACTTACGACTCATAGGAATCGTTACTTTATTAACAATCACTGATTCTCTGCTCACTGCATCTACAAACAACTCATTTATCAAATAACTTTGGTGAATACGCAAAAAACCTGTCTGTGACAATATTTCCTCCAAATCATCCAGCTTACTGTAAAACTCTACATCTTCACCACTCATATGAGCTATAACCTTACGGGCATTACTTTCTAAATAAAATATTTTTCCAATCGGAAGTTTCATAACAGTTCCATTGACTGAAACTTCCAAACAAACATCAACGCGTTCTCTTTCATCCATATACCTG
Organism: Lachnospiraceae bacterium; assembly: GCA_015057325.1. GTDB lineage: Bacteria > Bacillota > Clostridia > Lachnospirales > Lachnospiraceae > CAG-590. The sequence goes on along the minus strand of SVEQ01000006.1, from coordinate 78,903 downwards.
TTCAGTTCGCTATCCAATCTTTGCTCTATATTGCTTTTCAATAAATATGAAAATGCTCTATATGTATAACCTTCGTATACATGTTCTCCCGAAACTGTAACAAATATAATATCAACGTCTATTGTGTTTTTTCGTATATAGCCGGCTACTTCAAGCCCATTTAGTTGATTCATATTAATATCAAGCAACAACAAATCTATCGCAAAATCACCATTATCTATATCCTGCACTAATTGTTCACCTGACTTGTATGTCTTTATTTCATATTCCGTTCTCTTGAACAATGCTCTTTCAATTATTTCGCGTATGTCATTTGCCTGCTTTTCATCATCTTCACATACCCCAATTCGAATCATCTTTTTTCTCCTTCACATTTACTGTTTTGTTGATTTTTTCAAATCAGATTACAATCCCAATTGCAGAATAGTTGTCCATGTCTTTGCCTTTTCCGGCATTGCATATGTCATACTCCATCAATTCCAACCAGTTCTTTATCGATGATTTTTTCTTAATATTTTTCTCCATCTTCTTTTCAGGAATCCATTCCCAAAACCCATCACTACACAGCAAAAATGCATCTTTAGGTTCTATAGCAGTCCATTGAGAAACTACATATAGCGGCTTGTCCCACTCTATTCCCATAACTCTTAACAACCTATTACGATCCTCATGAAAACGGATATCTTTATCCTTCAGTTGTCCCGCTGCCACAAGCATCTGCGGTACACTATGATCCAATGTTCGAGTAACAATCTTATTATGATGAAACATATATAATCGTGAATCGCCGACATGTGCCCATCTTGCTCTGTAACCATCGATTTCAAGCAACACAAGGGTTGTTTTCATCCCCATAGTCATGCGCTCTTCTGCCTGTTTCTCGAGCAATTTTTGTTGTGCATATTCTATACACTCTGAAATATCAGGTATTTCAGTGGCATATTGGTAGTATTCAATTATGCTTTCTACTACCATTTTAGATGCCACCTCTCCCTTTCCATGCCCTCCGAGTCCGTCGCACAGAACAAACAACATTCGACCATCTCGTTCGATTTTCCCTATATAGTCTTCATTTTGTTCACGTTCGCCCAAATTTGTGAGTAAGTGATACTGCATAATTAGTCTCCTATCGTTTAATCTTACTTACACCAGAGTAATCACTATAGTACGTAGTTCCATTAACCTTGACATACGCTCTAACCTTATAATAATAGGTTTTGCCCTTCTTAACTTTTGAATCTGTATATTTAGTCACTTTAGAATTTTTAATGGTTTTAACTTTTTTATATTTTCCTTTAGATTTCGTTGCCCTGTATATTTCATATCCGCTTGATACATATTGTGGATTCGACAACTGCATAACTATCTTCTTTCCTTTTTTCTTCAATGACTTTATTGTCGGACAATATACTGCAGTAGTTCTTGTATAATACATACCCCCGGTATAATTTCCCATAAAAATCAGTTGCGCCGTACCTGTTCCCGGTAGTTTACTATCACCATAATCAACTACGTAATCAACATTTTCAGTAACCGTTGTACGTACTTTATTCACTTGAATAGTTACGCTTCTCACCGGAAAATTCAAAGCATTATAGTATCTTTGCGTCTCAATAACAATAGGATCATTTCCGCTTACATCATAAGGCATAATGCTGAATTCTTCTTTTCTTGTTCCGCTATATATTCCCTTTCCTGTAATGGTAATAACTACTGTACCCGCATCAACATTAGGTGAATACGAAACGCTGTAATCCGTTTCTTCCGTCAGACTGGTGTTACTCTCATTATCAAACAACTTCATTTTATCTTGCTTTTTAGGATTTCCGTCATATATCATTGATTTGATATTTGAAACAACAACCGATTTTGCATTAATATCTTTTTTCTGTTCATCTGTCAAAATATTAATTGTGCATGAATCAGATACATTTGAATCTGACGGACTTTCTACTTTGATGATAGCTGTTCCCACTCCAACGACGGTAATTGTTCCGTTACGATCTACATTTACCACATCAGGTCTATCACTACTCCAAATTGCTTTCTCTGTAGCATTATTAGGAAGACTTTCAATTGAAAGAACTCGCGTCATATTCTTCATATCTGAATATGAAAATGTTAGTTCATGGTCTTCAAGACTTAATTTCGTGATTGGTTTAACATAAGCTACAACATTAACATTACACGTAGCCTTAATTCTGCCATCATCCGTTGATGCCGTTACCACTGCCAAACCCTTAGATTTTCCGTGCAATGTTCCGTTACGGTCTACGGTAACTATATCTTCGTTATCACTACTCCACACAACATCTTCGGTAGCATTGGCGGGCACTCGTATTAGGTCAGATACTATAGATCCACCTTCTGTTATATTTTCCTGTTCTTTGGCAAACGAAAGACTTTGAATCTTTATTAATCCTGCCTTGTTAACAACAACCGTACAAACCGCTTTAATAGTCCCGTCAAAATTGCTTACTTTAATTTCAGCCTCTCCAACATTCTTTGCAGTCACTTTTCCTTTATTGGAAACACTGACTATTTCAGCATTACTGCTGGTCCACACAAGATCTTCCGTTGCATCTTCCGGTGTAACTTTCGGTTCTAAGACTGTTGAATCTCCATCGTTAAGCTCAACCTTTGTTTCAGAAAACTCAAGTGCTGTTATCGGAACATTTTCTGAACCGACTACTGTTACAGTACATACGGATTTAATCGTTCCATCCGGATTGCTGACTGTAATATCTGCCGTTCCCTTTGATAGTGCACGCAATACGCCCTTTGAACTTACCGTTGCCACTGTCGTATCATTACTGCTCCATTTTACTTTTTCTGTTGTGTCTTCAGGCAATATCTCCGGCTCTAATACTGTCGAACTGCCTTCATTAATATTAATATTGGTATCAGCAAACTCTATTGAAGCAATTGATATAACAACAGGTTTATTATCTTTTACCGTCACCTGACATTGTGCATATATTGACTCATCACTTTCTGAAGATACCGTTATAACTGCATCTCCTACAGCGATTGCAGTAACCGTTCCGTTTCTCGACACTGTAGCAACATCTTCGTTTGATGATTCCCAAACAACTCCCTCGTTAGACTCTTCAGGTGACACTTCTGCAACTAGTGCATAGGTGTCGCCTATTTTCATGACCGCCTCTTCATCACTAAGTTCTATCTTTTCTATTTTCACTTTAGGAAGTTCATATTTGATATTGTGTTTTTTGGCATAAGCATATGCATATGAGTATATGTCATCCACATGCATTACAAGTTTTTCTCCACAATTTTGAAAACTGTCATCCCGTATATCCTCAACGGTTTTAGGTACATCAATATCCGATAAATTAGCACATCCGGAAAATGCCTTTGAATAAATGTATTGAACCCCATTACCAAGAACTACCGTTTGAAGTCCTATACAGTTTTCGCACAATGAAGTCTGGATAGTTTTAACACCATCAGGTATTACCAATTCTTTTAATTTGCTACATCCCGAAAATGCATATGAACCTATACTTGTAACAGACTCTGGTATTGTTATATTGCTTAGAGTTGTACATCCTGAAAATGC
>SVEQ01000006.1:0-75313 GCA_015057325.1 Lachnospiraceae bacterium | reverse complement strand
GAAAATGCATATGAACCTATACTTGTAACAGACTCTGGTATTGTTATATTGCTTAGAGTTGTACATCCTGAAAATGCATATGAACCTATACTTGTAACAGACTCTGGTATTGTTATATTGCTTAGAGTTGTACATCCTGAAAATGCATAATTACCAATACTTTTCAAATTATCAGGTAGAGATATTTCTTTTAACGATGAACAACCTAAAAATGCATTCGCTCCAATATCCGTTGTGCCGATTTCGATACTTACCGTTTCTAGCGATGTGCAATTTTCAAACGCATTCTGTGGTATAGTGCTTACCGAGTCCGGAATAAACACTTCTGTAAGATTCTTTTGATTTTCAAAAACATTGTTTGGCAGAGTCTCAACCGTATCCGGTATAACAAATCTACCGACAATATCAAACAAAACCCTTATTATCTTTGTTTTTCCACAATTATATAAAACACCATTGTCATATTCATACGACGCATTATCCCCAGAAAACTCGATAATCAAATCACTATTACAACCATCAAATGCATCCACAGCTATGCTGGTCACACTTTCAGGAATAATAATTTTAGTAAGTTTTTTACAATCAATAAAAGCCGCACTCTTTATTGTTTTTACAGTATCAGGAACAGTAAAGACTCCTTCTGTTGCCGGTGGGACCCATAGTAAAGTTTCCTTTGAGTTACTTGAATAAAGCGCACCATCTGCGACTATCTCACTTGTACTATAATTATAGGCTTTATCAGGAATGACTAACAAAGATAAGTTTGTACATCCACGAAACGCGTATGGATTAAAACCATAACTAACATTTAGAGACCATTCTGTCTTATATTCTAACTTTTCAATTCCACTACAATCAAGAAATGCATTATTATTAATTTTTGTATAACCATAATTTAAATAAACATTTTTAATTGATGTAGATTTATAAAAGGCATATCCGTCTACTTCTCTCACATTAGCCGGCAACGAAATATCAGTTATTGAAGTACATTCAGAAAATGCATACGATCTTATATAATTCAAATTACTCGGAAGTGTCAGTGTATTCAGATTTGTACAACCCATAAAAGCATATGATGAAATCTCCGTTATTGTACTCGGAAACGTAACACTACTTAAACTAGTACAGTTTTTTAACATACCAACAGGAACTATCTTAACATTCTTAGGAATATCAATTGCTTCAAGCTTAGTACACCCTTCTAACAGGTTATCTCCATATGATGATATTCCTGCATTTAATGTAATCTGCGTTAACGAACTGCAATTTGCAAAAGCTTCCTTTCCAACCAGACAAATTGTATCCGGAAGTGTAATACTTGTTATTTCACTCTGTCCCTTAAAGCACTCTTCTCCTATTTCAGTTACAATTTTCCCTCCGAAAACCGGCGGAACAATTATCTCCGTATTAACGCCTTTATATGAAACCATTTTAATAGTTCCGTCTGACAGCAATTCATATTCATAATCAGTATTATCCTCTATATTCGAACTTATAATCTGATATTTTATGTTATTATCAACAGCATATTCTAACGCCTTTGAATCAGCTTCAACAAACATGTTAAAAGAAGTACTACAAGATTTGAAATTTCCAACTCCTATGTTTTCTATGGAAATCGGCAAAACAGCCACATTTAGACGTTCACATGACGCAAATGCGTACGTTTCTATTTCACTTAACCCGTTCGGTATGATTATTGTTGTAATACCGGAACAACCATTTAATGCATATTTTTTAATTACTTCAAGACTATTCGGCAATATTAATTCTTTTATTCCCGTACAATTTCTAAACGAGTTTTCACCTATTTCCGTAAGACTATTCGGCAGATTAATTTCTTCAAGGTTTTTACATGAATAAAACATCCCTTCCGGTATTACAGTAAATCCATCATCAAACGTTACCGATTTTAACGAAGAATTTTTAAATACATCCTTTCCCCATGATGTAACACCGCTTGGGATTGTAATTGAATCAAGTGTCGAACAATTAGAAAATGCATTATCATCAACAGAAATCAGCTCATCCGAAAACTGAAAGGATTTTATTTTACTGCATGATTCAAATGAATGAGCACCTATAATTTTTAGTTTTTCAAAATTTAATGAACTAATTGCACTGTTTTTACAAAAGGCATAATCACCTATTTCACTAACTTCTTCTCCTCCTTTTATAGATGATACTCGTGCCAAACCATATGTATTTGCAGTAGCAAAAGCATACTTACCAATCTTATTAACCGATGTCGGCAACGAAACAGTAAGATTATTTGACGTAGATAAGTTGTAGAAAGCATAATCACCTATTTCACTAACTGTATTGGGAACCGAATATGTAGTTTGGTTTTTATTTCTCGAATAGAAAAGTAGTTTCTTCTTATCTTTTGTAAAAAGAATATTATTCTCTGCTAAATATTTAGGATTATCATTGTCAACTGAAATATTATTAATGTTTGATTCACACAATTCACTAACATTTATCTCATCAGTAAAACTAGCCGGAAAAGACAATCCAAGAAGATATAAGTTATTCAATGCTCCCTCTTGTGCACCTACAACGCCTTCAGGTATTTCAAAATCTATTTTTTCATAGTATCCGGATTCAGATGAATAATCCGGATATATATAAATAAGTCTTGTCTTTTCTTTATTATATAAGCCTCTATCTTCTGACAAATAATAATTATTCGTTTCTGATACTGTTATTTTATTTATTCTGTAATTAGCATACGAATAACCACTATTAACCTTTCCAAAAACATCTGATGAAATATTACGTATTGACGCCGGAATATTTATGGTTAGATCAACGGCATTATTATAACCTGACGAACCACCTGTATTATTTCGATAAATTGTCCAAAAATCAGATGTTCCTTTCTCTATCGACGAAACCTCATTACCATTTATATAATTTGGAATGTTAACTGTGCAACTTGTTCCATTAACTATGGTACTTATTCCGGTAAGTTTTATTGTTCCATCTTCCAAGTAAGAATAATTATACTTGGGAGGGTCATACATATTTGATTTACTTTTAATTATATGCGGAACACCATATGTAGTTGCATAGTTATATACTGAATCATTTTCGTCATGTGCTATAAGAGTCAGATTACTATTATTACTAAATGCCCCTGCCTCAAAAATACAATTATTATAATAACTATTGCTTGACCCAAATTCTATAAAATCGAGTTTATTACATGTACAAAAAGCATTAGATTTTATAGTGATTCCATAAAAAGATGCAAATGTTGGATCTATTGTTTGATATCCGCTTCTTCCGGGTGGAAAACATACTAACTCAGTTTCACTACTATCCCTATGAAACAATATTCCTTGATCAGAAAAAAAATAATTATTATCCGATGATACATCTATATAAACCAATTCTGAACATCCCGAAAAAACCGGTCCTGTTGCAGAGTTGCCGTTCATTCCAAAATACCCAGTCGTTCCAAAATAGCGGAGGGTTGAAGGAATGGTTACTCTAGTTATTTTTTTACAATTTGAAAATGCACCGGCCGCAATATCTTCTACTCCCTCCGGTATTATTACATCTGTCTGCAATCCATTGTATTTAGCTAATGTTGTGCTGTTATTATACAAATCAAAATTATATAATATATATTGTGAATTACTGCATGATTGAAAACATGAATCTGTGTGTGTTCCTTTATTTATAATAAACTTTCCACCCCAGTTTTCATCATCCGAATTCCCGTAAGGATCATATGGCATATTATAAACAAGAGCAAATGGAAATGCATAATTATCAACGTAAACATCATTCCCCAGTATCTGCAACCTATTAATAGCAGTACATCCATCAAATGCATATGTTCCGATATCAGTAATATTATCAGAAAGAATAATATCCCCCTTCACACATCCGCAGTTTTGAAAAGCATAATCAGCTATTTTAGTTACAGTATCGGGAATCTCTAATTCTGCTTTGGATTTACATGGCCATTTCAAAAGCCATGTAAAATCAGCGTTATACAACACACCATTTTTACTTTTGTAATATGCGTTATCCGAATCCACCACTATTTCTTCCAGATTATCCATATCCGCAAACGTTGCATTAATTCCATTACACTCACCTATGTGTTCAATTGTTTTTGGTATTTCTACTTTCTTCACTCCAGACCATGATTTATCCAAGTCACAATATATATCTACAACCTTGTATTGTTCATCATTAATCTCTATAATTTCAGGAATAGTAAGCACACTGACACTATCATCCAAATATATATTAGTAATGTCTAAAGAATAATCATCATAAGCCTCATAATAAAATTCAATTCCATCATCAATAGAAACACTTCCGCCCCATGTTTTCGTTTTGGCTTTCACGCAACTCGAATTACTAATAAACAGAAATAGTCCCACAACAAATACAATAAAATACATACATTTTTTCGAACCTGATAATAGTTTTGAAATATTTCCTTTGTACATATTGACCTCTCTTTCCAATCACTCTTCCGTCGCCTCAATATCTATAGGAGCTTCAGTTGTTGCCTTTTCTGTAGTCGGGGCTTCAGTCTTCTTTGTTTCTGTTGCTTTCTTTGTAGATTTCTTTTTCTCTGTTGCTTTTTCGGTCGTATTACTTCGAGTATTGTTCTGCGATTGCGTTGTATTATTGTTTCTTGCAGAACCGCTGCTTACAACAAGTTCTATTTCTGATCCTTCCTCTACAGATTCTCCAACCTGCGGATTGGTCCTAATAACATTACCTTTGGCAATAAGACTGCTTTCCTCATACGAAACATTAACAACAAAGCCTTGTTCTTCCAATGCTTTAATCGCATCTTCTTCTGACTTGTCCAAAACATTTGCTATAGTAACTTTCTGCTTTTCGCCGCTACTAACTACAACTTCAACTACACTTCCGCTTTCTACCTGACTACCGGCTTCAACACTTTGAGAAATAACCGAACCTTCAGGCACTGTTTCACTTGTCTGCATTTCTGTTTTCTTGATATATAGATTGTTTTGTTTAACCAAATCTCTTGCTTCGTCAAATGATTTATTAGAAAGGTCTGGTACCGAAACAGTAGTGTCAGAAGGATAATCCATACCTGTTGAAATTACCACTTTGATAGGATTACCGATGCCTATCTCTTCAGACAGATTTATATCATTATCATCATCATCTTTCACACTGACAATTGTACCCTTTGCCAACTCACTTTCTTCTTCCAATGTTTCATAATAGAACCCATCCAATATACTTTCTACATCCGTCGTTTCGAATCCAATAATATCCTTAAGTAATCTTCTTTCTTTTCCAAGACTTACGATTACTTCCATCACCTCATCTTTTTCTACCCTTGTTCCTTGAGCAATACTTTGCGTCAAAATTGTGTTCTCTGCCATCGTATCAGAATAACTGTATGCCGCTTGTTTCATTGTCATTCCCATGTCTTCGATGGTTATAACTGCTTCATCATAATCTACTCCGGTAAGATCCGGAACGGTATCATAAGACAATTCTCCGTTACCGTTAAGAACACCGACATTTCCAATTACACCCGTTGCGAGCAATATCGCAACCGCAATAATAGCGGCAGCTGCACTGCCTACTCCAAGTTTCATCGGCCATGTCCATCTTCCGTTATCGTTAGCTTTTTTTGTAGCCTTTGTCCTTTTTGTATCATCTTTTCTCAATTCTTGAACAAAAGCACCCATCGTTTGTGTTCTGTCATGTACCGATAAATGCAACGCATTCATTAATGCATTCTCAACACCCGAACTGATATTTACTCCTACTTTTGATGGAAGCTTTATTGTATCCTTAACCTCTCTTGCCATAGAGTCTTCCGGATCAATTCCGGTAATGGCACGATAAAAAGTAGCAGCAAGCGCATAGACATCTGTCCACGAGCCTTGCTCTCCTCTGCTTTGATACTGTTCCGGTGGTGCATATCCCATCTTAACAATAACCGAGAGACTTCTGCTTCTTCCTACAGTTGCATTTCTAGCTGCACCAAAATCCAACAACTTTACTTCTCCACTTTTCGTAATAAAAATGTTATCCGGTGCAATATCTCTATGAACAATTCCTGCCTTATGAACTTCTTCTAATGCGTTCGCAATCGGAATAATCATCTTAAGAGCTTCTTCAACAGACATTTTACCATCCCTTTTTAACTTGGATTTCAAAGTCTCCCCCTCCAGATATTCCATTACGATATAGGCCGTACCGTTTTCTTGAAATGCATCATATATTTCAACTATATTTTCAAGCCTTTGAAATTTTGCAAGACGTTTTGCCTCATCAACAAATTTGGTGACGCCCTTCTGAAATTGATCTTCCTTCTCACCGGAAAATACAGAAACTTCTGTCTGACCCGGAACTCTTGTCGAAAACTCTCCCGGAAGATACTCTTTAATGGCAACTTTTTTGTTAAGTAACTGGTCGAAACCAATATATGTCACACCAAAGCCACCATATCCTATCGATCTACCAACTATATATTTCCCATGAAGAACCAAGCCCGGAACTATATGATATGCCTCTAAAGCCGGTGTTCCAGGAACATAATCACAATACGGACATCTGTCATACTTCTCATTAAATTCTTCCATACAACCCATACATAGTCTCATAGTTATTTCTCCATTCAATTCCGATATTGCTTATCATTGCATAACACAGAAGAGCATTATTTATATTGCTTTGCAACGGAATCCAATACCGAAAACAAGCTTCTAATCTTTTGTCTGTAGTCTTCATCAACATTAACGTTAATCGAAAATGCATCCGATTCATGTACTCCAGCAATATGTCCTTCTGCATGAAGTAAATGTTGCTCCTGATAAGACAACAGGTATTCCATAAATAATTCTGCCGCCTTTTCTTCCTTTTTGCCGCAATCTGATGAAATACTCAACGTTGTTGTATATCTTGGTTTTTCTTTTTCAACAACCGATATGTTAAGCCTTCCGACAACATTATCCTTTGAGTCCTCATATGTACCGTATATCTGCTCTCTGACCATCTCATAATCAGTACTGTCGCCCAAAAGATATATTTTATTTTTACCGTCAAGTTTGGCAATTTTATCTTCAGTCAATTTCTCATCATCCGAGCCTTCTGTTTCAGATATATCTATTGTTTCGCTATAGTCCCTTCCAACTGAATACGCTATGGGTATCGACCACCCAATGGGGATTCTTTTCATGTCAGGTATATTGGCATTATATTTCTCAAGGAAATAGTAATCTTGTCCATCGCTGTTCTTCTTTATGTTATTAACTAGCGGAACAAGTTCTTTTGCATATTGCAGGACAGTTTCATCAGCATCTGTTGTTTCAAAAATATCCGGACCGTCTCCTGATACAAATGCATTTAACAGTTCATCATTGTAGTTTCCCTTTTCTATCACTCTATAGTTAATATTAACCTTATTAAAGTCCTTGCAAAAAACCTGATCTGTCACGGATTCATAATATTCTTTTATACTGTCAGCGTTTTCATTCTCACCAGAGCATATCCACACATCCAAATCGGCTGCAACCGAACTACTGCTGCCGGCAGCAAATATCCTGTACACCAACCATCCTGAACAAATAACAAGAAACAACACCGATGCAATCAAGCTGCGGCGTCTTAATTTCTTTCTTCTTCTAATCTCATCTTGCAATGCTAATGTCTGTTTTTTGTTCGTTATAGCATCTTCAAATTCTTCTATTGATTGAAATCTATAATCTATATCTATTGACATTGCACGCATAACTGCGTTATTGACATGAATCGGTATCTTTTTTTCTAATCCAGCCGGTTCTTGCAGTTCATCATTTACCGCACGGTCTGTTGACTCCATAGGAACCACACCGGTAAGAATTCGGTACATTGTCGCACCTAACGCGTAGATATCCGTCCATGGACCTTGTTTACCATTTTGTCTGTATTGTTCCGGTGGTGCATATCCCGGTTTTAATGTTATGAATCTCGATTGTTCTGTCCTTACTGATAATCTGGCTGCACCAAAATCTAATAATTTAATCTTGCCATTATTCAAAATAAAAATGTTATCCGGAGCAATATCACGATGAATAATATTTGCAGAATGTATGGCCTTTAAAGCGTTACATACTGACACGCAAATCTCGATAGCTTTATCTGCATCCATACTCAATCCGTAACCTTCATCATCTATAAGACAATCTTTAAGAGTACGTCCTTCAAGGAATTCCATTACAATATACGCCGTATTATTTTCTTCGAAATAGTTATAAACGTTTACGACGTTTTCATGCTTTGAGAATTTCGCCATATTCTGTGCTTCATCAAGAAATCTATCCAAACCTGCCGAAAATTCATCCATTCCCCTTCCCGAATAAATAATGACATCCTTTTCTCCGGGAACACGATTGGTAGAATCACACGGATAGTATTCTTTAATACAAACCACATTATCAAGCTGATTATCCCAAGCCTTATAAGTTACTCCAAATCCACCCGAACCAATGACTACCCCTATAACATATCTTCCACCAAGAATCGTTCCGGGATACAGGTGATTAATAACTTCCGGTCCCAAATCCATGTCATATCCACAATGAGGACACAGCCCATAACCATCAGGAAATTCCTTCATACATCTGTAACAACGCATATCTCAACCCGCCTACAATAATAATCATCAATCTATATCAGAATATTTGCTAAATGCTTTCATCACTTCATTTGCATCATAGTATCTGTCAGAATATTCTGATGCCATCGCCCGTACAATAACATCAGCAAGCTCATCCGTCATTTTATTAACAGTTTTAAGTGCCCCTTTAACATTATTACTATCTTTCAACTCCTCTGGATCAGGCGGAGTATAACCGCTTACCAGCACATATAATAATATTCCAACAGAATACACATCTATCCAAGGACCTACCATTACCTTCTCTCCATGCATTTCTTCCGGAGTATAACCACTGACATCTTGTTTCCATGTGTTGATTTCATCGCCTATTTTTCTCTGCACTAAACTTTGATATGACTCAATAGGTTCAAGGAGTACTTCTCCGTCTGATTTCAGAAATACATGTTTGATATTAAGATCGCCATATACATATCCTGAAGAATGAATCTTTTCTAACGCCAAACATACTTTTTTAATTATTTCCAACGTTTCAGATACCGACAATTTCCCATTTCTTTTTTTAACATAATCTAACAATGGTGTGCCATCCATGGTGTCATACACCAAATAACCGGTAAAATTTTCCTCAAAGCCATCTATGATGCTATAGACTTTTCTAAAACCACAAAGACTACGTGCTTTATGAAACTCCTCCAAAAATCTATCTAATTCGTAAGTATATTCAGAATACATTTCTTCAGGATATACAATTATTTCCTTACTTCCCTGCAAACGTTTTACCTTGTCTTTAGGAAAGTATTCTTTAATTACCACCTTCTTATCCAAATCATTATCCCATCCGTAATACAAAAGAAAACTTCCACTTGTAAAAAACATTTCTCCGACCATATAATGCCCGGATAGTATTGTTCCCCGGGACAAAGCCTGATTTCTCTGTGGCTCTGTGATATCATATCCACAGTGTGGACATATATCATATCCATAATCAAATTCTTCCATACAATGATAACAACGATTGCGATCTTTAGACGGTCTAATAGCGTCTTCAACATCTATGAATCGACATGCAACGAGCATAAGAAGATTCATAACAGAAACATTTTCTCCAACCATCAATCGTTGTACGCTAATAATATTATCGATTCCTTTTTTCTTATTTTCCCAAACATAGTATCCGGATGAATCATCACCTATATTCAATACCTCTTCATCATTTAAAAAACAGGAATAGTCTGTATTATTTTTCTTAATGTCAAAATGTATATCACCTTCACCTTCCAGCCTGAAGTTGTTTTTCTCATTCCAGCATAATTTGCCGCAACATTTTTCTTGAGCATCCAAAAACTCAAGACTCATCTCTCCATTAATCTTCTTAATGTCCGCACGGCAAATCAAGTCTATCTCATGAATTCCACGAATACGAAAAGGTGCTTTAACAACATTTGCCTTCTTCACATTACCTACCAATTTTTGGTCATGATAAATTTCGTAATATGTATAGCCGGTCAATGCACGGCGAACAAGATCGTATTTTTTCTTTTTACCATCTGATTTTGACATACTACTAAACCTCTGCTACTTTTTTGCACTAACAAGTTGAAACGCTTCATTCTTATCGCCCAAACGAATCACAGAGCCAGGCTTCACTTCTACACTCGAACCTTTAGGCAATTTTTCTCCACTTGAATAAAATGTTCCATATGATGATCTGTCTGTTACATAAAAAACATCGTTTGGTTCAAAATAACGTATTATACAATGACTTCTACTTATATGAGGATTTTTTAAAATAATATTTGATTGAGCCGGATCGCGTCCTATAATAATCTGCTCATCCTGAATAATCGGGAAAACAGCGCCCGATAACTCTCCGGCAATGCATCTTATCTCAATCTCAACTTTTACTTGCTTTTTAACCGGCAGTTCGTTGTCAACATTAACTTCTTTGTTATTTGACAGATTGCTTTTTATTCCACCTTGAGATATCCCCCCCTGAGATATTACGCCTCCAAGTATATTGGGGGGTGTAACGGGAATATTCTTTGCTTCAGGCTCATCTTGACCATTTCCCTGGTTTGCACCTCCAAATACTAAATTAGGATTAATACTATCTACTCCAAGTTCCTGCAGTCTACCTATCCTTGAATCTGTATCCGGATGAGTACTTAATAGAGTTGCAAATAAGCCCTCGGCACCTTCACCATCACTTATGGCATCTAATGCACGGCACAACTCTTCTCCGTAACCTAATTTATGCGAAAACTCATCAGCCAGATATTCATTACTCCTACTTGATTTCATACATAAAAGAACACCCAACTGCGTCCAAATCCATGAAATTGCTGAAATGAACACCATCTCAAGAACATGCATAATGACTGCGCCTAATGAAATAACAAAGTCATGAAAAAAGAGTCCCAGTATGTAGAATACTAAATTGATTAACAAAATAAAAATTCTCATTATGAGAAGAAATACTGTTATAACGAAATTACCAACAGAAATAACAAGTATTAAGTCTGTATCTTTATGAGCCAAATGTCCAAACTCATGTCCCAAAATACCTTTTATTTCATCAGGCGGCAAATCCATAAGACCTTTATTCACACATATCGTTTTTCGTCCCGTTGCAAATGCATTCATTGCATTACTGTTATTAATAAACAACCTTACATCAGGTGAAATTGTCGGATCCTCATTTCTTGCTCTCGTATAGACTTCTTCAAATATAGGCATAAGATAATCTTTATATTCTTTTCGTGTAATTTTTTTACATCCGGTTTGCTGCCTTAATATCCACTCTCCGATTGGAGACAAAGTAATCATCATCGAAACAATATATATTCCCAGACCAATAACTATTGCTAACAGAACATCCCCTACAAACAGATATGTTGCACCGATAATAATCAATACATTAATAATTAAATAAATAATTACCGGAATATTTGATACTCTTAAAGTCCTCTTAAAAAAATCCAAAATGTACATATATAATCCCTCCATTTATGTTTTATATTGTCAGTTTAATATCTGTTTACTGATAATTCCTGTTATGGAAAAAATAACAATTATAATGTAAGGTTTGACAACAATTCTCCAACTAAAATTATATCATTTTTGCTTTATACATTTTTTACCACGCCACCAACGGACGATATACGGCACGAAAAGTTTTCATTGCAAATACAACGAGCTTATACCGGATTTCCTCCGATATAAGCTCATATAAAATCTATTTCTCTCTATTTGCTATTCAGTATCAGACTCGTCTTCCTCTGTTGCGTCTCGAATAATAATTGCTTGCTTTTCCTGATATGCAAGATAGCTGTCTATAACCTCTTGCAATCTGTATTTACTGATTGGTAAAGCCACACCATTCTTTAGCAAAACACTTTTGTTTTGTATCCGCCTAATCATATCCATGGCAACAATATAACTTCGATGCACTTTAACAAAAGCTTTTTGAGATTTTTTTAATTGTTGTTCCACATCCTTAAAAGTAAGACGAATAACTATTTCTCCGCCATTCTTCAAAAAGATATGAACCTGTTTAAGATCTGCCTCAATATATATAATATCCTCAATCGATATAGTTTCAACCCTACTACCCGAAACAAGAATAACCTCATCATCGCCGCACGCCTTTGTCAAATGAGACATCGCACACTCTGTCATAAACACAAGGTCATATCGTTCCAAAACATCAACCAACTTTTGCTGCTCCGTATAGCAATCTATTTCAAATACTTTTTCATCCAACCTATCACAGAGTAATGCTTTGTATTTATCCAATATGCTCTGTTCCGAATCATATAATGCTATTCTCATACTACTCCTCCCTTCAATTAACATTTTACTCTGAAAAAACAGGAGTTGTTTGCGAATGTAAAATATGACATTTTTTTTGTAACATTTAATATCTTCAACATATTTCTATCCTACCCGACAATTAACAAATTGATTATATCGGATAAAAATTCTTGTTTCCATATCTTGCCACGAAAAGTCAAATCATGCCACAAAAGGAAAAAGAAGAGACAATATAGTCTCTCCCCTCATATAAATCACCCTTTTATTTGTTTTAAATAACACAACATTTCACCATAGTTTTCTTTTTCATTTAACATTTCCAAGTATATTAAATGATGCTTCTCATCATGTCGTAATTCTCTTGCTTTGGTCAGTATTGCATCGCCTTCTTCATAATGAACTGTTCTTTTTTCCTCCGATTCCCTAATTAATTCCAGTTCCTGTTTAAGTGCCGTTTTCTCTTTTATATTATGAAGATAATTCCCAATCAGATATAACAGCACAATGTAAATTAAAATATATGCTAACATACGTACAAGCCCTGCAATGCTTTTTTCGACAGTCATAAAACTATACACGATTACCATTACGGTAAACACTATCATTACTGCAGCAAAAACCATTTTAGGCGAGACATCTTTATTTGTATAATTAATATCTTTCGAACGTCGAATGCGAAAATACAATTCCGTAATAACAAATAAAATCATAACTCCAAGTAAAGCAAAGAGCATTCTTAACTCAAAGTTTTTCATCAAATAATCAAATCCATACGAAGATCTTAACGTCAGGAAAAAAAACACCCCTGCAATCGAGTCGGATACAACAACTACTAACACTGATATCATGTACCAAAAGAGTTTTTTGGAAACAGTACCTTTGAGATAAAAATGACCATATATAAGAACCAATACTGCATTTATAAACATATCAATCGGTATGTCCGGCAAAACAAATCCGTTGACAACAACAATTATGTCCCAAACTATCAGATAAGTAGCAAGAGCAATTTTTCTTCCCCACACTCTATCTTTATAACCAACATGAAAAGCAACAAAACGTAATATGATATATGCTTCTATCGGATTAATCAAATCCCACAAGACTGCACGTATTCCATCAAATTCAGCCATTTAACTTGTCCTCCAGAATCACTTTTATGCTGAAGCATCCATCTAAAACATGAAAGTCAATCAAACCATTATATTCGACAGCTATTCGTTCCATACTTTGCATTCCAATGCCATGATGCTTTTTATCTGTTTTCGTTGTTTTAAGGCGTTTGTTTTTTCCCTGCAGCACTTTAATGCATGGATTTTCTTCAAGTATTACAAGATAATTTCTGTGTTTTCTAATGGTCAATGATATGATTGCCTCATCCTCTTCACTACCACCCTCTTTTTTCCATCTTAGTACTGCTTCTATGGCATTATCTAAAAGGTTAGACAAAAGAACATTAAGATCCGTCTCCTTAATATAGGAAATATCCGGACATTGTACATCACATTTGATGTGTATATTTTCCTCCGAAGCACGAAAACTTTTCTGACTTATCACTACATCCAAAACACGATTCCCTGAAAAAAACAATTCTCCATCAAACGATTCCGTCTTTTTCCCTCTCAAAAGCTTTTCTACTTCGTTATATTTTTTCTCAACAAGACAGTCATATAACCTGTTGTAAAACAATGATTGCTCTTCTTGTATGTTTTTAAATTCATCTTGCAGGGCCTTTGTTTCCTTTTGATAATTAAGCCCCATCGTATATTCCATTTGCTTCTTTTTTACTTCAAACCACTCTTCCTCTGCCTTCTGATTTTTTCTTTTAAGTGAAAATACCGTTCCGCCAACAACCAAAGACATCACCACACTTAACAGAGTAAAAAGAATTCTAAAGCTCGTCTTTTCAAAAACGTTAAATCCCGTTGCAGTGAGTATGAAAAAAAGAACCAAAATACAACTAAACAGCACAATATCCTCAAGATTATATACTATTCTCCTGGTTTTATTCATTCTTCATTCCTCCTGATAAAATCTGTCCAATGTACTGAATCATTTCTTCGTATTTCTGCTCCTTTTCCAAATAACGCAGATACTCTTTATGATGTTTTACATCATGTCGATTCTCTCGCATCTTTTCGTATAACGAAACATCTTCCATATAATGTGCATTTATCATTTTGTTTTCATTTAGTATAAGTTCAGTCTTTTTTCGCATTGTCTCTTTTTCACGTCTGTTCCTGACAAAAAAACCGCCACTCAAAACTACCATCACAAGAACTACAATATAGATATTTAATTGTACAATGGCTTCCGTATTCCGAGAAATTCCCATCAAATTGTAAACAAGCAAAATTACAAATACAGTTGCAAAGGCGACACTGACTACTATCTCCGGCGTTATCTCTTTATGCTCATTTTCATAATCTCGTCCCTTAAAACGTTTATACAACTCAATAAAAATAAAAAATAATAATTTGCTTATTATTGCTCCCGACATCCGAATAGGAAAATGATCCATTATGTAACTATAAGGATCGTTCGTATTAACAATCACCGTAATAATCAAAAAAGACAATGTATCAAACAGAGTCATAGATACAATACCCATAATATACCAAAATATGTATTGAAGTGCTCCACATTTCAAATATAACGCTGCGTAAATTCCAAACACAAAAATACACAGAATTATTGCCACCGGAACATACGGAATATATTTTTCATTTAGCAAAACCATAATCAGCCACCCTAATGAACAGATTAGTTTTCCTATTTTTCCCTTTTTCTCCGAATTCTTATATGCCGTGTTTGCAATTATAAAATCCAGAACCAATAATGCTTCAATGGGGTCTATTAAATCCCACAAAACCGCCTTTATCCCCGAATAGTAACTCATTTGATGTCCCCCACTCCATGTATTACTACATATACATACTCAAAAATGATAAATATTCCTGTCTGACCTCTTCACGTCTGTATTTTGATACTGGCAAAGATTCATCATTTTCCATAATCCATTCTCTTTCTTTGACGCTCTTAACGTAAATTGGGTTAACAAGATAACTCCTGTGTATTTTTATAAAACCTTCCAATTCCTTTTCCAGAGAGCTGATACGATATCTTATTTTGATATCACCGTCCCGTGTAACAATCCTAACATCCTTTTGTTGAGCTTCTACATATAATATATTTCTCAAATTTAAATTGTATATTTTATTCCCAACTTTTATCGTCGAATAGTCTTTTTTTCTTTTGATAAACTTGTCATTTATCTGTTTGATAACCTGTCCAAGTTCCTTTTCAAAGAAACGTTTCCTCATGTAATATATCGCATCTACAGCAAAGCTATCCCACACATAGCTATCATAATCCGACAGAAAAACAAGTATTATTTTTGAATTAATATCAAGCAATTCTTTTGCCAGACTTATTCCATCTTTTTCCGGCATCTGCACATCCATAAAAACGACATCAAGCTCATTTATCTGAAGCTTTATTTCTTCCGGATGCGTGTAACAACGTATATTGTCACTGATGTCTAATCTTTCCCGTAATTTATTTGAGAAAACTTCAAGATCTTCCTCTTTATCATCCACTATCCCTATAGTCATATAGCCCTCCATTTTGTATCTGTACTAGAATTTATCTATAATATAGCACCTTTTTTCTAATACGACAAATATAGAAAAAGGAGCCATCGCACAGATGAACTCATCATCTGACGCGACAGCCCCTTCAGTAGGTCAATATCAATTCTATCCTACAATACCATTAGCCTGCTCTTTTGACTTATAATATTCTTCAAAGAGCTTGTTGGTTGCATCCATAGTATCGTTGGAAATACTTGGAAGATCTCTTCCCCAAGCTTTAGTAGCTGCCTTATATCCCTTTTCGATAGCAGCCTGCATCTCTTTCATCTTATCAACGTCATCACCGGCAAGAGCACTTGCAAAATCAAACATTCTCTGGGAGGTCTGTTTAACTCCCCAATATCCGTCCTCGGAAATATCCTCCTGTGCTTTCTTGCGGGTCTCTTCATCAACCTCATAGTTACCTTCTGCAATGTACTTCCAGAAGCTATCATCTTCCTCGCCTGTAAGATTAGCAAGTGTGAACTTTGTTGCCTGCTGTCCCAAAGTCTTGTTAACGATATCAAGAAGACTCTGCTGACGATTTAATTCGTCGTCCTTAAGTTGCTTAACCAAAGCATCTCTGTCTTCTTTGCTCATCTTGTTGATAGAATAAGGTGCTTTCTTATCTACAGTATCACTGCTCTTATCATACACCACTCCATCAGCAACCTTAGCTGCTGTATCTTCTGTCTTAGCTGTTGTACTCTCTGCAGAAGACTGAGCAACCTGACTTGTTGAAGCCACATAAGCATTACTGCTTGTACTCTCAATTCCTGAAACCATAATCAAACCTCCTTGTTATATGTGCGGCACATTAGTTACATTCAACCGGAAATCTTCTATACATTGATATCAAATGTGCTTGCCATAAGTTCCGACATTGTCGGTGAAGCAACTGCACTACTCGTGTATATAGCCTTAGCACTATCTTCCTGCGCAATGGCATTTGTTGCCTCTGCAGTAGAAGAGCCTATATTAGACTTAGCTACATCTGTTGTGGTAAGGGCTTTCTCATCTGCTCCGGTTGTGGCAGTCTTGTTAATTCTGGCTTCTCTGGCCGCACGTCTTGCCGCTGCTCCGGTAAGCTCCGTCTTGCCGGTATCCTTGCTATCTGTTGACGTATTGGCTTTCTCTCTTGCTGCACGTCTCTCCTCTGCCGTCTTAATAGTCGACTTAGAATTAGTGTCTGTGTCTGAAGACTTATTAGCCTTCGCATAACTTGCTTTGACCAGCTTGCCATAACTGCCGTTTTTGATTGACGCATAATCAGATAAACCAGATAAATCCCAACCATTATCAGAGGACGCTTTGTTCACGCCTGCGAATAATGACGAATAGTTATGAGTCTGATTATACGCCTGATAAGGACTGATATTAATCCCTGCCATCTGCATCCCTCCTTTAATTATTGAGACACCTGCGTCAATAGTCTCTAAGCTCAATAATGGCGCAATCTACCACTATTTGATGTTATTATACACCATCGGATAACAAATGTAAACAACGAAACGCTAATTTGTCAGATAATTTTATGCAATTTGTGCATTTGTCACAAAATGAGATAAAAAAGGGACTTTATAAAAGTCCCTAAATATCAAGTAGTTTCTTCAATTCTTTCATCTGCGAATCAGTAAGTTTTGCTCCTGTTATAAGCGACGCAAACGCCGACGCTTTGTTGCCCGAAAAATAAATGTCAACAAAATGTCTACTCTTTTCCTTCAAACATTCCTCTCTTGTACATGTCGCATAATAATGATATATTCTTGCATCCTTCTCGTCATTCTCATAATCTAATATCTGCTTCTGACAAAGTCGATTAATAAGTACTCGTATAGTCTTGGGGGAAAGATTGGTATCCCGCTCCTTCATAGACTTAATTATCTCCTGAGAAGTAAGCTTACTGTTGCTTCCCCAAACAATCTCCATAACCTGCCATTCTGTTTCGCTTGGCATTTGCTGCTGTTCCATATTTGAACTCCTCTATATAATATGTAATTATCTTTTTATAATTATCTGCTTAATTCTAGCACAACAAAACCCTGCATGCAAACACTAAACAAACTTTGCTATATCAGCAACATTTTCTGCTATAAATGTTGCCCCTGCGCTTTCAAGTTCTTCTCTGTCACCATATCCGTAAAGAACTCCGATACTGTCAATTCCGATTTCCTTTGCGCCAAGAATATCATACTTTCTGTCTCCAACCATGATAACTTTGCTCAAATCTGTAACACCTGCGTTCTCCAGGGAATAGCTGATAACCTCTGCCTTACGATTGCGACTTCCATCCATATTAGAGCCGGCAATAAAATCAAAATACTGTCTTATTTCAAAGTAGTCCACTATTCTGTCAGTATATTCCTGCGGCTTTGAAGTTGCTGTCAAAAGTGTCTTTCCCGCTGCCTTAAGACTAATTAACAACTCCTTCATACCGGGAAATAATTCATTTTCGAAAATACCTTTGTCTGCATAATATTCCCTGTAATAAGCAACCGCCTGCTCGCATGTTTCCTCGTCAAATCCGTTATACTCACGAAATGAATCCCTTATCGGTGGACCCAGATACTTGCGCATTTGCTCATCATTTTCTATCTTAACACCGTACTTCGACAACGCATACTTAATTCCCGCCTCAATTCCGGGCTTCGAATCAGAAAGTGTGCCGTCCAAATCAAACAAAACTACCTCGTACATAAAAAGACTCCTAATCACATGCAAATTTTTAGGCATTATAACACGACTTTGCAAGAAAAACAACGAAAACCGTTGCAATATAACACAATACCATATATAATAGGAATGTTTTGAACACTAAAATAAAATCAAAAGAAAAAGGGAGTAACGTCATGGGAAAGAATGAATCAAACTCATCCGGATGGCGCAGCAACAAATGGATTCGCGCGGCAATTCCGGCATTACTGCTTCACTGCAGTATCGGTACTGTTTACTGTTGGTCAATTTTCAGTCAGGAGATTGCCGACTACATTGGATTTTCGAAAGGTGCAACCGAGTGGGCATTTTCATTTGCAATCTTCTTCCTTGGTATGTCAGCAGCATTCCTTGGAAATGTAGTTGAGAAGGATATCCACAAATCTTCACTTATTGCAACTATCTGTTTCTCCGTAGGTATGGCTCTTACAGGCTTCTTCATTTACTACGGTGGACAGCACACAGGTAGTATTGTATCCCTTGTAGGTATATATTTAAGCTACGGTTTTATCATGGGTGTCGGCCTTGGTACCGGTTATCTTTCACCTGTTAAAACTTTGATGCTTTGGTTCCAGGATCGTAAAGGTCTTGCAACAGGACTTGCAGTTGCAGGTTTCGGTGCCGCTAAGGCTATTGCATCACCTATCATGCAGAGCATGCTTGAGAACTTAGGCGAGGGCGGAATCTACAAAATGTTCTGGATTCTTGCAGGAGTATACTTCTGTATGATGTTTGTAGGTCACCTTCTTCTTAAGAAGCCGGACGGATGGCATGAGCCATCAGGCAAAGAGGACAAGCCTTCAATTATGTCAGTATTAAAGACCAAGCCAATGACAAACTACATTGGAATCTGGTTAATGTTCTACATCAACATTACTTGTGGTCTTGCACTTATCTCTCAGGAGAAAATGATTGTTAAATGTATCGGTCTTGCAGCTTCTGCAGGAATAATCTCTACAGTATCTGCAATCTTTAACGCAGGCGGACGTCTTGGTTTCTCTGCTTGGGCTGATACAATGAAGGATCGTAATACTATTTACAAATTAATCTTCATTTTATCGATCGCATTTACTGCACTTGTTATGCTTACTCAGGGTATCAAGACAGGCGAGGGCAATATCGGTTTAGTTATTCTTGTACTTGCACTTATCTTCATTGTAAATGCAGGCTACGGTGGTGGTTTCTCAAACGTGCCTACACTTTTGTCAGATCATTACGGAATGAGCAGCATCAGTGCAATTCACGGTATCACACTTTCAGCTTGGGCATTTGCCGGACTTACAGGTAACCAGGTTGCAACCTACATCGTTAACCATTCAGGTGAGTGGATTGAGCACGGTACAGACGCAGCAGGTAACGTAATCAAGGTTAACCCAGTTGGATACCAGAATGTATTGTTCTTCACAATAGCACTTTACATCATCGCTTTAATCCTTTGCTTGGTTCTTGTAAGACCTACAGACAAAGCACTTGAAGCAAAAGCTGCTAAGAAGGCTTCAAAAGAAGCATAATCAATTCTGACTAATATAGAAAACGGACACAGATTAATCTCTGTGTCCGTTTTATTTTTGCTTATTCCATATCGTATAGATGTTATTCTACTTGTCTCTGCTCAACTTCACCGGTGTCATCTTCTTTTAAATGTTTTAATTCCGTATATGCAAATGGTATTGTAATGAGAATTGACAATACATCCGCACACGTTTGTGTAATCTCAACTCCCAGCAACCCAAATATTCTTGGAAGTATTAATATAGAAGGAATAAAAAATATTCCGTTTCTCGCCGACGAAGTAATTGTTGCCTTAAGACCTCTTCCCATCGATTGAAGCATCATGTTTGTCATTACAACAAGCGCCGTAAGCGGAAATGCTGCCGATTGACATCTAAGTGCGACACGCCCTACCGCAACTACCGCATCATCATCTCTAAACCATCTAATAACATCCGGTGCAAACACAAAACATAACGCACCGACAACAAAGAGAAAAACCGTTCCCCACTTAACGCAGAAGAAATAGCCTTCACGTACTCTGGATTTTAATCCGGCACCGTAATTATAAGAGCATACCGGTTGGTATCCCTGACCAAAACCGATAAGTGCCGACATAAGCATCATCATTACTCTCGTAACAATAGACATTCCTGCAATCGCAGCATCCCCGCCATAAAAGCCTGCATGATGATTAAGGAGTAATGTTGCCACTGCTGCAAGGCCCTGCCTAAACAACGACGGCGCTCCACCGTTGGTAATCTCAAAAATGTAGAACCAATTAATATGTATATTGGATAGTTTTAAATGTATGTTCTGACCTCTACTGCTTCCAATCAAAAGAACAATAAAGCTTGTAATCTGTCCCGATACTGTTGCAATCGCAGCTCCCGTAACTCCCCATTTAAGTCCGAGTATAAGAACCGGGTCTAAAACCACATTAATAACCGCTCCACACATCAGGCCAACCATGGCATACACTGCACTCCCCTGAAACCTTAACTGGTTATTGATTACAAACTGCCCCATCATAAACGGTGCACCAAGCAAAATTATTCGCATGTAGTTTTCCGTATCGGTTATCGTTGTTGGCGATGCACCAAGCCACAGTGCAATCCTGTGAAGAAATATATTGCCAACCGCAGCCACTATAACTCCTAATATCAATGCAATCGCAAATCCTGTCGAAGCCATCTCATTGGCTTTCTTGTAGTCTCCTGCACCAAGCATTCTCGAAAGAAAGTTTCCCGAACCGTGACCACAGAAAAATCCAAGAGCCTGAATTATCGCCATAACCGAAAACACAAGTCCGACTGCTGCCGTTGCCTGTGTTGATATTCTACCCACAAAATAAGTATCTGCCGAATTATAGAATGCAGTCACCAGCATGCTTATTATAGTAGGAATTGATAGTTTTACTATAAGTTGCGGAACCGGCGTTTCCGTCATCATCTTACGTCGCGATTCCTGTTTCCCATAATCGTTCATCATTCACACTTCCTCTAATCTTAATTGAATATATATCATTCTACATTAAGCCAATGAAGTCTTTATGTAATTTCACATATACACACTCATTTCATTATATGACAAACGAACGATTTTTGCACGAAAAAAGAAGGCTTGAAAAACCTTCTTTTCATCAGTTATATATGATTGTATCGTTAACGCTTTCCTTCAGGCATCACGATTTAACGCCTTACGTATGCTAATACCGAAAAATGAAGCTATAATTATTTTTGCTATATCTCCCGGAATAAACGGAATCACGCAAAGCATCAATGCCGATACAACTCCTGTCTTTGCCTGAATACAAAACCATACAGTACCCATTGCATATAATACGACAGTTCCCAGTAAAAGACCAATAACACTCGGCACAATCTTTCCGTCAAACTTGTCAACAAACGCTCCGGCAACTACCGCCATAAAGACATAACCGACAAGATAACCGCCCGTAGGTCCGATAAGTTTGGCTGGTCCACCCGAAAATCCCGAGAAAACCGGTACTCCAACAAGACCTATAAGCAGATAAACTATAACGCTTACCGCTTCCTTCATCATTCCAAGAACATACACACCAAGATATATTGTAAGCGTTGCCAGTGAAATAGGCACAGGCCCAATTGGAATTGAAAATGGTGACAATACGCATGTCACTGCCGTCATAACTGCAATTAAAGCCATTGTTTTTGTTGAAATTCTTTGTTTTGCTGTATCCATCATTCTGTTCCCCTTAATATAAAAAGTCCGTTGAGCTCTCAACGGACTTTAGTATACAAGAACGATTCTCTATTGTCAACCCCTTATCGCTTCACAAGGTTAACATTTCAAAATACTATTTTATTGTTTGCTGTAATATTCCTCAAGTTTTGGTCTTGCACTCTCATAATATTTCTTTAATTTCTCATCAAACTGAGTACCCATACCTTCCATTATTATCTTATCTGCCTCTTCAAAAGACATTTTTTCTTTATATACTCTTTTACTTACAAGAGCATCATATACATCGGCAATAGCCATAATCCTTGCCTCTAAAGGAATATCTTCACCTTTAAGTCCTTCAGGATATCCCGAGCCGTCAACTCGTTCATGATGATAATGTGCGACATTTTCTGCAAGAATCTTAAATGCCCCATCATCTGTACCCTTAAGGATTTCGTGGACAATTTTGGCTCCTTCAGGTGCATGTGACTTCATAACCTCAAATTCTTCAGGCGTGAAACGTCCGGGCTTTCTAAGAATCGCATCATCAACGGCTATCTTACCAAGATCGTGCATCGGCGCCGCCTTGATAATGTTAGCACAAAACTCCTCTGAAAGATTAAGCTCGCTATCCTTCTTCATTTCGTCTATAAGAATACGAACACCCTCACTTGTTCTTTTTATGTGTCCACCTGTTGAATTGTCACGACTTTCAACCATTGTCGCCATACTAAGCACAAGGTTATTGTGCATCATAACTATTCGCTCTGTTTTTGTAGCAACTTCTTCTTCAAGCTCCGAGTTGTACTTATCTAAAAGCTTGATATATCGCTGGTTTTGAGTATCATCTGAAAGGAATATCTGATAACCTATTTTCCTCTTTCCGTAGTATAAGTAATTGACTTCTACCTTATATGCTTCATCCTCATTACTTTCCGATTTCTTATTAATTACAAATGCATTCTGACCTTTACCACCATGCTTCTCAAAATGAGCAATCCAATACAAAATAGTATCTTTAAGGGCTTCAACACCATCTATCGATTGGTCAACTGCCAAGTCACAAAGCTGTGGCAAAATGTGCTTTGCTGTCTCATTACTTCCAAGATAATTAAGTTTGAAATCAACAGATACAAATCCGGTGTTACCGGTCTCGACCATGGACTGAATTACCATATCGCTCACATCATAAGTGGACATTCTCCTAACAATAAAAAGATATACAACAAGTGCTATATCATACGTCAACGGGACAAACTCTATTGACCTCTTGCCAAAGTGGGTTAAAAAGTAACTCATAATAGACGTTATTTCAGGCAAGGTGAGAAGATATAAAATCTTCCTTGAAACCTGTTTCTTTGTTCTATATGTATAGATAATTATAGCAATTCCTGCAATCAAATACGCACCAATGACTATATAAAAAACGGTATGAAGTGGACCATACGTTTTTTTAATAATCCACTCCCCGTCAACAATTTGAAAATCCAACCTCTTATAAAAATACGGGTAGTATCCTACTGTAAGTATGCCACAATACATCAACGCGTTGACCAAAAACATAATCAAACGAGCAACCCTGTGAAGTTTAAACTGACACAGATTGACAACACACATGGTTACAAACCACGGCAAAAAACATCCCCCTATGTATAGCATCTTAAGAGCAACCGTTGCGGTTTCAGCGGTTTTAACACCGTACAAAAACA
This sequence comes from Lachnospiraceae bacterium, assembly GCA_015057325.1. Lineage (GTDB taxonomy): Bacteria > Bacillota > Clostridia > Lachnospirales > Lachnospiraceae > CAG-590. The sequence continues at coordinate 51,122 of SVEQ01000006.1, read as the reverse complement.
TGTACGAAAGATTACTAATAACAATCAACACAAAAATGATAGTGATATTAGTTTCATAATGTTTATTCCACATATACACATATATAATTGTAAATAAAACTGCTAAAACAAATGTAAATGTGTAAAATGCTAAAGCCATTTTTTTCCTCCGCTTCAATCAAACATACTGTTTACTGACCCTCAATCAGGAAACGACTCACCTGCTCAATAAGTTCTTTTTTCTTGATACTTTTGAGAAGATATCCGTTAGGCTTAAGTGAAAGCACACGCGTGATACTTGCCTTATCTCCAACTCCCGTAAGGAAGATAACCGGAATATCGGCAGTCTCTTCCTCGCTTCTTAACATTTCAAGTACCTTCGGCCCTGATGTGATAGGCATTTCATAATCAAGTAATATCAAATCGGCATGATTATTAGCAAGCCATGTTATTGCATTGACACCCGAGTTTGCCATTCTTACTCTGAAGAAATCTTTAAGCCAACCTCTTATCATCTCACAATATGTTATATCATCATCTACTATAAGAATACAAGGTTTTTTCTCAAATGTATTCTCTTCTTCCATTATACGCTGCGTCTTTGCAACTAATTCAGAAACATCTATCGGGCGCTCAAAGAACTCCCATCCCTCATTAAAGGACAAATAATTCTCAAAGATTTTGGAATCATTTTTTGTTCCGATTAAAAGCACGTGTTCGCAATGGGCAGTAAATACATCCTTGTGGTCATCAATGACTCCGACCATACTTGCAGCCGAATCGTTGGCCATGATGATGTAAACCGCAGTATTTTCCACAGTTCTCTCAATGTCCTCATTGGTAGCGCCGATACTCTCAACCTCCATACCAAACTCTTGTATTTTTTTCACAATACCTTTTACCGTAAATGTTTCCGTTACACTAATTATCGATACCTGACTCATAACGTTTCTCTCTTTCTTTGTAATTGGTTATATATGCAATACCAAATGTTCCCGGACCACAGTTAGCTGCATTTGTTGCGGAGCACTGATTAAATATAACTTCTTCAACTTTCTTTTGTTCACGTATCATTTTCTCGATTTCAGTTTTGTCCTTTTCAGAAAGTGCTGAATATGAGACATATATTCTGCCTTTATCTATATTGTCAGCCTTATTAAGCATATATTTAACAAAAGCGTTTCTAAGACCATCCGTGGTTCCCCACATAAACTTCTTAAAGGCCATCTCACTGTTAACGATACTTATTACCGGATGGATTAGTATTGAATCAAATATTCTGTGTGCTCCCTGACCAATCATACCGCTGTTTGCAAGATATTCCGTAGAGCCCACAACAAATCCGGACAAAACATTTTTCTTAAGTTTGCCAAGTTCTTCGACGATTTCGTCAACTCGCATTCCGCCTTCATGAACCATGCGAGCTGCTTCGTATGCCAAAACTCCGATACCGGTTGATATCTGTCCCGAATCAATAACAGTAACATTACCGAATGCTTTTGCTGCCTCACATGCATTGAAATAGCTTTCACGGACTCCACCGGCATTGGATATATGTATTATCTGATATGCTTTCGAAAGATTTTCAGCAAAGAATCTCTCGTATTCTCCAACCGTTGCCGCAGAAGTACGAACGCGTCCCTTCTTCTCTTTCATATAATACATAATCTCGTCAGCATTGGTCTCAATACCGTCCAAGAAATCTCCGTCATCAGTATGAATATGACTTGGAATTATTCCTATTCTGTATTTTCTGACAACATCTTCCCTTATATCACATACACTGTCTGCGGTTACACAGATTGCAACCTTATGAAGTCGAATTCCTGTATTCTGATCCCTTGCTTCAATTACAGTCGGACCCGACAACTCTTTTATAAGACCTCTTGGTATGAAACGAATCAACTTATCCTCTAATTGTTTTCCGCTAATCGGCTTTAACAAATAATCATCAAATCCGTTAACCTTATACAAATGTTGATTTTCAGAACCCGCATTGGCAGTAAGCACAATTACCGGCGTATTATTGTTAAGTCCACCCTTTTGCGAACGAATCGCGTGAAGACACTCTATACCATCCATCTCCGGCATCAAATGATCCATCAAAATAGCATCATACTTTTTAGATACCGTCTTGTTAAGACATTCTTCGCCGCTAAGTACCGCCTCAACATTCATCTTGGTGTCACGCAAAAGCTTCTTCTCAACGGTAACATTTACCTCATTATCATCTACTATAAGAATGTTTGCGCGAGGTGCCTCAAAACTTGTACGGTATCTCTCAATTCCGACAATTCGTCCCTGCTCCAAGAAATTACGCGTGCCAAGAGGCTGTCTGTCAGAAATTGTCTGAGGGAGTCTGACAATAAATGTTGAGCCCTTCATGTAAACACTGTTAACGGTAACCTCTCCGCCCATAAGATTAACCAACTGTTTAACAATGGAAAGACCAAGTCCTGTTCCTTCTATATGACGATTCTTTTCTTCATCCACTCTCTGGAATACATCAAAAAGTGTCGGAATGTTTTCCTTCTTAATTCCCATTCCTGTGTCTGTGACACTGTACACAATCCATACATTATTCTCGTCAGCCGGCTCACATTGAACGGATAAAACAACGGAACCTTCCTTCGTATACTTGATTGCGTTATTAAGAAGATTAATAAGAATCTGTTTAATTCTTACTTCATCACCAAATAATCTTGTCGGGATAGCCTCATCAAATTCAATTTTGAAGTCGATGCCCTTATCGTTTGCTCTTTGCCATATCATATTGACAATCTCAGATAACATATCGCCTGTTCCATATTCCACAGCCACAATATCCATCTTACCCGACTCAATCTTGGACATATCAAGAATATCATTAATAAGGGTCAGAAGCATTTTACTAGCACCCTGAATAATGTTGGCATCCTTGGCAACTTCCTTGTCTGTTGTATCACGAAGAATCATTTCATTAAGACCGATTATCGTATTAATCGGCGTTCTTATCTCGTGACTCATGTTTGAGAAGAAACGATTCTGTGCTCTGTTTAATTCCTCGATTTCTTCACTACGCTTTTGTGCAAGTTCATTCTTCTCTTTGTAAATGTTAGACTGGAATGTTATAAGCAATAGTATAAGAAAACTTATAAGTATTACCGACGCAAACGAATCCAAAAAGAAAGTCTCCGTTGTGTGCGCAAGTACAAGGTCAGGTCTCACATACGATATTCCGTAACATGCAGAAAGCGCAACAATAGTCAGGACAAAGAAAAATATCTGTAGCCTTCCTCTCATGAGACTACTTATAAATACCACGCCAAAAACAAACCATAGCGACGAGCCTCCATACAAACCACCAGAACAGAAGAAGCAAACCGGGAACAATACACATACCACAAGAAAACATATGACAGAACCACCAACATCCAGTTTATTAAAATGAATTGTCAGGTAAAACAATAACGCATATCCAAAGGTGCATCCCGCTACCAACAAAATACTTGATGTATTCTCGCCAATTAGCAAGCTTATCAAGACCATGAACAATAACGCTATGGTTCCAACTCCGCCTGCAAGATAAAATGTACGTAAACGCATGCCAAGACCGGGGTCTTTTATGGCTTTAATCCATTTTTTCACAGATTGTCCCCTCCCCTCTTCTCTTTTTCGATATATTCAACTGCTTTTCTATACTCATCAATAAGTTTGATATTTCTTGCTCTATTCGGCATCATTCCCTTATCAAGGAAGTGCTCCTGAATTTCAGCTGTCATCTTAATAAGGTTATTCTCACCCACAAGTCTTGCCGTATCTCTTACGGCTATCATTTGGCTTCTGTAATCACTGATATATGACTCTTCATACGCATTTTGAATTGCTGTCATAACATCGTCAGCCTCATCAATAAATGTATCACAAACCTTATCCATAATTGCCTTATCACCAAGACAGTACTCTCTTATTACAGAGAAATCGCAAATACCGTTTGCATCCCATACGAGTGATGCTATCGGTCTGTGGCTACTCTGAATTACCATATTCTTAGGAAGAAGACTGCAAAGTGTTCTCTCAAGTTCAACAATTGCTATAGGTTTTGGAACAAAGCCGTCAAAGCCTGATGACAAGAACATCTCACGAGCACCGCTGACCGCATTGGCAGTAAGTGCTATTATAACCGTGTTGCGTCCCATCTTCTCCTGTATCTTTCTAATTTCAGCAGTTGCAGCAACACCATCCATCTCCGGCATCATATGATCCATGAAAATCGCATCATAATCGTTCTCCGTATATTTGAGTATTGCTTCTTTACCGCTTATTGCGGTATCAACCTGCATATCATATTTACTAAGAATTCCACCCGCAACGACGAGATTCATCTCTTCATCATCAACAACCAAAACTCTTGTATCAGGGAACGAAAGTTTTGTCTCCTCATGCATGTTGGTGTATTCTTCTCTGTCGTTTCCAACATTTAATATCTCAACAAAGTTATACGAGCAGAACGGTTTCTTGAAATGAATAACTCTGCTGTCACTAGGGAACGTGAAATCCTCTGCCGCAACTACCGCAACATTTATCACCTTTGCAAGCTTCTCATAAGAAGTTCTGTAGTCAAGATATTCCCTTGTTCCGACAAAGATATGCGTAAACTGTTCAACCTCATTTAACTCCTTGAACTCGTTAAATGAAGCAAGCCTTATAATCGGAACCTTAAGACCGCGTACAAGAGTAACAGTCACATCTCTGTAGAAATCTCTGAGCATCGGAACAGAGTAATTCTCTGTATTAAACACAAAACCGACACGGAGCTGTTCATCATCATTAACTGTAAGACAATGCGATGTTTCAGCAATTCCCTGCGGAATGGATACTCTTACATGGGTTCCCTGCTCTATAGCCGAATCTATTGTAACAAAACCGCCCATCGCATGAACAAAACCATAAACAAGTGAAAGTCCGATTCCAATACCTCCGGTCTCTCTGTTTCTGCCTGAATTGCTCTGATATAGACCGTTCATCATCTTCTCTTTTTCTTCAGGCTCAATACCTTTTCCGGTATCAACAACCTCTATACAAAGATTAACTCCGTAATCCATATATCGATGATAAATGTGCATATACACACCACCGTCTTCAGTAAACTTAACTGCATTGGTAAGTAAATGCCACAGTATTTTCTTGATTCTTACAGCGTCACCAATCATTGTTCTCGGAACCGAAGGATCAAGATTAACAACTATCTCCGGCATTTGCTTAATGTCATACATTGACAATTCACTTATAACATCATTAACAATTGATGTAATCTCATATGGTTCTCTTGATAATATCAGTTTGTTTGTATCGATTTCCGTATGGTCAAGCAAATCACCAATTTGACCCGAAAGTCTGTTACCTGCAGCAAAAAGTGCCTGCATTGTTGCCTTCTTTGACGGATTGGATTCGTCCTCAAGAAGCACTTTACTAAGACCCATAACAACATTGATCGGTGTACGAAGTTCATGTGACACATTCGCCATGAAATCTTCCATGCGTCGATTCATTTCGCCAAGCTTTGATATAGTTCCGCCGTAGCGTTCTCCCATCAATTTCCTTCCACTTATTGTCATCTTGGCAATTCTTGATGTTATCAATACTATAACAATATGAAGAATTATTCTGGCAATATCAATTTCTTCTATGCTTGTTTTATTAAGATGCATCGTATAGAACTGATTAGCAATCAAAAGGAAATAAACAGCTATACCGACATTGATAACCGATGTTTCCTGAAGCATGGTAAATAAAAGCATTATAAAACATATAATCAACGACGAATCAAACATACTATCAGGATGAATACCATGAAAGAATGCAATCGCATAGAACATAAACGCATACGCAAATGTCTTGCCTCGCATATTGATATCCTGCCTGATATGCATTACCCATACAACAAATAACGATACAATAATAAGAGGGTATGCCCATATTTCCCAATGTAGCAAAGTAATACCCACCATAAGTGCAAGTGCAGACAAGGTAAATGACGATACTATCGAAAGACTCACTACTCGTAAGCGGTCCTTTTCCCTATTCTCATTTTCCTCAAGGGCACGATCTTTAATTCTGGTTGAATTAACATCTTTTGCGGCTTTCACGATAATTTCTCCTTTATACCTTCAAAGTCCCAGCGAAGGAACATCTCATTAATATCCTTAATCTTGATTTCATCTTCTTCGGGAATCTCATAGTTCTTAAGTTCGTCAAGTACCATTTCCATAAGGTCATAGTCTTCCTGACATGCAAAATCGTACATAGACGCGTATGCATCTGCAAGGTATGCGGCGTCAACAGAAGGCTTTCCTTCAACATTGTTACTCTGCATTTTTTCGATTGTATTGATACAAAGTTCGTAACCTTTAAGCAAGTCTTCCGTCTTCTCATGAATTGTATTTAAATCGAGAGCGTCTCCGGCATGTTCAAGTTCCTCTGCAAGGTCACCAAGTTCCATCGCTCCGATAATTCTTGAAGAACTTTTGAGTGCATGAACCTTGATTGTATAGTTCTCCCAATCCTCTGACTTATAGAACTCTCGTATTTCTTCAATCTTACCTCGTCCGGTTGAAGAATATATTCGTGCTGCTTCATCATAACTATCTTCCGAACCACAATTGGCAATTCCGATTTCTTTCTCTATCCAACCAAGTGCTTCGGGATCGTATGAAAGTTCCAATATATCTTCCAATACATTACAAAGCACTTTGTACTGAACAGGCTTCTCGAGATTATATAACTCCCCATTATCAATATATGGCATATTCTCAAGTTCATCATCGTCGCCCAACCAGACAACAGGAACTTTCCTGTTAACTTTCTCAAGTTCATCCTTAACAACATCTGCTATTTCACCCCTAGATGTTCCCGGGATATACAAGTCAACAAACATAGCTTCCCAATCATCGTCAAAGTCACTTTCGGAAATAGAGTTGAAGCAGTGAATCTCAACAGTTTTGCCAAGAACTTTGATAAGCAACTGTTCCAAGAGTACTTTCTGTATGCTGTTGTTATCAACTATCATCAGTTTATGAACCATCTTAACACCTCAACCTCCATTATTTTTATCTATTCATCCATATAAAGCAGTCCAAATGTTCCCGGGCCGCTGTTAACAGCAATCGCAGGTGACGCTTTTTGAAAATACACATTATCAAAGTGTACTCTGTTAGCAAGAATCTCCTTAATTTCTGCAATATCTTTTTGGGTAAGACCTACATATGTAACAAACAGATATCTCTTATTGGCCGAACCCATTTTGCCAATCATTCTGTTAATGTATTTTCTCCATGCACGTTCACGTGAACCGAAATAAAATCCTCCGACAACCATCTTGCCAGCGCGAAGAATCATTACCGGATGTACATTAAATGCATTGGCTATACTTGATACATACTCACCCATTTGTCCGGATTTTGCCAAATAATCCATATTCTCCACAATGAAATTAGAATGTATTTTTGATCTTAATTTCTCAAGTCTTGGAATAATCTCGTCAACAGACATTCCTTCTTCTGCCATTCGGCACGCTTCAAGAACCATTATTCCCTGACCGCTTGATAAATGTCCCGTATCAAAAACGGTAACATTTTCAAATATTCCCGCTGCCTCCATCGCAACATCGCAACCACTGTTGTTAACTTTGCTTGATAAAGATATATGTATTACATTGTTTGCCTTGGCAAGCTGCTCTGCAAAAAACGCTTCGTGTGCCTCTATGCTTGGTGCCTTAGTCCATGCAACATTATCTCCTTTATTCATATACGAGATAAGACCATGTGACTCAATCTCAAAACCATCCTCAAACAATCCATCTTCCGTTTCAACCAAATGCGGAATAACCGCAATGTTATGCTTTTTAAGAAGAGCTTTAGGAATATCGGCAACACTTTCTGTTGTAATCACAACATCTACCTTCTTGTTATGCGTCTGCATCCATGCCGTACTCTCCTCAAGGATTGCAACATCCTCATCAGAGACAATAACAACATCTCTTGGAAGCTGTCTGTATAGTTCGTGTTCTATAGCCTCTCCGCTTACAGGTTTTAACAGATATCCATCAAAACCTTCTCTAACATACAATTGCTGATTATCAGAACCGGCGTTAGCCGTAAGTGCAACAATCTTTGATTGTTTGCATCGTCCTCCGGCCTGTGAACGGATCTTTTTGAGACACTCTATACCATCCATCTCCGGCATCATATGATCCATGAAAATAACGTTGTACTCCTTCTCCAACGTCTTCTCCAACGCCTCGGCTCCACTTTCTACCGTGTCAATCTTAACCAATGTATCTCTTAGTAACTTCTTGACAACCATGAGATTGGATGCATTGTCATCAACAACCAAGACCTTTGCGCTCGGCGCCTCAAAACTTCGATGATATGTTTCTCTCGTTTGCATTGCAGCACGATTCTCAAGTCCAAACTCTCCAACCGACTCCTCATCGACAACCTTTTGAGGTATCTCAATAATAAATGTCGAACCCTTTGTATAAACACTATTAACCGTTATCTTTCCACCCATCATGTCAACAAACTGTTTAACAATAGAAAGTCCCAAACCGGTTCCTTCTATATATTTGTTACGTTCTTCCTCAACACGTTTAAAAGCTGTAAACAAGTAAGGAATATTCTCTTTCTTAATTCCGATACCGGTATCAGCCACTGTAAATATAACGTTAGCCATACCGTCATCCTGTCTTGCACATTGAATTGAAAGCGTGACAGAACCTGTTTTTGTATATTTGATTGAGTTATTAATTACATTGATAAGTATCTGCTTAATTCTGACTTCATCACCCAAATATCCCGAAGGCATATCAGGGGCTAAATCAACATGAAACTCAAGTCCTTTGTCTCTTGCTCTAATCCAAAGCATACCAACAACATCCGAAAGCATGTCGCCAATATTGTAAGAATCCATATTAAGTTGCATCTGACCCGACTCAAGTTTGGACATATCGAGAATATCGTTGATAAGGTGCAACAACATTTTACTTGCCGACTGGATATTAGCAGCATCCTCTGCAACTTCAGCCGATACATCCTCACGAAGTATCATTTCATTAAGTCCGATAATTGTATTAATCGGTGTTCTTATCTCATGACTCATACTTGAGAAGAAATGATTCTGCGATGCATTAAGTTCCTCTATCTCTTTCTGTCTTGCTTCAGCCTTCTCATTCTCAAGTGTGTATAACTTTGTTACAAACGTGATCATAATACTTATGGATGACATTATAAGTAACAATGATATAAATGAATCCAAATACGCCATAGTGTAATCATGTTGTGTAACGTACGTTGGGTAATGGTATGCAAAGCCATAGCATGCTGCCGAAACAAAAATGAGTGCATGCAAAAATAATAATTTAACTTTTCTACGCAATGTCAGACTGATAAATAAAATTGCAAACACAAACCAAAGCGGCCCGCCACCAAATATTGCGCCACCTGTAAAAAATGTAACCGGCAGGAGAAAGAAAACAATAACAAATGAAAAAACTCCCGCCATAATTCCAATCTTTCTTTTGATAATTGCAAACATACTCAAAAGACCTGCAATAAGAATGGCACCGCCAAGCATCACAAGGTCCGTATATGATTCTCCAATTAATACTCCCACAAAGAAAATAATAACCAGTGCAAGCAAAGCAACCCCCGAAAGCAAAATGAACAACTTATCGTGCAGTCCGAGATCTGAATCCATTATTCTGTTTTTAACTCTTCTAAAGATCATCCAGACACTCTCCTTCTACTCTTGCGGCAAAAACTCCATTATTTCATCATCGTCGCTGTAAACCTTGACTTCTTCCTCTGTAGAGGCGTCATCACTTTCGCCCTCCGGCGAAAACTCCAAAATCTCTCCGTCGTCTTCAGCATTATAATCTTGTGATGTATCGCCTGCGATATCATCATTAACACCGTATGCTGTCTTAATTCCGTTAGTTATATTCTCATACTGAATATTCATATCTTCATGATGATTATCAATATAAGTCTTATCAGATGCTTTGGCAGCCTCCTCTAACAATCTCGCTTTTTCAGAAAGTTCCGTAGCACCTATCATTTTGGCAGTGCTCTTAAGTGCATGAACAAGTATTGCATAATTGGTAAGGTCCCCACTCTCAAAATATCTTTCCATATTGACCTTCTTGGTCAATGCTTCCGTTGCAAACTGAAGCATAAGTGACTTATAAAATCCTCTGTCATTCTGACAGTAGTGCATTCCTTTTTCGGTATCTATACCAATATCATTAAGACGTTCAAATGCTTTCTTGCTTATATTCTCTCCACTATCTTCTTCCGATACTCTCTTCTCGTATGTAATTGCCGATACAGGAAGAACACGTTTTAACACTCGTTCAAGTTCTTCTGTTTCAATCGGTTTGCTGACAAATCCATCAAAACCTTCTTTGATAAACATTTCCTTTGCAGAACTTACAGCATTGGCAGTAAGTGCAACGATTGGGAATTCTTCATGATCTTTTGACGCTTCTGCACGAATTCTCTTCATTGCTTCTACACCATCCATGCCCGGCATCATATGATCCATAAATACAATATCATAACTATTTCTCTTGCATCTGCTTACCGCCTCAATTCCCGAGTCGGCAGTTGCAACAATCATACCGTAACTGTTAAATATTCCCATCGCCACTGTAAGGTTCATCGGCTCATCATCTACAACAAGCACGCGAACATTACGGCATACCATCTTGCCTTCATCCTCACTATCCTCTCCCTGATAATTAAGAACACTCGCAACAGGAAAACAATAGAAAGGCTTCTTCAATATCTTTATTCGTGAACCAAGCGGCAACTTGAAACTGTCATTAGCAACCACTTCGATTCTGACTTCTTTAGACAGTTCCTCCATAAAATCGACATCTGTATCGTATTCCTCTTCGCCCACGAATAGGTGGGTAAGTTGTATCTTTTTGACAAGTTTCTTAAGACTGTCGATATTGTCAACACGGTGAAGTGACACTTTAAGGCCACGCGTAATGTTAAGGACTGTAGAATTATAATATTCTCTGACATGCGGATTAGAATACTTGTCAAAATGAAGAAATGCACCGACACATATATCATCGTGATTACTAATAGACATACATTCAGAATAATCGACAACCGTCTGCGGAATACTTACTCTTACAGAAGTACCTTCATCAGGTTCACTCTCAACTGTTATAAATCCACCCATAGAATACACAAAACCGCTTACTATAGACATTCCAAGTCCAAGACCGCTGGTTGTTCTTGTCCTTCCCGAATCCCCCTGGTAAAATCTGTCAAATATCTTATCAAGTTCTTCACCATTCATACCAATTCCGGTATCTGTAACCTCTATATAGAGATTAACTCCATACTCCTGTGGCTTTGTTGTAATACGAACATACACTCCACCTTCTCTTGTATATTTCAACCCGTTCATAATAAGATGCCACAAAATCTTTTTGAGTTTGTAGACGTCTGCATTCATAACTGAAGGAACACCGGGATCAACATCTATTACAAGTTCAAGCCTCGGGTTCTTATACGGTCTAATCTCCGTCACAATATCATTTAATATCGAGGAAATCATGTAATCCTCATAATTAACTGCAAGGTTGCCCCTGTCTATTTCCGAATAATCAAGAATATCACTTATCTGTTCGTATACTCTTTTGCCGGCTGCAGAAATTGCACCAAGATCTCTCTTGATAGCTTCGTCCTTCTCTCGCTTAATACACACTTTCGAAAGACCGATAACCGCATTAATCGGAGTACGAATCTCATGAGAAACATTGGCAAGGAAATCACTAAGTCTGGTCGTTGCATCTCCAAGTTCCGATATCTGATCATCGGCACTACCAAGTACAGAGTACCATTTGTCTATTATTACAGTGCTGACCCAGCCAATCATTATGACGATGGAGTAATGTAGCATTGTACGGCTTATATCAAGCGGAGTAAACACAGTTCCCTCCATTACGAGTGCCCACACTTCATACGCCATTGTTATACAGTAAGTAACCACGCACAATTTGATAAGTGCTTTAACACCTGTCATTGTGTAAATAATAATAACGGCGGCCATTACCACCGCAAGGTCATATGTACTTGTCGTATGGACTCCATAAAAGAAAAAAGTACCCATCATAAGAACAGAATAAACCCACAATCGGATGTATCCTGAAATTCTCTGTCTTATGTGGATAACCCAGCTTAACGTAAGCCCCGCAGTAACTATTACAAGGGCCCATTTTTCCCACGATAAAAGTAATGATTCAAAAATCAACACTGCCGAAAAAATAGTGTAGCTTATAAGAATCATTACATGTGCGGTATTAAAAAGTTCGTTGTCTCTGAACTTGTCCCCCATACTACTCCTCCCGCAGTTTGTAATCTACGTCCTCATCAATCATCGCAAGCATTATATCCGCAAAATCCGGATCAAACTGCGTACCTCTTCCATTCTCTATCTCCTCGCGCACAATGCCCTGCGGCAAAATGTCACGATAACTTCTCCTACTCGTCATAGCGTCATATGCATCGGCAACAGCAATAATTCTTGCCTCTTTGGGAATATCCTCACCAATAAGTCCGTCCGGATATCCTCCGCCGCTGTATCTTTCATGATGCCATCTTGCACCGGTTGCAAGTTTGGGCATCTCCCTAATATTCTTAAGTATTCTCGCACCCATTACAGGGTGATTCTTAATCTTGTCAAACTCATCCTCTGTAAGTTTGGCAGGCTTATTAATAACTGTATCAGGGACACCAATCTTACCAACATCATGCAAAAGACCCATCATGTAAATGTCCTTCTGCTCTTTTTCTGAATAGCCGGAGCGCTTTGCAATCTCACTGGCATAGAAAGCCACACGATTAGAATGACCGTTGGTATACGTGTCCTTTGCATCTATTGCAGTTGTAAGTGTGGAAACGACATTAAGAAACAGCTTCTGATTCTCTGCTGTCTTCTTTTCGACTTCAGCTTCAAGATTCCTCTGAAGATGAACAAGATCAATTATATGTCTAACCCTCAAGGTCAATACCTCTGATACAAACGGCTTCTTAATGAAATCCATAGCCCCTAAAGAAAGGCCCTTTGTTTCAGATTCTTCGTCCTCGTTAGCGGTTAAGAAAATAACCGGAACTTCTTTGACAGATTCCTGTTGTTCTCTGAGTTTTAACAGAGTTTCAAATCCGTCCATTCCCGGCATAAGTATATCAAGTAATATAAGATCGGGCGAGCCATGCTCAGCGACATAGTCAAGTAAAGCCTGTCCCGACTTAAGAGCCGTGACACGCATTCCACCCTTGCTAAGTATATGTCCTGCCATTTTAAGATTGGCAGTATCATCATCTACTACAATAACCCAATCCGCCATATCGTGTCCCCCTACACATATATTAATATTATACTAGGAAATGGCATGTTTTTCAACTTTTTTTACCGGGCACACATATAAAAGCAACCCCTTGAAGAATAATCCTCAAGGGGTTGTTATACTTTTTACTTAGTTTTCCATATGTAGCGCTTTTCACTATAAGTTTAGACAGTATTATTATTTCTTTACAATAATCTTTTTAACCTTAGACCATTTTCCTTTTCCTGCTTTATCAACAGCCTTTATTCTTATGTAATAGGTCTTGCCGACTTTGAGCTTACTTATATTTAGTTTAGTCTTTTTAGTTGTCTTTGTCTTGGTTTTTGCCTTTGCAAACTTCTTACTTGTTGAATACTGAATCTTGTAAGATTTTGCTTTTTTGACTGCCTTAAACTCAACAGTTATTGATTCTGCTTTCTTGCTTGCAACTTTTATTCCTGCAACTGTTTTTGACTTTTCTACTGTAGTTGCATCACTCTTGTTAGTAGGAGAGGCAGTGATGTTTGTATCAACTACAGCAGGCGTCTCAGAAACAGTCGGAGTTTCCACACTGGCTTGCTCCTTAGGAGCACTTACAGAAGCAGCTCCTTCAGGCTTTGGTTCTTCAGTTGATGGTTCATCGATTGGCTTTGTTTCAATATCATTCACATTTATTGTGACAGGTGTCGGAACTACGTCTCCACCGTAAATACTTGTATAACCGCCTCTGTATAAGATAGACAGTTTGTCATACATCTTCGAGAAAATCGAAGGATTAAATCCTGTAATTGAGAAACCGCTCCTTGAGAGATCCATATCTGCAATCTCTAAACCAAGAGGACTTGTAAGTCCGTTTTCCGCATATACTTCCGATTCAGAACCTGTACCGTTTAAGTTTACATTTGTCCTTGCTTTTGTAATAATCAAGCTCGTACTGTTAAAGATGCCACCTGTACCAATCCAGCTTGATGACTTCCAGTATGTTTCCTGTGGATCGTAATTACCAAAATTCTCCGGTATAGGATCCCCACCGATAAAGTTTCCTTCATCATCAAAGTTAGCTTCATCATTTTCTGGATTAAATGATCCACTTGGATTATATATACCGTCACCACCTAAGAGATTACATGTTATTGCTGCCATACCATCTCTGTCTGTATATGAACCTATTCTGCTTTCACGATACCATGCATTACCTGTTGTAGCAGTTGGATGAATGAATAATGTACAACCCATTGCTGCATAATATCTTCCAATTTCAGGGTAGAAGTGACCATCACGACAAATATCTACTCCGGCTTTACCCCATTCTGTTTCGATAATCTTTGGTGTTGTTCCGCATACTGACCACTGATCTTCCTGTCCTGCTCTCTGAATCTTCTGGTACGAATCTATCTTACCATCCGGATAAAGAATTGCCGCAGCGTTATATACTTTTTCAACACCACCTTCAATCATCTTGTATTTCTTTTCTTTTTGAGTCATACCGAAAATGATGTACATTCCATACTTCTTAGCATACTCAGAAAGCTTGTAGGTGCTTTCGCCCGGGATAGTTTCTGCCGTTGCTACCTGCATTGATACACCATACTTATGATAAAAAGGATCCTTATCAGGTGTAACATATCCATATCCTGACAATACTGTTTCAGGGAATACGAGAATATCAACGCCGTTTTGGGCTGCTTCATCAATATACTTTATCATTTTTTCAAGTGTCTTCTTTTTGTTACCCCAGTAGCCAGTCATGTTAACCACTGCTGCTCTTGGCTGTTCTTTCGTTTGATTCGTATTATATTTTAATGACTCACCGTTTTCCAGCTTATCTGCTAATTCTTTGTAAAGTTTAGCATACAACTCAGGATTAAAGTCCTTGTTGTTACATGCACCACTCGATCTGGTGCTGCATCTTACTACATTAGTTACAAGTCCTTCCTGCCCTGTAATAATATCTGCATTTACATTACCTCTTCCGTTTGCTCCTTCAGTACCACCGTAATATGCTGCACTACCATTTAAGATAACACTACCTCCTGGGAAGGTGTACTTGTCCCCCAAACCGTCCTTACCGACCAGGTCTGCACTAAGAATAGTGAAGCCCTCTCGTGAAGCTGCACTTTCGATTCTGTTCTTGTAATACCATTCCCAAGCCGAATCATCCGTAGTTTTGTATCCTCTTGATGTCGCTGTCGGATTGAGCAATAAGTTACATCCCTGTGCAGAGTAAAAACGTGAAAGTTCAGGTGTTGCGTATGTATCATAACAGATACTCAAGCCAATCTTTCCATACTCACCGGCATCTAAAAGTACAGGAGTTGTCCCGGCTGTACACCACGCGCCTTCAACAGGATGCATCTTCTGATATGCTGTTATATCTCCATCAGGTGAACATGCAAATGCTGAGTTGTACGCATGTTTATCATCGCCGTCTATCTTCTGTGTTGCTCCATAAATGATCCACATGTCATATTTATCAGATACCTTTGCAAATGTCTGTGCTGTAGGTCCGTCAAGTTCCTCCGCACTTTCTACAGCCCATTTATAATCTTCTGCTTCCGGGTTGCTTGATGATACATATCCGGTTACACACATTTCAGGGAAAAGCAAAATCTTAACTCCCTTCTGATGTGCTTCTTCAATATACTCCAACATATCTTCAACATTTTCTTCTTTATTTCCCCACGTAGGATGAAAGTTTACAACACCAAGCTCATCTACTGCAAATGTGTGTGAGCTGGTTGGCTGTGTCAATCTTTCACTTCTAACGATTTCCTTCTCTGTTATTACTGCAGCCTTAGTATCAATTTTGATTGCTATAAGCGAAGCAACCATTGCTAAGGACATTGTCACCGAAGTAACTGTTTTTAACCAACGTTCTTTCATCATGCCTTTTCTCATATCGTTACCTCCAGGTCTTATTAATTTAATCTGCAGATATCTTAAAACGAAAAAAAAAAGCGCTATCGGTATCAAGTACCAATAACGCCTTTGCCATTCGTCTTTCGATGTTGCGGAGTGTAACACAACAAAAATACGCTGTCAAGCAAGCTTCTCTCTCCCAGAAATATTTTATTTTGAATTATTGTTTTATTACTTAAAATAATAAAGATTCTTTACAAGGATTGTAATTTTTTTGACGATGCAAAGTTATAAACTGTTTAGTTTATTTATTTTAACAACCTTGTTATGCATTACTTTTTTCGACTGTCCTTACCTTATTCTGCTTAGCAACATAAAGTTTCTCATCTTCAGCAAAACATCCAATACTTCCCGCCGATATAATTATTCCGTCTATTGATCTGTTCTTGCATAATCAAACAATGTATTGAACTGGTATTCGTACATTATATCCATATAGATTCTCCCTTATTTCAAAACATGCTATAAAAAGATGCATATACAAAAAGGCAACCCGCAAAAAAATCACGAGTTGTCTTTTTGTTCGAGTCTAATATTTTATTCAAACTCGCAAAGACCTTCGTAGTCCGATTCTGTTTTAGGGTTATTTCTATATTATTTTGTATAGAAAGTTGTCGTTTTTCCTCTCATTATCCGGCTTTAGAATGAGAAATAGTACCATTTTAGTACCGGATGTGAGGAGGGGGATTTACCAGTCCATGGGGATATTATGAATCAAATCGCAACATATTTCAATGAAAATATATTATCCCTCATCAAACAACCAATATCCTTGCTGATTTAATCCTCTGTTTATTTCATCCCACCACATTTTAAATTCGCTTGCATCACTTGTATCAACTTCATCTGGAAAGCTTTTTGAAAAAACAACTTCATCCTTTTCTACATACAGCCTAATATAGGGTTCCGAAAAATTAAAACACTTGTCCCCAACGTATATATTTTTAGTGCGTTTTCTTAGCAAGATGTCCATAATAGTAGCTTTATGATGTTTATCCCACCAAAGTTCTGCACTTTTCTTTAAATCTATCTTTTCTATCGTCCCACAGTCTGCGTAAAGAAACATCCCTGAACGCACTCCCTGGACACAATCCATATCATATTTTTTTATCATAATTTTCCATCCTAAAATCTTTTATTTAGGGAACTCAATGTGCCCCTTGTATTTCTTGGAATTATAAACTTCCTCAAATTCTGTTTTAGAAATAATCTCTGCGCTGAACTCTGGCTCACGATTAATTTCTTGCACACTTGGTACACAAGCCTCTGTAACGAAATTAAATCCCTCTTCTTTTACGGACCTAACCGACTTATCACAAAATACCTCTACCATTCTTGTTGCATATCTTTCATTTTCCAGATCCACTTCATAAAAAAGTATTACCGGAGTTTCATCATCTGTATATTTCCAATACCATTTTATATACTCGAATTTATACATTTTTGCATATATCCTTCCCGTCTAAACATAGCAAGACAAAAGACTTGAGAGCTTATTATTTCCTCGAACAACCTTCGTTCCCAAATCTTCCTACTTACAATTACTATAAGTCCTCAAGTTGGGGATCTGCGTATAGTTTATTCTCACTATTATTGCTTCTCTGCTCATTTCTAATCATTGCATACTGCACCTAACCTTGTCTTCAAGATATTCAATAAACCACTTCAATTGTTTCACTAGTTTTTCATTCTCTTCTTTCACTGCTTCATCAAGTTCTTTCCTAACATATTTTATACATCCAATCAAAAAGTCAACCGGACCACATTTCCCCTTAAACATATATTTCCAAAAGTCCAAATAATATAATTTGTCATTCTTATCCTCAACCAAATAACATTCCTCATATGACAGTTGATTCATATCAAGCAAAGATAAAAACGCCTCGTCTACAATAATTCTTGGATAAATAGCTTGCTTACTCTCCAATTCGTAAGCTGCAATCACAGAAGGACCTAATACTATGTTTGAATTAAAAGATATTTTTTCCTTTTTTGCTTGCTCATCTAACACTAATATTTTTCCATATGTAATTCCGCCCCTTAATTTGAAACAATCCCAAAGATTATTACTTTCAAATCCCCCTTCTTCTTTAAGAGTAATTTCAGTCGTTCTATTAACCAATAGGTTATATGCAAAGTTCGAGAGCAAACATATTAATTCCTTAATATACTGAGGCTCTGCAACCAAATACATACAATCAGAAAACATAATGGTTTCAATCTTGTCTTCAGCAAAAGGTTGGTTATTGTACATATGCATAAGTTTCGAGAACATTTCAAGTTCTTGTGGAGTCTCCGCATTTTTCATGCGGCTTCTGATTCCCATAACATCCACAAATGCTACTATTCGATTTTCAAATCTTTCTACCCCCTCAAACACTTTTGCGACTTCATATGCTGCATTTTTCATATACATTATTCATCCTTTTATCGTCACTTTTCTCCAGACACGAGCCAATAGCCGCTTCTATTTGTTCCCTCTCTAACAAGCACACCTTCTTCCTGCAATTCCTTCATATCTCTCTGCACCTGCTTTCTTGTCAGGTTCATCTGTTCCATTATCTGGCTTTGCGTAATTGTAGGATTTTGTGATACCAATCTTAATATAGCTTGCTTCCGTTCAGCACCTTTTATCGGCTCCTTTTCGGCTCCTTTTCGGCTCCTTTTTGGCTCTGGGTTAGAACTATCACAAAACCCCTCATGCACGAACAGTCTCGTAATAAAATAACTTCTATCCTCGTCCGTCTCAAATTCCGGTTTTGGTGAGCCGTTTGCCTCCAGTGCATCAATAATCTTCTTAAATCCGGTATTACGTCCCTCTGTAAGATGTAGCTCTTTTAGGAAGTCGCCAATGCGACGGTTTCTGTAACGGCGATTTGATACCCGGTAATTTTTCAGCCCCTCAATCGTAACCGAACGATCTGGACCAGGAAAACTTACAATTTCCATTCTGTCATTTTCAACACGTACCTCAATTGGCTCGCGTTCATCATATGCACGATGGTAAACAGCGTTTGACAAAGCTTCTTCAACTGCTGCGTAAGGGAAATTGAAAAATCGGTCTGCTTCAGCTCTATCCGGATGCTTTACAACCTTTTCCGTAATGATTACATTCTGAATGTATTGCAGTGCATCACGCAGTTGTTGATGAAGCGGTCCTCGAAAGGTTTTCTCAATAATATCATTGCCGCCCAAGCCTTCAGGGAATTGAACAACATCAATCTGAGCATTCGGAAAAAACTTTTCCGGCTCCATACTGAAAAACATCAATCCAACATTCTTTGGCTTGGTATATTCTGGAAGTGTATTAACAATATTCATATCCTGACACACTTCAATAAAATCCCCTGTTTTAGACTTCTCATACAAGGAACTCTTAATCTCTTTCAGATAGCTTTGAATAAGTGTTATATTTAAATCCGAAATCTCAGCGTTATGATTGATACGATCATCAAACGGCACCCTATTGGCCAAATTAAACAAATCTTTTTCTTCATCATCCGATGGCTCTACAGTATTTGATGCCTTTCGGATATAATGAATTCTCTCTTTATTGTCCTTGTCCATCGTCTTTGGCGAAGAGTACGGTCTGTTGTCACCGCCAGGGCACCAAATAACAATAAACTGCTTGTCTTCATAGGTTTCTACACCAATTATTGGAGAATATGCCGGTCTGATAAGCTTACATTTTGCAAAGATTTCCTTTTGATACTTATCAATTTTACCAGCTGGAACACCTAGTAATGGATATACTGGTCGTCCCTCTTTCTCTTCAACTCCTATAACAATGTACCCACCGCCCCAGTTATCAAGATCATTTGCGAATGCACAAATGGTCTTTAATGATGCAGCTGGATCCCATGTTTCTTTAAATTCAATTCTTGCCCATTCTACAACATTGCCGGACAATAAGTTTTTTATGTTTGTTGGGATTGCCATGTGACTCCTTTCTTCTAAATGAATACTAATTTCTAATCACTTTTCCTCTTCGGAATTAATGGTTTATCCAATACTGCGTAGTTGCTGTTGACATCACTAACAATTTGATCTGCACTGTCATGTTGTTCCAACCATATTGTTTCCTCTAATTTCAATTTTTCCAGCAGATAATCGTGTCGTTTAGAAAACTCGTCAAATATCTCACTCCACTTTAATACATATATTTTAGTCAAGCCTTTATCCACCCAATAAACCAGATGATCTTCTCCATGGTTTTTATTATTCTCCAGTTCTCCTTCTAGAAAACTGCTTTTATTAAATTTATTTCCAACCAAATAAAATGTCCATTTTACCTTTCCCATATTAAATCGATCATCACTTCGAATGACTTGCATATATTTTTTTACTTGAGACAATTCCTTTTCGCCTAAAGCTACAGTTGGCCTTTTTAACTCAACCACAACATTTTCTGTTACATCGCCTTTTCTATCTTGCCGGATCATAAAAATATCCATTTCCTTATTTTTATCTTCATGATCTATGTCAACATTTTCCTCTTCACCTGTTGTTGCAAGTAACAAACCTTTAAGTGCCAAAGTAAAATCTGGCTCTGCAGCAGTTATTAAATTATATTGTTCTCCAAACAACCAATAATGGCTTTCTACTACACTTTGAATATGCGGAACTTCTTTAGCATACAATTCTTTATTAAACACCAATTCTTTAAGTCCTTGAATTACCTTTTGCCTATCTTCTAACAATTTCACCAATTTAGCAATGTTTGACAAAGATGTATATTTTAACACTCCAGACAACTCTGCCAGTTCATTTTCATCCAAATCAATCACTTGCTTGAGAACAGCAAATAAATTGTCTTTATCTTCCGCATCCATGATGAGCTTCAATAATCCAATTGTTATTTTTTTGTTATCATCACTTAGATTAGTGAAAATTTTAGGTTGTGCAGCATATAATGTACCTACCAAGTTATCTAGTTCAGTTTTCCTATAAGTATCAATAATATTATTGCCGTCAAATTCTGGATAAATATGAGAATCAACCAATTTATCGATAAACCTGTCTGATGCTTCCTTTAGGTAATTTCTTCTGAACTTATACAAGAAATCATAAATATAGTCCATAAGTAACTTAAACTCTTGTTCATTTCTATTCGGAAAAAGGTTGATTTGACCCTCGTTCTCTTTTTCAAAAAAGAATTCATCAAAATAATCACTTTTTACAAATACACTATGATAAAATTCATCTGACTTTTTATTAAGCTTTGTTGCTTCTTTATATTGTTCCTCATTTTCAGAATTGATAAAATAAAACTTGGAAAATTCCTTACCCAAACTCTGATTCCATTGAACAACTGATATCATATACTTATGAGCCAGTTCCGCTTCTGGCACTAATTCTACTCTTTTCACCACAAAATCTTCATAGCGCAGTTCTTCGTCGTCTACAATAATTTTATAGTTCCTATTTCGATTCAACTCTAAGAACCAAAAGAACTCCACCTTTATTCGCTGAACTATCTCCTCTTTAGAAAACTGCTGCAATTGAGTAAAAATAACTTCTGTTCCCAAAGCCTTTTCCGAAACTTTCGGATCTTTTCCACCATTGTCATCGTATTGATTTAAAGAATCTTTCTCCATATCAATAAAATACTCATATTTTTTCCCATCTTTAATATATACAGTATTCCATCTTGCTCTTTGTGCAAATGCAAAAAACGTCAATCTGCCTATCCCTTGTCTTCCATGTGGCAATGAATGATTAACCACCTTTGAGCTATTAGCCTTTTTTGAATCGTTAAACGGTTTAAATTTATTCCCCAATTCTTCATATGCAATACCTGTGCCGTTATCGACTATCGAAATCATATTAATCAATCCGAACTCGTTTGTATGCAAGTTGACACATATAGTATCGGCCAAAGCATCAAATCCATTCCATATGTATTCGCATAACGCATCTAGAGGCTTGTAATTTTTTAAATTTTTCTGTATTCCTTCAGTCGTAATTGATATCTCTTGCATACATAGACCTCCTCGTTAAAAACTCCGATTTTTACTTGTTCATTGAATGTAATCACCTTTTCAATTCTTTATGCATCATTATTCATTAGTTTTACAATTTCAACCTACTCTCAATTTTCCACCAGTGTCTTTTGACCTGATTGCGTATTTCACTTTTCAACACCTGGCTTTGGCCGAATATTTCATCAGCTTTATACGCATATGTAAGAAAATTCCCATGTTCCCTTGGATTTCTCCTTACCCCCAAGTGAGTATATGCCTTGTATACTGCCTTTCTTCCGGCATTGAATGCTTTTATGTCTTTAGCATCTTTTACTCGCTTTATCTTTCTGTATGCCCGGCAATAATATTTAAACAAACTCTTATCCCTAATACGAACAGTGTTTCCATCAAAAGTAAAGCCAAGATAATTAATTAGGCTACTCTCTCCCATTATTTTTTCAACTGTACCATTGTTATAAAAGAAATGTTCTGTCTTATCTGCATTCAAATCCAAATTCGGAATCTGATTCCTAACAGAATAGACAAATTCCGCTATTGCCTTGTCAGCACCACTTAGCATCTCTTTTTTCGTCATTGGAATTATGATAATAATATCATCACAGTATCTTCTATACAGTCCACGTTTTGACGTGGTGTAATCATTAATTTTTTTATCAAAATCAATCAAATAAACATTTGCATAAACAGCACTAATTGATGACCCCTGTGGTATCTGGTAATTCTTCACGTTGGTTTTTAGAAATTTTTTCTTAACTTCATGAAACTCTTCAGTATTGAAATACTTATCCATTTCTCGCATATCGCGTCTCAGTTTTCCTTTTTCCTTCTCAATATCATCTGCTTCAATATATGAGAATCGCGTTATGTTCTTAAAGATAGCGTAATCAGCACTATCCAGAGAGTCCGTTCCAACAACGGTTTTTATCTTTTCCTTCAAATATTTGTGGTCTAGCTTATCAAAGAATTTACTAAAATCACCAACGAAAATATACGCATTTCCACTAGATACAATAAACTCAAAAACCTCTTTTGCGAAATCAATATTGCATTTACCCGGAAGACAATTTCTATATGCTATGGGCACCCTATTAATGCCGTTCTTTTTTTAATAAACATTGTACCTGTTATTAAGCCGATTACCATAAAATTCATAAATATATCTGTCAATATGCGCAGAGTAATAAATATCCCTCTCCTTAGGTTTTAGATACTTATTTCCCTCTGAATCATTTGTATATTTGTCGAATTTCATGCTGAAATGAATGAAAGGATAAAATCCATGTTTACCAACCCAGTCAATATTCTCTACTTTCCTTTCATAATCTATGTGCTTCTTTTTTACATCAAAATGTGTATAATACTTGTCCTTATAAATTTCCTTACTCATTTGTTCTCCTAAAAGCTTACTGACTAACGACCGGTAGATATCTAATGCCAGCAAGCATTAAAATCAATTGGACCTCGTTTTCACAAGGAACTCTACCTCCTCCAAATACGATGTATTGTATAATAATATTAACAGCTACTTTGTTTCACTGGCAATAGGAGGGCATACAATGGACAATATAATCATCTACATTATCTACTGTACACTATTGATTCTGGTCAAGAACGTTCTTGACATAGAATACATAATACCCTTATAGCCATTTCTATAAGGCAAAAAACATTACACTATCTATTCCCCACTTTTTAAACCTAATTATAACTCTTTAACAATACGCATAAATTCCTCATAAGAATATGCCCCATTATAATCAGGGTTCTTAGTTTGAAATACCATGTAGTATTTATACATCCTTCCAGCCATAGCCGCCCATTGTGCACCTACTTCTGCCTTCATTTTGGACTCAGGATTGTCTAACTGATCACCCTTTGTTTCAATTAATAAAAGTTTCCCACTTTCTGTTCTAACCAACAAATCCGGATACGCATTAATAGATCCATTTATTGCAAAGCCTTTTCTAGCCATATTTCGATGCCACCACTTGATGTTATCCAGTGAAGCTAGTTCCATTACTACTTTTCTTTCGTAGTCATTGTCAAACTTTTCCTCTTCACTATACAAGGATTTTGGAATGGAAGAAATCGTATCAACTGGCGAAATCTCCTTAGGCAATCTATAAGAAGGTAAACATGAAATCTTGTCCTGTTCAATCCACTCATGAAAGACTTTTTTTGCATGAAGGTCGAGCAAAGAATTAACTTTCTTATTAATTTTATTGATGTACAAATAAGGAAATTGCTCTAAATCTGTAAGTTGATCTTCCGACATTCTCCTATTTTACAAATCAAAATCAATTTTTATTATAACACACAAATCTTGACTTATAAATATTACTTTTTTGTTATTTGTCCAGTTCACACTGTAACCTGAAAAGGCAACTCGCAGAAAATCTGCGAATTGCCTTTTTTATTACTGATAAGCCACAAGTAATTATTCCATCTCAATCGTTCCGGGCGGCTTTGAAGTAAGATCATACATTACTCTGTTAACACCCTTAACTTCATTGATAATACGATTCATTACAGTCTGCAATACTTCCCAAGGAATCTGGGCGCTTTCTGCCGTCATGAAATCTATTGTCTTAACTGCACGGAGTGCAACTGCGTAATCATAAGTTCTCTCGTCACCCATAACACCAACCGAACGCATATTGGTAAGTGCTGCAAAATACTGATCCGGTATCCATGATGGCATCTCACCATTCTCGGCCTTATATGAATCAGCCGCCTTAGCAACCTCTTCCCTGTATATAGCATCTGCATCCTGCACAATTCTAACCTTCTCGGCTGTAACTTCACCGATAATTCTTATACCGAGACCCGGTCCCGGGAACGGCTGACGGAACACAAGATAATCAGGTATTCCAAGCTCAAGTCCAACCTTTCTAACCTCATCCTTAAAAAGATCGCGCAGCGGCTCAATAATCTCCTTAAAGTCAACATAGTCAGGAAGCCCGCCTACATTATGATGTGACTTAATTACTGCAGATTCACCGCCAAGTCCACTTTCTACAACATCAGGATAAATGGTACCCTGTACGAGGAAATCTACAGCACCTATCTTCTTAGCCTCTTCCTCAAATACACGGATAAACTCTTCACCGATAATCTTTCTCTTCTTCTCAGGCTCCGTTACTCCGGCAAGTTTGCCGTAGTATCTCTCGGCTGCATTTACACGAATGAAGTTAAGATCATAAGGTCCCTCAGGTCCAAATACTGCTTCAACCTCATCACCCTCATTTTTTCTAAGAAGACCATGATCAACGAATACGCATGTGAGCTGTTTGCCGACTGCCTTTGCAAGCAATACTGCCGCAACAGAGGAATCTACACCGCCTGATAATGCAAGCAATACCTTGCCGTCGCCGACTTTCTCACGAATTGCTTTAATCTGGTAATCAACGAACGAATCCATAGTCCAGTCGCCCGCGCAACCACAGACATTATATACAAAATTGGATAATATCTCTTTACCTGTGACAGTATGAAGCACTTCCGGATGGAACTGGATTGCGTATAATTTCTTACTCTCATTAGAAGCTGCCGCAACCGGGCAATCAGGTGTATGAGCAATTATATCAAATCCGGGCGCTGCCTGGCTGATGTAATCATTGTGGCTCATCCAGCAAACCGTCTTTTCAGGAATGTCCTTAAAAAGCGGAGATTTAGTATCAACACTAACCTCAATCTTACCGTACTCACGTACAGGCGCCGTCTCTACCTTACCGCCAAGTTCTAACTGCATAAGCTGTGCGCCATAGCAAAGTCCAAGCACAGGTATTCCGAGTTCAAAAAGCTCAGTTGTGTAGGAAGGTGCTCCCTCCTCATAACAACTGTTAGGGCCTCCTGTCAAAATGATTCCCTTCGGGTTCATGGCTTTGATCTTGGCTATATCAGTCTTGTATGAGTATATTTCACAATATACATTACATTCTCTGACACGTCTTGCAACCAACTGATTGTACTGTCCGCCAAAATCAATTACTATTACCAATTCTTTGTTCAAAATGTATTTCCTCCTGTTTATCTATTACGTCAATGACAATATTATCATTATTCGTCTTTTTCAGGTTCCTTTGCATTAGTATCGGTGTTAGAGGAGCCTGTTGACTTCCCAAGCTTTTTCATCATTTCCTCTACCGCTGCATCTAACTGATTATCCTTCTCACCATCAGAATCTCTGTATGCCTGTGCATCAAACTCAACCTTAACATCAGGTTCGATTCCTACCTTATGAATATCATTTCCCTTAGGTGTGAAATATTTTGCAATTGTAATCTTAACCGCAGAACCGTCTGTTAGTGGGAACATTCTCTGAACAATACCCTTTCCGTAGGTCTTGGTTCCCACGAGTGTTCCTGTTCCGTAATCTTTGATTGCTCCAGCAAAAATCTCTGAAGCCGAAGCACTGTATCCATTAACCAGAAGAACAAGCGGTTTTGTAAACTGTTGCTCATCTGTTGATGTATATTCATCTGTTATATTGCCGTCCTTGTCAGCAGTATATACAAGTTTGCCCTCAGGAAGCATGAAATCAAGCATTTGTGTTGCAATGTCAAGAAGTCCGCCACCATTATCACGAAGGTCTATAATAAGTCCTTCCATTCCTTGAACATTAAGTTCTCCAACTGCATCTATAAACTGGTTTGCGGTAACCTCATAAAAACTTGAAATCGAGACATAACCTATATTATTATCAAGCATTTTATACTCAACAGTAGGATTCTCAACTTTTCTTCTCTTCACTGTATATTCGTAATATTTGCCATCAAGCTTACGATACACCTTGATAACTACATCTGTACCTTCTGTTCCTCTTATCATATTGACAATCGAATCCAGATCCATTTCGCCAACATCCGTACCTGCAACCTCTGTTATAATATCGCCGTCCTCAATTCCTGCTTCTTTGGCAGGTCCATCAAAAACTTTGACAACAGTAACAACATTCGTATCTACAGCTTGCGAAACCTGCACACCTACGCCTACATATTCTCCCTCGGTATTCTCCATGAATTTAGCATATTCCTCTGCCGTATAATATTCCGAATACGGATCATCAAGTCCTTCCATGTATCCCTTGATTAGTCCATCCTGTTTCTTCTGTTCATCCTCTTCAAAATAAAAATTCTTACCGAGTATATCCTGAATTTGCTCTAATTTATAATTAGTATCAACACCTACAACACTGCTTCCATTCAGAGTTTTAATATCAGCACTTTCTGCTTCTGTAGTTGTTTTTTCTTCAGTAGCCTGCTGCGTTGTTACTTTTTCATCATCAGGTTGGGTAAGTGAAAGTCTTCCGCATCCAAAAAGTGTAAGCGGCATTACTGCCGCTATAGTCATAATCGCAAGTCTCTTTGTTGAAATCATAATATCCTTCTTTCCAAAAACATCTAGTTTAACAAACACGTTCCGTGCATAAATTACTGCAGATATGTCAGCGGATCTACATACGTTCCATTAACACGCACACCAAAATGACAGTGCGGGCCTGTAGATATACCTGTTGAACCGGCACATGCTATTTGCTGACCGGCTGCTACAGTTTCGCCCACCGAAACATTTAGCGAAGAATTGTGCATATAAAGTGTAACCACTCCACCACCGTGGTCAATAACTACATAATTACCTTCCGCATAGTTATATGTTGCAACAATAACCGTACCGGCTGATGCAGCAACTACAGGAACTCCGGGATCGCACTTAATATCTATTCCCTTATGATTAGAACTTGCTCCCGCTACAGGGGATGTTCTTGCTCCAAAATAAGATGAAATCTCATAATAACCCGGAACAGGCCATGTGAACTGTCCGCCCGTATATTGAGTTGACGTATCGTAACTCATGGCAGCCTGCTCTGCCGCCAAAATAATACTTTCAGCCTCTGCCTCTGCCTTTAGATATTTCTGTACCTCGGCTTCCTGGCTTGCAATTGAAATATTATACTGTGCAATCTGATCCTTTTTTTCTTCAGCTATTTGCTCCATGGTTTTGCGTTGAGCAGTTATTTCTCTTTGAAGTGCCTCATTGTTTTTTAGGTCACTTTCTAATTTCTGTTTTAAGTTAGCAACCATCTCTTTGGCATTTTTTAACTGTTTTAATATATTATAGTCATACAATGATACTTGAGAGATATACTCTGTTTTATTAAGCATATCCGTCATCGAAGCCGCACTTAACAAAACATCCAAATAACGCTTGTTACCGGATTCATATACCATTTGTATTCTTGTTTTCATGCTGTCATACTGAGTCTGCTGTGCCTTTTTTGCATCTTCAAGCTGTTTTGTTGTTGTCTCTATCGTCTGTTCAAGTTCCTTCTGTGTTGTCTCAAGATGAGTCATCTCTATCTGAAGTTCATTAATAGACGTATCAATCTCATTAACGTATCTTTGCAGGTCATTCTTAGTATTCTTAAGGTTCTTAAGCACATTTTCCGCATCCTGCCTTGCCTTACGGGCAGTCTGGATATCCTCTCTAGCCTTAATAACCGATGCATCAGAAACACCGTTATTATCGGTAATCACCTGCTGTTCCGTTGTCTTTTCCGTTGTTTTCTTTTCTGTTTTCTTTGACTCGGTAGTCTT
This sequence comes from Lachnospiraceae bacterium, assembly GCA_015057325.1. Lineage (GTDB taxonomy): Bacteria > Bacillota > Clostridia > Lachnospirales > Lachnospiraceae > CAG-590. Next base: position 22,260 of record SVEQ01000006.1, on the reverse strand, counting down.
TTTGGTTTTCGCCTTGGCTTCCGTAGTAGTTGCTTGTGTTGTGGGAGCTTCCGTAACAGGCGCCTCCGTAACAGGAGTTTCTTCCGCTTGAGGTTCTGTCGCTTTGACAAGCACTCCGTTACCACCGCATAAACCTATCGAAATCGCCGCAACCAAGACACAACTTAACAGTTTCATTTTTCTTATGTTTATCAAGAAAATCTACCTCCTATACACGAAGATGTTTACGTGTTGTAAGTAAGCTTCCGAAAAATCCCATTCCAACGCCCATAGCAAGCGAAATAGGCGCCATTCCCTTAAATACTTCCATCGCAGGGACCATTTTGAACATATTGGCAATAAGTTTGAAATGTTCCGACAAATACTGCGACATTGCGTTATACATAAAATACAACATAACAAGCGGTATAAATGATCCCACAAGTCCGATTATTATACCCTCAATAACAAACGGGGTACGAACAAAACTGTCCTTTGCACCGATAAGTTTCATAATGGCAATCTCTTCTTTTCTGACTGAGATACCTATTGTTATTGTATTACTTATGAGGAACAGTGATACCAAGAACAAAATAACAATTATTCCAACCGACGCATAACCGACAAGTCTGCTTACGGAATTAAGGCTCTGTGCAGTAACATCGCTGCTGTTGACTTTCCTTACATCAGGAATTTTCTTGATTATCTCAACCGTTTCGTCCTGCTTATTAATATTCTTAAGCGTAATCTCATATGATGATGCATTCTCAAGCGGATTATCATCGCCAAAAACTGCATGAACATAATCAGTATCTCCACCGTACACGTCATCAATGTAACCGGCCCACGCTTTCTCTGCCGAAACATAATTAATAGTATCTACGTTGGATATGGATTGTAGTTCTTTGCCGATTTCCATGATTCGATTCTCATCAGTGCCCTCATCAAAGAAAACCGAAACCGTGAGTGTACTCTGAATTGACTTAACCTCATTTGCCATATTGAGAATTATTGCATAAAAAACTCCAAATAAGAACAAACAGGCAACAATTGTACCAATCGACGCAAGTGAAAAGAGAAGATTACGTCGGATACTAATAAAGCTCTGTTTGATGCTGTATCTTAGTGTACTAATCTTCATCTTTATAACCACCTTTTTCTACGTCGCTGACAATTCTGCCCTTCTTTAATCTGATGACACGCTTCTGCATGGCATCCACTATTTCTTTATTATGTGTAACAACCACAACGGTTGTTCCTTTCTTATTAAGATCATCAAGAAGCTGCATAATCTCCGTAGAGTTTGCAGGATCAAGATTACCTGTAGGCTCGTCTGCCAAAATGATATCAGGACGGTTAACAATCGCCCTTGCAATTGCAACTCTCTGCTGCTCACCGCCGGAAAGTTGCTTAGGATACTGCTTATACTGATTGGCAAGCCCAACCATTGTAAGTACCGCAGGAACCTCTCTTCTAATCTCCTTATTGGACTTTTCAACAACCTGTTGTGCAAAGGCAACATTTTCAAATACCGTACGGTCTTTGAGCAACCTAAAGTTCTGAAATACTACACCAAACTTTCTGCGAAGTTTTGGGATTTCTCTACGTTTTAATTTGCTGTAAGTCATTCCCGACACAACAATATCGCCTTTTGTAGGTTTGATCTCGTTAAGAAGAAGTTTTATAAGAGTTGTCTTGCCGGAGCCACTGCTTCCGACGATAAAAACAAACTCTCCTTTTCCAATGTGAAATGTTACGTCATCCAATGCAAGTGTCCCTGTGGGATACTTCATGGACACATGATCAAGCACTATCATTTCAGTGCTCCTTTCTGTCATTATTCATGAGATGAAATCTCATATCATCTATAGTATTAGTATTCAAGCGACTCCATATACTTCATATACTTAACAACCATAAGCGCAATCTTAAATGTTATCGCATCTTCAAATACTCTTAAGTCAAGTCCTGTACTCTTCTGAAGTTTATCAAGACGATATACCAAAGTATTACGGTGGATATAGAGCTGTCTTGAAGTCTCTGAAACGTTCAGGCTGTTCTCAAAGAACTTGTTAATTGTTGTAAGTGTTTCCTCGTCGAAATCATCAGGAGAACGATTTTCGAAAATCTCCTTGATGAACATCTTACAAAGAGGGATTGGAAGCTGATAAATAAGACGTCCTATTCCGAGGTTACTGTATGCAATAATGTTGCGGTTTCCATAGAAAATCTTACCAACATCAAGAGCCATCTTGGCTTCCTTGTATGAACGTGAAACTTCCTTAATCTCATTAACGATTGTTCCGTAAGCAACATGAACCGAAGACATTGCTTCCGTGTTGAGCATATCAACAATTACCTTAGCTGTCTTGCTCATGTCCTCATATGTCTCATTCTGTTTAACCTCTTTGACAAGAATAATATTCTTCTCATCAACGGCTGTAACAAAATCCTTGGCCTTACTTGAGAAAAGGTTACGAACAGTCTCTAATGCATTCGTGTCTTTCTCGTTCTTTGTCTCAATAATAAATACTACTCTTCTTACATCTGTATCGATGTGTAATTTCTTAGCACGATTGTATATATCTACCAAGAGGAGGTTGTCAAGCAACAGGTTCTTGATGAAGTTATCCTTATCAAATCTCTCCTTGTAAGCAACCAACAAATTCTGAACCTGGAATGCCGCAATCTTACCGATCATATAGACATCATCAGCCTCACCCTTTGCTATAATCACATACTCAAGCTGATTATCATCAAACACCTTGAAAAACTGATAGCCTGAAAGCATCTGACTCTCAGCAGGAGAATCTACAAATGCAAGCACTGACTTCTCGTACTCGTGAGTCTCACGAAGTGTAGAGGCAAGTGCCTTGCCCTCTGTGTCCATAACACAAAGATCAATTCTTGTTATCGCCTTAATTCCTTCAATCGTATCCTGTAATATTTGATTTGAAATCATACCCCGCTCTCCTTATCATTAATATTTTTAATCTATGTAAAAAGCATTTAAGCTCATTTTTCACAAAAAGCCTAATCTGCAAGAAAACATACACTACTATTTTATATGAAAAATGTGAAAAAATAAAGTCCATTTTGAAATATTTTAATCACGGCTCATTCCCGCAAGATAATTAATAAACTGCTGTGCCGTACGTCCCGAGATTCCACCATGCGAAAGCTCCCATTTATTGGCTTCCGCACAAAGTTCCTGCTCAGAAAGTGTAATGGACGGATGACGTGCCGCAAGCTCTTTAACTATATTGAAATATTCCTTTTGTGTAGGTGACGAAAAACTAATTGTCACACCGAAGCGATTAACCAAAGATAATTTCTCATGCATCGTATCCGAATGATGAATCTCCTCGCCGCCGGTCTCCATATCATTCCTGTCATTCCATGTTTCCTTAATAAGATGACGTCTGTTAGAGGTTGCGTATATAAGCACATTATCAGGCTTAGTCTCAACACCACCCTCGATAACTGCCTTTAAGAACTTATACTCAATCTCAAACTCCTCAAATGATAAGTCATCCATATAAATGATATATCTGTAATTACGGTTCTTAATCATGGATATCACCGTTGACAAATCCTTGAACTGATGCTTGTAAATCTCAATCATTCGAAGTCCACGGTCATAGTACTGATTAATAATCGCTTTGATACATGTAGACTTTCCTGTTCCGGCAGAACCAAAAAGCAGACAGTTGTTAGCAGGCTTTCCGGAAACAAAAGCTTCGGTATTATCAACCAACTTTTTCTTCTGAATCTCATATCCCACCAAGTCGTCAAGAAGCACATTTTCCGTGTTGTTAATTGGGTAAATGTCAACCTTATCTCCCACATTACGTATGCGAAATGCTTTATTAAGACCAAACATTCCCACTCCGTAATCTGCATAAAATCCGGTTATCACATCAAAAAAAACCTTTGCATCAACACACTCTTCAAGTTTCTTTGAAAGTCCGCGAACCTTTTCAGAAACATTGTAGTTATACATTCTCTCCTTCTTAACAATCGCCTTGTAATTAGATAGTGTCGAGAAACAATCAATATCTAATTCCTTCTCAATCTCAGAAAAATCATAATCAAACAATTCCTTAAAAATAGCAAAGTCATTCATTGCAAAGTGATTGACACTACCCTCGTTCGCACCAACCTTCTCGCTTGTTAAAGTAAAGGAATTCTCATTGGTAATCATTACAAACGTAAGATAGTTATGCCACAAATTATCATCAAAACCATAGTCAGTTCCAAGATCAAGAAGTCGTTTTACCTGTGCATAAACTCTCGTTGTCAGGCTTTCCTTACTTATGTGCTTTTTATCCTGAATCTCTGCAACTTTGGAAGCTGAAAATGCTACCGACTCACCAAGTACATTAGCTCTATACCAGTCAAAATCCTCAAATATTCTCGCAAGCTCCATAAGAATGCTGTCATCACCGAGTTCTCTATATACAATTAAGTTTGATACGTGTTTATACATGATTATTCCTCTTTTCATCTATACTATCGTGATATTAAAATACCCTATCACTCTAGTATCTCGCCTGTCTCAACATCAACATTTCGTACGTTGATTCCGTTAACCTCTACACTATCGTTAACCTCTATCAAGATATACTGTCTTCCGTCAATTGTACGTGTCTCCACAAGATCCGTGCGTTCAGGTTTAACCTTAATCACAACATCAGGTGTTTTGATATCAAAACTTCTTGTGCTCGCAACAGTCGCAGCACTAAACTTAGGCTGTTCTTCATCGCATACGATTGTATCAAATGCTTCATCAAAATTCTGAAGAGCCTCCTGCTTCACACCACTTTCTTCTAAGAGTTTTTTCATCTCCATTTTGTCAAGTTCAGGTGGTTGGTCAGCATCCTTTCTAGCCTCATAATATTCATTAAGGTTTTCGTGAATTGTCTTGACCGTTTCAAAATCACACTGCTCGCCTAAAGAGTTTTCTATAATATCCTGAAATGTCTCCTGCTGTGCCTTATATGATAACGGCGCATCACATCCCATCAAATTATCTATAAAGTTCTCCTGCAAAAGTTCCGAGTTCTTCGTATAGTACAAAAGTGCATGAATATCAGTATTTCTGTCGTTAAATGCAGGGAATAAAAATCCGTGTGTCGGCGCTGTAACCAACCAGTCTCTTATTCTGCTTTCAATACTGTTGTTTCTCTCGTTGTAGCAAAGACCTGCATCCGTAAGTTTAACAGGACAAATACTACAAAGAATATAGTCATACACATAATCCGATGCATCTTCGTTAGTAACTCCATCTGAAGTCTGACCCGGAACATCATATGATGCGTACACAAGGATTATGTAATAGTTCTCCGGATATTCATAAGAAGCTATAACCTTATCATAAAACTCTTCAACAAGTTTCTCATCCTCGAGTTTTGAAGATTTTAACCGCAGTAAAAATTCTTGTGTGCCACCTTCTTTTTCCTGTTCTGTCGGGAACTCCATATTGATAAGATTCTTTCCTATCGTTCCCGAAAGAGTACTTTTAAAAATGTTAAAGTACTTGAAGTTCTCCTCTTCCGTCAACATCATAAATGTCTGTGCAAGTTCTGTCTTTTTGTTTTTGTCACCGTCCACATAGCAACCGCATATTCTTGTAATCGTACAGTGTTCCGGTGTAAACTGGCGTTTTATCTCATTAATCTCTCGTTTGTTCATAGGGTTCTCCTTCTATTCTTAATCGCCATGCTGACATCTCGCAGCTAAGCTGCTCGCTGTCACGCAAAATACGATATGTACTCCACCCGATACTTGCTCTTCGGGAATAAATACTCGTGCAAATCAACAAAGTAATCGTCTGTCATGCTCGCAATGAAATCAACTACCATTTGCTCATCTGTCGTGTTTTTCAAATATTCTTCGCATCCATAGGTTGTTGTATTTTCCTTGACAAACTCAATATGATGTTTATATATAATCGAGTTCTTGTCACCGGCTTTGATATCAGACAACATTTTCTCGTATATATCATGAAACATCGGTCTTATGCAATCCGTATATTTAGTCTCGAGTTCCTCATTAAAGCATATGATTTCGTAGTTTTCTTTCTTGGCAGTTTTGATTGCATTAAAGTATTCCTCATCCATCATAATATAATCCTTGCCATAACTGTTCTCCACAATATTGACAATCATATTATTAATTATCTCGGGATTACTCCTACCAAATGTTGCATTTTCAAATACAGAATCATCCTTTATGAGATTAGCTCTTATTGCATCCTGTCTGTCCTTACCAAGATATGCAATCATATCGCACACTCTGACAACGCATGCCTCAAGCGTATACGGAACAAGTCTTCCAATTGCCTCTTCATCCACATAACACTCTTCAACCTTTTTATCGAATCTCTCAAAATCCTCTATCGGAACAGGTCGATATTCCTTCAGCGCAAACTCACCATTATGACATAGTATTCCGTCAAGCGTCTGAAGACTCATATTCCTGTTCATTATCTCATCAAGAACTCTTACACTATGCACATTATGATTGAAGTATCTTCCCGTATGCTCATATAAACATTCGCTTAGAAACCTCTCTCCCGCATGTCCAAAAGGCGTGTGTCCGATATCATGGCCAAGTGCGATTGCCTCAATTAAATCCGTATTAAGAGAAAGCAGTGAACCAATATTACGTGCAATTCGCGAAACCAATTGCACATGAAGTGCACGCCTTGTTATATCATCATTTTTATAAAAAGAAAACACCTGTGTTTTATCCGCATACCTGTTATAGTACGGTGTATGCATAATCTTTTCCACATCTCTTACATACGCCGGGCGAAGAATCGTATTCTTATCCCATTTCTGATTTCTTCTGATAGCTGCGTCATCTGCAGTTTTACATGGATTAACTACACCGTTTGCCCGATCCTTAATTATTCTGTCATTTAATTCATCGGTTAACTGTTTGTATACTCTTTTGTTATTTTCTTCCATATGTATCTCGTCCTATCAATCTATAATCTGTGCCTTTACATAGTCAAACGTGTCCTTGTAATATGCATCAGGATCGGCATATCTGCTGTCATCATGGTTACCTGATGAAATAGTATCAACCTTATGTATTGACGCCATTGACGCATTTAATTTATCCGTCATTTCTGCTGTGACATATGTATCGTTTCCTCCGCGAATAAGAAGCGTCGGGACCTTGCTCTTCTCTGCCTGTTTCACGGCACTTGCCTCACGAAGTGTGTATCCGCCCCAGATTCTTGCAACCGGATTAACCATTTCCATAACAGGAAATACCGGTAATTTCTCGTGTCTTAACTTAAACTCTTTTTTGAGTACATCCCACGCACTTGTATATGCACCATCAGCAACGATTACTCTGATATTATCCTTAATCGGCTCGCCCGAAAGCATAATTGCAGTATCGGCTCCCATATCCACGCCATGAATAGCGATACGTGCGTCCGGCTGCTCCTCGAGTATAACATCTATCCAATTGATAACATCAAGTCTGTCAAGCCAACCCATACCGATAAATGAGCCCTCGCTCTCACCACTTGCTCGAAGGTCAGGCATAAGCACATTAAATCCTTCATTGTAGTAATGCATAGCGATGTCGTAAATATCTTCCATACTACCGTTATATCCATGAAGCACAACTACCCATTTGTCAGATTCTCCTTCTGCCATAACCTTTCTTGCAACAAGTATTTTGCCGTCATCACTTTCAAGAGTAAGTTTCTCTCTTTTAACTCTCTTTAACCAACCTGCAACATCTGTATCTTCTTTATCCTTATTTGCAAGAATAGTCGATGTCGCATGCATATCCGAAAGACTCTTAAGATTACCGTTACGTCCGCGGATTAACATTTCTCTACAAAGGAAGAATCCTGCAATTGCGATTACTACACTTACCAAAACCGCAAGTTTAAATACTGTCCAAACAACTTCAAAGAAACCACCAATAACCGAACCGACGGTAATTCCTTCTTTTCTCTTAATAGGAGTCGGCATATCATCGTCAACTTCCTCTTTTTCAAGCTTAATTGTTTCTTTCTTACCTATATCAGTTGGAGTAGAAATGTATGCAGGTGTCCCTGTTGTCTCCTTAACATCTACCATTTTTCTTTCTCCTGTCGGAGAATCATTTTTCTTCTCAGGAGTCACGTTCTTAACCGACTCATCCTTTTTCTCAACACTTGCAGGCTTACCTGTGACCGTCTTTGCCGCATTTGTTTTCGTACTCATAGCCTGCGTCTTAGCCGATTCAACTTTCTTCTCCGGCATTACATTCTTGACCGGTTCTGCTTTCTTCTCTGCAGCAGCCACACTCTTGGTTGGAACTACTCTTGTAGCGTCATCCACTGCGTTCCTTGCAGCAGAACTTGTGTCGATCTCTACGGCTCCTCCTTGAAGTTTTCCTTTGTTATTATCCATTACAGTTTCCTCCCGTACCCCTGTAAACATTCTATCTTTAATATGTCTCTCGCAATTTACGAGATACTTTCATGAATTACATTAAGCACATTTCTTACATCATCAATCGGAACCTGTCCGGGTGCCGATGCCTTTGTCACAGTAGCAAATGTTACCGCCGAACCAAACCACTCACCTGCAAGCCTGCTAATCACACCTTTGCCACTCATAGACATTGTAATAACCGGTCCGCCTTCTTTCTCGCAATACCTGTTAGTTGAGGACAATAACGTTATAACGTCATCATTTGAGTCCGGCATAACCGCAATCTTCGGAATGTCCGCGCCTTGGTTTTTCATGTAAGTAAGTCTTGTAACAATTTCATCCACATCAGGTGTCTTTTTAAAATCATGATTGCTTGCAACCACATAAACACCGTTTGCATGTGCTACTTTGCACATATTTTCAAGAAGTCCTTCCTTCTTATAGGCCTCCACATCTATCATATCAACGTTGCCACTCTCACAAGCACGAAGCAGCAATCCTTCATATGCTTCATCATCGACATCTGCTTCACCGCCCTCGGTAGCAGTTCTTATTGTAAATAGCAATACCGTATCACCAATATGTTCTCTTATATCGGATAATATTTCTTCAAGTTCATCCATGCAAGACATCATATAATCTGCACGGAACTCAATAATATCAGGCTCTGCTTTAATGACAGAAGAAAGATCTGTCTTAAGCGTCTGCCTTGAATCAGAAACTACCGGAACACAAATCTTGGGTATCCCGCTGCCTATATCTATTGTCCTAACCTTAACGCTGTTACTATTCATATTGGTCTCCATTTTTTCATTTAACCTTGAAATACTTTCTGTAGTTTTTCATTTCCTTTTTTGCAGCCTTGTTAGTCATATAACTTGAACTAAACAACACAAAGCCCTGGCATCCCGCTGCCTTTTCCTTCTTAATCTGCGTTACGATGATATTGTTCTTCTTTTTCCACCCTTTATCAAGACTATCCTTCATCCCCGCACGATAAAGCGCAAGTCCGATCATCATCGGCTTTCTGCCATTATTAAGCTGTTTCCACTGCTTTAGTCGTTCGGTATATAGTTTCGTTTTCTTGCCATTTAAAATGTACTTATCCGACCAATAGATTTGTGGAATAACGTAATCCACGTATCCATCCTCATTAAACCATGTTTCCAAATCACAACCTATCGACTCCGCATAAGTTATCGAACCTGCAGGACTTATTCCAAATAAAAGTTTCGGATTAGTATCCTTAATTGTCTCGTATACCTGGCTGATCATGTTGTTGACATTAGCCTTGCGTTTCTTCATTGACACCTTCTTAAACTGTCCGTTAGACGGATAGAAATAATCGTCCATATGGATTCCGTCGACTTCGTAATTGTCAATAATTTCAGTTACTATATCAAGGATTCTGTCAACAGATGATTCCTTGCCCGGATTAAAGCTTACGCCCATTTTCTTTCTGTACGGATTAATCCACGCATGGAATGAAAGACCATAATTATGAGCCTCCTCAACGAGGATCTTTAACGGATCATAACTTGGTGCCTTTGTAAACATATACTTGCTCCACTTAAGATACTCACTTGGATAAATGGCATCGTTACAAGGACACACATGGAAAAACACGGTATTAATCTTGTCTTTCTTCATCTGCGCATACATCTTTCTTGCATTGGCACGAAAGACATATTCCGACTTATTGTAAAGTCCCATATTTTTGTAATCAACAAATGCCACCCACACACCACGCATATTGGTGAGTGTCTTTGGATTAACAGGCTTCCTGTTATAATTAACACTGTTTGTAGCATCATTGCTTGCTACTGTCTCTGTTGCACCTACCACTTTTGTCGGAAGTGCCGCCAGCAAACATACCAACACCAACATCATTGCTAATTTCAAACTACCTTTAATTCTCTTCTGAAAACCTTCAAACATAACTCTTTTCCTTCCTTATCCCAATCTTTTCTATTGTAACAATTATCAAGCTTTATGTCCATAGTTTTAAAGAGAATAAATGTTGTAAAGACATGAAAACGGACCGCCCTAATGAGCGGTCCGCCAATTAATCAATTATTAAGCTTTTTTAACTTTGACTTTCTTTGCTCCTGCTTTCTTAAGAAGCTTCTTAACTGCTTCGACCTGCTGTGTAGTACCTTTGACCTTAATTGTTACTTTCTTATTGTTAGGTATTGCTCCCTTGCCAATCTTCTTAATATTAGCACCGTTAAGTGTAAGTGTAGTAAGCTTCTTACATCCGCCAAACGCATTAGCTCCGATTGTAGTAATCTTTGATTTTCCAAAGTCTGCACTCTTAAGAGCTGTACCCTTGAATGCGCTTGCTCCAATAGTCTTAACAGTCTTACTTGTACACTTCACTGTAGTAAGCTTCTTACATCCGGAAAATGCATTAGCTCCGATTTCTGATACACTTTTACCAAGTGTGGCTTTCTTAAGGTTAGTAGCGTTCTGGAACGCACCGCTACCGATTTTTTTAATATTTTTACCGGTTTTAACCTCTTCAACTGTTGTGTTTCCTTTAAGTGCATTAGAAGCAATCTCAGTAACCGCATATTCCTTTCCATCAGCACCAACAACCGCATCCGGAATTACCAACGTTGTAGCAGTATTTCCTGCTTCCTGACCCGCATAAGTAACTGTAGCATTATCACCTGTTCCTGTAACAGTAAATGTTTCACCTTTTGCTGCGCCTGATGTATCAGTAATTGTCTGACCAACCTCTGCAGGTGCAGGTGTCGGCGTAGGTGTCGGAGTAGGAGTAGGCGTAGGTGTTGGTATTGGTGCAGGTTCTGCTGCTTTAATCTCCCACTCAAGCGTTTTTAACTTATCCGGTATTGTTGCAGGAAGCTTATATGCTTTCACATCCTTTACTGTAAATGTTGCTTTTGCAGTGTACTTTCCTGCTGCTGTTGCTTCATTGTCGGAATATGCAACACTTACTCCCTCAGGAACTCCGGTAAGTTCAACTTTCTTGATATTTCCGTCTGCTGTAAATACTCCTGTATAATTCCATGCAGTCTTAGAGAAATCAATTTCTGTTCGGCTGTCTCCGCCCACTTCCATAAGCGCGTAGGTTGAGAAACGGTCTGTGAAAAATGTAAGTGTGTTATCATCATTTTCCACATATCCGATATTTAAACCAATCTCACCACGTAATGATTCTACTCGATCAAGGAAGAATACTTCTGTTTTGCCTTCCTTATCTTTATGATATCTGGCAATTCTAAAGTTTGTATTTTCCTTATATCCATCAGGAATCGGAATAGTAACTTCCATAGGAACAGCAGTTTCTGTGATTGCTGTTTCCTCTTCACCTACTGATGCCTTGACAGACAAATCAATATAATCAACTCTTCCGTATTCGATTTCTTCGTCCTCGCTCATTTCATTTTTGATTGCTTCGATTCCTTCTTTTGAGGAGTCACTTGCAGTCTTTTCATCTAACGCATCTGCGGTCATACTAACGGTAAGTTTTCCACCCGCTTCAATTGCATCTTTCTGTTTATATGAAAGTTCGGTAAGAGCATTAGGCTCAGGCACAATAACGTCAACGCCATCTAATGTTCCCGTAACCTCACTTTCACTGTCTATAGCATAAGTGATTAACGGATAACTGTAATCAATATTTGTATCATATTCATAGAATCTTTCTTGTGCATCATGTCCTTCACCGTCAACTAGTCCTGTACCATTATTAGGTGGAGTAATTTGTGTTTCGGTTGGATATGCATCAGGTCCGTTTATATCACGATAAAGGTTTTGTACTCTATGGTGTTCAGGGTCTTCTTCAGTAGGCTGCAGTTTACAGAAATCACCAATCTTTGTATCAAAGTACTGACCATTCTTGCTTGCTAGATTCTTATCAGGATATCCTATTACAAGTTTACCCATATCTCCCACGAACTTCATATCACAGTACGCATTAACATGGAGTCCGACAAAGTTCTCACAAACCTGTAACGACTTTACGTTTTTAACAATCTTCGTTTCTTCTTTATCACTAAAACCATCAATAATTGGAGTAGTATTTTTGAATGTGTAATTTCTATATTCTTTGCGAACTCCGTCACGAGATGTGTATTCCCCGCTTTCCACATCCAAGCTATATACTGCACCTTTGTATAATGTTACTGCCAAGGCATTATCAAATGCTGTTTCCTGTGCTGAGTTAAGATTTCTGTTCATTCCATCCGCTCTTTGCAAATAATCCTTTACAGACTTAGCATCAAACACGCCCATTTCAACAAAATCACCGCTTCCTCCGGTCTTATGGGTTATTGCAAAATAATTGCCTTCCTCATCAGGTTTGACAAAATAGTCGTGGTTTGAAAAACTGCCAAACGATATACCTTTAAGGTTGCCCGATGAAGCAACATACTGAGAATCTAATGCTTCACCACCGTATGTACTTGGGAATACTGCAATATAACCTGTATTAACAATATTGACATTTTCCGATGCTTTTACAAAATTACCATCGGGTCCCATATAGTAGCCTTCGAACTTATCACCAACAGCTGTTTCAGAAAGCTTATTAATTACATCCTGAACAGATTTTGCATGTACCCAATACATTGGATATTGTGAATCACTCGTCCAGTTACCATTTATAAACCAATCCTCAGGAATATAACAACCCGAAAATCCCTGTTGTGGTTCTCCGTCAAGGTAAGCCTCGCAAATATCATCACCCGGCTCAAAATTTAACCAACGAGATTCCTCATCTCGTACTCCTCCACCAATTCCTTCAGAATTAATCCATGTACGTTCCAGATTTACTGCTATTGCAAACCTACGTATCTTTGGCTCAGCAAGAGTTATTTTAAAACTCTTTCCGTCAGCTGCAATATCGCAATCCACAAAATCATCGGTTCCTTCTTTAAATATAACGTCCTTTATTGTTATTTCCTCATGTCCGTTATTATCTTCTTGCTCATAAACCTTAACAGTGAATTCTCTGTCTGTATTTGTGTACTCTACTTTACCTCCAATAAGAGTTCCTTCTGTATCATAAATTGCAACTGTAGGTTCCTTAACATTAATCTCCACAACCGTCTTGTTATTTTGTGCTATCGTGTATTCCAATGTGTAATTACCGATTTCATTAAATTTCAAGTCAAAATATCCATCAACCGGGAGATCCTCATCCGCATCCTCATCATATTGTTTTATAGGAACAATACTTGCAACATTTGCAGCAACCTCTTCACCATCTTTAAGTATTTTGAACTTATCAATATCACCTGCAGTAATACAAGTTATACCAACTTCATCGCTAACTATACCGAGATTAACCTCATTTTCACAACAACGTTCAGCATCATATGCCTTGGACAGTTCGTTATGTTTAGTAGGATATGGATTTTGACCATTCTCATAGAAAGCATTACTTATACAAAGGCCAGTTGGTTTTGCAAATAAGTTAATTTCCCTTATTACTTCTCTTCTGCCATCTTCATTTTCTTCGTTTTCTTCATTTTTGTATACCCACTCAGCACAAATACCCGGTCTCATAGTTCCTATACAGTCTCGTGAGATTTCAAATCCCCAGCATGTTGGATCTTCCAAATCACTCCATGTTTTGACATTTTCATCCAAAGGATTCTCAAACATCGCATTATCAAAGTTGATTTCAAGCCTTGAGAGATTTTCATAATCCATTTTATATTTTGCTTCCTCGACCATATCAGGAGACATCATTACATAATAAGTTTTCCCCGGTTCATATTCCACCTCTGATGTCGGGTCTCCCAACAAGTTCTCATCATTTGCCTCATTTCCCTTATAAACGCCAATATTAGGCAATACGGCTTTCACTTCAACAAAGGAAGTTATAGTACCTTTTTCATAAGTAATTCTATATGTTCCGCACTTATTAAGTTTAATTAAATACACACCATCCTGTGTGACTCTGTCACCCTCAAAAGTTGTAGATATTGTAGCTTCTCCGTCTTCAATATCCGAACCATCAGCATGAGTTATTGTAAAGTAATCTAAAGCATTGTCTTCATTCTCATCATGTGGAGCAAGGTTCACATTTTCGTTTTCCGAATCGACAAAACCTAATGAAACCCAACATTCATCTCTAACATATTGATCCGAACTCTTTTTATAATCCCAATAATTATCTCTAAATGGTCCGTCATAATCCGTATTCGTTATTACAAGTCCTTCTCTTTTTGCAAATGCCATGAAACCATTCTGTTCAACTCTTGGCTCTTCGGTTCTATTTGTTTCATACTCAAATTTCGCCTCTAAATCAAAACTCTTGATAAAATCCTTATTAACCGTAAACAATCTATAAACCATTTGCATTTCGTCATCAACAATTTGGGTTTCGGCATTACTTAGTTTAAAACCATCTTTCTCTGTTCCTTCCAAGCTAATGTTGATAGAACCCTCATCCAATGTCTCATCTTGCTCAAGATAATAACTACATCCTATATAATAATCCACACCTTCTTCATATTCGAAGTTGCGATCCCAAGCTGCATACTCAAACCATGAACTTTCATTTTCTAAGCCTTCATTTTCTACATGTCTGATATATATACCAACACTCGGTTTATCCGAACAAATTGTCATGGAATATCCGTTGTATTCAATAACAAACCACGCATCATATAAGCCCATTTCAAAAACACCGGGAACTTTTACAACCACGGGCTTTCTTCCCTCTTCAGGTGCTTCTTCACCTTCGGGCTCTTCAGTGCCTTCCTCCATTTTTTCATATTCGTACTGGTGAATAAAGTCACTAAGAGGTTTAGCCCACTGCTCAAACTTTTCATGAGTCTCACAGTCCGCTTCAGTTACCGACATCTTATCAATGCCCGCTTTTATGATAATCATATCATTTTTATTATCTTTGTATGCAAATGCAACTCTTTTGTGAGAGAATGCTTCCCAATGAACATAGCCGTCCCACTCATCAGGTTTATACCATCCCATGTTGTTAATATCCTCCTGATCTTCAGGAAGCATAACCTCTCCTTCACCATTTGCATACACTTCCGCTACATACAGCGTGTCTGCATCATTTCTTTCTGCGTGTGTTGTAAAAGAATTAACAAACACGCCCAGTCCCATACAGACTGCAAATGTCATAATGATGCCCAGTAGTCTTTTCTTCCTCTCCATATAATACCCTCCTTGTTATAATAATTATCTGACAATTGCCATCTCCTCAATAAAGTAATTATTATTTTACCACAAAACAAACAAAAAAGACAGCAAATTTTATTGAAATTTACTGTCTTTTTCTGGTTTTTTATTTCCCACTATGATAAGTTCCCGGAGGCGTCACCATATCATATATGTAATAGCATTCCGGTTCTGTATTCGTGTTCTTGTCGATCTCCATTTCCTTTGCCTCATCCATTGTTATCGTACAAGCATCAACAAAATCCTGGTCCTCAATCTTATTATATTTGTTATCGGCTCTATAAGTTATTGAGTTTAATATACTTGCCTTCCACGTCTTACTTTCCTTATCGTAATTAAATGTTGTAAAGCCACTCCACACTCCTGTTTCCTTGTTATAATTAGTAGCCTTATCAATCGAACTGTAATTGTATAAATAAGACTTACCATCATCAGGAATCTTGATTTTCACATCCTTAAATATCAATGATGGCTGAACATCCTCAACTGTCTTTTCCAGCGTCGCGCCGGGATAATAGTATTCCCATTTGTTGTAATATCTTCCGTCGTACCACGCATTGTAGAAATGGCCTACAGAACCCCAACCTTGCCTTCCTTCTGATGTACTTCCATTATCATACATAAATGTATAACCGGTACCGCTTCCTCCGAAAATCGACGTAAGCAATATAAGCTTAACATACGCGCCATCTTTTCCAACTGTCTTACGAACCGACGCCCATGTAAGTTTCTCCTGATCTATCGGCTCTTCCGGAACCGTCATTTTACCATAGTCAAGAATCATATCAGCAACTTCCTTAAGAGTGCGTGTCTTATATGCATCATCCTTTGAACCATCAAACTTGTACCAATATTTTATCTGATTGGCATATATTCCCTGGCCTTCTCCGTTACCTTGTCCACCATACGATTTGGTAACACCGTCCAGAGTAACATTAACAATATAGTGTGCAGAATCGCTCCACTTTACAGTTGCTGCACTGTTAAGCTTCTTCGCAACTGATGACATAACCGACGGGAAACCTATCGAATCGTATCTCATCGGATGGATTGCCGAACAAAGCAGTGACTTGTTACCTTTACGCGAGTATGGACTTTGAATATAGTATATCTGGTCAACATGAGGCGATGTCGAAAGTCCGAAATACGGAGATTTCGTGCTCTTTGTCTGTTCACCAAGTACATAAGCACCACTATACAAACATACCTGCGAAAATCCCTTTTGAATCGCGTCCATGTTTTCAAAATATGATTTCTTGTTATCACCATATGTTGTAATCAGGTAATCGACAACGTTTTGCACTTTCGCAATCTTAACAGTTATCTTCGTATCCTGATATTGATATCTCTTCTGCGCTGATGTCGTTCCGGTTGAAATGTTATATACGCTGGTGCTTCCTTTCGCCTCACGAATCTGTAATGTAAGCTCGCCACCATCTGTACTTGAACCAACTGCTATATATCCGCCTTTAACTCTCTTGGTTTCTTTATTCTCATAGATTACATCGCTAAACTCAGTGTCCACCGGCGTGATACTACCGGTCTTACCCTCACCGGCATACACCGAAGAATTATCTACAAAACGGAACGTGTCCGGATTCGGATTATCTGTCTTGATGAAGAAATAATCGTTAAATGGTTCAACAAACGGAATAATCTCATAGGAGTACTTATTAAGTTCTGTTATCTCAATAATATCCTTAAGTTTGTCCTTATCCACCTTTGTGTTGTCAAACGCTGTTTTATCAACTTTCTTAAGCTTTGTAGCATTTTCAATATCAATCTTTGTAAGCTTCTTGCAATTCTTGAAGGCATTCTTGTCAATCGTTTGAAGTTCAGAATCCTTCGGTATCACTACCTGCTCAAGTTTCTTATCATTTAAAAATGCTGCCTCTTTAATATTCTTTAAAGACTTACTGAGTTTAACTTTCTTAAGTTTGCTGCAATTAGCAAATGCATTCTTACCGATAGACTCGACATTCTCTCCGATATTAACATTCACTATCTTTTTATTGCCCTTAAATGCATTCTTTGCAATAGAAGTAACTTTATAATTGTATGAGCCTTTGTTCTTTCCCTTTTTTGATTTGATCTTAACCGTATTAGGAATAGATACCTTCTTAAGTTTCTTCTTACCGGCTACTGATAGTCCGACTACTTCAACCGTGCTTTTCTTCTTTGACAACTTTGTTATCTTGTAAACATACTTTCCGGCTATAATCTTCATTCCTTTTTTTGCAGTATCAACAGTAATTGCAGATGCTTTAGCATATGTTTTTTCCATTCGATTGTTTGTACTTGCCGGCACTGCCAAAAATCCCATTACAATTGCAAGCACAAGTGTAACTGCCATAACTTTTCTTCGTAAAACTTTCATAACATCTTTCCTCCCTGCTCGTTAGTATTATTCAAAGCATTCAAAACCCTCTTCTTATCAGCACTCCACAGTGGTGCAACAAGTGTTTTCTTTGCCCCATCCCCTGTCATACGATGAATTACCATATCTCGTGGCAAAGCCTCGATACACTTCCTTACAAGCTCGACATATTCATCAAGTTCAAGACACTCAAACTTCCCTTCTCTATAGTCCTTTGCAAGATCCGTACCTTCTATAACGTGCAAAAGCTGAAGCTTGATTCCTTGTACACGGTACATTCCGTTTTCACCCTTACTCTCTTTGACACCTGCATTCGAGCATGTATCTTTTCCTGCATTTTCATATGGAAGTTTAATTGCCCCACCTACATATCTTACAGTTTCTAACATATCCTCCTTCGTCTCACCGGGAAGCCCCAGTATAACGTGTGTGATTACTTCTATACCACGTTTTCTTAAATTGACAACCGCCTCCTCATATACCTTAAGCGGATAACCTCTTCTTATATACTCTGCACTTTTTTCATGAATTGTCTGAAGACCAAGTTCCACCCACACAGGTTTTATTTCATTAAGTTCGGACAAAAGTTCAAGCACATCTTCTCCCAGACAATCCGGTCTTGTTGCAATCGAAAGAACAACTACATCAGGGTGCTTGATTGCTTCCGTAAACAGTTCTCTTAATCTTTCAACCGGAGCATATGTATTGGTAAATGCCTGAAAAAACGCTATATACTTTCCGGTGCTTTTGGCACCATTTCCCCCGGAAGGCATCTTGGATTCAACCCTTTTCTTGCCAAGTTCAATCTGCTTTGTAACCGACAACGAGGCATCCTCTGCAAAATCACCCGAACCATATCCCGAACAGAATATGCAACCTCTCGAATCTATCGTGCCATCACGATTTGGGCACGTAAAACCACCATTTATTGCAAGCTTATACACCTTGCACCCAAACCGCTCCTTCATATATGAATTAAGACTTCTGTATTCCATATCGCATTTTCCCTTGCCATCGTTGTGTCCATACATTAACTTTCTGCATTTGCGCCCTAACACATTAAACATTTATTGAATCCATGCGTTTGCACCCACGCATCAAGCATACATATTTCTTTTATCAATAATCTAATTTTATCATAAAATCATTAATATATAAACCCACTCCAAACATATACATATATAGACGAATCTTATTTTTTCAATTATAATGTAACCGTTGTAATATTGAATCAAACATTGCAACGTATCATTTATTATAGTTGCATGCAAAAACAGGAGGGCATTTATCATGGAAAAGCTTTTAATTGTAGTAGATATGCAAAATGATTTCGTAACGGGAGTTCTCGGCACCAACGAAGCGCAGGCAATCGTTTCCGATGTGGCAAACTATGTTAAAAACTTCGACGGCAAAGTAATTTTTACACGAGACACGCATGACGACAACTATCTCGAAACACAGGAAGGAAAGAAACTTCCGGTCCCGCACTGCATTAAAGGAAGCAACGGCTGGCAGATAGTTCCCGAACTTTTACCATTTGTAAATGATTCCAATGTAATAGACAAACCAACCTTTGGAAGTCTTGCACTCTCCGACTTCCTTAAGGAAAATGATTTTTCGGAAATAGAACTTTGCGGAGTATGTACAGGAATATGTGTTATAAGCAACGCTGTTATTGCAAAGGCGACACGACCAAACACACCTGTTTCGGTGCTTTCAAATCTTTGTGCATGCGTAACACCTGACAGCCACAACACTGCTCTTGAAGCAATGAAAACGTGTCATATAGATATAATATAAATCACAATATACAAACTATAACACTACATCAATTATAACGGAGGAATACCAATGAAACTCAATCCGATAATCGTAAGCTTACTTGAAACTGACCTTTACAAGTTCTCAATGGGACAGGCAATATATCACCAATTCCCGGGATATAAGACCACATGGACATTCAAATGTCGTAATAAGGATGTGCATTTTACGGCTGAAATGGTTGAGGAAATCCGCGAACAAATCAAGGCTTATTGTACACTCACATTTACCGAGGACGAGCTTGCCTACATCGACAGGATTAAATGGATGAAGGGTTCATATGTAGATTTCTTAAGACTTTGGAGACCTCGTTTTGAGGACTTTGAGATTACTGATGATGCGGATTGCGGACTTTTTATAGAGACAAAGGGAACATGGCTTAACACCTCAATGTACGAGATTCCAACCCTTGCCATCGTCAATGAGGTATACTTCCGTATGCAGCATGATTATGACAAACTTATTGAAAGTTTTAGAGAAAAACTTGATGAGAAATTCGAGAACTTGAAAAACGGGCACTGGTATGCAGGTGTATTTTCTGAGTTTGGTTTACGCCGTAGACTTTCGGCAGAGGCTCAAGAACTTGTCGTTAAAAAGTTCTCACATTTAAATGATACAATGCACGCTGCAAGCAAGTTTATCGGAACTAGTAACGTGTATCTTGCAAAGAAGTTTAATCTTACTCCCGTAGGAACAATGGCACACGAGTGGATCATGTGTGTCGGCCAGGGTAATCACAAGCATAACCCGGCTTACTCAAACTGGTATGCACTTGATGCTTGGGTAAAAGAATACGGAATACTTAACGGAACCGCCCTTACAGATGCAATCACAACCGACTGCTTCTTAAAGGACTTCCAGTTAACTTATGCAACCTTATTCTCAGGCGTACGTCACGATTCAGGCGATCCGATTGAATGGGGCGAGAAAATGATTGCGCACTATGAAGGACTTGGCATAGACCCAAAATCAAAAACTCTTCTCTTCTCGGACAACTTAAACTTCGAGAAAGCCGATAAAATATTTAGAAACTTCAACGGACGTATCAAGGTCGCGTTCGGAATCGGAACTTACCTTTCCAACGACACCTGCGTTCCACCACTTAATATCGTAATGAAAACAACAATGTGCAACGGCCAGGACGTTGCCAAAATTTCTGACACTCCGGGTAAAGGAGTGTGCAAAAATCCGGCATACGTCGAATACCTTCAGCGTTGCATTGACTGGAGAATGGAACACGAATAAAAGTGCGCCGACTGTCGCCGGCATCCGGTGGATGCCGTCTTGGCGATGAAGCGTAGAATTCGAACCCATTCGAGTAACTTTAATCCGTGCGCGAGAGGGTGCTGCGTGCCGGTGGCACGCGTTTAGCACGGACTGTCGCCGGCATCCGGTGGATGCCGTCTTGGCGATGAAGCGGAGACCGAACCCTTCAAGTGCGCGAGAGGGCGCACGAAGTCCGGTGGACTTCGGCTCTGCGCCGACCGTAGCGAAGCGTAGAATTCGAACCTGTTCGAGTCCGACTGGACTCGAACAAAAAAACAGACAGGATATTTCATCCTGTCTGTTTTTTTCTTTAACGTGCGCGAGAGGATTCGAACCCCCGACACCTTGGTCCGTAGCCAAGTGCTCTATCCAGCTGAGCTACGCACACGTATTAAATTAATTATGCCGGCGACCGGAATCGAACCGGTACGGGAGTATAAGTCCCGCAGGATTTTAAGTCCTGTGCGTCTGCCAGTTCCGCCACGCCGGCATATTTATCAGCTATATAGCCGATAAATAATGGAACCTACAGGGCTCGAACCTGTGACCCTCTGCTTGTAAGGCAGATGCTCTCCCAGCTGAGCTAAGATTCCATAATTAACATTAAATTATCCCTTATATAAGGGAGCGACCCGGATGGGACTCGAACCCACGACCTCCGCCGTGACAGGGCGGCGCTCTAACCAACTGAGCCACCAGGCCAGAAACAAATATATAATACCACATCACTTCCACTTTGTAAAAGGAAATGATGATTTTTTTAAGTGGACCATCGGGGACTCGAACCCAGGACCGACCGGTTATGAGCCGGTTGCTCTAACCAACTGAGCTAATGGTCCATAAAAAGCCGATAGGGGGACTCGAACCCTCAACCTGCTGATTACAAATCAGCTGCTCTGCCAATTGAGCCATATCGGCGAAAAAATGGAACCTACAGGGCTCGAACCTGTGACCCTCTGCTTGTAAGGCAGATGCTCTCCCAGCTGAGCTAAGATTCCATATTGTAAAATTTAAAAAGCGACCCGGATGGGACTCGAACCCACGACCTCCGCCGTGACAGGGCGGCGCTCTAACCAACTGAGCCACCAGGCCAAACTTCCTTTGAAGGAATGTACCTTCAAAACTTCATACAGATGATGTTGACATTGTTCATATTACTTTGGAAAAAGATAAGCCTTCGACCTA
>SVEQ01000017.1 GCA_015057325.1 Lachnospiraceae bacterium | reverse complement strand
AGATAATCAAGACGTTCTTCCTGTGTTGATTTTTTAGCCTTAGTTTCCATATTCCACATCCTTCTAAAAAAGACTCTGAAGTAAACACCTCAGAGTCTCATTGTTAAGCTTCTTTTGCCAGCAGTTCCTGCATTCTTAAGCTGAGTAAGTATCTTTCTGATAATGACAGGATTGGTATTAATACTGGATGCAAGAAAATCGCTCGTTACCTTGTGTTCATCTTTAAACGTATCCACGCATGTAAAAATATGAAGTGCAACCGTAAATCTGCTTGATATCTGCATTTTTATTCTCTCCATTCCATTTCGGTCGGCGCAGAACAATCGTCCACTGGACGATTTGCGCCCTCCTGTCACTATTTTACTTCGAAGCAGTTATATTTGCAATGGTTACATTAAAACTTTCCATTTTCATTAGCCCATTCTGACTTATCAGCTAATGTCTCCTTCTTGTTTCTACCAAGGCGGTCAACTTCTGTGATGATTAGCTCCAGATGCTGCTCTCTCGTACTTGTTCTGTGATAACCATAACGTTTCATAAAAATGTTCTCCTTTCTGTGAGTTCCTAAATGTGTACATTTTGATACCATAAAAAAAAGACCCCGGATCCTGCATTTTTGCAAGATTCGAAGTCTCTTTAGTTAGATTGTATTCAGTTTAAAGCTTTGAGAGGGTCAGGTACCATTCCTACCCCGTGCCCCTTCCCGACTCCCAGGGGGGCGGGAGAATCAAAAATCATTTCTTAATTGTGATCTTCTTTTTACTGCTCCAGGCTCCATATACCTTTTTATTTCCATCTAAAGCATAGGCTCTGACTCTGACATAATAGGTCTTACCCTTCTTAAGCTTCTTTATGGAAAGAGATGATTTTTGGGAGGATTTTACTACTTTCGTTTTCTTCCCCTTAGAAAACTTCTTATTGAGCGCATACTGAACTTCATATTCCTTTACTCCATTGATCTTTTTCCATTTAACCGTAACAGTCTTCTTTTTGTTATTCTTTGCTGACTTAATCTTCACCTTTGAAGGTGTTTTGACATTAGAAACAACCGCAGTACTATTATTTGAATCTGTACTATCTTCTGTAGTACCATCCTCACTAGAATTTGATTCATTATTGGCACCCGAATCTATTTCTGAACCAGAATCGCTTGTCTTTGCCGGCGTTCCGCCGCCGGAGCTGTTCTGCTTCCATTGTGCATAATAGATAGTATCTGCGTTGATCACCGTGGATGTAGTCAGTTTTGTCCCACCGGTAGTTTTCGTAAACCACCCCACAAGGGTATAGCCACTCCTCGTACTGTCCGGGAGCGTCCCAATCGTTCCGCCCTCTGTCACAATACGGTCATCCACAGCGCTTCCGCCCTGTGCATCAAACTTCACCGTATAGGATGCCGTCGTCGCATAGGCAATGGAATAGGTTGAAAAGAACTCCGTGTAGATATATATGATCCACGTCGTCCGGTCAACATAGAAAGTAGCATCCCGAAAGTCTTCCTGCGAGGGCTTTTCCGCAAGCGCCTCAAAAGCTCTGACCGCTCCGCCATGTTCTCTTAATACAACCGGATTGAACTTACCGCTCAGATCGTATTTTACGGCGAGCTCTATTGGCCGCCCCACATCGCTAACCGTCTCGGCATTTCCTTCTCCTACGTTTTTTTTGACCGAAATATCCAGGTATTCCTTTTTAACCAGTGTGCTTTCCACGCTGGAGAAGATCTGCGCGATTGCACTTGTGATATTTGCCGCAACTGTAGGATTCACAGATTCTTCACTTTCAGTCTTTACATCCAGTTCGACTTTTACTGTCGTTCCACTCTGTTCGTCCGTATATGTATCCAGTCCGCTGACCACAACGCCCTCAACTGCCGAGTCCACCCCCGGAGCCTCTTCCAGTTTCACCTCGGTAGTGATTGCCTTCGCTTCAACAGGAATTGTCAGACAGTACGTCTGATGATTCTCTGTCTGAGCCCTAAGGATAATACTGCCGCATCCTCCTGGCTCGGATGTAACTTTGAATGACAATGTATACTTATCTAAACCCATTGCTACATCGGAAAACGTAAGTGTACCCGTCTGGTTCTCCCCCGTCGTTATCTCACTCGTACTCGCATTCTCTCCCAGATATGCTTTGAGATTTACAGAAACAGGCACATCGCTGCCGGCCTGAACCTCAATCGTCTTCATTATCTCTGATTTAATGTGTTCCTTCGAGATGGTCACCTTTACAGAGGCAGGTGTCTTATCCTTATGGTTCGCATCCCCCTTTACCATATACCAGACATAATATTCTCCGCCCTTTATGGCTGTGGGAACGGAGCTGTTATAAGCCGCCTCCTCCGTAGGGGCCGCCGGAGGGTTATCCGTATCCAAAACCTTTGCAAAAGCATACTTCATGGTGCCCAGGCCATCGGAAACTGCACCGGGATTGATCAGCTCCTGGGCAGAGCCGGTATAGGTCAGTGAATTTGCTGTCGGAGGAGTGATCTTTTCAGCCGGGATATCCGCCTTATTCACCGTCAGTGTCAGCTCACAGCTCGTCTCGTTGATATTAGCACTGTCCGTGGGGGTAAAGATTACCGTATATGTAGTAGTATTGCTGTTCGATACCACAGGGGCGATCGTTTCATCGCTCCATGCAAAGCTACCTGCTACAGGCATTTCACCAAGCTTTGCCGCGCCATTTGTCAGATTACTGTTCGCCAGCGTCTGGCCATAGCTGATCGGCGAAGCTGTCGGTCTCGTTGCTATAGAAGGATTGGCCTTGGCGATCTTTACGGTCAGCACATCCGCATCACCTGCTTCATGGTTGTCATCCGCTTTGGCACGATACCAGACGTAATAGTTTTTGGCATCCGCTGCATTCGGAACGTTCTCGCTGTAACCGCCGGTCGGCGCAGTGGTGGCATTTTCTCCCAAAGCGTACTCCATGCCTGTATCTGCTTCCCCTGCCGTGATCAGTTCATGAGTCTCTCCGTCGTATACAAAACCTGTTTTTTCTTTCGGAAGGTTCGTGACCCTCGCCTTGATCTTAGTAACGCTCAGCTTGCCGTTTACATAGGTAATGGCATAGTTGGCCGTCACATCTGTCATACCGCTCATGATCTTTGCCGCGCTTGGTACGATCGCGTCGACATACTCACCCACGACGGTTCCCGGGTTTTCGGTGCTCAGCGTTACTGCACTGAGCCTATGTCCGCTCACAAGACCTTCGCCTGTAACGCTTACCTTATCCGTACCCGTCGCAATGGAAGCGCCCAGCTCTATGCTCTGGTCATTCGCTGTGATGGTGACGGCCTTCTGCGTGATCGTAAAGTTCCTCGTTATCTCGCCGCTGTAACTGCCCTGGCCTGTGATCGTAACTGCAGCTTTGCCCGCATTGATGTTATTGCTGTACGAAACCGTATAGTCCGTTCCCTGCTCCAGTGTCGTGTCGCCATCTTTAACTATGACAGCCGGCGTGATAGTGCTGCCCGTGTAGGTCTGATCGGCGATGGAGTCGATCGTGATATCGCTGTAGTCAAGAGATTTCAGGAACGTAACCGTAACGTTCACGTCCCTTGCCGGCATCGTAAAGCTATATTCCCCATTCACCGGCGTAATTGTGTGGTCACTGCCGTCGTTATAGATCACACTGCCGATGGTGAAACCCGTATCAGGCGTCACCGTCAGGGTAACGTTTTTGTATGCACTGTCAAAATCCGTCATGGCGAAGGCCTCACAGGACGCGGACACCGTGCCATTCCTGACAGTCCCGATGAAGACACCGTAAGCGGGATAGAGTTTCTTATTCGCTATGGCAGTCAGCTGGTCGCTCGTCAGCGTGCCACTGTATACTTTCGTTTCGTTACCTGCGATACAGAAGCATTTACCCTCTGCGACCCTGATGTCCCCCCCCGACATGGTAGAATAAGATTCTGCCTCGATACTGTCGTCAGCATCGGAAAACCCAAGAATAATACTGCCTCCGTTGGCTTGGATACCGGTATTTGCCGTTACCTTGCCGCCATTTATGATAATGCTTTGAGAGCCCTTCGCTGTGATGATGGCAGGAGAATGCTTCATACTGCCGGGGTCCTTTACGATGGCGGTGACGCTGCCGCCGTTTATGGTGATACTGCCGTTTTCGGCACGAAGGCCATGTCCCGTGCTGCCGCCGCTGGTGCTGAGAGTGCCGCCGTTTATGGTAATACCATTGTACACATAGATGCCGGCTTCATTTTTACTATTAACCTGCAGATCACCGCCGTTCATGACAAAATCGTAGCTGTAGATTCCGTAGCCTTTATTGCCGGTGCGGTGGACCTCCACATTGCCGCCGTTCAGGGTGAGAACGCTATTCTGTTCCAGTTTAATACCGCTATATTCTTCGTCCGAGCTGTTATTACTATAAACATACAGAGTTCCGGCGGTATTTTTGTCCGTGCTCTGACCGTAGATGGTAAGGTTATATCCGTAACCTTGGTTGAGGGTATTTGTATTGCTATTGATACCCCTGCCGGAGACCGGGCTGTTTTCCTCGCCGACAAGCAGCTTTGCGCCGTCTTCGAGAATAAGATTTACATTGCCGTCTAATGTGAGTCTGCCGGTATATGTGGCGCATGTATTCTTCTGCACAACGTACCAGCCGGCCGCAAGTGTGGTCGCCTCGCCGCCGGTGAGTGCCGTGTAGGAGGTACAGGATTGCTCCGTCCCGCTTGCATCCAGGTAGGCGACAGCCGGCTGCTCGAACATTGCACTGACCAAGACACTTTCGGCAGGCATGGTAAAGGTTCGCGTGTTTCCGGAACCACTGATATCAACTGTACCGCCGCCCGCTTTCGTGACTGTCAGCGAGGAAAGGGTATAGCTCGCTTCCGGGGTTATCGTCAGC
This sequence comes from Lachnospiraceae bacterium, assembly GCA_015057325.1. Classification (GTDB taxonomy): domain Bacteria; phylum Bacillota; class Clostridia; order Lachnospirales; family Lachnospiraceae; genus CAG-590. The sequence goes on along the minus strand of SVEQ01000017.1, from coordinate 49,775 downwards.
GTAACAGTCCTGCCTGCATCGGAGAGATTGCCGAAAGCATCCTTACTAAAAGCATTGGGGGATGCCGTTATGGTGCCGTGGAGCATATTGTCTGTCCCGACCCCATAGGCGGGGACAAGCTTCTTGCCGGCGATGGCGGTGACCTGGCCGGAAGTCAGGGCTGTGATCTCTCTGCCACCGTAAAGATTGCCGGTGTTATCTGTGAGGTGTTTTCCGGCCATTACGTATACTATATTCGCAACGTAGTTGCTGGCCTGAACAAAATGATCCGAACCCGAAAGCGACAGCTTAACAAATCCTGCGTTATTCCCGGTGTAGGTCTTGATCCCGCCTTCTCCCGTAGCGGTCACCTTGCTGTCGGTGATGTTGATCCCGGCATCACTGGTATAAATTGCGCAGCCGCCTGCTCCGGTGGCTTCAGCAGTCACTTCGCTGTTGGTGATGCCGATGTTATACTTGCTTTTTATTGCGCAGCCGTTCTCTCCGGTCGCTTTGGCAGTGACTTTTGCATTGGTGATAGTGGCTATCTCTGCGTTTATTGCATACTTACCGGCAGAAATAAGCGATAAATTGCCTTTATTCAGGTTGAAACTCGTATATGTATTTAAACAATTACCATAATTACCGGTATTATCTATAGTAACCTTGCCTCCATACTGGTAATACTCGTCAACATAGATGGATACGGATTCGGGCTCGGTTTCGTAATTCTTTTTCGATTCTTCATAAATCGTCAATGCACCTGTGCCACCGGCCTGCCCAAATATTTTAAGATCATACAGATGTGGTTTGCCGGTCGACAAGTTATCATACCCACTTAAAATACAGTAACTACTACCTATGCGGTTGTTTTCGGATCCGAAAGTCACGTTTTTTCCGTCCACGAGGATGATATTCACATTGCCTTTTAAAACGAGAGGTTCGTCGAAGTGAATATCACTGTTTACGACGTACCACTTCTCAGTGTCGCCCTTCCCGATCTCTTGCTCTTCCCCCGTGAGGACGGTGTAATCGCTTATGGTCTTCGTCTTCCCATCGGCATCGATGTATGCCACACTATCGTCCGCATACGCCACCATAGTCCCCGGCGTAAAGGGCAGCGGCACTGCTCCCAGCACCATCGCAAAAATCAGGATGAGAGAGATGATCCTTTTGCTAATCTTTTTTGTTTTCATATATCGCTTTCCTCCTACATTTGTTAACTACTTCAATCATGGGGACGGTCTTGATGGTTTTCGTCGAAAAAAAGCTCAAACCCCTTTTCCAGCAGCTCTCTCCGCCTCGCCTCTATCGTTTCTTCTCCTCTAGCTGATGTCCACATCTTAAGCTACCTATTCCCTCTCCATATTGCACACAAAAAAATGACGCAAACGCCCTTAAACTGATACAGAGTGTATCAGTATGTGGTTCTATTGTCAAGAGACTTCCGAGTTGATTGTTAACTTCCAACTTCTCCGAAAAATAACTCTCCAAACCGCTTATTGTCACCCTGCTTCCTGATTTTTTCTCTGCCATATTTCAACCTCACTTCCTGGTTATTTCATCAGGTACGGTGCAATATACAATGTTTCGCCATACAGATAAAGATTCTTTCCTCTAACGCTTGTAATTAACATCAACAAAAACAAAAAAGCGGGTACGAGTTTACTTCCTGTGCATAGGAATCCTGTAAACTCATACCCGCATAAACACTGGTTTTTCTCAGCTCAATGACTTCATTGTCGGGAACAACAACACATCTCTAATCGCTGCACTATCAGTAAGCAACATACAAAGTCTGTCGATACCGTATCCGATACCGCCTGTAGGTGGCATACCGATTTCAAGAGCATTTAAGAAGTCCTCATCTGTGTGGTTAGCTTCCTCATCACCTGCGTCAGCAAGTTTATCCTGCTCAGCAAAACGTTCTCTCTGGTCGATGGGATCATTTAACTCGGAATATGCATTACACATCTCCCAACCATTCATGAACATCTCGAAACGCTCAACGTACTCAGGATTCTCCGGTTTCTTCTTAGTAAGAGGAGAAATCTCGATCGGATGATCCATAACAAATGTAGGCTGGATAAGATGCTCCTCAACGAACTCCTCGAAGAAGAGGTTAAGGATATCACCCTTCTTGTGATGATCTTCGTACTCGATATTCTTCTCATCAGCAAGCTTCTTAGCTGCCTCTGTATCTTTAACTTCATTCCAGTCAACACCTGCATATTTCTTAACAGCGTCAACCATTGTAATTCTCTCGAACGGCTTACCAAGATCCATCTCGATTCCGTTATAAGAAATCTTGGTTGTTCCAAGAACTTCCTGTGCAACATAACGGTACATTTCCTCAGTAAGATCCATCATTCCGTTGTAATCAGTGTAAGCCTGATAAAGCTCCATCAAAGTAAACTCAGGATTGTGTCTTGTATCAAGTCCCTCGTTACGGAATACACGACCAATCTCATATACTCTCTCAAGACCACCAACGATAAGTCTCTTAAGATAAAGCTCAAGTGAAATACGAAGCTTCAAGTCCTCATCAAGTGCGTTAAAATGTGTCTCGAAAGGACGAGCAGCCGCACCACCGGCATTACTTACAAGCATAGGTGTCTCAACCTCCATAAATCCCTTAGCATCAAGGAACTTACGAATCGTGCTGATAATCTGTGATCTCTTGATAAATGTATCTTTAACATCAGGACTCATAATAAGGTCAACGTAACGCTGACGGTATCTCATATCTACGTCCTTAAGTCCATGGAACTTCTCCGGAAGTATCTGCAAAGACTTTGTAAGCAATGTAACTTCATGAGCATGAATGGAAATCTCGCCTGTCATGGTTCTGAAAACAAAGCCCTTAACACCTACGATATCACCGATATCAAACTTCTTAAAATCAGCGTAATTATCTTCACCGATTCCGTCTCTTGAAACATACAACTGAACATTGCCAAGCTTGTCCTGAATGTTGGCAAATGCTGCCTTACCCATTACACGCTTGCTCATAAGACGACCTGCAACACTAACCTCGATAGGCTTAGCATCCATAATCTCTCTGCGCTCTTCATAATCTTTCTTACGAAGTGGTCTTGCTTCTTCCTCAGGAAGCCCTGATACATCTACAGGCTCTCTGCCTGCAAGAAGCTCTGCCTCTAATTTGTTATATTCTTCTGCACACTCTGTTGTGTGATGTGTTACATCATACTTTGTAATTACGAAAGGATCCTTTCCCGCTGCCTGAAGGTCAGCAAGCTTCTCTCTTCTAACCTTTCTAAGCTGATTGATATCCGGTTCCTGCTGTTGATTCTTATTATCTCCCACGATTTATTCTCCTTTTTTATCATATTATTCTGTTATTTGTATATCCCTGTGATATTATACTGCTTACATAAACAGACCCATCATATAATTGATTAAAAAAGGGGAACAGCCCACCGACAATTCCCCTTGATTATTACATATTATTCATCATCTAAGCTGATTTCCAATATCTCAATCTGGAATGTTCCGCTTGGTGTCTCAACTTCCACAATCTCGCCAACCTTAGAACCCATAAGAGCTGAACCGATTGGTGACTCATTGGATATTTTGTTGTTAAGGAAGTCTGCCTCTGTTGAACCTACAAGTTTGAACTTCTCAACGTTACCGCTTTCAAGTCTCTTAACTGTTACTGCACATCCAACATTAACTTTCTCACTGTCAACTTCGTCTGAATAAATGACCTCAACATTTTTAAGAATTGACTCAAGTTCTTCAATTCTTGCCTCTATATCCTTCTGCTCGTCCTTAGCTGCATCATACTCTGCGTTCTCGGATAAGTCTCCCTGCTCTCTTGCTTCCTTAATCTTCTGAGCAACTTCTTTACGTTTAACAACTCGTAACTCCTGTAACTCATCCTCTAATTTCTTGAGACCTTTGTCTGTCAAAAGATTTTTCTTCTCTGCCATCTGACTCGCCCTTCCATACTTTATTATAATGAAACTTATTATACAACAACCAATATTGACTGTCAAAAAATAATTATTCAGCAGCCTCTGTTGTTTCCTCTTCTGTATCTTCTTCGCTTGAAGCAGCCTCTGTTGTCTCTTCCTCTGTAGCTTCCTCAGAAGAATCCTCTGAAGTCTCCTCTGTATCAGCCTCTGTGCTCTCAACCTGCTTTGCATTCTCCATAAGGAACTTCATAACCTTATCTGTAAGAAGTTTAACCTGGAAGTAATCCTCTCCGTAATAGTTATACACTTCCTCCTCACTCTTGATTGAGTAAGTATCCATTACAGTCTTGACTTCCTTCTCTATCTCCTCATCAGTTACTTTGATTCCTTCCTTATCTGCAAGAACGAAAAGAACCATCTTCTGATTAAGATACTCTTTTACGTAATTAGTGATTCCTTCCTTCAAAGAATCCTCTGAAGTGTAACCGTTCATTGAAAGAACATCCTCGTAAGAATATCCGTAGCTTGCATAACTCTCTGCTGTCTGCTTGAAGTTCTTGAACTCATCATCTATAAGTTTCTTAACTTCTTCCTCGTCATATCCTGTAATCTTACTATTCTTAACTACCTTATCAAATACGTCTGATTTGGCATTATTGTCTGCATTGGTCTGATTCTGCTCTTCAAGTTCCTTGCGGATTGAATCCTTGTAAGCATCGATTGTGTCGTACTCTGTATTTTCCTTAACTAAGGCATCTGTAAGTTCAGGTGTATTCTCAACTGAAATTGTGTTGATTGTAACCTTGAAGTTAACGTCCTTACCTGCTTTATCAGGATCGTTAGCATACTCATCCGGGAACTTAAGATCTAAAGAAACTTCTTCACCCTTCTTATGTCCGATAAGTCCTGTCTCGAATCCATCGATAAATGATCCCGAACCGATTGTAAGATCATAACCTTCTGACGAACCGCCCTCAAACTCTTCGCCGTCCATTGTTCCTACATAATCTATATTGACGATATCGCCATCTTCCACAGCGCGATCTGTAACTTCTTCCTTTGTTTTAAGACCATTTACAAATGAATCAAGTTTTGACTGAATATCGTCGTCAGTAACTTCTGCTACTTCCTTTGTATATTCAATTCCCTTGTACTCGCCGAGTTCAACATATTTTGAATAAGACTTTGCCTTATTGTTGCCGCATCCGGTCATACTAAGTACCATCGCACCTGCAAGAATGATTGCACCAATTCTTTGTTTCTTCATTTTTCAAAATTCCTTCCATATAATAGTATCGCGTCAAAACGCACTTATTACGTTATATCACAAATAAAATAAAAAAGAAAGTACCTATTATAAAAGTTCACAAAAAATACCCAAAATAACGTAATAGCAACATTTAGCGACCATGCCACAAAATAATACATTATATTGTGTTTTTATTATTTACAATATCAACATAGAGTGTTATAATGAGTCTGTTTCACGCAAAATCACCCCAGGATGTTGGGGGTTATATAATAAATGTATAAGGAGTACCACTATGAAAGTTATCAAAAGAGACGGAACGACAGTCTCATACGACCGCAATAAGATTAAGGTTGCTATCCAGAAAGCCAACCTGGAGGTAGAACCTGCGGAGAAAGTTACAGATGAAACAATCGAGTACATCATCACATGTATCGAGAGCAAGAACCGTTCGAGAATGCTTGTAGAAGATATTCAGGACATTATCGAGCAGAAGCTTATGGACGAGAAGAAGTTTGTTCTTGCAAAAACTTACATCATTTACAGATACTCAAGAGAGCTTGTCAGAAAAGCCAACACTACTGACGACTCAATCTTAAGCCTTATACAGAACCGCAACAAAGACGTTATGGAGGAGAACTCTAACAAGAACGCAACTGTTGCTTCAACTCAGAGAGATTTGATTGCCGGCGAGGTATCAAAGGATCTTACAAAGAGAATCCTTCTCCCTGAGAAGATTTCCAAAGCACACGAGGAAGGCGTGTTGCATTTCCATGATGCAGACTACTTCCTTCAGCCAATATTTAACTGCTGTCTCATCAACATTAAAGATATGTTGGACAACGGAACTGTTATGAACGGCAAGCTTATCGAAAGTCCTAAGAGTTTCCAGGTGGCATGTACGGTAATGACTCAGGTTATCGCAGCAGTTGCCAGCAGCCAGTACGGCGGACAGTCGGTTGACGTTCGTCACCTTGGCAAATACCTTCGCAAATCACGCGAGAAGTTCAAAGCTAAAGTAACCGCTGAGTTCGGTGATCTTGTATCTGAAGAAGTAATCGATAAGATGGTTGATGACAGACTTCAGGATGAGCTTCGTTCAGGCGTTCAGACAATACAGTATCAGATTAACACATTGATGACTACTAACGGACAGTCACCATTTGTAACCTTGTTCCTTAACCTTGATAAGGACGATGAGTATCTCAAAGAGAACGCAATGATCGTTGAGGAGATTCTTCGCCAGAGACTTGAGGGCATCAAGAACGAGAAGGGCGTTTACGTTACTCCTGCTTTCCCTAAGCTCATTTACGTGCTTGATGAGCATAACTGCTTAAAGGGTGGCGAGTACGATTATATAACAGAACTTGCCGTTAAATGTTCAGCTAAGCGTCTCTATCCTGACTACATTTCAGCCAAGAAGATGCGCGAGAACTACGAAGGAAACGTATTCTCATGCATGGGATGCAGAAGCTTCTTAACACCATGGAAGGATGAGAACGGCGAGTACAAGTTTGAGGGACGTTTCAACCAGGGTGTTGTAAGTCTTAACCTTCCTCAGATTGGTATTATCGCAGCAGGTGATGAGGAGAAGTTCTGGAGCCTTTTGGAAGAAAGACTTGAGCTTTGTTACGAAGCTTTGATGTGCCGTCATAATGCACTTATGGGAATTACTTCTGACGTAAGTCCTGTTCATTGGCAGTATGGTGCGATTGCACGTCTTGAGAAGGGTGAGAAGATTGATAAGCTTTTGCTTGACGGTTACTCAACAATCTCACTCGGATATATTGGTTTGTATGAAGTAACCAAGCTTATGAAGGGTGTTAGCCACACTACACCTGCGGGTTCTGAGTTTGCACTTCGCGTAATGAACAGATTACGTGCAGCAACTGATAGATGGAAAGCTGAGACCGGTATAGGATTTGGTCTTTACGGAAGCCCTGCAGAAAGCTTGTGCTACCGTTTTGCAAGAATCGACCTTGAGAGATTCGGAAGCATTCCTGATGTTACAGACAAGGGTTACTACACTAACTCTTACCATGTAGATGTAAGAGAAAGCATCGATGCATTTAGTAAGTTCCGTTTTGAGAGCCAGTTCCAGAAGATTTCTTCCGGCGGTGCTATCTCATACGTAGAGATTCCTAATATGCGCAATAACCTTGATGCACTTGCTGAGGTTGTTAGATTCATTTATGATAACATTCAGTATGCCGAGTTCAACACTAAGTCAGACTACTGCCACGAGTGTGGTTACGACGGTGAGATTATGATAAATGATGACAACGAGTGGGAATGTCCACAGTGTGGTAACAAAGACCACGCTAAGATGAACGTTACAAGAAGAACTTGCGGATATCTCGGTGAGAACTTCTGGAACGTAGGAAAGACAAAAGAGATTAAGGCAAGAGTATTGCATCTGTAATCTATGTGTTAAAAAAATCAACTCCGGTTATGAGTAAGTTTCATAACCGGAGTTTTTTATCGATTCTCATTCACGAGAGTTGTTACACGATTAGAAAGATACTCTTAAGGTTTGTAAGAAACAGCTTAGGATTTTCTTAAGAATCCCACCTCCAAAAGTAGGAATTGATTTCAAAAATAAAATGTGTTAAAATTCTGTTCGTTGTAAAAAGGAGATGTAATCATGAACTACGCAACTATCAAAAAATATGACGTTGCCGACGGACCCGGAGTACGTGTCAGCTTATTTGTAAGCGGTTGCACACATCATTGCCCGGGATGCTTTAATCCCGAAACATGGGATTTTGAATACGGCAAACCGTTTGACAGCGATGTAATCAACGAAATATTAGAGGCTTTACAGCCATCCTACATAAAAGGATTTACACTACTTGGTGGAGAACCTTTTGAATACAAGAATCAATTAGGTGTTCTTCCACTTCTTAAAGAAATTAAGGATCGTTATCCCAACAAGGACATTTGGTGCTATACAGGATATGACTTTGAGAAAGATCTTCTTGGTGACATGGCAAAGAAATGGTCAGAGACATACGAGATGCTTTCATGCATTGATGTTTTGGTTGACGGCGAGTTTAAACAGGACAAGAAAAACTTATCTCTTAGATTCCGCGGTTCTTCTAACCAACGTATCATAAGAGTTCCCGAGTCGTTAGAAGCAGGCAAAGTCATTCTGTGGGATGACACGAAAGATTTTTCAAATTAATACGAAAGAGGATACAGCAATGCAGAAAGTAGCAGTTAAGAAGTTAAATGACAAGGCAGTATTACCGACATATGGTTCAGAGTTTGCAGCAGGCGCTGACCTGTATGCATGTATAGATGATGTGGTTTCCTTCAATCCCGGAGAAACAAAGTTAATTCCTACCGGACTTGCAATGGAAATACCTGTAGGATATGCCGGACTTATATATGCAAGAAGCGGGCTTGCAACAAAAAAAGGTCTTGCACCTGCCAACAAAGTTGGTGTCGTCGATGCAGACTACAGAGGCGAAGTTATGGTGGCACTTCACAACCATAGCAACGAAGTTAAAACAATTGAGCCTGCTGAGAGAATCGCGCAGCTTGTTATCGCACCATTCCTTACAGCAGCCTTCGAAGAAACCGATGAGCTTTCAGATACCGTAAGAGGCGAGGGCGGCTTCGGATCAACCGGAAGAAAGTAAAACACAAAAGCGCAATATTAACCAAAGTTAATATTACGCTTTTTATTATTTTGCATTAGATAAAACATATTCTATCTCTTGTCTTTGAAGTTCTGACAAATCCTCAGGTGCGCTGTTGTCCTTAAGACGCCTCGCCTCCTCAACACTTATCAGTTCTCTTAACAAAACCTTGTGCTTTTCAATTGGAATATAAGAGACTTTCTTGTTGTCGAAAACAGAACGCAATCCGTAATACGGTATAGGTTCTCCATTCTTTGCAGCAAGCTTGGTCACTTCGTGTACTTTGCATACACCCAAAGTCTCACTAAATATAATATCTTTTTTCTCAAACAAGTCATCTCACCTCACATTTATCATTTTAACCACAGTTAATATTATCTTTCCATCAACCAATAAGCAACTGAATATGGTGGAAGTTCACTACCGCCTCCAAAGTCATGTTTTTCGCCGGTTATCAAATCTGTCGCCATACCGCAGCCTGCATCAAAGTGAGCAGTATATGGCTGGTCGGATGCATTGATTGCAACAAGAACTCTCTCATCATCACAAGCCCGTTCAAATATGCACTGATGATTTGTAAGAACTACATTCCTATAGTTACCGTAATTAAGAGCCTTGCTGTTCTTCTTAGCCTCTGCAAGTTTGGATATAAACTCTGAAAGCTCGTTAAACTCAGGCTTATCAAAGCAAGCACGAAGTGCAGGATCACCCTCGTTCTTGTGTGCCTTAGCACCCCATTCACTTCCGTAATATACACAAGGTATTCCCGGCATACCGAAACATACACCGTATATAACAGGAAGATGCTTTTCATTATTAAGATTACTTGCAATTCTCGTAACGTCATGATTGTCTACAAACGACAACATATGCTTACCTTTATAAAGTGTCCACTGTTCAGGCCCGAACTGTCTTGCAAGCGAATGACATATCTCAAACATATTCATGCAATTAAAGCTTGAAAACAATCCTTTGTAGCACTCATAATTAGTAACCGAATGGCACATTGCATCATTCATCCACTGATTATAATCACCATGAAGTGTCTCTCCCACAAGGAAGAAATCTTGCTTAAGTCCGTCGCAATGTCCTCTGAGTCTTCTTAAGAAATCATGGTCAAGACAATATGCAACATCAAGTCTTAATCCATCAATATCAAACTCTTCTATCCAACCCTTAACCGCTGACAGAATGTGCTGAATAACATCTTCATTTCTGAGGTTGAGCTTAACAAGGTCAAAATTGCCTTCCCAACCTTCATACCAAAGACCGTCATTGTAATTGGAGTTGCCGTCAAAGCTTATATGAAACCAATCCTTGTATGGTGAATCCCATCTCTTTTGAAGCACATCCTGAAATGCAAAGAAGCCTCTTCCGACATGGTTGAATACTCCGTCAAGAACAACCTTAATGCCTTCCTTGTGAAGTTCATCGCATACCTTCTTGAAGTCTTCGTTTGTCCCGAGTCTGCAGTCTATCTTTGTATAATCTCTTGTGTTGTATCCATGAGTATCCGATTCAAAAACCGGTGAGAAATATATTGCATTGGCACCAAGTTTCTTGATATGAGGAATCCAGTCAATCACCTTAAGAATACGCGACTGTTGTTGTCCGTCATTTTCAAACGGTGCACCGCAAAATCCCAATGGATATATTTGATAAAAAACGCTTTCGTATGCCCACATGTAACCAATCCTCCTTGTTCTGTATCAGCATTACTTCAACAAAAAATAAATGTGATACAATGTTGTCTTACACAATCGCTTGTGTAAATGACTTAAACATTATACCACATCTATGAAAATTGGGCAAATTATCACTGTTTTATCTTACCGTAAGCAGTTCCAAGTTCTAATTGTTTGCCTTTGTATTTGGCAAGCTCGCTTACAGAAACAACACGATATCCTTTCTGTTTTAATTTGGGTATCAACAGTTCTACAGCCTCTGCCGTAGATTCGTAAATGTCGTGCATAAGCACAATATCTCCATCCTTGACTTCTGCCATAACCTTATCGCATATTGTTTGAGCATTACGGCTGCTCCAGTCCTCCGTATCCAAATCCCATAAAATCACAGGCTTATCAAGCAGACTCATAACTTCGTCATCATATGCACCATACGGTGGTCTAATCACTGTCGGATCACTTCCACATGCTGATTTGACACTTCTGCTGACATCATCAATCTGCTGTCCTATTTCTTCAACATTTAAATCCGTAAGATTTTTATGGTCATACGTGTGGTTACCAATCTCACAACCACTTGATGCAATAGCCTGAATAAGTTCAGGATATTTATCCGATTGCTTACCTACAACGAAAAATGTTGCATGAGAATAATTATCTCTTAATACCTGCAGTATTCTCTCTGTTGCTTTCTCCGAAGGTCCGTCATCAAAGGTCAACGCTATCATAGGCGCATTAACATCAACCTCGTCAGGGTTACAGGCATCAAAACTGCTGTACCTGTAGAACGTCAGAAACTGACCATAATCTACTTCTTCATTTGCCTCATATTCAACTGCTTTGTTAATAGTTTCTTTATTAAGTATCTTGTGTACCCATGCACGAAAATGACTCTTTGCACTAAACTGCGATAACATTATACAGAGCACACTTACTCCTACAATATATATCAAATAACCTTTGCCGGAAAGGCGTTTTGCCTTCTCTAAAAAAGTATGTATATTCATTTGTCTTCAATCCTCTATATATAAATCTGCAATGCAGCGTAAAAATTATGTAAACCATTTGCAAATCCTAGTATACCACAGTTTTTGAAAAAATCTATATCTAAAAAATGAATTTTCTCTTAATAATTAACTCTATATCGTCATTTCTATTCCATTTGCAATGGCTCTTGCTATATCATCAAATCGCTCGTCAAACAAATAATTATCCGCATCGGTATTAATAAATCCTGTCTCAATTAAAACGGCAGGCATTTTTGTCCTTTTTAGGACAACGAGATTTTGTCTTTCCGGAACACCAAGATTCGCAAAACCAACCTTGTTAAGCTCGTTGTTAATATTTCTTGCAAGTGCCGCCTTAACTCCTTCATCAGAATAAACAAGCGTCTGCACACCACTATATGTGTTTCTTTCGGGACTTGAGTTTCTATGAAATGATACAAAAAAATCAGCCCCGCTATCATTGGCTATATTTGCCTTATCAATAGGGCGCTGATATATATCCGTTGTCCTTGTGTAAATCACCGGATAACCGTCTGCTTCCAAAATATTACCCACCGCAAGGGCAAGTCTTAAATTATCATCCTTTTCAAGTCTGCCATTATCCGACGCTCCATTATCAAAACCACCATGACCTGCATCAATTACTATTGTGGGATAAGCCATATCTCCCGCCTCCACAGTTGCTCTATATATTATATGCTGTAAAAAAAGAATGGTTCATCAATTCTTTCTTCCCATATTAATCACAAAATGTTACAATCAGACCATGCAACCAAAAACGCACACAAGGAGTTATATATGAAAAAACGCTTTGTTCATTATATCTTAATAATAACAGCGGTAATCGTAAGTCTCGTTTGTGTAACGCCCACTCACTGCAGGGCTGATGCCTACGATAATACGGTTCGGACAACGGATGAATTCTTTACCGCACTAAGCCGTCAGATAATTTCCGGCAAACAACAATGTTCTTACCACATTACATCCGATGAAGTTCGTAAAATAGCAACCAACGCAGACTCAATCAGCCAGAACTTCAAACGCCACTATAACCCTGAAGAGCCGATGTTGTCCGGTTGCTACACTTATTATTGTATTGATAGTTGGCGGGTTTCATGGTTTGAAAACACCAAACAGAATTTAAATGTTGAGTTTCAATATAACGTAGTCAAAGAGCGCCGCCAGGAATATCTAACGGAAATTGAAAAATTAGCAAAGAGTTTAAAAAAGGACTCTGATTTCGAAAGTGTCAAAGCCGTTCACGACTACATAATCAAACGTGTTGAATACGACCACAGCAAAAAGAAAACCAACTACACTGATGTAGAAGGTTTTCGTGATAACGTTATGGTCTGTCAAGGATATGCAATGGCTTCCTATGCAATTTTTGCATACATGAAAATCCCCTGTCGAATCATTGTCGGCTATGCCGGAGATGACAACCACAAGGAACTTCACGCATGGAATATTGTACAGGTTGATGGCGTATGGTACAACTACGATGCAACATGGGATGACGCAAAAGGCGACAAGGTCGTCTACACATATTTCTTAAAAGGAAAAAATGATTTCCCTTACCACTACCCCGATACCGAATACGCTCCGGAAGAGCTGCTTAACATTATATCCGAAGAATCATATCGCATGCCTTTATCATTTTCAAATATAGCACCATTACATCTGGAATCTCTGATTGTTTCACTAATCGTATTCTTCGTAATTACTGTTACTTTCTACAGACGCATTTTTACAAAAAATGAACCCGTAGGCACAGTGATCAACGACGATTTTGACGATATCATTTATTAAAAGGGCGGAGAGGATATACGTCATCAATCACTTTTTACCCGCGGGTTACTATCATTAATTAGTGTATCTTAAGGCTTCGATAGGTGGCTTGTTGGCCGCCTTGTATGCCGGATACATTCCAAATACCACACCGATAAATGCGGAAAATCCCATTGCGATAAGCACCACATCTAACGATATGCTTGCAGATACGGAAGTCATCAGCGTGTTAATTCCTACAACGACCACGCCAGATAATCCGATTCCTATAAGGCATCCAATAACACTTATAAGCAACGCCTCTATAAGAAACTGCATCAAGATAATTTTCTTTCTGGCACCGATTGCCTTTCTTATACCAATCTCTTTGGTTCTTTCAGTTACCGAAACAAGCATTATATTCATAATTCCGATACCACCGACAAGCAATGATATTGCAGCGATGCCACCAAGCATCCACTTCATGGTATCATTTACACTACTCATGGTCTCCATGATTGTAGAAGAATTGGTTACGGAAAATGCGTCCGAATCGTACGAAAATCTCTTGTACATAAGACTCGTAATCTCCGTCTCGACCTCGTCCATGCTCTCTTCATCTGCTGATGAAAGATAGAAGGTCTCGACGTTTCTGCTGCTTCCCGATATTTTGGAAAGTACGGTAAACGGTATATACGCCTCAAGTCTGTCAGAGGTGTTACCTGTTGTACTGTCTTCCTCCTCAAGAACTCCGATTACCGTAAAATGATAACCGTTAAGCGAAATAGTTTCTCCAACGACCTGCGTCTGTCCAAAGAGTTCTTCGGCTGCAGTCTGATTAATTACCGCTACATATGTGCTTCCGGATACGTCTGCATTTTTAAGGAAACGTCCGCTTGCAAGCTTAAGTCCCTTGATATCATAGTAGGCAGCCGTTGTGCCGTATAAGCTTATATCTTCACTGGTTCTCTCATACTTCGCTGTAGCACTTCCTCTGCTGTAAGGTGCCACATACTGAACGGATTCGTTATCCTCTAACGCCTCTGCTTCTTCAAGCGTCATAGGATTATCCTTGTCATCCTGAATAGTTACAGTAAGCATATTTGTTCCGATATTGGCAATGGAATCCGTAACGCTTTTCGTTGCACCATTTACAATCGAAACAAGTACAACTAAAGACATTACACCGATTATCATTCCAAGCATTGTGAGAAAGGAACGCATCTTGTTTGACAAAACAGAGTCTAATGCCATTTTAATTGATTGTAAAACCATAACTCTTATGCCCCCTTTTCCACATCATATACTTTGCCGTCTAATATTCTTATCTTTCTTTCTGCCTGGTCAGCAACCTTTTCATCATGAGTGATGAGTACTATCGTGTTGCCTTGAGCGTGCAGTTCGTGGAATAATTTCATTATCTCGTCACCGGTCTTGCTGTCGAGGTTACCGGTCGGCTCGTCTGCTAATATCATCGACGGTCTTGTAACCAGGGCTCTCGCGATTGCAACTCTTTGCTGCTGACCGCCTGATAATTCCATAGGTCTGTGTTCTCTTCTTTCATATAGTTGTACGCGCTTTAACGCCTCTTCGACACGGGACTTCCTCTCTTCCTTCGGAAGCTGCTGATACACAAGCGGAAGTTCGATATTCTCCTTAGCGGAAAGTCTATTTAACAAATTAAAGTTTTGAAATACAAAACCGATTTTCTGATTACGGATTCTTGCAAGTTCGTCACCATCATAATCATCAATGGACATGCCATCTAAATAGTAATCGCCCTCGTCTGCCACATCAAGACAGCCTATAACATTCATAAGCGTCGATTTACCGCTTCCGGAAGGTCCAATTATGCTAACAAACTCACCATCCTCGATATGAAGGCTTGCGTGGTCAAGCGCATGAACCACATCATCACCGATCTCATAATTTTTACAAAGATTATCAAGTACTATCATAAGCGTCACCTTCTTCTTAATTACTCTTTGACTTAAAATCGCCGGAAGGTCCGCCTGAAGGGAAGTTGCCACCTGACGGAGGATTTCCGTTAAAGTCAAATGACGGCATTTCCGAAGGCATTGACATGTCACCCGGCATATTCATACCACCCTTGCTGCTCTTATCGTTAGAGCTATCACTTTGAACCTCATAGTAAATGGTGTCGCCCTCAGAAAGTCCTTCTGTAACCTCTACACTACTCTCATCAGACATACCAAGTGTTACTTCTGTCTTACCACTAAGTTCTCCTGTGGATTCATTATATTCTGTATAAACATAACTGCTTCTTCCTTCGTCAGTCACTGCGACTAACGGAATCGTCAAAACATCATTTACTTCATTGATAATAACTTCAACCGATGCGTTCATTCCCGAAAGCATTTCGTCGCTCTTGTCAAATGTAATCTCTACAGGATACTGTGATGATCCGTTGCTTGAACTCGCTGTTGCACTCACAAAAGTTATTTCTCCTGTGAAAGTTTTTCCTGTTACAGCATCTAATGTAATTTCAGCTGAAAGTCCGACTTGCATTGTCATAATATCAAGCTCATCAACATTCATTGTAACCTTCATTTTGTCACCGTTTGCTATCGTAAATGCTACCTTTGTGCTAATAGCTGATGATGTGCTTGTAGTTGTAGCTGTGCTTACTGTTGCCGATTGTGAACTGCCAACACTTGGTGTTGAACCGCCCATACTTACACTTGGCATCTGTGAATTACTTGTACTCTTATCTGAAGATTTATCAGATGATGCCTTTGTAGGATCAAATGATGTATCTGTTGTAGTTTCTGTTGTTGTCTGCTTTGCTGCTTCTGTCGTGGTTTCTGTACTTGCAGTGGCATCTGTAGATGCTTGCGTTGTGGTTGTTGCGCCATCTGTTGTTGTAGAGCTGTCTATTGTTGTAGATGGTGCTGCCGGTGCAGAACTTTCTCCTGAAGTCTGCTCACTTCCCGTTACGGAAGGTGTCTCTGATGAAGCATCACCCTCACCAACTGTTGTTCCTGATGATGATACACTTCCTGAAGTAAGATATGCTGTTGTATCCTGCTTGATTGTGTAAAGCACGTTGCTTTCAATTTCTGTATCATTTTCTGATGTGTTATCACTCTCTGCCACATCCTGATTAACATTTTCACTTGAAGCCTCTGCAACTTCTGTTGCATTGTCATCGTCACTTGCAACAGTTGCAGCATCTGCCTGTGAAACAGTAGTCTCACTTTCGGATGTATTAACACTTTCCACCATACCTGAAACAGTTGCTGTAATTCCACCATTTTTCTTTATAGAAAGTAATGTATCAAGAATTGATACAAGTTCTTCTCTTTCCTTAACAGCTGATACATAATCGCTTGACTGTGAATCAGAATCAAGTGTCATTACCTTAGTTGATGCGCTAACTGTGCTACCTTCGGAAACATTTACCGAACTGATTGTTCCTTCACTTCCAACAACCTTGATTGTCTCGTCTCCATTTTGAACAGTCATTACTGCGCCATGCTCAACCATCACATCGGCAACATCGTCGCCTTCTTTTCCGTATATTTCAAGAACGGTTCCGGATACGCCTGCTTTGATATACTTTGTAGTGCTGCTTGAAAGTTCAGAAGTTATTGTTGAATCTACCGAACTGATCTCATCCTCAACCTCGGCGATACAAACCGCAAGTGAGCTTTCATCAACTGTTGCGAGAAGGTCTCCTTCCGATACGGTATCACCTTCGCTTACCAGCACTGATATAATCTCAAGATCCGACATAACTTCTATATCAGTAGTATCTGCATAAGAAATGGTTCCTGTTCCGGATACGCTTTCCTTAAGACTTCCTTTTTCTACAGTAACATTCATTACTTTTGTTTCTTCGGCTTTGCTCTTGTTCTTTTTGCTTATCGCACCTCCAACTGTCGCAACCACAAGAACTAATGCAACCGTGAAGGCCAATATCCTTTTTGGCTTTTTGCTTTTAAGTTTTTTTGTCTTTTCATTTTGAGTTTTCTTCATGATATTTCCTCCATTCTTCAATGCTTAACACATCGGACTTTTTCATTTGTCTGTCATGTTAACCACGAAACCTTAAAAAAACGTTGAAAAATATTTCAATATTAATTTAAGATTTCGTTGGTATATTGTTTTTAGAACATTTCTAAATTATAATTATCTATAGGGTTTAATTGGAGGGATTAAAAATGAGAATTCTATTAGTAGAAGATGAGCAGGGTTTTGCAGAAGCGCTTTGCTCTTCATTAAAAGCAGAGCATTATATAGTAGATCATGCCGCTGACGGGGAAGAAGGGCTTGATTATGCTCTATCCGATGTTTATGACGCAATAATATTGGATATAATGTTACCGAAAATGAGCGGACTTGAAATACTTAAGGAGTTAAGAAGTCAGGACATCCACGTACCTGTACTTATGCTTACAGCAAAGTCAGAGATAAACGACAAGGTGACAGGATTTGATCTTGGTGCTGACGACTACCTTACAAAACCGTTCCATAGGGAAGAACTTTTCGCAAGACTGCGTGCGCTTACAAGAAGACAGTCAACAGACTCAGAAGCACCTACCGAGGTCGCATTCGGCGACATCTACATGCAACAAGGTGGCAACGAGTTATACTGCAGAACTTCCGGAAGTAGCATTGCTCTTAACGGCAAGGAATATCAGCTTATGGAATATCTGCTTCGAAACGGAGGACAGATTATAAGCCGCGAACAGATTATAGAAAAGATTTGGGGATATGATACCGATGCCGAATACAACAACGTCGAGGTATATATATCCTTCTTAAGAAAAAAGCTTTCATTTATCAAAGCAGAAACACAAATACAGACAGTAAGAAAGTTAGGCTACAAACTCGTGTAAATGTTAACCTTATATAAAGGAGATTACTATGACCAAGCAATTACGTAAGAGAATTATGATAATACTTATGCTGTTGCTTTCTGCGACATTTATTGCCATAATCATCGCCATCAACTTGGGAATGCACGGTGGCAGCCGCAACATGGCTAACGAAAGTCTCAATATCCTTATGCAGAAAGAAACCGGGCCCGGAAACATGCCGGGTATGATGCCGGGTGACAAACCCGATAACGCACCTCCCTCCTTCCCCACAGATAAGGGAATGGCGTTGGCAGTTGCTCACCATATAACGGTTCGCTATACAAAAGATAAGGAATTAAAGTCGATTGACAACACTTTATCCGACAGTTATACAGATGAAGATATCACTGCATATTGCGAGAAGATTTTAACCGCAGATAAAAAGGAAGGAACGATAGATCAGCTTCGGTACATGATGCGAGAAAACGGTGACGAGATTACGATAGTATTTATCGACCACTCATCAGCAGTACGTACAGGAAAGAATCTTTTAATTATTTCCATTATCGCATGCATACTTGCAATTTTCATATTTGCATTGATATCGTACTTTTTATCAGGCTGGCTTGTAAGACCCGTCGAGGAAGCATTTAACAAGCAAAAGCAATTCATATCCGATGCCAGTCACGAATTAAAAACACCTATTACCGTAATCCTTTCAAACAGCGAGTTGTTGGAGGATTCAATAGGAGAGAATAAGCAGCTTTCATACATCAAAGATGAATGCGACCGTATGCATCAACTTGTCACATCACTGCTTACACTCACACATCTTGAGCAGACTCCTTACGAAGAGATTACCAAAAATGATTTTGACATGAGCAATGCCGTTCTTGAAAGAGTCCTTCCAATGGAGAGCGTGGCGTTTGAAAAGGGCATCATAATGGATTATGAAGACATTACACCGGACATCACTCTAAACGGCGTAAAAGAGCAAATCGGACAGGTAGTCGCAATACTCATTGATAATGCAATCACCCACACCGACAAGGGTGGAAAGATAAATGTCAAATTATGGAAAACACCTCACCATGTACATCTTACTGTAGCAAACACAGGAAAAGAAATTCCCGAAGAAGAAAGGGAGAAGCTGTTTGAAAGATTCTATCGTGCCGATGAATCAAGACATCGTGCAAGCGGACATTTCGGTTTGGGGCTTTCAATAGCCAAAACAATAGTAACGAATCACAAAGGAAAAATCGGCGTCGATTGCGCCGACGGAATAACAACATTTACTGTAAGCATAAAAACAGCGGAGAAGTAATTCTCCGCTGTTTCTTATCTCTCATCCATAGGGATATATGTTTGATTCTTCTTAACCGCCTTATAAGCCGGACGAATAATCTTACCTTGATTAATCAACTCTTCAATTCTATGTGCACTCCAACCTGCCATTCTCGCAACAGCAAAAAGCGGAGTAAACAATTCACTCGGAAGTCCAAGCATCTGATACACAAAGCCCGAATAGAAGTCGACATTAGCACTAACGCCCTTGTATATCTTTCTCTCTTCTGCGATTACTTCAGGTGCAAGTCTTTCCACATTAGCATATAACTGATACTCATCCTGGTAGCCCTTCTCAATTGAAAGCTTCTCAACAAAGCCCTTGAAAACCTTGGCTCTCGGATCTGATATCGAGTAAACCGCATGTCCCATACCATATATAAGGCCTGCTTTATCAAATGCTTCCTTATGAAGCAATTTCTTCAGATATACCTTAATCTCTTCATCATCATTCCAATCGGAAACTTCACTCTTCATCTCCTCAAACATCTTGGTAACCTTGATGTTGGCACCACCATGCTTAGGACCTTTGAGGGAACCAAGAGAAGCTGCCATTGAAGAATATGTATCTGTTCCTGATGATGTTACAACATGAGTTGTAAATGTTGAGTTGTTACCACCACCATGCTCTGCATGAATAACGAGTGCAAGGTCAAGTATTCTTGCCTCTAACTCACTATACTTACTGTCAGGTCGAAGCAAATGAAGAATATTCTCTGCTGTCGACAAATCCTTTCTCGGTGTATGTATAAACAAACTGTTGCCATCATGATAATGACTGTATGCCTGATAACCATATACTGAAAGAAGCGGAACAACCGATATAAGCTGTAAGCACTGTCTTAACACGTTCGGAATTGATATGTCATCTGCCTTCTCATCATAAGCATATAATGTGAGAACACTTCTCTGAAGTGTATTCATCATGTCCTTACTTGGTGCCTTAAGAATAATATCTCTTACAAAATGTGTCGGCAATGAGGTTCTGTAATCCGCCAATATATCAGACACCATTTTAAGCTCATCTTTTGAAGGAAGTTTTCCAAACAACAAAAGATATACTGTCTCTTCAAATCCGAATCTCTTTTCTTCCATGAAGCCTGCAACGATATCTTCTACATCAACACCATGATAGTAAAGCTTACCTTCGCAAGGTATCATATCATTGTCTTCTACAATGTACGACTGGATTTTCGAAATCTCAGTAAGTCCTGTCAAAACACCCTTGCCGTCAAGGTCACGAAGACCACGCTTAACCTCATACTTAGAATACAAATCCTGATCAATCTTAAGATTCTCAAGACAAAGTTCTGAAAGTCCTTTTATTTCATCAGTTACTCTTGAATAATCATTTATTCTCTCTCTGTGGTTGTTATTCACACAATCACCCTTTCCTGTTATACATTAATTTCTGCTGTCAATCCAAGAAGTGCGCTGTTGGCATCCAATACCGGCTTAACTACCTCATTAACAAACTCTTCTGTCTGCTGTGGCGCACGTCCTACAAAGTTCTTAGGATCCAATACTTCCTGAATCATTTCCTTAGTCATTCCAAATGCCGGGTCATTAGCGATTCTGTCTACCAAATCGTTCTCCTTACCCTCTTTCTTAACAACCATTCCGGCTGCCATTGAATGCTCTCTTATCTTCTCATGTAACTCCTGACGGTCACCGCCACGTTTAACGGCATCCATCATGATGTTCTCAGTTGCCATGAAAGGAATCTCCTTCATGAATCTCTGGTAAATAACCTTATCGTAAACAACAAGACCATCTACTACGTTCAAATACAAATCAAGTATTCCGTCTATTGCAAGAAATGCTTCCGGTACGGAAATTCTCTTGTTTGCCGAATCATCAAGTGTTCTCTCAAACCACTGTGTTGCTGCAACGATTGCAGGATTAAGTGCATCTACCATAACATAATTAGCAAGTGAAGCGATTCTCTCTGAACGCATCGGATTTCTCTTATATGCCATAGCTGATGAACCAATCTGGTTCTTCTCAAACGGTTCTTCAACCTCTTTTAAATGCTGAAGCAAACGGATATCATTTGAGAACTTGTGAGCACTCTGTGCAATTCCCGAAAGAACGTTAAGTACTCTTGTATCTACCTTACGTGAGTAAGTCTGTCCCGATACAGGATAGCAATCGGTAAATCCCATCTTCTCAGCAATCATTCCGTCAATCTTTCTTACTGTCTCATGATCACCGTTAAAGAGCTCCAGGAAACTTGCCTGTGTTCCTGTTGTTCCCTTACATCCAAGTAACTTCTGCTGGCTTATCATGTAATCGAGGTCTGATAAGTCGAGCATAAGTTCTTCCATCCACAAAGTTGCACGCTTACCAACTGTTGTAGGCTGTGCAGGCTGGAAATGTGTAAATGCCAAAGTAGGAAGATCCTTATACTCCATAGCAAACTTGGAAAGTTCGTTGATAACATTGATAAGTTTCTTTCTAACAAGTTTCATGGCTTCTGTCATAATAATGACATCTGTATTATCTCCAACGTAGCAGCTTGTTGCACCTAAGTGTATGATTCCCGCTGCTGCAGGACACTGCTTACCGTATGCATATACGTGGCTCATTACATCATGACGTACAATCTTCTCTCTCTTCTTGGCAACATCGTAATTAATATCATTAGCAAATGCCTTAAGTTCTTCTATCTGTTCATCAGTGATAACCGGGTTACCGTTCTCTGAGAGACCCAATTCCTTCTCTGTCTCTGCCAATGCAATCCAAAGCTTTCTCCATGTCTTAAACTTCATATCAGGAGAGAAAATGTACTGCATCTCCTTACTTGCGTATCTTTCTGATAATGGGCTTACGTATTTATCCTTCATAGTGCCTCCTAAAAAATTATTCATATTTTAACCGCACGCACATTTATTTAAATGGTGCCTGCGAAGTTACTGTATGGTTATACACTCAATAAAAATAGTAACTGTTTTGGGACAAATTGTCAAATGAAAAAGCGATTTTATTTGTTATTTTGAAAGGCTTATGTTACAATATATGCGTATGACTTAATAGCGTATTTCAAATCGATATTATAAATGACGATTGGAGGGCACATTATGAGTGAAAAGCGTAGATACAAAAGACTTCCTATTCAATTGAATCTTGAAGTATCTGAAGTATTCAAACAGGATAATAACAAAATCAGCGGTCTTGATGCTGAGATCCATGTATTTGATATCAGCAAGGCAGGTATCGGTTTTACAACAACTACATACCTTCCTGAAGGTTACTATTTCAACGCAACAATAGTTATGGAATCTTCTGAGCAGAAGATCCTTACCGTTGTTAAGATTCTTAACGTAACCGAGTTAGAAGACGGCAATTACAGATATGGTTGTGAGTTCGTTGGTCTTGCCGGCATTTTCAATTATATTTTTGATGACTATGAGAAGTTGGTTGAGCACGAAGAAGAAAGCCACCACTAATTAATAGAATTAATCAGGGAGACAGGATATACGTCCTGTCTTCTTTTTATGCCAAGTTTTATCTGGCAATCGAGTTTCTTTATATATGTCCTAGACAGCACCCCTTCGCTGCTGACAGAAAGATTGGCAGAGCCGCCATAGCCAAACTCATTTAGCCAGTCACACTTACCAAATCCGACAAGTCTTCCACCTGAATAGTTATAACCTGCGTCATACCCTGCTTTGTTATAAAGACCGACATACGAAAGAGTGTGGTTACTTAGTTCTAAACCATCCGGAATATAAGCCATAAGCTCGTAACTTCCTGTTTTTAGAGGTTCATCTATCATTAGACTTACGGTAACGCTGTTGCCGGAAGAGTTCTTATACACAAGATATATCGAACTTACGCCAACTTTGTCCTCTACACTTACCTTATACTTTGCCATCGACGGAGTTTTACCATCATATTCCATAAGTTCAATCCTCGTAAGCTTTGGAGCATCGTAGCAGTTCATTCCAACGCCCTTTGAAGTCGCACCATACACCTTAGCATGCTTTCCTTCGTAAATGTTGCCGTCACGATTCTTTAATCCATAGTAGGCTGCTATCGCATTCACATCGCAAGCGGCAAGCTGTCTAATCCCTTCATCACTTCTTACAAACTCCCAATCCGTAGGACAATCCATAAAACAATGCTCTACCAAGAGTGCCGGCATTCCATTGTTGTAGGCATGTCGAAGCACACCATAGTAATCCTGAAAGCTTCCGTCATTTCTTCTGTAGCCCATCTGGGTTACCCTGGCAAATGTTCCCGCATTTCTAAGACCTATGGCTTCAAACTCTCCCAGGAAGTAATCGGCAAAATCCATAAGCCTTTTCCTATTAGCCTCTCCGGTACTTATATAGACTGATGCACCGTTACTTTGATGTGTGGCACTCGCATTACAGTGAAGACTTATAAACATGTCAGCACCTGCAGATGCGGCTCTGTCTGCTCTTTCCTGCAAATTAAGTTCCGTGTCATCTTCTCGCGTCAAAAACACCTCAACATTGTCATACTGCAAAAGCCCCTCTTTGACATACTTAGCAATCTGTAGGTTAACGTCCTTTTCTTTCTCGCCGTAATAATCTGCACCATTTTCCTCTCCGCCATGTCCGGGGTCAAGTGCAATAACTATAGTTTTCTCCTGCGAACTTGCCTTAACCTTAACAGGTATAAAAGCCACCAAAACCAAACATGCAATTAAAAATGCAAAACGCAATCTACTCATAACAAACAATCTCCAATTACCCTATGTTTATATATATTCCGAAAAGCACTTTATTCATTCCCGCAACCTCAAAACATATGTTTTCTCGTTATCTCTTTTTCGTTATCTTATCACATCTTTTAATCTAACGCACGGAAAAACCGCCATACTGCACAAAATGCAGCATGACGGTCTTGTAAAGGGGAATTATGTTTTATCGGGCATTATAACTATTTGAGAGAAACCTTTTTAACGCCCGACCGATTCGACACACACTTTTCCGTTCGTGACACTTAATGCCACTTGCGGATTCAAAAATCAGAGAACACACCCCACATGTATAACAAAAAAAACACCACTCAAATTGTTATATGAGCAATGCTTCTAAATCTTGTAAATCTTCTGATGTCTATCAGAAAAGCAACTGGCTGCCATGTTAAAGGCCCTATAGCTTTGCGTCACAAAGTTTCCCTTGCTTTGCCCATATATTCAACTTATAATGTATTTTATCACTATTTTTTCTAAATGTCAATGAAATTTTCTGAAAACTTAATCAAATATCCCATTAAATATTGAACTTTCTATATCAAACAAATTCTCGACCAACAGTTCAAATCCGTCCTCAAAAACCACTATATGTTTTGTAACATCAATCTTTTTGATGACACCCTCATATTCATTATATGCCCCTCCTTCTTTCCTCTTGTCAGGCACATAATAAGTAATCTTAACATCAGGCTTCATATCACGATGATCCATCAACAATCTGATCTTCTCATCCAACACTTCCCGTCTTTGTTCATCCAATTCAATCTTGTCCTCGGTTAGTCTTCCTTCCTCGTCGATTGCATCCTCATAACCGGTAAGTGCCGCAAAAGGCGCAAATTGAGCTGCACGGTTATGCATACTCATGCGCGGATGATTGGCCGATGTTGGATGTGGCAGATTAATTATATCGTCATATGCACTCATGCCTTGTGTCCTCCAATCTGTTTATTCCTTGACATTGCTGTTGCACCGTCCATAAGGCTTACCCCTTTTAGTAATGCGTTTTTACCATACTTTTTCTGTATTGATAAAACCGCCTCCTGGATATTCCTCTCATCATCTTTATCAATCGTTCTTTCATTATCCATATCAAATAAGGATAACTGTTCATACTTATTCTTATTCGCTGCACTTTCCGTTATTACATGATTAGCCGTCACATACATTCTTCTTATAAGGAGTCTTTCATCAACAATGTTATCAAAAAGTCCTATAACCGCGTTAACAATCTCTTCCGTTGACGAAGAGTGACTGTTAAGATTGGTTGTTCCATGTGCACTCTTAGGCACACTTCTTCCGTACCTGTCAACCGTAACCTCTCCCGTATAAGAATTGCGAATATTATCTTTGGTTAAATTCTCAATATCATAACCGACAGTAATTACAAGCTGATCTGTAACCAGTCTCTTATCAACCAAATCAAGCACCAACGCCTCGGTCATTTCACGAATTACAATTCTTGCCTTATCAAACTCGTATGGGTTTTGCAGCACCTGTCCTGAACCCAAGCTGTTATTCTCAGGTTTGTATGCCTTGATATATTCTATCGTACAAGGCTCATAGCCCCATGCATGATCAATTAAAAGCTCAGCATTTACACCAAAAAGCTTATACAAAAGCTCTTCATTATGAAAATCCGAAGGCTTTCCAATGGAACATCTCGCGACGTCCCCCATTGTGTACATTCCGTACTTTGCAAGCTTTCTTGCGATACCGCCTCCAACTCGCCAGAAATCCGTAATCGGCTTATGCTCCCACAAAAGCTGTCTGTACCTTAGCTCATCAAGCTTGGCGATACGCACTCCGTCCTTATCAGCAGGAATATGTTTTGCCACAATATCCATAGCAATTTTACAAAGATACATATTCGTTCCGATTCCCGCTGTTGCCGTTATACCCGTCTCATCAAGCACTTCTTTAATCATTTTGCTTGCAAGCTGCCTTGGTGACATCTTATACGTGTTAAGATAATCCGTCACATCAATAAACACCTCATCAACGGAATATACATGTATATCCTCGGGCGCAATGTATTTTAAATAGATATTATAAATGCGTGTGCTGTATTCCATGTAAAGCGCCATTCTCGGAGGCGCAACGATATAATCAAGCTCCAGCTCCGGGTTATTCTCAAGCTCTATTGCATCATCTGATTTGCCACTAAACTCTCCACCCGGTGCATTCGTTCTTCTTGAGGCATTAACCTGTTTTACTTTCTGCACAACCTCAAAGAGCCTCGCTCTTCCGGGTATCCCGAAAGCCTTAAGCGAGGGCGTCACTGCAAGACAAATTGTTTTCTCCGTTCTCGAAAAATCCGCCACCACCAGATTGGTGGTAAGCGGATTACGTTTGCGTTCCCTACACTCTACCGAAGCGTAAAAGGACTTTAAATCTATTGCGATGTAATAGTGTTGCTTTTCCTGCATCATTCATCACTCTCCTGAACATAGGAAATCCCTTCTTCATTATTCCTGAATGAAACAAGTATCATTTCAAAATCTATTGAATAGTCTTTGTTGTCGATTTCAACAATAACACCCGGGAAGAACTTCCTACCCTTTATTATTGTCCTGGCGTTTGCCGAATTATTCATGTTGTCATATGCTGCATATACAGCCTCTAATTGTTTCTTCTCAGCCAATATTCTTGCCTTGTTCTGTCTAATTATATGAAGCATATTGGATTTCTTTTTGGTGGGATCCTTCTTGGCTTCTCTGTCTAACTGAATCTCGCGACTGTTAATTCCCGTAAGCTTCAAATCAAGTTCCTGTATAAGCCTTGGAAACTCCACTTTATCAGCCAATATCTTATTGTTCTTTCCGGCAGAAAGTATAGTCTTAACCGAACGTTTATTACCAAACGCCTGTCCGTCAATACCCTTGGTGCTGTAAATGAAACCGCCCGATATAAGTCCGTTGGTATCTTCAATCAACACCATTCCTCCTGCACGAACATTACAGTCAAGAATTGACTTAGCCGTAACATTGCCACCCGCAACAACATTGACATACTGCATGAAACGTGCTTCTAAGTCTCCACCGCAGGAAATACGCGTATTGTCATCACCAAGTATTCCGCCTCTAATCGTGATACTCTCACCTGCCATAATACTTGCGCCCTGAACACTTCCGCCTATTGTTACAGAACCACTTGCAGTTATTTCAACGCCCGAATCCACGTCACCATATATTTCAACATCACCCATGAAGTAAATGCTACCAAAAGCAACATTAATGTTCTTGTTAATCTGTAACGTCTGGGTTACCTGAAGCTTCGTATTGGTAGCCTCAACCTTACCATCTATTGTTGCGTAATAAGAGTATGTACTCTCATCATATCGACAACCGTTAAGCTGCGGCACCGGATAACCTTTGGGAATCTTAGGCTTTAATAATTCGCCCGTAACCGTATATCCAAAATGTCCGGGAATTGCCGGATGATAGATTGCAATAAGGTCACCCTCTGATACGGTACCAACCGTATTAACACTTGTATAATCAACAGAACCGTCGTCTAACACGCGCGGTTTACCGCTCTTCTCATCCTTCTGATGAAAGAAATACTCAAAATATCCGTCGACACCGTCTCTAACCGGTATGCCCTCACATATAAGTCTCTTACTTCCATACCATCCCGAGGAAAGCATCTGACTAATGACATCCTTATTAACCTGCCCCTTAACTCCCGCTGCGGCAATTGCGTCATAAATCTCCGACTCTTTGTATGCTTCCTGTCCTTCCTGAGGAATTGCAAGGAAAAGATAAGCATTCATCTTATCTTCGGATATAAATATCTTAATTGGATTTTCGCTGATTGGATCTGTCTGTTGCTTGTTCTCCATAGTAACAACCTCCGATCAAGGTGAAAACTCATGTTTAGTATACTACCTGATTTCTTCCGTTCGTCTTACCAAGATATAATTTCTCGTCTGCTTCTTTGATAGCATTCTCAATGTTCTTTTTGATATTGTATTCCGTAAGTCCAATCGTCATGGTTATATTGATTTTCTGCTCACCTACAACTATTGTCCTCTTAGAAATCTCGCGTCTTAATTTCTCCATATCAATAAATGCATCATCACCGTTGACATCTACAAATATTATCAAAAACTCTTCTCCACCCCAGCGCGATACAAGTCCTTTTGAGCCGCAGACTTCCTTCATTGTATTAGCTACCGACTTAAGCACTTCATCTCCTGCGTCATGGCCATATGTATCATTAACCTTCTTGAAGAAGTCAATATCACCCATAGCAATACTTATAAAACTTGAAAAACTAGCATCTCGAAGTTCCTGCAAATATTCGAGCGCTCTTCTTCTGTTGACAAGTCCAGTCAATTGATCCGTACCCGCCTCTTTCTTAAGCTTGTCGTTGTACTTCATAAGCTTACCTTCAGCTTCATTTTCATCATGACTGTAAATGTATGATATCAATATAATTGCTATATATACGGCAGAAATGTTACTAATCTGCAATATCTTATCCTGAATTGATGCTATCTCAGCAATCGGTTTAACGCCTCCATATATTCCTATCGTTGCAATTCTTGCAACAAGAACAATCGACGCTAACACGAACTTATACGCAGGTTTTCCGGGTACTGCAAAAAAGCATAACATCAAAATTATGATATAATAATTCTGCATTCCCGCACTCCATCCAAAGCAGGGAATCATCGCCAAAGTCCATGCAAAAACATAAAACACAAACATTATTACCGATGTTCTTGTTCTCGTATTGTAGGTTAATGCAAAAAGCACTATATTAACGGCAAAGAAGCCAAAAACTCTATATGGAAATACATTAAAGGCATCCACTCCAAATGCCAAAACATCTGCTGCAAAAGCAACAAACAAAACCATGTACAATATCCTCAAAGCAACCATGCTGCGCTTATTCTCGTTCTGTGCAACAACGTCTTTGTTGATAAAATTAACTAACCACATATTGCGCTCCTATCAACACGTTTCTTATAGTTATATATTACCATTTTTTACAATATAAACAAGTGTTTTTTTATAGCATCAAACCAATATGATACACGATAAATGCTACAATCCATGCAACCGCACATTGCCATATGACAACCGCTATTGCCCACTTGGCTCCAAGTTCTCTTTTGACCGAAGCAACCGCTGCCACACAAGGAGTATAGAGCAGTGAAAACACTAAAAGTGTAACTGCCGAAAGAGTGGTAAGTGCCGTCTCTACGCCATCACTAAACAACAAAAGCAAAGTCGATACAACACTCTCTTTTGCAATAAATCCTGTTATGAGCGCACTGCATATTCTCCAATCGCCAAGACCAATAGGTCTTAATATCGGTTCGAAACCTTTTGAGAGAACCGCAAGAATACTGTCTGCTTCATTTATTACCGGATTAAAATGAACATCAAAGCTTCTGCATACCCAGACACAAATTGTCGCAAGAAGTATAACCGTAAATGCCTTTTGTAAGAAATCCTTTGACTTCTCCCACAAAAGTCTTATAACATTTTTTGCCCCCGGCATACGATAGTTTGGAAGCTCCATTACAAAAGGAACCGCCTCACCGCGAAACAACGTCTTCTTATACAAAAGTGCCGCAATAATTCCCATAACAATGCCAAGAACATACAAAGCTATCATCACAAAACCTCCCTGCTTAGGGAAGAATACACTTACAAAAAATGCGTATATCGGAAGCTTTGCCGAGCAACTCATAAACGGTGTAAGCAATATAGTCATTCTTCTGTCGCGTTCACTCGGCATAGTACGCGTCGCCATAACCGCAGGAACGGTGCACCCAAAACCTATAAGCATTGGCACAATGCTTCTTCCCGAAAGACCTATCTTTCTAAGCGACTTATCCATTACAAACGCAACTCTTGCAATGTAACCGCTATCCTCAAGAAGTGACAAAAAGAAGAACATTACTACAATGATAGGCAGGAAGGATAACACACTTCCCACACCCTCAAATATTCCATTAATCACAAGATTCTTAAGCACATCATTAACGCCGGCATGTACCATAAGGTTCTCAACCCAGCCACTTAGTACTCCTATGCCGCTTTCCAACACACCTTGTAAAAATGCTCCAATTACATTAAATGTCAAAAAGAACACTACAAACATTATTCCGAAAAATGCAGGGATTGCTGTATACTTTCCGGTTAAAATCCTGTCGATTTTCTCACTCCTAATACGTTCCTTGCTCTCGCCCATTTTGTGGACGCAATCTCTGCACACCTTCTCGATAAATGCAAAACGCATATCTGCAATTGCGGCATTTTTATCAAGTCCGCGCTCTTTTTCCATTTGCAAAACAATATGTTCAATTGTTTCAACTTCGTTATCCTCAAGCCCTAACGGTTTTAATATCAGTTCATCGCCCTCTATTACTTTGGAGCCTGCAAAACGAACCGGAATACCTGCCGCTTTGGCATGGTCTTCAATTAAATGAATTACAGCATGAAGACATCTGTGTACTGCACCACCATCTTTGCTTTCATCACAAAAATCCTGACGAAGCGGTTTTTCCTGATAATAGGCAACATGAAGCGCATGTTCAACAAGCTCGTCAACACCCTGATTCTTAGCAGCGGAAATAGGAACTACAGGAACTCCCAACATTTGCTCCATCTTGTTGACGTCTATAGAGCCGCCGTTTTCGCGCACTTCATCCATCATATTAAGAGCAACTACCATTGGAATATTCATTTCCAAAAGCTGCATTGTAAGATATAAGTTCCTCTCAATATTGGTTGCGTCAACGATATTGATAATACCCTTAGGTTTTTCATTTAAAACAAAATTACGTGACACCACCTCTTCGTTACTGTAAGGTGACATCGAATAGATACCCGGAAGATCGGTTACCAATGTATTCGGGTGTCCTTTGATAACCCCGTCTTTTCTATCAACTGTTACACCCGGGAAATTGCCGACATGTTGTCTGCTTCCTGTAAGCTGATTAAAAAGTGTTGTCTTGCCGCTGTTCTGATTACCGACAAGTGCAAAAGTAATCTGCTCGTTGTCCGGTAACGGGTTACCGCTTCCCTTCGGGTGAAACCTACCGCCCTCACCAAGTCCGGGATGTTCACTGTGACTCTTTTTCTCCTCTTGTTTAACATTTTTCGGTTCTTCCTGTTCCTTAACAAGAGACTTGTCAACTTCGATCTGACCAGCCTCAGCAATTCGAAGCGTCAGCTCATAATCATGAAGCTTAATCTCTACAGGATCTCCCATCGGAGCAAACTTAATTGTTGTGATTTTGGTACCGGGAATAATTCCCATATCAAGGAAATGTTGGCGAAGTGCACCATGTCCTCCAACATTTTTAACTATTGCACTTTCGCCAACTTTTAATTCATCAAGAAACATTGTTTTGCCTTTCTTTTCCTTTTATGCTGTAATTATTTAAGTCTTATATCAGTTAATGCACACTGATCACCGGTGAGCGCAACATACACATTATCCATAAGCTCACTAATCGTAGTTGTATTCTCGATTTCGATACCAAGATTCTCTGTATGGGTAACAACACGATTACCGCTTCTTTCTATAACAACCTCGCACTCCATTCCCTTCTGATTGACAGCCTTCCATTCTTCCCAGCCTGGGAATGAATCTTTTCTCTTCATGACAAATCTGTTCTCGGCATAATTACCTTTAACTTCATTTTCGCCGTTTAACTTAATGAGCGCGTACTCACGGTAATTCGGGCCTCCAACCGTCTGATTATCGGAGTAAAAAATTACAATGTACGGACAATGCCAAACGAACTTCGAATCCGGCAGACTCATTGTATGGAAGTTAATCTGAAGTTTATCTTCAATCTCGATTCCCATAGTCGTCGCCGAACGTGTTCTGTCAATCTGAATATTTTTAACATCAGATTCAATACGGTCAATATAGCTTATCTCATCAGCAATTCGCGGAATATCATATGTGCCCACGCACTCGCCGGTTTGCTCAACATTTATATTAGTTATATCACAATGTTCACCTGTAAGTCCAATATAAGCTCCTTTTGAACCGCTTGGAAGTGCAACAATCATTTCTTTCATGTGTGTCGGACTTGTCATACGAAGTCTTAAATGATCCTCGTATCTTGCAGCAACAATCTCATAGTGCGAGTTGTTAGAGTCTTCTTTTTCCTCTGACTTTGTAACCTCTATTTTTCTTGCGGCAGTATCTATAACATTATTATCAAACCATGCTTCTGCATATTCAAGATAATAGTATGCCGCAATCGTCTTTGCATTATTATGAACTCGTTTATCAAACGACTCAAACAAAATAATTGACGGTGCACTGTACTTAGCTTCTTTGGACGGTTCGCAATCGAAAGTTATTTTAACCTTCTCACGGTCTATTTCTATACCCGGCGTAATCGCATCTCTGTATTCATTACAATGTAATTCTTCCGGAACCGATAATAATTCTTCATTCTGCTTATCGTCCGAATCTGCATCAATTATTTTGACCATTATTTTTGCAAACTCAGGGTCAAACTCCTCCCCTGCGCCTTTGACAAATGTTTCTCTTGCAACAAACTCAGGCTTGGCATCACGATATCTTTTCTTACTTGTCATGGTCGCAAATGCATCCGCAACCGCAACGATTCTTGCAATCTCCGGAATATCTTTTCCCGATAATCCTTCCGGATATCCTGTTCCGTTATATCTTTCATGACTGTAATAAGCAGCCTGACTAAGGTATGGATACTCTGTAATATCGGAAAGTATTTCTCTACCAATTTCAGGTTTCTTTCGGATTA
The DNA here is from genome assembly GCA_015057325.1 of Lachnospiraceae bacterium. Lineage (GTDB taxonomy): Bacteria > Bacillota > Clostridia > Lachnospirales > Lachnospiraceae > CAG-590. The sequence goes on along the minus strand of SVEQ01000017.1, from coordinate 16,846 downwards.
CTTCGTAATCCCATTTATCGGGATTGGCCTCATTTTTGATAACGTTGTCAGGAACTCCTATAATTCCGACATCATGAAGCAGTGCAGCATAATACACTCTTTCACATTCTTCTTCATTTTTACCATAAATCTCGGCAATTCTTCTTGCGTACGTAGCAACACGTTCAGAATGTCCCTTTGCAAAATCATCCTTTCTCTCAACTGCTTTAACAAAGGCGGTTGCCGTCTGGTCGAAAAGCCTTCTCATGTTATTCTGTTCCTGTTTCATGTCATCCATTTCCGACTCATGTACACGTTCCACCTCATCATTGATATCGATGTATGTGAAAATGTATAAGAAAATGGACACGAGCACCATAGACATGTTAACTATGGAAATACCATATGCAAATATCTGTACTATTCCGCATACAATCGGAACAAATATATACAAGTTCAAGGATACATATATTATTCTGCTAAACAGCTTGCGTTTCTGAAGAATAACGGTGTATTGAACAATCGGACAGACAACCGGAATGATATATGCAATAAGGAAACCGCTTCCTCTATGATAACGGTTAGCACTGTCAAAATAGTAATACAAGCCTGTAAATGCTGATACAATCGAAAGCAACATTCCAAGAGTAGACACTATCGCTACAAACTTAAGTCTTCCAGGTGTCTCTTTCATTCCACCTTCATGTTTCAACCAGTCAATAAGATACATGTTAAATCCACAAACTATCGCTGATGTAAGAAAGAAGACAGCAAAATTGCTCACCCTTACCATGTTATAGCCTTTTTTTGTTTCCACACCGGAATAAATGTATGCCAGTCTGTCAAACCATAACAGGAAGAAAGCAATTACTTCCATTAAAATCAATACGTTCTTCCTGCTATTTGATATAAATCTTGTAATTACCAAAAGCAATGTAATGGCGGCACACGCTCCGCAAAGAAGCAACATAATATTTAATTGGTTTTCTCTAATCAATTCAAACATATATTATCAACTCCTTTGCACATTGTTTATCATTTCTTCCATTCCGTCCCAATCGAAAGTCTTTAATTTCTTCTCAAGTTCAGCCATAATGTCGGCATCCTCTTTTGGAAGTTTGTATTCCTTTAACTGGTCTAAAATCATTTCCACGGAATCATAATCCATCTGCGGAATAAGATCCTTAAATGCGTTATATGCATCCGTCAATTCTTCTTTCGGAATCTCTTCCCTGTCATCTGTCTGCTCATCGCTGTTATCTACAATTCGCTCAAGCTTATCTTTGAATGACATATACATACTTAAAAGCTCATCATTATTAGCCTTAATGAACTCGGTATTTTCTTTGTTGCCGGCATCTTCTAATTGTTCCGCAAGTTCTGAAAGCTTCATTGCTCCGACAAATCTTGCCGAACTCTTAAGCGCATGAACCTTGATTGTATAAAGCCTTATATCATCATTGTCATACGCATCCGAAATCACCTTGATGTTGCCGTCTATCGTATCATGGAACATTCCAAGTGAGAACAAGAATTGTGATATACCGCCCGAGTTCTTGATACCCTCGTCAACATTAATTCCATCAGTTTCATAAATCCACATCTTATCTTCGGGAATCTCTGTCATATCCGACACCTGCGCAGTAGCTTCAGGTTTCTGTACCATTTCCTCAGGAAGATGCTTAAGGATTGTACGCTCAAGCATTTCACTGTCGATAGGTTTTGACAGATATCCGTTAAAGCCTTTGGATACATAAAACTCCTCGCCTACCGTTGCATTTGCGGTAAGTGCATAAACCGGAAGATCCGGAAAATCCTTTCTAATCTCGGCAACCGTTTCAAGTCCGTCCATTCCCGGCATCATATGATCGAGCAATACAATATTAAACTTCGTCTCTTTAATCTTCTCAAGACATTCCTCTCCGCTTGATGCAGTCGTCACAAAAATCTTGGTTGCTTTAAGCAATCCCTTGATAACCGTGAGGTTCATCGGTGTGTCATCCACAACCAAAACATCTGCATCCGGTGCAACAAAAAGCGGAACGTAAGGACCCTTTGTAAGTCCTTCATCATGCTCCTTAAAAATTCCTATTGGTGTTGCATCTACAATTTTCTGATTAATGGTAAGAATGAACTCTGAACCCTTTCCGTATACGCTCTCACACACAAGACTTCCGCCCATAAGCTCGGCAAAACGTCTGGATATATCAAGTCCGAGTCCGGTTCCCTGTATTCCACTGTTCTTCTCCTCATCAAGACGCTCATATGCCGTAAAGAGTTTATCCATATCCTCCTCTTTGACACCTATTCCTGTATCCTTAACAGAAAAGCTAATCAGCAAATCATCATCCTGTCTCTCCAAAAGAGAAAGGTTAAGTGAAAATCCACCCTTTTCGGTGTACTTAACGGCATTCGTCAAAAGATTAAGTACTATCTGTTTTATCTTACCCGCATCACCATACATACGACGAGGAATTATCTCATCGACATTGACATCAAAAATCAATTCCTTTTCGGTACTTCTGACTCTTATCATGGTAACAATTGAGCGCAGTAATTCAACAACGTCATATTCCTGCTCTACAAGATGCATCTTTCCGGACTCAATTTTGGACATATCCAAAAGGTCGTTGATAAGTCCAAGAAGTGTCTCTGACGCATTCTGAATATCCAAAGCATAATTAACCATGGACATAAAATATCCCTTCGGAACATCCGTTGCGTCTTCACGAAGAATCATTTCGTCCATACCCATAATAGTATTGATAGGCGTTCTTATTTCATGTGACATATTAGCAAGGAATCTTGTCTTTGCTGTATTGGCGCGCTCCGCCTCATCTCTTGCCTGTTTTATTTCAGCATATTGTTTCCTTATAACCGTTGTTTTCATTACTCGCCATACAACAATGCCGGCAATCGCAGCCACAAGGATAAATATCATAATTTTAAACGCAATAAGCTCATACATGCGAGGTTGCTTGTTAAAGACAAATACTTCATTAAGCATCTCTGTCTTCTCATCATTCTCAAAAACCTGTATGTGCAGTTTGTAATTACCATATTTGAGTCCGGTATATTCAAGTGGTGTAAGCTGACTTCTTTTTAAGTTGATACCTTCTTTTTCTTTTCCCTCTATATATACACGAACAGTAGGGTTGACAAGAGTGTAATCCAGCACTGCTGCCGATATCTTGATACGTCCATCCGAAGAAGGTATTTCATAGATACCTGCTTTGTTGGCAAGAATCTCCGTATCACCACAGTACACAGAACTGATATCTACTTTAACCGTCATTTTGCCGCTAAAGAAATGATCAATATTAACCTTACACACTCCCGATCTTCCGGATACATACAAATCACCATCATCAGACAAGGCACTATAAGAATTGGAAGTAGGTGTACTGGTCAGACCGTTTGCAATAGCATAAAGTCTGTAATCGCTGACCTTATCATAGTACATATCATCTGCTTTGAGTGTGTATATTCCATATGAAGACAGTATCCACATATTATCACTGTTATCAAAATATAGGTCATAGTTGTTATTATTAGGGAACGTTGTCACTTCTTTTATTAAATCGTTTTGGATATACTGAATAGAATTGGATGTCACGATCCAATACATATCTCTTTTATCATCTCGTTTAATTCGCATTATGACATCACTTGTAAGTCCTTCATCCCTACCAAATCGTTCTATTCCATTGTCTTTTATAACATATATTCCATCTCCATCGGAACCGGCAAGTATTTCACCTGTTGTTTTTTCAGCAACCGTCAATATAACCGTATCCTTAAGGCCTTCTTCCGAGCCGACCGTACGGACAATTTTATTGTCTTTGATGAATACAACTCCACCATTGGTACCTGCACATATCGTACCGTCCTTTAACTCGATCAGACACCTTACTTCGTTACTTGGCATGCCATCATCTACGGTAAACTGCGTTATTGTTCCGTTCTTATTGTAACGCACAAGACCTACATCGTTGGTAAATGTAGCAACCCAGATATTGCCATGGCTATCCGAATAAAATGAACGTATTCTTGAATCACCGATAAACTTCGTGAGCTTGTTCTCCAATGTATAATTATTGTCATCAACAACACGAACACCGTTATCTGTACCTATATACAGAAGTCCGTCATATAAACATGTCGCATTGACAACCTCTTCAGGCAGACCACTCTTCTGTGTTATATTAACAAAATTGTTAGTTACAATCTTCATGACACCTTGAGTTGAAGAAGCAAACCACATATTACCCTGATAATCTGCAGTCATCATTTCAATTGCGCTATCCATCGGCAAATTCTGAACTTCAACAAAATTCTTATCCTCATCCAGATAACCTACAGCCGTTGTTGATGCGAACCACACTCTATCACAGGCATAGGTTGCCCAGTGCACATTCGAAATAGGCGCAACCAATATTTTCTCAAGGTCTGATGCTTTCTTACCAAAAAGTCCATGATATACATCTTCGCCTTCCGTACATAAATACACAACACCGGCCTTATCCTTGTCGACAAGAAAAGTTGTGATGGTCTCCATTCCCAAATCACTGCTACTGTAAAAGGCTGATACTTTTTTGTCTTTTATTGAAAAAACATTACCGTTCTTTGTTTGCCCGTATATTATTCCGTTTACATCAGACTCCAGTTTTAATACGCGTTCTTCATTGATTCTCTCATCATCTATTACGGTAAGTGACATATTCAAATCGACATAACAAACACCCGCTGTCGTTCCAATATATACATTACCATTGTTATCTTCAGCAAATACTCTTATGGAAGAAGAAGGCAACCCGTCTTTGTAAGTAAAATGTTTGCTCTCATTACCGTCAATTACTACAACACCGTTATCGTTGGTACCTACCCATATTCTACCCAACTTATCTTCGAAAAGTCCTCTACCACTTGTAAGACCATCTAAAGTAAGTTTCTTAAACTCAGTACCATCATAGCGCATAATTCCGCTATAGCCACCTATGTAAATGTAACCGTTACTTGCACCAAGAATATAATTAGCATCAGATGTAGGCAATCCATTCGTCGCGTCGTACAACTCAGATGCATAACCAACCCCTTCTATCTGACCTGTTACCGCGTATCCTCCGCCAATAGTTGTTTTTTCTCCGGCTGCAAAAGAAGTATTCGCGTTATATGAAATTAAAGACAAAGCAAACATAACCGTCAATACGGCTGTAACAACTTTCTTGTTCACCATTAACACGCACACCCCCTATAATTCTTCGTTGTATTTTTTAAGAATAACTTTAACCTCAGGCAAAGCTTCAATGAATACTTCCACACATTTCGGATCAAACTGAGTACCTGAACCCTCTTTGATAATTCCCAGTGCTTTTTCAAGCGGAAATGCCGGCTTATAAACACGCGGTGATGAAAGAGCATCAAATACATCCGCAACCGCCATAATACGTGCAGACAATGGTATAACTTCACCATGCAACCCCTCCGGGTATCCCTTTCCGTCAAAGCGTTCATGATGATATGCCGCCATGTTTCTAGCTTCTTTTAAGTAATTCTCACCCTTAACGGTACTTATGGCATTCTCCATAATCCTCTTACCTGCAATCGTGTGAGTCTTCATTATTTCATATTCTTCATCAGTAAGCTTGCCGGGCTTGTTAAGAATACCGTCCGGTATATTAATCTTGCCGACGTCATGAAGAGGTGCCGACCTTACTACATCCGACATAAACTTAGGTGTAATCTTCTCCGGATAGTATCCTTTATTCTTGAGTCCCTCTACAATAATCTTAACATACGCCGCCGTTTTCTGAATGTGTGCACCTGTATCAGAGTCACGATTCTCGACCATATCTGCCATTGTTATAATAAGACCGTCCTGCATGTTGGCTGTCGATTCGGATAATCTACGTATGTTTCTCATTTGCTCTGACTGGTTAAGAGTCATTTGACAAATAGATTTGTACAGCTGCTCAACTTCATCATCAGTATGAATATCCAAACTGCGAAGTTTTTTTACATTAGCTTCCAGATATTCCTGGTCATCATTGGTTTCATCAAAATCATCCAAACATTTTGCAATTGAACTTAACGGATATGTCGTGTACATTTCCGTAATCCACAATCCAAAAGCAATTACCAATATACAAAAGCCGGTGAGAATAAGCATGGATCGAGCCAGAAACCTCTTCATATACGAACTCAAATAATCAAGAGAAACGTCGGCTCCCGCGTAACACACGCATTTCCCGTCTTTATTTTTAATCGGATAATATACCGTAAGCACCCATCCTGACAAATCATCAGACTCTACAGGTTCTATCTGCTTGCCTTCCAAAAGGTCCTCGACATATGGAAAAAAAGCTTCTTCAAATTCTGCTTTTTCTCCGGGTTTGTAACCCTCCTGATCCGGTGAATCCAAATCAAATACGAAATAACAACCGTCATCTCTGACCTGCGTAATATACATATATTTAACGCCTTTTGCATTCTGTCGAATCTTATAAAGAAGCGCTTCTGTATCATCATACCCGGGAACATTTCTGCCATACTTAAGATAATCCTCAACTTTATCAGCATCCACGACATCCGCCGCGAACTTAACAGCATCCCACGCTATCTCCGTCTTTTCCTGTCTCTCGTGCTCAAAATACAAATTAACCGCAATACACTCCGTGACAATTATCAACACGTAGGATATCGCAACTATTGTTAATATAATTCGTGTACGCATTGACATACCAACAGACTCGGACCATTTCCTTATGGACATAACCTCCGAATGAGAAAGCGGTTTCTGCATCCAGCTTTGCTGACCAATATTTGAAAGCACCTTTTGGGGTACAACCGCCATTATTACTGCTGCGACCAAAACCGCAAAGCCTTTGTCTATAAGATTGAGAATCATATATACCGCACAAAACGATGCATACGGTCCCCATCCGGTTGTCGCCTGCAAGCTTTTGGCTGTCTCATCAATAATGGTATTGTGCGCTCCACCAAGCACATACCAATGAATAAGCGAACTTAACAAACCGACAAAAACCGCCAGTATAACAACAAACGTAATTGTTTTTATTATATTCTTAAAAGAGTATTTCCTTACGTATATGTAAGTAAAGATTGCAACAAGTGCATTGATAAAACTGAAATAAACTGCATTATAATCGAAACTTGTACACAATAGATTGGTTGCTATTGCTGTCAATATTCCCGGGAACCAGCCGCCTACCGCTGATACAGCGATAGTTCCTACAGTATCCAAAAACAAAGGTAACCCAACGCCTTTCATAAGTAAAGCCAACAATATATTAACAGTAACACCCACCGAAATAAGCAGGCAGTATCTGGCTGAATTACTCATAGTTTTTTTTGAATGCTTTTTCATTCCCGTACCCCCATTTTGGTCAATAAAGCCATTAAATATACAGAATTAATTTTAACATAATGACATAAAACTGTCAAAATATTTGGTAAAAACTACTATATTTTTCAGGAAATTTTTTCCGAAATATATATCAGGTTAGACTGGAATCTAATTGAAAGGATGAGTGAGACGTATGAAGATTGACTCAAGCACCGTTTTCATGGGTTCCGGAAGGTTCCAAGAAAACACTACGCAGGCATCACGGACGATGTCTTACTCTACGCCGAAGGAACCGGCAACCGTAGCTTACGGTAGCTTTGCCTCTAACTATATGAGATTTCAAAGCTATACCGGCAACACTAATCGTAGCAATCAAGACAGCTACGAACCCTCATCAGATTTTGATGAAGAAATATCATATCTTGGTTCGGACTTATATTCAAACTTTTATATGGGAACGAACGGGATAACAAGTGTAAGGACAACAATCCAGGATCTGCATGAACAGTTAATTAAGCAGATTGAAGAGCTTATGGAGCGCATCAAGCAACAGTTGCTTGGCCATTCCTATAAGAATCCCGAGGATAAGTCTGTCCTTGACTTAACTACCCACATTGGACAACCGGGAACACTGTGGACAAGACAGGAAACAACATTTACCGTATCAGAGGTTGAATATACTTCTTTTAATACGGTGGGGTCGGTTAAAACCGCAGACGGCAGAACTATTGATTTTAATATGTCACTTGCAATGGGAAGATCATTTACCGAAACAGTATCCGAAATATCGCAGGGCGTACCGTTTATGCTTACCGATCCTTTGGTAATCAATCTCGATGATGTACCGGAAACTATAAGTGACCAGCAATGGTTCTTTGATTTGGATGGTGACGGTATCGAAGAAGAGATTTCTTCACTTTCTGCCGGCAATGCATTTCTTGCATTGGACAAAGACGGTAACGGCCGCATCGACAACGGCAAAGAATTGTTTGGCGCAACAACAGGTAACGGTTTTGCAGAGCTTGCAGAGTATGATGAGGACGGCAACGGCTTCATTGATGAAAATGATTCAGTGTTTGACAAGCTCAAAGTATGGCGCAAAGATGCGACAGGCAAAGATGTCCTTTCAGGACTTTTAGCCTCCGACATCGGTGCAATATATTTAGGTGCCCTTCAAACTCCGTTTTCCCACACAAGTCTTGACGACAACTCAACGCGTGCAGTTGTAAGGCAGAGCGGCTTCTTCTTGCACGAATCAACAGGTGCCGCAGGACTTATTCAGCAAATTGATTTTGCACACAAAGACACAAAAACCGCTTAGATATTATAAAACGCCCTTTTTATAATAAAAGAGCCTTTGAGCGATGCGATAATATAATCACATGCTTCAAAGGCTCTAATTTTATTCATTACGTATTGCCGCAAGAGGGCTTAACTTCGTGGCACGTTGTGCAGGGAAGAAGCCTGCCACCATACCGATAACCGTTGCAAATACAATTGCAAGAAGTACAAGCCAGAACGGAATAACCGATATGTTCATATTCTCACCGTATCCATACTCTTCCATAATCGTCGGGGCTAGGAATCGGTTAAGAATAATTGATATTATAAAACTTAACACGCAACCGGCAACTCCACCTAAGAAACCGATAAATGCTGCTTCCGAAAGGAACATCGAACGTATATTACCGAGACTGCAGCCAAGCACCTTCATAATACCGATTTCCTTGGTTCTCTCGTAAGTTGACATTGTCATTGTATTGGCAATACTGATTGCCGCAACAAGCATTGCAACCGCTCCGATTCCACCAAGTACCGCTTCAATAATCATGAACTCTTTCTCGATTTCCTCAAGCCATTCCTTGTTGGCCTCTCCACGATATCCCATATCCTGAATGGTCTCTAAGACATCCTCTACATTATCGGAACCGTCAACATTAACAGTTAATTGAGAATACTTAAGATCCTTGTACGGTTTACCGTTCTTTCCAACGGGTTGTTCCGGTACGATATCATTTAACGAGTAATTCTTATGGATAAATGCCTTAAGCGTATCCATATCTGCATAGCAGTTATATGAGTAATCTGTGTAATCCGATTCCTCAGCGGCTGTGATTCCAACAGCCTTGATTGGAACTCTCTTAACATCGGATGTAAAAATCGTCACCGAACCACCATTATAATCAGAATCCGTATTAAAGCTATCGAAGTTTTGCGCATCACCTTCAAATCCCGGAACACCACTCTGTTCCGTAGTATCCGTAGATTGTGTGGTTGGTTCTTCCGTATCATTTAACGACGAAGACTCCGAATTGCTTGAACTGTCGAAGCTATCCGAAGAGAACGTGTCATCCGAAAAATCACCCTCAAAATCATTCTCTACATCAGCAAATGCAGGATCTACATCGTTAGCTACAGCTGGCGTTGTGTCAGTCTCTGTTTCTTCCTCTGCCTCTTCGTCCTTCATAATTCCGCCAAATATTGCCGCCTTTAACAAATCAACATCCGGCAATTCTTCTCTTTCCCAATAAGGATAGACACCTGTTGCACTCTCATAGAAGGACTCACCCAGCACCTGATTACCGAATATCAATGAAAGTGAACCGTCAGTTTTTGTTTCGGGAATCTTGCCTTCCTCTAAATCTATCTTCTTTAGAAAATCCTGAGTTACTCCAATTATCGTGACATCTTCCGCCTCATACTTGCCTGTTATCATAGACAACGTATAACTCATCTGCGGTTCTACACTTTTGACGTTATCAATTTCCAAAAACTTTTCTATCGTCGAGTCATCCAGCAACAGTTCGCCTTCGCCGTAATCAGCTTCCGAGGTTACGGTAATCTCAGTAAGCCCTCCCGCTGTACTGACCTGTGCAAGCATCGCTTCTTTAAGTCCCAAACCAAGAGACAACATGACAACAATCGAGGCCGTTCCTATTATAACTCCAAGTACAGTTAGAAAGGTTCTGATTTTTCGTCGCCACAGATTGGTAAGACTCATACTTAATATGTCAGAAAACCTCATTTATTAATCATCCTCTCTGTGAGAATCGTCCTCAACCTCTCCCTCGTAGATTTCCTCTTCATCCTGCTTAAACTCTTCAACCTTTTCTTCTTCAGAAAAATCTTCCTCTTCTACAGGCTGTTCCTCATCTGCAGGCTGCTTATCTTCGTCAGATTGTGCCTCATCGGAAAATGCTTCCTCGTCAGCCAACAATTCATCTTCAAAGGAATCATCATCCTCATCTTCCATAAGTTCCGCAAGTTTCTTCTTTCTCTTCTTAAGGACAATAACAACTATAGTTACTATTACAGCAAGAACTACCAATCCAATAATAAGCCATACCCACCAAGGAATACCTTCTTCTTCTTCGTCCTCCCAGTCCATATCATCTTCAAAACTGTCTTCAGAAAATGCATCCTGACCGACATGACAGGTTACATCCTGTTCTAACTCTGCCTTGGTACCGTCAGCGTCTTCATAAGTGATAACAACCTTAATCGTACCCCTGTCAGAATTATCTGCCTGACCTGTAACTTCAAGAGTTGCATAAGCTGACGAATTGGCAGCTATATTACCAACAAATGAATCAGCAGAGGATACTGCATCATCCTTTGCAGTAACGCTTACGTTATACACTCCTGCACTACTTGCATTATTAATAGTAAATGTAAGGCTTCCCGAAGAACCGATTCCTATAGATTCAGGTGTCATCGTTGCCTCTGTAACATTAAGTTTTATTTCCTGATTAACCTGCAAATACACACTCTCACTTGCAGAGAAGTTATTGCCTTTTCCATCGTCAAAATCGCCCTTGATAATCAAACGATAATTCTTCTGTGCAAGGTCTGCAGATGTCTTTAATTCTATCTCTAAATCACCGGTCTTATCCGGTTCAATCTTTTCTACATAAACTGCATTAGAACCTGATGTCGGAAGGAAATTGCCGGACTCATCACCAATAAGAAACTTACCGTTACATACAGAAGTTGTCTTAGAAGAATTCTTAACATGAATCTTCATCTTAAAGCTCTGTCCTGCCATAACCTTTTCAGGATTGGTTTCAAATCCCTCTATAATAAGTTTTGGTGCCTCTGCTTCTCCATCCGATGAAGAACCACCACCCGAGAAACTTGAATACGAACCACTACTGCTGTCATCATCATCGTCATCATCATAGGAACTTGATGAAGAGGATGAACTTGACGAACTTGAACTGCTACTTGATTTGCTTGACTTACTTGATTTGCTCGAGCTACTTGAAGACTCTGTTGTTTCCTCCTGATGTGAAAAATAAATATTGATTGTCTTAATTACATAGTAGTCTGTAGCCGTACCATCTGCTGCAAACTTAGTGTACTCACCAATAAAACGCACACTTTGATATCCATCTTCAAGATCAGATCTTGCCTTAAGCGTAAACTCAGCATCAATTGCTGCCTGTGTTGCTTCATCAGTTGCAGGAATAATCTTATAAGCATCTCCGCTTGTCTCAAATGGGAACATGTTATCAATTACAGGATAAACACTTTTAAGCTTGATAGTTGTAGTATTATTGGATTTGATTTTGAAGGAAATAGTAACATCCTTACCTGATACACCCTTGATTGACTTTGTAAGTTCAACACCCACATCCGAATTCTTACCAAGTGTTCCATTCGGATCAATATTGGTATTTTCGGTGCTATTCTGATTATTACTTGTTCCTGTTGTTTGAGTCGAAGTATCTCCTGACGTAGCATGAACAGTTGAGAGTCCATTGCCGCCAAACAACATTCCAAACCCAAGAAGGAACGCCATAAATGCCGCTGTCATTCTTCTTAATACACCAAACTTATTCTTCATTTCCCTTATCCTCCTGCAATTCATCCATTTGACGATGATCTTCTATCTTAACTATCTTTCCGTCTACTATTCTTATAACTCTATCGGCTATAGCCGCCAAACTGTCATCATGCGTTACCATGACAAGTGTCTTATGATGCTTGTTAACAACCTCTCGCATAAGTTTCATCATAGCCTTTGAGGTCTTCGAATCAAGGTTACCCGTAGGCTCATCCGCAAACATAATCTTCGGATTAACGACAAGTGCTCTTGCCATACCGACACGCTGCTGCTGTCCACCCGACATCTGATTGGGCTTGTGCATTGCATGCTCCTTAAGCCCAACAAGTTTAAGCATCTTCATCGCACGCTTAAGTCTTATCTCCTTGCTCATACCCCTAAATGATAGTGGCATGGCAACATTTTCCAGTGCGGTCATAGTTCCAAGCAGATTAAATGATTGAAATATGAATCCGACATTATCCCGACGAAACTTAACGAGTTTTTTCTCATTCATCTTCTCAATGTGATGACCGTCGATAATGACCTCTCCTCTTGTCGGCTTTTCAAGACCGGCAAGCATGTTAAGAAGTGTCGACTTACCTGAACCCGAAGTTCCGACTATCGCACAGAACTCGCCTTCATATACTTTGAAATCAACTCCGTCAAGAGCATGAACCTTGGACGAACCAACTTCAAAAAACTTATATAAATCTTTGACTTCAATCACAACATCTGCCACTAAAACACATCCTTTATTTGTTGTAGACACAAAATATGTGACATAAAATGCCCGCGTGCCAACGAGCATTATTATATCACACATATACAAAATGAAAAGATTTTTTGAACCTATTTCACAAATTCTTAATATATTACTTAATAAATGCTTAATTATCCAGTTCTTTTAGCCAAAGTGCACCACAGGCATCACTTGGCATACGAAGATCACCTCTTGGCGAAAGCGAAACCGTACCAACTTTAGGACCGTCCGGTATACATGAACGTTTAAATTGCTGTGAGAAGAATCTTCTATAGAATACTTTCATCCATTTAAGGATTGTTTCGTTATCATACTCACCCTCAAAGACATTCTCTGCTATACGAAGAATCTTCTTCGGTGAATAACCGAAACGAATCATATAGTATAAGAAGAAATCATGAAGCTCATACGGTCCGACAATATCTTCTGTCTTCTGCGCAATCTCACCATTTTCCGGTGGAAGAAGTTCAGGACTTACAGGTGTATCAAGTACATCATAAAGTACCTTTGCTGTGCTGTCACCGGTATGGTCTGCGTACCATCTTACCAAATAACGAACCAATGTCTTTGGAATGGAAACATTTACACCATACATAGACATGTGGTCACCGTTATAGGTCGCCCAGCCAAGAGCAAGCTCGGACATATCGCCTGTTCCGATTACAAGTCCGTTATTCATGTTAGCAAGATCCATGAGAATCTGGGTTCTTTCTCTTGCCTGCGAGTTTTCGTAAGTTATGTCATGGACATTTTCATCCTGTCCGATATCCTTAAAATGCTGTCTGACCGAATCAACAATCGAGATTTCTTTAATTGTTGTACCGAGTGATTTTGCAAGGTTTAGCGCATTCTGATAGGTTCTGTCCGTCGTACCAAAGCCTGGCATTGTAACCGCAAGAATTCCCTTGTGGTCGTAACCTAGAATGTCATAAGCCTTAACCGTAACAAGAAGTGCAAGGGTTGAATCAAGGCCACCCGAAAGACCGATAACGCAAGTCTTACAGCCTGTGTGCGCAAGTCTCTTTCTAAGTCCCATTGCCTGTAATGTGATAATCTCCTCACAACGTTCAGTCTTCTTTGCATCATCAGACGGAACGAAAGGTGTCTTCGAAAATGTTCTTGTTAACTTTGTATCTTCGATATCCATTGAGAATGTAACATACTCGTAGAAGCGCTCATCATTTATATGATTTTCAAAAGTTGTATGTCTTCTTCGCTCTGCCGCAAGTCTCTTGACATCAAGCTCTGTAATTGTAAGACCATAAGTAAACTTGTCAGACTCGGCAAGTATTCTACCATTTTCCGCAATGAGGTTATGGCCTGCATATACAAGGTCCTGTGTTGACTCATCACAGCCTGCATCCGCATAGATATATCCTGCTATAAGTTTTGCCGACTGAACGGATATAAGTTTTCTTCTGTAGGTAGCCTTGGTTGCAATCTCATCACTTGCAGAAGGATTACAGATAATTGTTGCACCACTCATCGCATGACTTTGTGACGGAGAGTTTGCCACCCACATATCCTCGCAGATTTCTCCTGCTATCGAAAACTCCGGCATATCTTCATGTACCAATATCTGGTCTGTTCCAAATATTACTCTCTGACCGCAAAGGGTTATTACTATTGGGTCGGAATTGCCGCTTGCAAAAAATCTTGCTTCGTAAAACTCCTGATGATTTGGAAGAAATACCTTCGGAACCGCCATGAGGATATCCCCCTTTTTACAGAATACGGCAACGTTATAAAGGCTATTTCCAACCATAAGAGGAATACCGAGAACAAATATCATATCTATATCTTCTGTCTGTGATAATATGTCAGACAATGTATTTTCGGCTTCTCGAAGCAAAAGCTCCTGCAGAAATAACTCACCACAAGTATATCCCGTAATGCAAAGTTCAGGAAATACAAGAAGCTTAACCCCTGCATCATTTCCTTCATTGATTAGCTTAATTATCTGCTCTTTGTTATAATCACAGTCTGCAACCTTAAGACTTGGTGTTGCTGCTGCAACCTTGATAAAACCGTCCTTCATACGATACGTCCTCCGTTCTTCCTTCTTTCATGTATATATAATTTTTCTAATTTGCCAGATCTTTCATCAAGTAGTTTAGCACATTCTTAACTCTAATTAAAGAGAAATTGATATTGCTTTTTTCGTTGCGACAAACTACTATGGTCTTAACGCAGACACGCTCTCGCTCGATTATTCACGCAGCGGTACTAACCTCATGCATCGCATTCGCTAAGTACCGGCGGTCATAAACGGTCTGCTTATAAGAACCATAGTAGTTTGTCGCAGACACAAATTGCGATATAATAATGAATAAAAAGCCACAAAAACTATCAGGAGGTAAAATGAATGAATCTTAGTGGAAAAACAATTAATATTTTAGGCGACAGCATTACAGAAGGAACAGGTGCTTCGGATGAGAACCACATATATTGGAAGTATTTTGAGACGATTGATGGTGCAACTGTAAATGCGTACGGAATTGGTGGAACGAGAATAGCTAAGCAGCGTGTTCCGTCAGAAGAGGCAAAATATGATGAGTATTTTGGAAAAAGAGTTGCCGGTATGGCAAACGATGCAGATATCGTGCTTGTATTTGGTGGAACAAATGACCACGGACACGGCGATGCACCGCTTGGTCACATGAGCGACAGAACAGATGATACTTTCTACGGTGCACTTCACAACCTTTATACCGCCCTTATAGAAAAATATCCGGCATCACGTATTATCGTTATGACACCTCTTCACCGTCTCGGTGAAAATGATGACATTAACGGTTTTGGAATACGCAATGTCGGAACATTAAAAGACTATGTTAATATTATCAAGGAAGTTGCCGCTTACTATGCACTTCCCGTTATAGATTTATATGAAACAAGCGGCATGCAGCCCGAGCTTCCGATTCTTCAAAGTACATATAATCCTGACGGTCTTCATCCAAGTGATGCAGGACACAAAAGGATATATGACGTTGTCAAAGCTTTTCTTGCTTCTATGTAAGCAATCACTGTTTTGCAGCGATAACATCTGCCATATCGTACATTCCGGCGGGCTTTCCTGCAAGGAACTTGCCTGCCTCTATGGCACCCTTGGCAAATACTGACTTAGAATAAGCAGTATGGTTAAATGTTATAACCTCGTCAGTTCCTGCAAAGATTACATCATGAACACCTACGATTGTTCCACCGCGGACTGCCGATAAACCAATCTCTTTGTCAGGGCGTTGCTCTGAACGCTTACTTCTGTCATACACATACTCATACTCGTTGTTAAGGGCTTCATTTACCGAGTCAGCAAGTGCAAGTGCAGTACCGCTCGGTGCGTCCTTCTTAAGTCTGTGATGCTGCTCAACAACCTCAATATCAAATCCGGCAGGGCCAAACACTTTGGCTGCATCCTTGAGAAGTTTCATAAGTGTGTTGATACCAAGTGACATATTAGCCGACTTAAGTATTGCAACCTTAGCACTTGTTTCCTTAACAAGAGCAAGCTGTGCATCTGTAAGTCCTGTTGTACAAAGAACAACCGGAATATTCTTCTCGGTGCTGTATTTAAGCAGATTGTCAACTGCAACAGCAGCCGCAAAATCGATTATTACATCCGCTTCAACATCACATGCAAAGATATCTGTAAATACCGGATATCCGTTATCTTTATTATCTACTATATCAATTCCCGCAACAATTTCCGCATCCGGATCGTCTTTTACAAGTCCTGTAATCACCTGACCCATATGACCGTTGCAGCCATGCATTATAATTCTTGTCATATTCTTCTTCCTTTCTCTCTATTGCTGTTTAATGCACTTTTATTCTTAACGGACGCGTATAGATTATCAGATGTATGCATATCCTGTGTCTAATTAACTGTTATATACATTTTCAAAACGGACGC
>SVEQ01000005.1 GCA_015057325.1 Lachnospiraceae bacterium | reverse complement strand
ACATACGGTTTATTAAATATAACTCGTTTTGGTTCTGACGTAGAAATGGAAGAAGCCCGACTAAGGGCATTGACACTTTCATCTTCAATCTGGAATTCATAATTCATATAACGTAGAAATGGAAGAAGCCCAATTAAGAAAAACACTGTTATGCGGTGTTTTTTTTGTTGTCAAAATTTATATTACCCAAAATGGAAAAAAATTGTAAAAATGAGAACTATTATAAATTAAGAGATAAAAAGGAGGTGGTTATTATGACGGGAAGAATAATTTGTATCGTTGGACATGCAGTTGTAGAAATACTAGTGGCAGTAATAGCAGGAAAAGAAAAATGACCAGATGAAAATAAGGAGGTGTTCATAATGATGGTAGAAATTATAAGCATAGTTGGACATGCAGTTGTAGAAATACTGGTGACAGTAATAAAAGAAAAGGCAGGTGATTGATATGAAAGGATTATTTGATAATATTGTTTTGGGAGCAAGAGCAGGAGGGGATGAAATGGCTACTAGAGGTAATTCTCATTTGACTGTACAAAGAAAAGGCAAAGAAAGGGATTTATATACATGTCAAATTTGCGGTTCCAATTTGCAGATTGAGGGGCATCATATTTTAAATTATCAGTATGGTGGAGCGGCAAGTGTTGATAATATTGTTTCATTGTGCCATATATGTCATAAACAGGTTTATAGAGGAAATATTGATATTATTAAGATATAAATATATAGATTGGAGGGATTATTATGCCATATACAAAAGAATCATATATAAAGCATTCAAAAAACTCACGCACTCTCGACATGTATGTTCGTTTGTGCGACGGAAAGATAATTAATAAAACGGAAGAATCAGAGCGCTTTGGAGTGGACGAGCGCTCTATTCAGCGTGACATTGATGATATCAGAACATTTTTGTCGGAAAGAGCTACCGGTAATTCCGGAGATGTAAGAGAAGTCATTTATGATCGTATTAATAAAGGGTTTAAAATGACAGGGTCTGAAAACTCGAATATGACCAATAGTGAGATATTTGCCGTTTCCAAAATTCTTTTGGAGAGCAGAGCATTTACCAAGAAAGAGATGAATAGCATTCTTTCGAAGTTGGTTGATGGCTGTGTTCCACTTAAGAATATGAAGTTAGTAAGCGATTTGATTGCAAATGAGAAATATCATTATGTAGAATTACGCCACAAATCAATGATTCAAGACAAGTTGTGGGAAATTGGAGAAGACATTAAAGAACACAAACTGCTTGAAATCAAATACCAAAAAGCCTCCGGGAACAAAAAAGTAATAAAACGTATTGTTGAACCGGTATCGATAATTTTCTCAGAATATTATTTTTATTTAAATGCCTATATCGTGGAGAAGGATGAAAAAAAGAGATATATACATAAATATGATTACCCGGCAATATTTCGTTTGGATAGAATTATGGACTACAAGGAAATCGGGGAAACGTTCCGTGTAAATTATGCTTCACGATTTGAAGAGGGCGAATTTCGTAAAAGAGTTCAGTTTATGTATCCGGGCAAATTGATAAACCTAAAGATTAAATTCTATGGTGATAATCCTGAACCGGTTTTAGATAGATTGCCCACGGCAACTGTCATTGAGCAGACGAAAGAATATTCGATAATAGAGGCAGAAGTATTTGGTAAGGGTATTATTATGTGGTTGTTGAGCCAGGCTTCAAAAGTTGAAGTTTTGAAACCCGACTCATTAAGGCAGGAAATAAAACAGCAGTTATTGGATATGTTAAAAAGATATTAGATTTCTAGTCTGCATAGTTGATCATATCAAGAACGCTTTCTATTCTTTCGACATATCGCGAGTACACCCTGTGAGCATATTTATAAAATGTTGTTGCGTGATCCGTGAGGTCATTTTCCATCTCATTTATAGAGGAATGTATATCGGTAATTCTATATTCAGGTGCTTTGGAAAGGCAGACATTGACCAAATGTCCTAATGGGTTATCATCTTTGCAAATGTTATTTTCATTTTCGTCAATTTCAATCATTTCCATAAAGTAGTCGATATTATACATTTCGTAAAATTCCGCATCTTCAACAAGCTCTTCATCGTAAGTTTTCTTGAGATTATTTTTTGATTCGTTAATCAGTTTGTCAATCTTATTACATAATTCTATCAAATTGTTAGCTTTGCATATCTTCTCAAGTTCCGGTAGTAGCTTGCCATACTTGGAAATAATAATATTGCTATAATGTTTGGCACATTCTTTTGATAATGATTTTTTGTCGCAGGGGTCAAAATAGGCATTGGCATCTGAATGAAGTTGTTTGATTATTGCCTCTGCGTCATTGTAACACTCGATGCGTGAGTGATAAGTATTCTCCAATACCGAATTGTCATAGGATAAGGATTTCGTAAAGGTTAATGGCTCTGAGGTTGTTTTTTTCTTTTTTTTAGTTTTACTCATGCGTGGTCTCCTTTCAAATGGTTGATTTTACAAGTGTACAGCCGGCCGAACTGTCAGGTTATTTGTAACCTTGTGAATATATCTTATTATTACGGGATGACATATATTGTCATCTGTAAACTGTAAAATCAAATCACAAACAGTTTTTATAAGAATGAATGGAGAGGTGATTTATATGTATTCAGATATTTTAGACAAAGTATTTTCCTCAAAAGAAGTAGGGGAGTATTTGATAAATGGCGGATTAGAGAATAGTGTTGATTACATAGAGGAATTAATCTTTTGTTCGCCGATTTCTATCAAGGATAAGTTGGAAATGTTAATGCAGGTAGAGGATGACGTTCGTAAAGATGAGGAGAATCTGACACATTCATCCGAGGATGGGACAATAACGGAGCATGATAGATGGAGGCACAGATATCGAATAGAGAGGTATGACGGTTTCTTGAGTGCTCTAAAACTTGCGCTTGAGCAGCAAGTAAAAGAGGGAGTTTTTGTTGTCGAAAGTGGTGACTACGATTCGGATGTTTGCGATATAGATACATCATTTGAAAGCATTTTTGCCACATACGATGAGGCGATTGATTGGATACATCAGGATATCACAATAGATGAATATACACCTGATGATACTCATTGGTATGAGGTGAGTGCATGGACAAAGAATGACGTTGGAAAATATGAACAGATTTGCAGTTATATTATTATTAATGGTGAAGTTTGTTTTGCATGGATTGCTGATGAGTATGCACGAAAAAATAATATACAATATTATCATAGTGAATATGAGATAAATGTAGGGGTTCCGTTTGTTGCCGGAGACATTATTGAAGTTAATGCGGTTCCGTTTTGCCCCAAATACAAAGCGCTTGTGACAAGCATAGGAGATAATAGAGACTGCTGTTGTATTCAGGTTATGACTTGTGATGCTTCAGGAGTTTGGAAGAACGGCGCATTAAAACATAATTTTGTTGCTACTCATACGTATCCTTTTATTTCGCCGTTATATACCGCTAGTAGGTACTGCGGGGAATTAGAGCCGGATGAAATCATTTTGAAACAGTTGCAATCATATATTAATGGTTCGGAAGAACGAGGTGATAAGTTAAATGATTATTTATTCTGTAAGGATAGAACAACAGCAGAATTGAAGGAATTCATAAAAGAACAGGAAGATGTATGAAAGAGAAGGGAGATGATTATATTATGGGAAGTATTATTTCGCCGGATAATAACTTTAATAAAAAAAATAAGTACATATGTAAGAATTGTAGAAAGCATTATTCGCTTACGAAATTGGAGTATATTAACAGCAATAAGAGATGTGAAAAATGTGGTGGCGAATTAGTTAAATTTGATTTGAGAACATATTAGCATTTAAGCATACATAAAAAGTACATAACTTTATGTATTTTTGTACACAAAAAACCGCCTATTTTCCGGCAAATTAAAATATTATGTATCTTTATACACAATCGTAGACAGGGCATTTTTCGTGTGGTATGCTACGCACACGATCGAATATTTTGTGTGACGTTACACCGGAAGGATAAGGTATTGGATGTCCGGCAGAAAGAAGAAAACGAATAAGAAAGAGGATGCAGTATATTCGGATTTTGCGTATGATGATGCGTATCGTACAATGGAGAGTGAGTGTGACGATTTGCTGATACCATTTGTCAATTATTTTCATAACGAGAACTATGGAAGTTCGGCAAAGATAATAAGGAGACGCAATGAGCATTTCATTGAAGGTGAGAATCATTCGGAGCAAAAGAGGATAACAGACTCGGCATTTGAGATTGTTGATAATGGGAAACATAGGTTATATCACCATGAGTGTGAAAGTAAGAAGTATGATGACACATTGTTGGTGAGAATGTTCGAGTATGATGTGCAGGTGGCATTGGATTCATCAGAAATCGAGGAACATTGCTTGCGGGTTGATATGCCGTATAGTGGAATCTTGCTGTTGCGAGGTAGCGGAGATTTCGATAAGGCAAATGTCAAACTGTCGACACCGGGTGGAAACGTGGAATATCCCATTGCTATAAGGCGAATGTCAGAACTTGGGGTTGAAGATATTTTTGAGAAGCATTTATATATGCTGTTGCCTTTTTATATCTTCAATATGGAGGGCTCGTTAAGTGTTATTAATGAGGACTCGAGGAAACTCGAAGAATTTTCAAACATATACCGAGATATACTGGCGAGATTAGAGAAAGAAGTTGAGCATGGTAACTTGTCGGTACTGTCTTATGGTGTTATAATAAGGATGATACATAGAGTCGCATACAAAATGACCATGAAGGAAGAATGTGTTCAGAAGAAGGTAGGTGATATCATGGGTGGTAAGGTACTTGAACTTGATATAATAGTTGCTCATAGACAGGGCAGAACTGAGGGTATTGCTGAAGGAAGAACTGAAGGCAGACGAGAAGGCAAGACTGAAGAAAGAGCGGAGAATATAGCCAAACTTGCTGCTCATTACATGTCGACGGATCCTTTGTTATCAAAGGAAGAAGCCACCAAGATGGCAACGGAAATATTAGCATAGTATTGTTTAGCAATTACAGACCGATGCAATTAAGCACCGGTCTATTTTATTTGAAATAAAACACATCGCCTTTTGGTTTGAATGGTAACCTGTTTCCTTTAGGAAGAAGGAAGGCATGGTCTCGGTGCACATGAAGGCGATTTTCTATCATACCATCAGTGATGATTAGAATGGGACCATTTGTCGGAAAATCCTTGGCATTTTCAATTAGATCGATTGCTGGTTGAAGGATGGTTCCGCCTCTTCCTGCAACTTTGACCCTTCCGGCAAGTTCATCAGGAGTCATGTAGCCTTGATCATAAGCATCTGCGTCGCAGAAAACTATTCTTATGTATCTGACATCTTTTGAGTTGGCGTAACTTACTATTGCACCAAGAGATAAGCCAAGTTGTGTCGTTGAGACAGACCCGGATGTGTCGACAACAACAGCGAAAGTTCTGTCCTCAACATCTTTATCCTGCATAATGTAGCGAGGCCTTGGTATGTCGGGACTGGAAGATTGTCTTCGGCTTGGTCTGGCATAGCTGTGATGTTTCTCTATCGGTGGAAATCTGTAATCAAACCACTTACCTAATTCTACATCCCATGGAATCGGAGGAGATGTCAAAGCACGTATCTCCTCAACCAATCCGATGGGTAGATAACCTCTATTGTTTGTTGTATGAAAATCTAACCCTTCCCTTAATGCATTTTTGAAGAACTCGTCTAACGATATTCCTTTCCCTGCTGAAGTAAGTCCGGAAAAGGATGGAACGGGATTTACCATGATGTCACCTTTTCCGTAACCGCGTAATGTATTAAGTTTGATGTATTTTTTTATCTCTTTAATAATTCGGTCATATATTGTTTCTGCAGATAAACTCTTTAAGTCTTTATCAAATAATACATCTGCCGGCATAACTCCGATTTCCATGTCTGAAAGCCAGCCGTTAACACAATAATCGCAAGCGATATTCCACAAATAGCGATCGCGCCCCAAACATCGTTTGTGATGCATAAGACCGGCATGCAGATATTCATGACCAAGTACAAAACGCCATTCCTCTGTGGATAGATTAGCTGTAGGGTTGCAATATATTTCCCCTGCAACGGAATCTATTGCAGCAATATGTATCTCGTGTGTTCTGCAAAAATCGATGTCTTCTATTATTTTAAATCCTGCCGCAATACCACCAAGTAAAGGATAATGTGCAAGAAACCATTCAGCGGCTTTTTTAATTGGCGTCTCTTTTTCCGATTTCCAATTGTGGCCGCCTGCGGTACTAACTGCATTGCTGACTGAATTATTGATAGAATTATAAAATGCAGTTGCGAATCGGTTTGCTTCGCCATTCTTGTATGTTATAGGATGTTCAAGTCCAATCATATCGATAGTTTCTTCCGTAGCAGTTCCGTATTTTCCTGGGCTGTCTGTATCGTCAAGGAATACGAGATGCTCATATATCTTGTGCTCGTTGTTGAGTTTGATTTTATATTCAGAAGAAGGATCGGCTACTATACTGTTCCCGAATCGAATGTCGGCAAGGAAGCGGGATATATAGATGTCACATGCCTTATTCCACAACTTTAATCCCTTTTCGCCGATTGTTGTTGATGGCATGTTGTCTTTATCAAAATGCCCAAATGCCAAATGCAGCAACGAATGAGCCATACAATATGCCCATTCTTCAGGTGTGTGACTTGTTGTGACATTTATATAAATGTTCCCTTTTTCGTCGACCGCACAAGCCCCTCCGTTATTAAGTATCTGCTTTGCACGAAAATATATATTCCCTGCAATGCTCCCAAATAACGGATGAGCTTTGATGATTTCAAATCCGTTAAGAATCATTTGTTCTCTTTGCGGGATATCTTTTTGATTGTAATAATATTTGTGTAATGTTGGCATTGCTATCACCTCAATTATTTTGTACAAGCTTTGGAAGATCTCTTATGACTTCTACCATAAACCAGTCAGGAAGAACATCGCCGTCGCCTGATGCTACAGTCATTTGTGCCAGTTCGAAGTTGATTGTTGAGAGTTCCTTAATCATTGCTTTAGCGCGGTATATAAATGATATTTTTTCGTTGCCGATTTCCTGTTTGGTTTTTGGTAATTCATATAAGAGTTTAGCGCGAAATGATTGTGCTAAAAAGTAAAGCGTGTCGCGATCTTTTGGATCCATCGGCCATTTTGCGTTATTGGCAATGATGTCATCAAGCATGTTTTTGTTGTGTATGTTTTTTGTAAATGCAATGAACATTCCGGCATGTGAAGGTGTAAGACAACCATAGGCAAGCATTCTCAATACTTCAATGGGAACATTTTTCTCACCTGCACGATATTCGAAAAGTGCATCGGAAAGCATATGCCATGAACGAGGAGTAGAGAACGGTTCTTCTGTTTTTGGCGGGTCGGAAAAAAGATGATCCGGTCTTTGTATAATATAATCGATAACCCACGGATGAATATTGTTTTCCTGTGCCCAAATAATCCACTGACGTGGATTTGCTTTTAACTGTACGTGAAGCATACGATTAATCAAGGCGGAAGACATAGTCTTTACTATTGCCGAGTCTTGAGATCTGTTTCCTGCACCTATTACTATGCTGCCTTCGGGAAGATGATATTCACCGATTCTTCTTTCGTGGATTAAACTGTAGAATGCCTTTTGAACTTCAGTTGAACAGGCATTTAACTCATCAAGAAACAAGACATAAGGCTCATCTCTTGCAATCATTTTTGGTGGAAGAAACTCTGAGGTTTTCCCTTTAATTTGCGGAATGCCGATGATATCTTCCGGTGCTAATTGACTTCCGAGAAGAGAGACACATTCAAGTCCGACTTCGTCGGCAAACTTCTCTACCAAAGCGGATTTTCCGATTCCCGGTGCACCCCATATAAAGACAGGTCTTGTGGGTGCAACATTTAGCAACATATCCAATAATTCAGTTGCATTTAAAGTATAAGATAAATCCATATATTTTTCCTTTCTGTAATAAGTCTATTGTTTGCGTTTAAACGACAATCCCTCGTATACTCTGACAGGATTGCCTCTTACTATCCTTGTGTGCTCATGCCATGCATCGGACTTTTGTTTTGCCTGTGCTGCAAGAGTTTTGCTTGAAAGAATAGCATTTAGTTTTCGTAATGCATCTTGGCGGTTTTGGTACTGGCTGCGTTCCGCGGTCGATGTAACAACAGTTCCGGTTGGAATGTGTGTAAGTCTCACACCTGTTTCCACCTTGTTGACGTTTTGACCGCCTTTACCTCCGCAATGAAATGTTTCAAAACGTATATCATTGTCAGTGTTTATGTCTTCTACATCGTCGATGATGCTTACATCAACAAACCAGTTTTTTCTTTTGTGATGTGGTCTGTAAGGGCTTTCGCATATCCACTTAACGCTCCCTTCAAGGGAAGATAAGTCGTTGCTGTCTGATAAAAGCATAGACGAATATCCATCTTTATTTCTGCCCTGATGTGTTGATAGTATCTGTATATCAGGGAATTCTGATTTTAAAGCGTTGTATAGTTTATTAACCGCAAGCTCGCATTCAATCGGGCCTTGCCCTGAACTTAATTGTATAATCATTTTTTCTCCTTTTATTTTGTGCTTCCTGCCTTGTAGTTATAGACAGGTTTGGCGATTGTTTCTACGTTGACAGTTTCTTTTATGGCTTCGAGAATATCCTCTATATTTCTGTAAGCAAATGGTGCTTCATCTAACGTGTCTGCAGATATGCAGCTTGAGTAGATACCCTTCATTTCTTTTTTGAATGATGAGAGTGTGAAGTTGTTTTTTATATCTTCGCGTTTCATGATTCTTCCTGCACCGTGTGGGGCAGACCAATTCCACTCTGTATTGCCAAGACCGGTTCCTAGGATAATGCCGTCTCGCATGTTAATTGGGACAATAACTTTTTCGTCTTTCTTGGCAGAGATTGCGCCTTTTCTAAGCAACGGTGTTCCAAAAGAAGAAATGGTTTCATCGTCAAATGATACATAGTTGTGTGGACAACTCCATGAGTAATCGGCTTTCCATTTCATTCCTTTAATAATTTCATCAGAGATTATGCGTCTGTTTAACTCGGCATATTGTTGAGCTATGGCAATATCATTTAGATAGTTATCGAGTAATTCATTTTCAATCCATGTAAGTTCATAGGGAATGTCTATTCCGTTGGCTTTAAGGATTTTCTGACCGGCATTCATGTAATGCTCGGTGATGTCTTTTCCGAAGATACGACTGCCTGAATGTATGACGAGATACATTTCATTATTATCGTCTATATCTACTTCGATAAAATGGTTGCCGCCACCCAAAGTTCCAAGAGAGTTTAGTACTCTTTTTATCTGTATGTGCGGAAGGCAATAAAGCGCTGAAAAGTCGAAATCATCTGCTTTGGAATGAGGTTTTTGCCTGATATTAGAGCCTGACGGAATGTTTTCATTAATAATTCTGTCAAGTTTTGGCCACTCTTTTTTGCCTTTTGTGATATGTGTTACGCTCATTCCGCAGCCGATATCAATTCCCAGAAGAAGCGGCATAACTCTTTTTCCTATAGTGGCGGTAAAGCCGATTGTTCCGACTTTTCCCGGATGAACATCGGGCATGATTCGTATTCTGCTTTTCTCCATGACATCCGTATCGCATAATCTTTGAATCTGGCTTATTGCGTACTGATCAATATTGTTGTTGGTATTACTTGTCTTAAAGATAGTTGCGGATGTATATTTTCCGCTTATGAATTCTTTGTCCATTTCTTTCTCCTTTAGTCAGGCATTTTTTTGCATCAAAAAAACACCTTCGGTATATACCGAGGTACAAGGAAATGAACTCTGTTAGATTAGGGAAATAATTAGATTATCCTAATAGACGCAGAGGAATAACCTGTACGCTCGATGTGTGGTTGATAGTATTCATTTTGGTTGTTGTGTTAATGTTTGTCATGGTTATACCTCCTTTACATGTGATTAATTAGTAGTGACAGTTTTTATATCGACAAAGCCGAACAAATCATTAACATTGATTTGGACAACTATGTTGATAGCCTAAATTATAATATATAATAATGACATGATTTGTCAATGAACTTTTTTTTATGACTAATCAAGCATTTTATGCCCTCACAAACACCTGATTTTCTTGACACAAACAGCTATTTTGCGTATTATATAGATATCTGCACCCGTATCATTATGTGGGTGTGGTCATGGCCCTATTATATAGGAAGAAGGACCATGCAATAATACAACTCCGAAATCTTTCATTCGGATTCATAAGGAGGAAAGGAATATGGCAAAGAAACCGTATTACATTACCACTGCGATTGCCTATACATCAGGTAAACCGCACATTGGTAACACCTACGAGATTGTGCTTGCAGACAGTATTGCAAGATATAAGAGATTCGTGGGATTTGATGTTCGTTTTCAGACAGGAACAGACGAGCATGGACTCAAAATTGAGCAGAAGGCAGAGGAGAAAGGCGTCACACCGAAAGAATTTGTTGACGAGACTGCCGGAGAAATTAAGAGAATCTGGGATTTGATGAACACCTCATATGACAAGTTTATCAGAACTACAGATGAGGATCACGAGAAACAGGTACAGAAGATTTTCAAGAAGCTGTATGATAAGGGCGACATTTACAAAGGTGAGTACGAGGGACTTTACTGCACACCATGTGAATCATTTTTCACCGAGTCCCAATTAGTAGACGGTAAATGTCCGGATTGCGGAAGAGAAGTTCAGCCTGCCAAGGAAGAGGCGTACTTCTTCAAGATGAGCAAGTATCAGAACAGACTTATTAAGTATATAGAGGAGCACCCTGATTTCATTCAGCCGGAATCAAGAAAGAATGAAATGATGAACAACTTCCTTAAGCCGGGACTTCAGGATTTGTGCGTTTCAAGAACTTCATTTAAATGGGGTATCCCCGTTGATTTCGATCCGAAGCATGTTATTTATGTTTGGATAGATGCGCTTTCTAACTACATCACCGGACTTGGATATGATGTGGATGGAAGAAGCGACAGTATGTATGAGAAATACTGGCCGTGCGATCTTCATTTGATTGGTAAGGATATATTGAGATTCCATACCATTTATTGGCCGATTATGTTGATGGCACTTAACATTCCGCTTCCTAAGCAGGTGTTTGGTCATCCATGGCTCATACAGAGTGATGGCAAAATGAGTAAGTCAAAGGGTAACGTTATCTATGCTGACGACCTTGTAGATATGTTTGGTGTAGATGCGGTTAGATACTTTGTTCTTCATGAGATGCCGTTTGAAAATGATGGTGTTATTTCATGGGAGCTCTTAGTGGAGAGACTTAACTCTGACCTTGCCAACACATTGGGTAACCTTGTTAACAGAACAGTTTCGATGTCAAACAAGTATTTTGACGGAGAGGTTAATAACAAGAAAGTTAACGAAGATGTGGACAAAGAGCTTATGGACTATGCGCTCGATACAAGAATAAGAGTATCGCAGGCTATGGATAAGCTTCGTGTTGCAGATGCAATTACAGAGATATTCAATCTCTTTAAGAGATGTAACAAATATATCGATGAAACAATGCCTTGGGCTCTTGCAAAGGAAGAGGACAAGCAGGATAGACTTGCAACAGTACTTTACAACCTCGTTGAGAGTATTGTAATCGGTGCGACACTTTTAGAGCCATTCATGCCTGAAACTTCCGAGAAGATTCTTGCACAGCTTAACGCTCCTAAACGTAAGGTTAATGACATTGTTAAGTTCGGCGGTTACAAGTCAGGAACTAAAGTTACAGATACACCGGAGATTCTTTTTGCAAGACTTGATCTTGAAGAGGTTATGGCTAAGGTAGAGGCTATGCAGCCGGAACCTGAACCGGAGCCTGTTGATGATAATCCTGGAATTGATTTGGAAGAGAAGAAACCGGAAATCACTATCGATGATTTTGATAAGATTCAGCTTCAGGTTGGCGAGGTTATCGCTTGTGAAGAAGTTCCTAAGTCAAAGAAATTACTTTGCTCGAAGGTTAAGATTGGAAGCGAGGTAAGACAGATTGTATCAGGAATCAAGAACCAGTTCTCACCTGAGGATATGGTCGGTAAGAAGGTTGTAGTTGTTACCAACTTAAAGCCTGCCAAACTTGCTGGCGTTGAATCACAGGGAATGATTCTTTGTGCAGAGGACGCAGAAGGCAAGCTTGCTCTTGTAACAGCAGGACCTGATATGCCACATGGTGCAGAAATCAGATAATTCAAACACAATATACGGTATGGACTGACAAATTCGTTGGTTCATACCGTTTTTTGTTGTAAATTTTAATAAATTCTTGTATAATATTTATGGGTTTTGACAAAAATTGGGGAAGAAGGGCGTTGCTTATGCAGGAGTTACTACTATATAAAACAACCTTTTATATGGTGGCTGCAATGATTAGTGTTGTGGCTTTTGCATTTTTGTCTATTGATGGCTTTACGGATCGTCGGCAGACAAAGGTTCTTCTTTTGATGCTAGCAGATGTATTTACAAGTTCGGTTGGCGGAATTGTGTATAAGCTTTCGCAGCCTTATGCGCCCGGAAACAATGTGATTTGTACAGTTATGCTGACATTTCAGTTTTTGGATTTCCTTGCCCATACGGCGCTTGCACCATTGTTCTTTTTGTATGTTAATCTAAGCACCGGTGCGATTTACAGGCAAAGCAAGAGGTCCAAAATTTTGTTTGCGCTTCCGTTTTTAATCGAAGCATTTATGGTTATTCTTAATCCATTCTTGGGGTGGGTCTATTACTTTGACCGCAATTATAATTTTTATCGTAACTGGGGTGAAACGATTACGTATATAGTTGCGGTTTTTTATTTTCTTGTTGCTATGTCCAATATGTTCTTCTATTGGTACGCAATCAATCAGAGAAGGCGAAGAGCGCTTCTTTATTCTTTTATAATAGTTATTGCCGGAGTCGTTATCCAGCTCATTTCTATAACATTTACCGTTGAGCTTGTAGGCGAGGCTATGGGCTGCGTAATCATTTTGCTTGCGGTAGAGCGAGAGGATGACCGTATCGACCAGCCGACACGTACTTACAACAGAATGGCATTTCAGTCGGATCTTAATAATTTCTACCGTTTGGGTAGACGTTTTCACATAGTATTTATTCGCATACTCAATCACGATATTCTCAAAAGAATAACAGGTTCATCAGATAATGACAGACTGTTTAATGAGGTTGCTCTCTATCTTAAGCAGATTCACTCAAAATATCACATATATCGTACGCAACCTAATTCTTTCGTGCTTGTCTGCCATGACAATACTGATGAAGAGGTGCAGGAGTTGTCTAATGCCATTCAGGAGAGATTTAAAAAGGGCTTTAATTTCGACGGTTCGGAGCTTCTTCTTAAGATTATGCTTCTTTGGGCAAGTGCACCTGAAGAACTCAAGGACGAGGAAAGCGTGATGCAGCTCGTTGACGGTGAGGTTACTAATCCTGAAGATGAAAAGATAATATGCGGTAACGAGATACAGGGTTTCCTCAATGCGGTATCGTTGGAGAAGGCATTATACACCGGACTTTCGGAAAGAAACTACGAGGTGTATTATCAGCCTATTTATAAAACGAAAGACAAATCAATCTATGGAGCAGAGGCACAAATATGCTTAAATGATTCCAATCTCGGAGTTGTTGACTGGGAAGAAATTATGCCTATAGCGGTTAAGTACGGAATAGATATTTCAATTGGCAAAATGCTTCTTGAAGAGGTTTGTATGTTCCTTGGAAGTGGTATTCCGACTGAACTTGGACTTACACAGATAAGTGTCGGCGTTTCGGTAAGACAGTGTATGTGTCCTGATTTTGTAAGCAACTTGAAGAGACTTTGCGATAAATATAATGTCAATCCGACAAGCCTTAATATTGAAATGCAGGAGCCAAGAGAGGCTGATCAGTTTGACCGATTGGTCGACGTTACAAGGCAGTTAAAGGATATGGGCTTTGTCATTTCTTTAGACGGCTTTGGCAAGGGGTATACCAACATGCACTTGGTAACAGCGTTTGGTGCAAGTGTAATCAACTTAGATGCAACCGGACTTGGAGAAGAAGTCGGTGAACTCGGCAAGGCGATATTAAGATACACTATTCGAATGCTCAAAGAGATTGATTACATGATTCTTATTAAGGGTGCAGACACAAAGGAACAACTTGATTGGGTTGTTCAGATGGATGTCGATTTCGTTCAGAGCGATTACTATTCAAAGGTTGTAACTCAAAACGAGCTTATTTCAATCCTTCGAGTTACGGAGATTGCCAGACGAGATGAGCAGCGTGCCCGTGCAGGAAGCGAGGCAAAGAGTAATTTCCTTGCTAACATGTCGCACGAAATCAGAACACCGATTAATGCGATTCTTGGCATGAATGAAATGATACTTCGTGAGAGCAAAAATGATTCCGTATTGGGATATGCCAAAGACATTGAGAACGCCAGCAAGAGCTTGCTTGCGCTTATAAATGATATCCTTGATTTTTCCAAAATCGAGGCCGGCAATATGGAGATTGTCGAGGGCGAATATTTCTTAAGCTCTCTTCTTAATGATGTAATAAGCATGATTCAGTTAAGAGCAGAGAAGAAAGATTTAGGTTTTGATATCAATGTCAGCGAAGAGTTGCCGGATAAGTTGTACGGTGACGAAATGCGTATAAGACAGGTGCTTATCAACATTCTCAATAATGCTGTTAAATATACCGACAAAGGAACGGTTGGTTTTACTGCTCACGGAGTTATATCCTCAGATCACACGGTTAAACTTGTTTTTGATATATCCGATACAGGTCGTGGTATTAAGGAAGACGACAAAGACAAACTCTTTGAAACCTTCCAGCGACTTGACATGGTTAGAAACAGAACTGTTGAAGGAACAGGACTTGGTCTTGCGATTACCAACAATCTTGTTAATCTTATGGATGGTGAGATTAAGGTGGAAAGCGAATACGGCAAGGGCTCGGTATTTACTGTCAGTATTCCTCAACAGATAATTGATGACAAACCGATAGGCAATCTCAAAGAGAGATATGAGAGAGACTTGGAGAACAGGCCGGAGTACCATGAAAGCTTTGTTGCACCGGAAGCAAAGATTTTGGTTGTCGACGATACACCGATTAACCTTACGGTAATTCAAGGCCTTCTTAAGCAGACCAAAATTCAAATCGATCTTGCAAAGAGTGGAATGGAGTGTCTTGAACTCGTTGCGGTTAATCCTTACGATGTGATTTTCCTTGATTACAGAATGCCGGAGATGGATGGTGTTACCACACTTAAGATAATGAAGGAAATGCAAGACTATCCGAATATGGAAACACCGATAATTCTGCTTACGGCCAATGCATTAACAGGTGCAAGGGAGAAATTCCTTGAGCAGGGATTTGATGACTACATGACTAAGCCGATTGATAGCCGAAAACTTGAGGAAATACTTATAGAGTATCTTCCAAAGGACAAGGTTATTTTGCAGGCAAATGATGAGAATATAGACGAAGGTGAGTCCTCGGAAATAATCAAACGATTAGAGGAAGAGGCCGGCCTTGACACCAAGAAGGGATTAGCTAATTGCGGCAGTCCGGAAGGATATCTCGAGGTTGTTACAATATACAGAAATTCAGTGGATGCCAAGGTTGATGAAATCGGCAGATACTACGACGAGAAGGATTATGCGAACTTCACGATACAGGTTCATTCCCTTAAGAGTACCTCAAGAATAATCGGTGCGCTTGACATTTCGGAGCGCGCGTGGGAACTTGAGCAGGCGGGCGATCGTAAGGATGAAAATTATATAAGCAAAAACACCGAAGACTTGCTGTTTGATTATTTGGAGCTTGGCAAACGCTTAAAGGAAATTCTTCCTATGGAGGAAGCACAAGAAGATGATTCGGAACTTGATGATATCAGTGATGATATGTTAAATGACGGAATTGCAACGCTTAAGGAGTTTGCCGAGAATATGTCTTATGATGATTTGATCTTTGTTTTGGACGAGCTTTCAAGCTACAAGCTTTCATCAAAGGACAAACAACTATTAAAAGATATTAGAAACCATGTGGAACAACTCGATTGGGAAGGCGTGCTTTCCTGCATAGAGAAAAGGGGAGGTGAATAAGATGCAGTTAACGTATTTTGTCAATCAATCCGCGTTTTACATTGGTGCAATTATCGTTGTAATATCGTGTCTTGTTCACACGCTCATTTATAAAAATGTTGACAAGCCGCAGACAAAGATTTTCATATTAATACTTGCGGTATCATTTGTTTCTGAGGTTAGCTGTATGGTGTATCTGTTCTTCTCGCCATATTGCACAACCAGCGTGGCGGCACGAACGATACTTAATGTGTGCAATTACATATTCTTCGGATTCCATAATTTGGTTTCGCTTTTTATATGTTTCTATGCACTTTTTGCAACGCAGACATTTGCTAAAATGACAACCTTACACCGACATATTTTCTTGATACCGTGGTTGGTTACAGTGCTGGTGGTGTTGTTTAATCCGCTGACACATCTGGGGTGGTATTTTGATGAGAATTACAACTTCTGCAGAGGAATAGGAGAATACAGTTTTTATATTGCGGGCGTTATGTATTATGCGGTATCGCTTTATTATCTGTTGTTTAAATGGTACGCGATAACCTACAAAAGAAAAATGACCATTCTGTTTTCGTATGTGGTCGGTGCACTGGGAATTGCAGTTCAGTTTTTTGCTCCGATATTGGAAATGGAGTCCTTTACGGAGTCGCTTGCCTTGCTTGGAATAATGCTTTCTGTTGAGTATGACGACGACCGAGTGGATGCGGTATCAAGGTTTTACAACCGTGGAACATTTATGCAGGACGTAAGATATTACTTTGATTCGATGACAAAGTTTGGAGTGATATGTTTGAGAATTACGAATTATGAAGCATATTCCAAAATGCCAAACGCATTAAATGTTAACGACATGGTTAAACAGATGTCAGCGGAGCTTTGTAAAATATATCACAGAACTTCTATGTATAGAGTTACCGCTTCATGTTTTGTTATCCTCACATTTAACAAGGATGAGGAGCGGACAGACGCGATTGCGGATAAAGTGAAAGATCTTTTGGACAAGCAATTCTACATACCGGAGGATAAGCAGGGAATAGAAGGAGTTATTCTCAAGTCGACAGCACCTGATGAACTTAAATCGCCGATGGATGTTTTACTTATGTGCGAGATTGAACTTACGGAAAGGTGCAATACGCAGATTATCGAAAAGAGCGGTCTTGATTTCCTCTTTGAAAGAGCGGAGATTGAGAGTGCAATGAGACACGGTCTGTTGGACAATCATTTTGAAGTATTCTATCAAATGGTGTATAGTAGAGTTGATCACAAAATCTATTCGGCAGAGGCGTTGCTTCGATTGCATGATGACCGGTTGGGCGACATTTCGCCAATGGTTTTCATTCCTGCTGCGGAGAAGAATGGAATGATAGACCGGTTGGGTGATTATGTATTAAAAGAGGTTTGTGATTTCTTTAATACCGGCTCGCCCGAGAAAATGGGTATTCAATATATTAACGTTAACATATCGGTATTTCAGTGCCTGCAGCCAAACTTTGTTGAGCGATGCAAGGCAATAGTTGACGAGGCCAAGGTAGACCCATCCAAGATTAATTTTGAGTTAACGGAAGCTGTTGATACAGAGAATTATGAGTATCTGGGTTCTGTTATTAAAAAATGTAAGGAGAACGGTTTCCTGTTCTCCATGGAGGGATACGGTACCGGATATTCCAACATTTACGCAGCATGCTCTCTTGATTTTGATGTAATCAAGTTGGATAGACGGCTTTTATGGGAAGCCGATAAAAGTGAACAAGGACAGTCCATTCTTAAGAACAGCGTGCGAATGATACACGAAATGAACCGCTCAGTAATCGCAGTTGGGGTTGAGACGAAGGAGCAGGTGGATATGTTAGACAGGCTTAGGGTGGACTACATGCAGGGTTATTACTTTGCAAGACCAAGGCCGAGAAAACAGTATAAGTAGAAAAGGGGGATGAAAAATGGCAGATGCTTTGGATAGTCTTTTGGAAGATAATATTTTGATAATTAGTAAGGGTGATACTTTCATAGCGACAACTCTTCAGAAAAAACTTCGTGAGTCAGGGTTTGAAGTTAACCGTGCAGAGCCTACTGTTGCGGCAATGAGCGAGTTTAGCGATTGTACCAAGGTGTACATTTTCTATATGGATGAGAGCTCATGTCAGGATTTGGATACACTTGTGTATTTGAAGGACGTAAGTATTGAGGAAGAAAAAATGGTTATTCTTATCGGTACGCCGGATGAGTTTCACGAGGCGACGAAAGTAATCAATAAGGATAATCTTGCAGCACATTTCCTGCGCCCATTTGATATGAATAGTCTTATCACAAAGGTGCACGAACTTACCGATGTTTTTGAACAGGAGAATCGTAAGAAATGTATTCTTATTGTAGATGACGATGTAACATTTCTAAAAATGGTTCATTCGTGGCTTAAGGAGAAATACCGAGTTGCGATTGTCAATTCGGGAATGCAGGCAATAACGTGGCTTGCGAAAAACCATGCGGATCTGGTGTTGCTGGATTATGAAATGCCTGTTGTTGACGGACCTGAAATTCTTGAGATGTTAAAGAGTGAGTCTGGAACAGATAATATTCCGGTATTTTTCTTGACAGGAAAGAGTGATAAGGATAGTATTCAGAAAGCCATAGGTTTACGTCCGGACAGATATCTGTTAAAATCAATCGGAAAGTCTGCGCTTATGGAAGAGCTGGATAAGTTCTTTATTGCGCAGAAGCTCAAAAAATAGTTGTTTGGAGGATAGATATGGGACAGGCATCAGGTGCGTCCTGCGATACGTGCGCATATTTCTTTTATGATGAGGAGTATGAAGAATACGTGTGTGACATTAACATGGACGAAGACGATTACGGAAGGCTGGTAAGCAGCGGATTTAAGGGATGTCCTTATTACAGAGACGGTGATGAGTACAAGGTAGTTCGTCACCAGATATAGAAGGTATTATTAAAGGGGATGGTTTTAAACCATCCCCTTTGTGTTTTGTTGACTTGTTGTTGAATTTATAACTTTGAATAACCGTAGCTGTTAACGATAGCCTCAATCTTCTGTCCTGCCTGACAGAATGGACATTGATTATGAGGATAAGTCTTGTACTCAGGAATATCAGAAGTCTTAAAGAGAGTGTGTACCTTTTGGCCTGCAATGGTATCGCTTGCAGAGAATATTGCTGAAATACCTGCAACGATTCCGCCGTAGTAAGAAAGACACTCAAGGCTTCGCTCGATTGTACGTCCTGTTGTTGCAGATGCAAGTAAGAACAATACATGCTTACCCTTAATCATCGGCTGAAGATTGTCTCTGAAAATCATCTGTCCTACTGAGTTAAACTCAGGAGTTACAACATACATTGCCTTGTGCTGATTGAGCGACATGATACCTGATTCGGTAAGTTCCTCTGCCAAATATCCTCCGATAACCTCAGTTCCGTCCATACATACGATTGTATCAACAACCGTGCTGGCAACATATTCGCTTGCTATGGATTTAGCAGCTGCTCTTGCCATTGACTGACGAGACTTAAGAGTTGTCATATCAATGTAATGTGTGATGTGTGAATGGTTTGTTGCGAAATGTCCCGGAACAACCTTAATCTGCACTGTGTTATTGTAATGCGAGTTAATCTTAATTGCATTGTGTTCAAATGTCATAATAACCCTCCTTAATCTGCGTAACTAACCCTTCTTGCTAAATTTTCCAAGAAATGCAGTACATGGATAAATATATTTTATCTTTTTTGGGCATTTATTTCAAGTGTTTGTAAGAATAAAATGATTATTACAGCACAAATTCCGTTTATGGTAAAAATAGAGTAGAAATAATGTTGAAATTAGCGAATTTTCATAGACACAAGGGGTAAAATTTGGTACAATGTTATAGTGTGTAACCAGTAATTATGGAGTTGAAGCAATATATGAATTTGGTAAGAGAAACTATAGTAGGATTTATTTGTGGTCTATTGGTGTATGCTCTTGTAATTGAGGGCTTTGGAATCTTCTTTTCAGGGGATGCACTATCATATTCATTAGGTCTTTTAATAGGTGTTATTGCTTCGGTTTTGTTGTTTTTACACATGGCGTGGACACTCGATAGAGCAATGGACTATCCCGAAGCAGGCGCTACCAGATACGTTCGTTTTCGAACATTTCTAAGACTTGCCTTGATGGTTGCAGTCATGCTTATCGGAGTTTTTTCCAAACAGATCAATTTTGTATCACTCGTTCTCGGATTATTAGGTCTTAAGATTGGGGCTCTGATTGCACCTTTCTTCTTACGTCGCTTATATCCTGAACATTTCATTACTGACGAGGAGACTCTTTCCCGTGTAATTGAAGATGATGAGGACGATGAAGATAATGAACTTCAACCTAATGACTTGAAGAGTTGATTTGTTTTACAAAATGTATACTTGCTGTGGTTGATTTTGCAGTTAATCAATTTGACTGCAAAATTAACCACAGCTGAAATATAGTATAATTAATCAAAATCTATAGAAAGGAAGGTGAGGGAATGGAATACGGTATGTTGCCGATGTTACTGGCATCGGATGGAGAAGTTGATTTCTCTATCCATCACTTATGGGGTTTTCCGTTCATGGGACAGACTGTATATATAACAACGTCTCATGTATGTATGTTTCTTATAATGGCTACGATAATTATATTCGCACTCATTGCAAGAAGAAAGATAATGCATGCAGATGAAGTTCCGACAGGTCTTCAAAATGTTGTTGAATTAGCGGTTGAAACATTGCAGGGCTTCGTTGGCTCAACAATGGGCAGTCACGCCGGAAAGTATGTCAATTATATAGGAACACTATTCTTGTTCGTATTTTTGTCAAATATTTCAGGTTTGTTCGGACTAAGACCACCTACTGCCGACTACGGCACAACATTTTCACTCGCACTTATTACGTTTTGTATGATTCAGTACAACAACATCAAGTGTAATAAGTTCGGTGCTATAACAGGATTGTTTCAACCATTACCATTCCTGTTTCCGATTAATTTAATCGGAGAGTTTGCCACACCTGTTTCCATGTCGTTGCGTCTTTTTGGTAACGTAATGTCAGGAACGGTTATGATGGCACTGTTTTACGGTTTGCTGCCGACCTTGGTTACAATAGGTATTCCGGCGGCATTACATGCCTACTTTGATCTCTTCTCGGGAGCAATTCAGGCATACGTATTCTCCATGCTGACAATGGTATTTGTGTCAGATAAGATCGGAGAATCATAATCTTAAACGGAGCCGATAGGCGACGTTAGAGAGGCTTTATTTTATAACAAAAATAATTTTGGAGGTATGATTTTATGAATCAGATAACAAACGAAGGTTTAATTTTAGCATGTTCTACAATAGGTGCAGGTCTTGCGATGATCGCAGGTATCGGTCCTGGTATTGGACAGGGTATCGCAGCAGGACAGGGTGCTGCAGCAGTAGGACGTAACCCGGGAGCAAGAGGAGATATCGTTTCTACTATGCTTCTTGGACAGGCGGTAGCAGAGACAACAGGTCTTTACGGTCTCGTTGTTGCATTGCTTTTGATGTATGGTAATCCGATGCTTTCAAGATTCTTAAAACTGTAATTTTAAGAAAGCATAGTATATAGAACAAGGAGGATTATTTCTTGATGAATATATTATCAGGACTTGGATACTCTGGAATAGCAACACTTACTAATTATGGCGACCACATTTTACAGTTGGACCCACAGCTTATAAGTGACATTCTTATCCAGGGTATAGCAATTTTTATCCTCTTCTTCCTGCTTTCTAAGATATTGTTCGATCCCGTTAAGAAGTTACTTGCTAACCGTACCGAACGAATCAAGAACGATATCGAATCTGCCGAGAAGGACAAGGCAGATGCAGCAGCGTTAAAGGCAGAGTATGACGAGAAGATGAAATCTATCGACAAAGAGAAAGAAGAGATTCTTTCAAGTGCCAGAGAGCGCGGACGTAAGAAGGAAGCACAGATTGTTGAAGAGGCCAATGCTGAGGCGGCCAGAATAATAGAGCGTGCCAATCAGGAAATCAAGCTCGAGAAAGAGAAAGTTTCCGATGATATGCGTAAAGAAATTGTACGTGTGGCAACAGCTATGGCAGCCAAGATTATCGAGCAGCAAATTGACGAGAGCAAGCAGGATGCTTTGATCGAGGATACTTTGAAGGAAATGGGTGGTAGTACATGGCTAGGCAGGTAAATACAACCTACGGAAGTGCCCTTTTTGAGGTAGCTATGGAAACGAACACTTTAGACTCCACCTTAGAAGAGGTACTTTTCGTAAAGCAGACGTTTCTTGAAAACGAAGAATTAATGAAGCTTTTGCTCCATCCCAATATTGAGAAGGAATCCAAGATTTCGGTTGTTGAGAGCATATACAAAGGCAAGGTAGCCGATGAGATTACCGGACTTTTGACAATGCTTATCAATAAAGGACATCAGAAGGATATCGTATCGGTTCTTGACTATGTTATCTCCGCTATCAAAGAAGAGAAGGGAATCGGAATTGCCCACATTTCTTCAGCGGTTGAACTTACGAAAGAACAGAAGGATAAGATTGAGCAGAAGTTATTAGATACAACGGACTACAAAGAGATAGAAGGTAATTATGACGTAGATAAGAGCCTTATCGGTGGATTGGTAATCCGCATATCCGATACCGTTGTGGACAGCAGTCTTAAGACACAGATTGCAAACATGTCAAAATCATTATTGTAATACAGGGGGAGAATCTTAACCAAGGTTAATTTTCAAATAATTGTATTACGTATGTAGAACAATAATAAGAAGGAGATTTCCTATGAATTTAAAACCAGAAGAGATCAGCTCAGTAATCAAAGAGCAGATTAAGAATTATTCTAAGGAATTAGAAACCTCCGAAGTTGGTACAGTTATACAGGTTGCAGATGGTATTGCCAGAGTGCATGGCCTTGAAAAGGCAATGCAGGGCGAGCTTCTTGAATTCCCGGGTGAAGTGTACGGAATGGTTATGAACCTTGAGGAAGACAATGTAGGTGCGGTTTTACTTTCTGCTAATAAGAATATCAGCGAAGGAGATACCGTTAAGACGACCGGTCGTGTCGTTGAGGTTCCTGTTGGTGATGCAATGCTTGGTCGTGTTGTTAATTCACTTGGACAGCCTATTGATGGCAAGGGACCTATCAAAACTGACAAGACAAGACCTATCGAGAGAGTTGCTTCAGGTGTTATTTCACGTAAGTCGGTTGATACACCGTTGCAGACAGGTATCAAGGCTATCGACGCCATGGTTCCTATCGGTAGAGGTCAGAGAGAGCTTATCATTGGTGACCGTCAGACAGGTAAGACAGCGATTGCCATTGATACAATAATCAATCAGAAGGGGCAGGGCGTTAACTGTATTTATGTTGCTATCGGACAGAAAGCATCAACAGTTGCCAATATCGTAAAATCCCTTACAGAGTATGGTGCTATGGATTATACAACAGTAGTTGCATCTACAGCATCAGAGCTTGCACCGCTTCAGTATATTGCACCGTATGCAGGTTGTGCTATCGGTGAGGAATGGATGGAGGCAGGTAAGGACGTACTTGTTATTTATGACGATTTGTCAAAGCATGCTACAGCTTACCGTACACTTTCATTGCTGCTTAGAAGACCGCCGGGACGTGAGGCATATCCTGGTGATGTATTCTACTTACATTCAAGATTGCTTGAGCGTGCAGCTAAGTTAAATGATGAGTTAGGTGGAGGTTCACTTACAGCACTTCCGATTATCGAGACTCAGGCAGGAGACGTTTCAGCATATATTCCGACTAACGTAATCTCTATTACAGACGGTCAGATATACTTAGAGACTGAGATGTTCAACTCAGGTTTCCGTCCGGCTATCAACGCAGGACTTTCAGTATCCCGAGTTGGTGGTGCGGCTCAGATCGGTGCTATGAAGAAGATCGCTTCTCCTATTCGTACAGAGCTTGCGCAGTACAGAGAGCTTGCAGCATTCTCTCAGTTTGGTTCAGAGCTTGATGCAGATACAAAAGAACGTCTTGCACAGGGTGAAAGAATCAAAGAGATTCTTAAGCAGCCTCAGTACAAACCTATGGCAGTTGAGAAGCAGGTAGTTATCATTTATGCAGCTACAAAGAGATATCTTCTTGATGTACCTGTAGATGAGATACTTGATTTTGAGGCAGGACTTTTTGATTACGTGGATGCACAATATCCTGAAATCTTTAACAAGATTCGTGAGGAGAAGAAACTCACTGAAGATATTGAGAACATGCTTAATGAGGCAATTACCTCTTACAAAGAGCAACGTTAGAAACTACTAAGATTGCAGATAATAGAAAGAGGTGATATGTCTTGGCATCCATGAGAGATATAAAGCGGCGTCGAGAAAGCGTTGCCAGCACAGGACAGATTACTAAAGCTATGAAGCTTGTATCAACTGTTAAGCTTCAGAAGGCGAAAGCCAGAGCAGAGAGTAACAAGCCTTATTTCACATTGTTGTACGATACGATGTGTTCGATATTAGCAAGAACAGGAACGGTTAATCACCGTTACCTTAAGAAGAGCGAATCTGACAGAAAAGCTGTTATTGCTCTTACCTCTAACAGAGGTCTTGCCGGTGGATACAACAACAATATCGTGAAAGAGATTGCGGCAGCATTTACGCCGGAAAAGACTGACATATACGCAGTTGGTAAGAAAGGTCTTGACGGACTTGCAAGAAAAGGCTTCAACATAGCACACGATTATTCCGAGGTTATGAACGAGCCGTTATATGCCGATGCGATAGCAATCGGAAAGAATGTATTATCGTCATATGAACAGGGTGAAGTGGGAGAGATATATCTTGCATATACCTATTTCAAGAACACGGTAGTACATGAGACAAGAGTCGTTAAGCTTTTGCCGATAGATGTGGATGAGATTATGAAGGATGCGGAAATCGACCGACTCACACTCATGAATTATGAGCCGGAAGAGGAAGAAGCACTTGATATGATTATTCCTAAGTATATGAACAATATTATTTACGGAGCATTTATTGAGGCAGTTGCCAGTGAAAATGGTGCCCGTATGCAGGCAATGGATTCTGCAACAAAGAATGCGGATGAAATGATTGCCGATTTGACCTTGAAATATAATCGTGCCCGTCAGGGTTCCATTACACAGGAGCTTACAGAGATTATTGCGGGTGCGGAGGCGATATCTTAATCGAATCCAAAGACGAACGCTTGCTATGTGTGTATATCTATTCTTTGACAGACACACTTTCGCTCGGTTACTCACGCAACGGTACTAAACTCATACAAAGTATTCGTTAAGTACCGGCGGTCGTAAACGGTCTTTTCAAAGAACAGATATACACACATGCAGCTTAGAGTCGATTTGGGAAGTGGATTAAGAGACCGCCTCAAAAGGGAATCAAAATAAAAGGAGACAAATATATGGCAGAGAAAAATGTCGGTAAGATTACCCAGATTATCGGTGCGGTAATAGACATTAAGTTCTCGGAGGGTAACCTTCCTGAGATAAATGATGCTATTACGATCGATACCAAAGACGGTGGACAGTTAACCGTTGAGGTTTCTCAGCATTTGGGTGATGATACAGTTAAATGTATTGCCATGGGACCAACAGATGGTTTGGTTCGTGGTATGGAGGCTGTTGCCACAGGTGGTCCGATAACGGTTCCTGTTGGTGAGAACACACTTGGAAGAATCTTCAACGTGTTAGGTCAGCCGATTGATAACAAGCCGGCTCCGGATTGTAAAGAGTTTTTCCCTATTCACAGAAAAGCTCCGGAGTTTTCAGAGCAGGCAACAGATACAGAGATATTAGAGACCGGTATCAAAGTCGTTGACTTACTTTGTCCTTATCAGAAGGGTGGTAAGATCGGACTTTTTGGTGGTGCCGGTGTTGGTAAGACAGTACTTATTCAGGAGCTTATCCGTAACATCGCAACAGAGCATGGTGGATATTCAGTATTTACCGGTGTTGGTGAGCGTACAAGAGAGGGTAACGACCTGTACAACGAGATGACAGAGTCAGGCGTTATCAACAAAACTACGATGGTGTTCGGTCAGATGAACGAGCCGCCGGGAGCTCGTATGAGAGTTGGTCTTACAGGACTTACAATGGCAGAGTATTTCCGTGACCAGGGTGGTAAAGATGTGTTGCTTTTCATCGACAACATTTTCCGTTTCACTCAGGCGGGTTCCGAGGTTTCGGCTTTGCTTGGTCGTGTACCTTCAGCCGTTGGTTACCAGCCAACACTTCAGACAGAGATGGGTGCTTTGCAGGAGAGAATTACATCTACAAAGAATGGTTCAATCACTTCCGTTCAGGCTGTATATGTGCCTGCGGACGACTTGACTGACCCTGCTCCGGCTACAACATTTGCTCACCTTGATGCTACAACGGTTCTTTCAAGACAGATAGTTGAGCTTGGTATCTACCCTGCTGTAGATCCGCTTGAATCAACATCACGTATTCTTGATCCTAAGATTGTTGGTGAGGAGCATTATCAGGTAGCACGTGGAGTACAGGAGATTCTTCAGAAGTACAAAGAGCTTCAGGATATCATCGCAATCCTTGGTATGGACGAGCTTTCAGAGGACGATAAGCTTGTTGTATCACGTGCGAGAAAGATTCAGAGATTCCTGTCACAGCCATTCTTCGTTGCAGAGCAGTTTACCGGTACATCAGGTAAGTATGTTCCTGTTTCCGAGACTATAAGAGGATTTAAGGAGATTATCGAAGGTAAGCATGACGACATTCCTGAAGGTTACTTCTTAAATGCCGGAAGTATCGATGATGTACTTGCTAAGGTGAACAAGTAAGCGTGATAGAAGGAGAAATTCTATGGCAGATACAATGAAATTAAAGATTGTTGCTCCGGAGAGGATATTCTATGAGGGTGATGTAACCTTTGCGGAGTTTACCACAACCGAGGGTGACATGGGTGTCTATCCAAAGCATATTCCTCTTACCGCTATCGTTGCACCGGGAATCCTTCGCATACATGAGGAGGATACCGTTAAGGAAGCTACCTTGATGTCAGGTTTTATCCAGGTTCTTCAGGATGGAATAACCATTCTTGCGGAGAGCTGTGAGTGGCCGGACGAGATTGATGCTAATCGTGCAAAGGAAGCAGAGATACGTGCCAGACGTAGAATTGAGGAAGGCTCCGGAATAGATATGAATCGTGCCGAGCTTGCGCTTAAGCGTGCGCTTGTACGATTGAGCCTGAAAGGGTAATATATTAAAGGGCAGTCGCATGCGGCTGCCCTTATTTCTTGTGGCTAAAAGGGAAGAACTGTGATATAATAATTATGTTTAAAAAACATAATATATGGGGTGGTTGCCGATGAGTTTTTGGACAGAGAACAGGTTCTTTATGAACTTCAAAAATCACATAGTGAAATGGTACAGAGCAGTTTTGCTGCCTGTGTTCCATATAGATAACAACAAGAGTTTTAATGATGTGCCATCAGGTCCACAGGCAAGTATTCTTCCCGAAGAACAGAATATTTTGAAAGAAGAATCTGCTGATGTTTCAACTAGTGCTTCAAGTAATGCCGTAGAAGAAAGTACCGGACCGACTGTCAGAATGCCGGCGGCACAGAAGAAGGGACCGGCGGTTACAGGTGATGCGGCAGAGGTTCTTGCAAGGATTAACAGTGACCGTGAAGGCAGGTATTCCGATGAG
The DNA here is from genome assembly GCA_015057325.1 of Lachnospiraceae bacterium. Lineage (GTDB taxonomy): Bacteria > Bacillota > Clostridia > Lachnospirales > Lachnospiraceae > CAG-590. The sequence goes on along the minus strand of SVEQ01000005.1, from coordinate 231,155 downwards.
ATAGAGGAAGCCAGAAAGAAAGCCGAAGAAGAACGACGTAAGGCAGAAGAAAAGGCGCGACTTGATTCGATAATGAATGCCAATAAGGTTGATGTGGATTCATTTATTGCACAGGGAAAGACCGCTGCTCAGGAAGCTGACGAGATGAAGCGTGCGCAGGAGATTATGGATCGCCTCAACCGCGAAGCGGCAGAGGATGAGGCAAAGAAGGTTGCCGAGATAGAGGAAGCCAAGAGACAGGCTGCAGAGAAAGAAAAATTAGCTGCGGTTAATAATGATGCTAATGCGGGCGGTGGAGCTGATGATGCGGAAAAGCGTGCACAGGAGATTTTTGAACGCTTGCAACGTGAGGCTGCCGAAGACGAAGCAAAGAAACAGGCAGAGCTTGATGCTGCTATGGCAGAGGCTGCACAGAAGTTTGGAGGTTGAGTTAAGCTTTCTGTATATATGTGAATATATGTTGATACAACAATCATTACTGTGGTATAGTCCAAGTAATGATTGTTTTTTTGGAGAGTAATCTTCATAATTTCGTAATTTTTTAGTATGTTATTTTGAAAGATTTATTTGTTATATTCTATCTGTAAGAGCTTACGGATACAAAACAGGAGGGTAATGATGAACATATTGGTATGTGATGATGACAAGGAAATAGTTGAGGCAATTACGATTTATCTTAAGCAGGAGGGATACAATATTATTCCCGTGTACAACGGAAAAGAAGCACTTGAGATAATGAAAAACGAGGAGATACACCTGGTAATACTTGACATCATGATGCCGGAGCTTGACGGAATACATACTCTTGATAAGCTTCGCGAAAGTAGTTCAATACCTGTTATCATGCTATCGGCAAAATCCGAGGACGTTGACAAGATACTTGGATTAAATGTTGGTGCGGACGATTATATGACAAAGCCCTTCAACCCTCTTGAGTTGGTCGCAAGAGTTAAGTCTCAGATAAGACGTTATACAGCATTTGGAGGAATTGATAAGGAGAGTGAAAATGTTCTTGTTAATGGAGCAATAGAAATGGACAAGGACAAGAAACAGGTTAAAGTGGACGGCGAGCCAATCAAGCTTACGCCAACCGAATATAGCATATTGAAACTCTTTATGGAAAACCTTGGTAAAGTATTTTCCTCATCAGAAATATATGAAAAAATCTGGGGCGAAGATGCATATGCAACCGATAATATCGTGTCGGTGCATATAAGAAGAATCAGAGAAAAGATAGAGATTAATCCGAAGAATCCGGATTACATTAAGGTTATGTGGGGCGTTGGCTACCATATGGATAAGAAGTAGGTGGATTTGAAAATGGCAGAGGAAAAAAAGACTCGTTCCTATAGTGTGGTGGGCAAGCTTGCCCGACGAATATTGTGCATTACAACATTTATGCTGCTTATGTTCTTCTTTGGCGTATGTGTATATGTCATAGCAGAATACGGCATAGGTGTTGTTAGCAACGACTTTGATTTGTATAGTTGTGAGAGATATAAAAATAAGTTAAGTTTGGAAATCGACAATCTTGTTTGCAGTGTTGTCAGTCATGAAATGAGAAAAAATGATACCGAGCTTACGGTATATGATGTTGGCAATTCTGTTGCACGTACATATGATGTGGCAAGGATTGCAGAGGGAAACATAAGCGAAAATATTGAGGATTTGGATGCTTATGTTACAAACGAAGAAGAGAAGAAATTAAATATATACGACTATGATACGGTAAAAAGCTTTATAAACACAAGTGCAAGAGAATATGATAACAAATATCTGTATCTTGATAACGAAACTTTTGCCAATATTTTTAAGAAAAACGGTTTGCAAAATACGAATTGCTGGTTAAGCAATAATTTTCCGGAGGAAGCATACATAATATACAAATCCGAGGGTTTGATGCTTCGCTTAAAACAACTTGAAAAAACCAATGTTGCAATCGTTAATTCTGAAACTGAGGAGCAATATTATGAATATACCAATACGGATATGAACATGGAAGGTGAAGATTGTGCCGTATATGATCCGTTAAATGATGTGTATTATTCGACATGGGATGATTATTTTACGCCTTTTGAAAGATATGTTTACAGCTTGTCTGAATTAAAGAATAATATTAAATACAGCACTGAATCAGCATCAATAAGCAGTATCATTTTTCCTCTTTTGTGGAGTCAGAACAGAGTATCTTTATTCACTGACTCGGTGGAAAGTTATAAGCAGGGGATGGACTATGAAAAGGCAGCCAACTCTTATGATGACAGTGCTTTCAAATATTATATAAGAGGTGGTAACGGAGATATTGTTTACTCAAATGTCGAAGGCTCGGAGGATATAGTGTATGACGAGAACTATGAATCCTATGTAATCAAGAACGGAAGCTACGATTTGGTAGCGCCTACGACACGTATTGCATCAGGGGAATTGTGGTCGGAGTCGTCTGTTTCAGAATGGCTTGGAATGATGGAAGTCGGAAGCGTGGTGTATTTTGGTTTTAATCCGAACAAGATTAAGTTTGGTGATGTGAGTGACACTGTCTCATATATATGGGGATATAACACGTTTGGTAAGTATATTGTCTTCTTTATAATCGGAACGATAGTGTTATTGATTTTGCTGGTTGTTCAGGCGATACGTCTTATTAAAATAACCGGAAAAAGTGATGACAGCGGGGAAATAAAACTTACATGGTTTGACAAAACAACAACAGAGTTTTGGCTGTTTGTTTATATAGTGACGGTTGTTGGTAGTGCAATGCTTGTATTTTTTATCGTAAATAAGGCATTGAACAAAAGCAGTTACGATGAAATATTTATTCTTCAATACGGCACAATCAAAACCCGTACGTGCTTTGATATTATTACGGCCATGGTGATTGTAGTATTTTCTTCACTTCCGTTCGGAATATTCTTTATGGAAATGACGCTTAGTCTTGCGCGAAGAATTAAGGCTGGTAACTTTGGTTCAAAAATGATAATCATTAATAAAATCGCGGCAAGATTTAACAGAAAGAAGATTACGGACAAACTCAAATTTTTAACAAGAGTTTATATAGGAGTCCAAGTAATTATACTCGCATGGGCATGCTATGTGGTGTATACCGGCAAGTTAAGTATTCTAAAGAGCATGATTGTGCTTGTAGTATTTTTCATATTAGTATGGTTATTAACAATTTTAACTTCGAAAAGATTTATCAGGGATGTAGAAAAACTCAAAGAAGGAATTGAAAAAATAACAGAGGGCGACCTCGATGCAAAGGTTGCTCTTAATAACAAGTATACGGTATTCCAAGAACTTGAGGATGGTATCAACAATATAAGTGACGGTCTTAAAAATGCTGTTGAGAAATCGCTTAAAGACGAGCGAATGAAGACAGAGTTGATTACAAACGTGTCGCACGATTTGAAGACCCCGCTTACATCGATTATCAACTATATCAACCTTCTTAAGTCAGAGAAAATGCCAACCCCTGAAGCGGAGCATTATATAGAGGTTCTTGACCAGAAGGCAAACCGATTAAAACAGTTAACAGAGGATTTGGTAGAAGCTGCCAAGGCGACATCCGGTAACATTGAACTTACAATGATGCCGTTATCCTTTGATGAATTAATGAGACAGGCACTTGGCGAATGTGAAGAGAAACTTGCCGAGAAGAATCTTAACATAGTAACCTCGTTAAATGGTAAGGCGGCAGCGGGACCTGTCATGGTAATGGCGGACGGACGAAGACTTTTCAGAGTGCTTGATAACATACTTCAGAATGCATATAAATACGCCATGGAAGGAACACGTATATACGTTGACCTTTCCGCAGAAGATAACGTTGTACATTTTTCCATGAAGAACATATCCAAGGCACAGCTTAATATAAGTGCTGAAGAACTCATGGAAAGATTTACAAGAGGAGATTCCTCACGTACAACCGAGGGAAGCGGCCTTGGTCTTTCGATTGCGAAGGACCTTACAAAACTCATGGGAGGAACCTTTGACATAGAACTTGACGGAGACCTGTTTAAGGTTGTAATTACCTTCCCTGAGTACATCAAACCGGAACAACTTGATTCCACACTATCGTAATAGGATATAATCCATGGACTTCTCATTGCAATATTTGTAAATTGCTACAGCCACATATTTTCCATAAGCAGACCGTTTATGAACGCCGGCACTTAGTGAGCATGTAATGCGAACTTAGTACCGCTGCGTGAATAACCGAGTGAGAACGTGTCTGCGCTGGAAATATGTGGCTGTAGCATTACGTATATAACGCAAAGAGAGCCAAGGATTATGCATCCTTGACTCTCTAAATGAGGGGGGAGAATCGAATACAACTTAATGTATCCGTATGAAAAGTTCTTACAGGGCATACTATATTCTTCTTATGTGTAATCTTTGTGTACTAATGTGAAAGAAGTTATCCTTAAAAGTACACAAAAAAATGTTTATATTTAGTGCATAAGTGTGTATAATCATTAGAAGGGAATGAAATTACGTTGGTTTTACAACATTTATGCCCGCAATAAATCAAAAGGAGAAAACCAAAATGACAAAGAAACAATCATACGGACTTATAGTTGCTGCTGTAATTTTCGTAGTTGTTGGAGTTATAAGCGTGCTTACGAATACGCTTTCATCATCAATTACCAAAAAACAGGATAGCAACAAATCAGAATTCGGAACTTTTATGGATCAGTTGTCGGGAGGAAGCGATATCGCGCTTGCCGATATGCCGACTAACAAGGATTTTGTAGCGATTGTTCCTATCGAGGGAACAATTCAGGAGTCATCAGGAACGCAGGGACTTGCTCAAACCGGTGGCGGTTATAATCATGATCTTCTTATGAAATATGTTGATAAGCTTATCGACAATAAGAACAACAAAGCAATAGTACTTCGTTTGGATACTCCGGGTGGAGCTGTATATCAGGCAGATGAGCTTTATCTTAAGCTTATGGAGTACAAGGAAAAGACCGGCAGACCTATATATGCATACATGGAGAGCATGTGCTGTTCGGGTGGTGTATATCTTGCATCTTCCGCAGATGAGCAGTATGCCAACCGTAACACAACAACAGGTTCAATTGGTGTTATCATTTCAGGATATGATATGTCAGAGCTTTATAAAAAACTTGGTATCAAGGAGCAGAATATTGTATCCGCAAAGAACAAGGATATGGGAAGTTCAGGCAAGCCTATGACTGCTGAGCAGAAGGCCATTTATCAGGCATTGGTTGACGAGGCTTATGAGCAGTTTGTGGGAATCGTTGCAGAGGCAAGAAATATGTCGGTTGAGGATGTAAAGAAGCTTGCTGACGGAAGAATCTATACGGCTAGTCAGGCGGTTGATAACGGACTTATTGATGGCATCAAGACTTCCGATGAGTTTGATGCTTATATTAAGGAAGTAACAGGAGTAAGTGAGTTCTACAGACCAAGTGACGAGGCAAGTTATCTTTCAAAACTATTTGGTTCAGCAAAAGATTTAAAGCCTAAGTCAGAGGCGGAGATACTCGTTGATTTGGTAGACAGATTTGGAAGTGGGGTGCCGATGTATTATGCAAGACCATTTGGAGAATAGAGCATATGCCGGCTTCTTTGTAAGACTTGTGGCGTATGTCATAGATAGTATAATCGCCGTGATTATAGCTGGTATTGTCAAACTTCCGCTTAGTATTGCAGCGGGAGTTGGAGTTACAGGCTTAAAGGCGAACTTCCTTTTTAACTACTCATTTTTGGATGTTGTAGGATATCTTTTGGTAGTTACGTATTTTGTGCTTATGACCTATTTTGCACATGCAACGATTGGTAAAAAGTTGTTAAATCTCAAAGTGATTACAGAAGATGATAATTGGACTTTTGTAAATGTGTTATACAGAGAAACTATTGGAAGGTTCCTTGCGGGAGTACTTTGTATCGGATATTTTGTTATAGCTGTTACTGAGAAAAAACAGGGCTTTCACGACATGTTCTGCGATACTTACGTTGTGTATGACAAAATGATTCCGATAGAAAAGAAGAAGGTTGTCGTAGCAAGTGATGTCCCGGTAACATCTGCATTTATAATGGAAGATGAAAAGGACGAGAACAGAGTAGAATCTCAAAACAAATATATTTAGACGGAATAATTAGAATCCATACAGCATATAATTGTGGATAGAAAAGACAATTATAGGAGGCTGTATGGATTTTTTAAAAAGTGAAATTGACAATTATACATGGAAAGTGAAAAATACGGTACAGTTTACACTTGATGATACAGTAAATGTGCCGGAAAATCTGTTGGACATCGAGCGTCTCGTGCTTGTCAAAGGAAATGTTGTTATAGAAGAAATACAGGCGATGGTAGACCGCTTTCAGGTCAAGGGTTGCCTTAATTATCAGATACTTTACTGTGCCGACAAGGAGAGTAATACATTTGACAGCATAACGGGCAAGGTTCCGTTCATTGAATATATGAATGCGGATGGGACAAAGGAGTCGGACTACATAGAGGTACACGCAAGTCTAAATGATATAACGGTTGCAGTTCTCCACTCACGAAAGTTAAGTCTTAAGGCACTAATCGGACTTGATTATCAGGTAAGGGAGAAGGAAACATTTGAGGCAATTTCTTCTCTTGTAGATGAAAATGCTGCCGAAGTGCTTTCGGGAACAATTGCCATGATGAAACTTAAACTTCGTGAAAACCAGAGAGTAGAAGTTGACACGCAGGCAGAAATTCCTGCCAACAAGCCTGACATTTATCAGGTGATATGGAAGAACATGGCGCTTGTTAATCCAAGGATAAAGGCGGAGGACGGCTACCTTCTTGTGAGTGGAACATTAAGTGTTTTCCTTGTCTATAATGCAGAGGAAGACGGCATGCCGATTCAATATTTTTCGTTGGACGTACCGTTTGAGAAAAGAATTGATGAGCCGTCATCTGATGCTGACATGATACCGTCAAGTTTCTTAAATCTTGATCAGTACCATATCGCGGTCACACAAAATGACAAAGGTCAGGACAGAATGATAGATATTACGGCGGAACTTACAATGGAAGTGAAACTCTATGGTGAAGAGGAGGTTTCTCTTGTAAGGGACGCGTATTCCACCGAGGAAGAGATTAATCCGAAATGGCGTGAGTTTACACTGTGGCATCTGCTTATGAGAAACTGTGCAAAACTTCGTATATCTGAAAATGTCGATATGCCAAAGAACCAGACAATTCTTCAAATATGCTATACGGAAGGTTCTGTACTGATAGAGGAAACATCTCGTACGCCTAAGGGCATACTTGTTGAGGGTATCATCAGTGCACAGGTTACATATCTTAACAAGGCAGATAACGGTTCACTTTGTTCGTCAACATTTGACATTCCTTTCTCAAGTGAGATTGAGTTAAATGCTGCTGAGGATGAGATAACTTATATGATAGTTCCTTCCATTGATCAGATATCCGCGGTGCAATTATCGGACGATAAAATTGAGATAAAGGCAGAGGTGTCACTTGATGTTATCGCATTTGCAAATGAAAAAGCAAAAGCGGTGCTCGACATGGAGGTTAAACCGATTGACTTTGAGAAGAAAAAAGAACTTCCGGGAATTACGTGTTACATAGTTAAGGAAGGCGATACGTTGTGGAGTATTGCAAAGAGGTACTACACAACGGTTGAGCGTATTAAGGAAACTAACGGTTTGGAGTCGGACTTGATAAATGTCGGGGATAAACTTGTGATAATTAAAGAGTAAAGAAAAAGTGCAGTTTCGGCTGCACTTTTTGTTATAATATCTTGTCAATTGTAAGTCCCGGTGTCTTGGATAAATCAACGAATTGTCCGTTGACTATAAGACTTGGTTTGGATGGCGTTGTAGTGTTGGTAAGAATTATCTCACCTTCTCTGCCGTCGCTTAAGAGTACGTTGTTGTGAAGGTATGTATCCGCGATTCCTCTAAGGAACGGAAGCATGTACTTTGGATCGTACTTTGCATAACCTTCGTCTTCAAATATACGAATAACCTTGAAAGGACAAATACCGTCTCGATAAACTCGGTCAGCCGTCATGGCTTCATATACATCGATAATGGCAATTATTTTGGCAATATCTGTAATCTGATCGCCTGTAAATCCGTTGGGATATCCGGAACCGTCACATTTTTCATGGTGGAAAAGTGCTGCGCTGGCCATTTCCTCGTCGACGTTCTTGGACATCAAAATCTTGTAGCCCTCCATGGGATGACTCTTAACAATCTGGAATTCTTCCTCGGTAAGTGCACTTGGTTTTTGTATAATACTCTTTGGAAGTACAACCTTACCTATATCATGAAGCATTCCTGCAACTGTAATTTTCTTGAGCTCTTCTTCGTCGAAATGAAGCCACCTTCCTAAAATGTTGGCGAGTAGGGCAACATTTAACGAGTGGGCATAAGTCGAATCATCAAAGTATCGGATATTACTTAAGATATCCATCAACTGGTATGTATTGGTCGCGTGCTCCATTATGTTGTTGGCTGACTCAAACAAATCATCAACGGGAACAGCATCCTGGTTTCTTGCGATATCATTAAGAGCAACTTTGAAATTCTCGGTAGTCTCCTGAAACGCCTCTTCAAACTTCTTGAATGTTTCGGTTTGACGCAAGCGTTCCGAATGTGAGGGACCTGAAGACTTGGCTGGTTCCGGTTTGGCAGGTGCGGGTGCCGGTTCGTCATCTTTGCCATCATATACGGTAACTGATATGATGTCAGAAAAATGCAACACATCCAAAACTTCCTGTGTTACTTCCTTATTCTTCTTAACTATTAACTGGCTTCCCTTATATACGTCCTCGGCAATCTTCATTCCCTTGGTTACGTTGTGAAGCATAAGAAGTTTAAGTCCCATACTTTTTCCTCTCTGTTGGTCATATTCGACAAAAATCGTATTTATATTATATGAAAATAGACAAATAAAGTCAATGGCTTATTGACCAATATTGCTATGTGGGGTATTATATAAGCAAAAATTGGAAGGAGTTTGGAGATGGAGAAATTATTGTTTACATCGGAATCTGTTACTGAGGGACATCCCGATAAGATATGTGATCAGATTTCAGATGCCGTTTTAGATGAGTTAATGAGACAGGATCCTAACAGCCGTGTTGCTTGTGAAACATCCATTACAACAGGTCTTGTTCTTGTTATGGGAGAGATTTCAACAAGTGCATATGTTGATATTCAGAAAATCGTTAGAGATACTATTAGAGAAATAGGATATGATCATTCGGATTATGGATTTGATTGTGATACATGCGGTGTTATAACTGCAATTGACGAGCAGAGTTCGGATATCGCGATGGGTGTTGATAAGGCACTTGAGGCAAAAGAAAACCAGATGAGTGACGAGGATATCGAGGCAATCGGTGCCGGAGATCAGGGTATGATGTTCGGATTTGCAACTAATGAGACAGAAGAGTATATGCCTTATCCTATAAGTCTTGCTCACAAACTTTCAAAGAGACTTACAGAGGTTAGAAAGAACGGAACACTACCTTATCTTAGACCGGATGGAAAAACTCAGGTATCGGTTGAGTATGATGAGAGTGGTAAGCCGATTCGTCTTGAGGCAGTTGTTCTTTCAACCCAGCATGATGCAGATGTAACTCAGGAGCAGATTCATAAGGATATCAAGAAAGAAGTATTTGACGTAATTCTTCCAAAAGAATTAGTTGATGACGATACAAAGTTCTTCATCAATCCGACAGGTCGTTTCGTTATCGGAGGACCTAACGGAGATTCAGGACTTACAGGTAGAAAGATAATCGTTGATACTTATGGTGGATATGCAAGACACGGCGGTGGAGCATTCTCAGGTAAGGATTGTACAAAGGTTGACCGGTCCGCAGCATACGCAGCAAGATACGTTGCTAAGAACATTGTTGCAGCAGGCCTTGCCGATAAATGTGAGATTCAGCTTTCATATGCAATCGGTGTTGCAAGACCTACATCTGTCAGAGTTGATACTTTTGGAACAGGTAAGCTTGATGAGAGAAAACTTGTTGAGATAGTAAGAGAGAACTTCGATCTTCGTCCTGCAGGAATTATCAAGATGTTAGATCTTAGAAGACCAATTTACAAGCAGACAGCAACTTACGGTCATTTCGGACGTCTTGACCTTGATCTTCCTTGGGAGAAACTTGACATGGTGGACAAGTTAAAGAGTTATTTATAAAAATTATAAAAGGCGGGTAACCTTCAAGGTTACTCGCCTTATTTTGTATTGATGATATTAATCAAGTCGTTTGTTGCCCCAGAAGAAAAGTGCTACGGTTCCGGGACCTGTGTGGCTGCCGATAACTGTTCCGATATTGTATATCTTGACGCCACCGTCAATGTTAGGAAATCTTTCTTCGATTAGTTCCGCTACCGCTTTGGCATCTTCGATACAGCCTGCGTGGCTTATGTAGCATTTACCGTTGTATGCCAAACCGTCATTGGCAAGAGCTTCCATCTTATCAACAATTGCCTTAATTACTTTGCGCTTTGAACGAACCTTCTCGCGAACGTTAAGCTTTCCTTCAAAATCCACATTCATAAGAGGGCAGATGTTAAGCATATTTCCAATTGTTCCTGCGGCCTTTGAGATACGACCGCCTCGTATGAAATAAGTAAGGGTTGTAGAGAAAAACCAATGATTATCAAAAAGACGGTTATCCAAAACCCAAGCATTAAGTTCATCTATTGAGTAGCCCTCGTCGCGCCTGTCGGCAATGGCATCCATTAAAAGACCGTAGCCTGCGGAAGCGGCAAGTGAATCTACAATATATATCTTACGCTCCGGAAATTCATCTAAGAGCATATCTTTTGCAATGTTTGCTGAATTAAAAGTTCCGGTAATTCCTGACGAAAGTGTCACATGGAAGATATCCTTTCCCTGCTCAAGAAATGGTCGGAAGTATTCTACGAATTCTTCGACATTGACCTGAGAGGTTTTTGTCATAGCTCCATCTTCCATTTTCTGATAAAATTCTGCTAAATCAATGGATTGACCAAGATCATCAAGATAGGGAACATCGTCCAGAAAGAAGTGAAAACATACATAATTAATGTCACGTCTTTTGAAATGTTCTGTTGAAAGGTCTGCCGTAGAACAGCAGGATAAAATATAATTACTCATGATAAGCCCCCTTCTGTAACGTAAACTTTCCTCTCCCAATTAGTAATATAACATAGATTTGGTGGGATTGCAAAGGTAATATACGAGTGATTTTTTTAACATTTTTCGTAAAAAAAAGGGTTGCTAATTAGTCATAGACTCTATAAAATAGATATCGTGGAATACAAATTCTTAAGTTAAGGAGATTATTATGGACAAATTAAAGCTTCAACAAACAGCTAATCAGTTGAGAAAACATATTGTGTCTTCTCTCCATGCTGCCAAATGTGGTCACCCGGGTGGCTCACTTTCAGCAGCTGACATTATGACTTATTTATATTTTGAGGAAATGAATGTGGATCCTGCCAATCCTAAGAAAGCAGACAGAGACCGCTTTGTTCTTTCTAAGGGACACATTGCTCCTGCTCTTTATGCAGCACTTGCTGAGAAAGGATATTTTCCTAAGGAGGAGTTATTAAAACTTAGAAAAACAGGAGAGATGCTTCAGGGTCATCCCGATATGAAGGGTACTCCCGGTGTTGATATGTCATCAGGTTCTCTTGGACAGGGAATATCTGTTGCTGTAGGTATGGCACTTTCAGCAAAGCTTTCCGATGAGAGTTACAGAGTATATACAATACTTGGTGATGGCGAGATTCAGGAAGGTCAGGTTTGGGAGGCAGCTATGTTTGCCGGACACAGAAAGCTTGATAATCTTGTAGTTGTTGTTGATAATAACGGTTTGCAGATTGACGGTAATGTTGATGACGTATGTTCACCATACCCGATTGCAGACAAGTTCAAAGCATTTAATTTCCATGTTATAACTATAGACGGACACGATTTTGATGCTATTGATGCAGCATTTAAAGAGGCAAGAGAAACTAAAGGAATGCCGACAGCCATAATTGCTAAGACAGTTAAGGGCAAGGGCGTTTCATTCATGGAGAACCAGGCGTCATGGCACGGTGCAGCACCGAACGACGAGCAGTATGAGATTGCAATGGCAGATTTGGAGAAAGTAGGTGAAGCATTATGTCAGAAGTAAAGAAGATTGCTACAAGAGAAAGTTATGGTAATGCTTTGGTTGAGATTGGTACAGAGCATAATGATGTAGTTGTTTTGGACGCTGACCTTGCGGCAGCTACAAAAACAGGAATATTTAAGAAGGCATTTCCCCAAAGACATATAGATTGTGGTATCGCTGAGTGCGATATGATGGGTATTGCAGCGGGACTTTCGCTTACGGGCAAGGTACCATTTGCAAGTAGTTTCGCAATGTTTGCGGCAGGACGTGCATTTGAGCAGGTTCGTAACTCAATCGGATATCCAAAGTTAAATGTTAAGATTGGTGCAACTCATGCAGGTATTTCTGTTGGTGAGGATGGAGCAACTCATCAGTGTAATGAGGATATTGCTCTTATGCGTACAATTCCTAATATGGTAATTATCAATCCTTCGGATGATGTTGAGGCTAAGGCTGCCGTTAAGGCTGCTTACGAGCACCAGGGACCTGTATATATGCGTTTTGGAAGACTTGCGGTTCCTGTAATAAATGATAATGACAATTACAAGTTCGAGCTTGGCAAGGGTGTAACTTTAAGAGAAGGTAAGGATATCACGATTGTTGCAACCGGACTTGAGGTATCATTTGCATTAGAGGCTGCAGAGAAGCTTGCCGCTGACGGAATTGATGCAAGAGTAATTAACATTCATACAATCAAGCCTATCGATGAGGATATAATCATCAAGGCTGCTAAGGAAACTAAGAAGATATTTACCGTTGAGGAACACTCTATTATCGGTGGACTTGGTTCTGCGGTATGTGACGTTGTTTGTGAGAAGGCACCGGCACCTGTATATAAGATAGGTATGAGAGACCGCTTCGGTGAGTCTGGTCCTGCTGTAGAACTTCTTCACAAGTATTTACTTGACGGCGAGGGAATCTATAAGCAGATTAAAGACAATATGTAATTAGAAATTGTTACAAGGGGGGCTGATACGATGTTATCAATAGAAACGCTCGATAAGTTTGGGGCTAAGACTTCAGAAGGTTTAAAACGTTGTTTCGGCAATGAGGAATTTTATCTTAAATTAGTCAGTGTACTTCCGGATGAACCTAATTTTGATGATTTGAAGGATGCACTTGCTAAGAATGATTTAAAGGCGGCATTTGAGTATGCACATGCTCTTAAGGGAGTTGCGGCTAATCTTTCCATGACACCGCTTAGCAGACCGGTTGAAGAGATTACGGAGCATCTTCGTGAGATGGAGGAAATGGATTATTCGCCGTTACTTGCTGAAATAATGGAGAAGAGAGAAGAACTTAGGGCTCTGATTAACGAGTAGTAGTTGACTTAAGGAGGGTTACACTATGGACGCTAAGACTATGCAGAAGCTGACGTACGGCTTGTTTGTTCTTACCGCAAGTGAAGAGGGCAAGGACAATGGCTGTATAATCAACACGGGTATTCAGGTTACATCGGAGCCTAACAGAATTGCCTTTGCGGTTAACAAGGCTAACTACACGCATGACATGATTATGAGGACTAAGAAGTTCACATTATCGATTATCTCGCAAGACGCAGACTTTTCACTGTTTAAGCATTTCGGATTCCAGTCGGGACGAGATGTTAACAAGTTTGAATCATTTACGGATTGCAAGCGTGGATTTAATGAGGTTAATTATATAACCAAGGGAACCAACGGATTTATCGCCGGCTGGGTTGAGCAGGCTATAGACCTTGGAAGCCATACACTTTTTGTTGCTATGGTTACCGACATGGAAATACTTTCCGATGTTCCTTCAATGGATTACGGTTACTATCATGCTAACGTTAAGCCAAAGCCACAGGCCGTTGGAACAACACCTGACGGACAGACAGTGTGGAGATGCACGATATGCGGATATGAGTATGTCGGTGAGGAGCTTCCGGATGATTTTGTTTGTCCGATATGTAAGCATCCGGCGTCGGATTTTGAGAAGGTTACAAAGTAAAAAGATGAGGGATTGCCTGTTGGCAATCCCTTTTTGTATAAATGATAAGTTGTGTTGTAGGGAAATGGCTGCGGTTACATACTGCGGGTTAACGATCCCTTGTAATTGTTAAGACCACCTATGCAGTTAATTACCGTGTAGCCTTTCTGAGAGAGGAGTCTTGCCGCCTGCATGCTTGCACCACCCGTGTCACAATAGACGATTAGTGTTCGGGACTTCGGGTATGAAATGAAGCCGGCCTTTATTTTTGACAGCGGAAGATTGACAGCCATAGGGATGTGGCCTTTTAAGAAACGATTCTCGTCACGTACGTCTATTATAATTGCATTTTTGATTACAGCGGTATTAACGATTTGTCGGATATTGATATTTTCGAATGTCATGGCAGTTCCATTTTTGCTTTACTTATTATCATTGTATGCAAAAATGATGGTATATGTTTAAGAGAAAAGGGCAAAATACTAATGAAACCAATGGTGAAGATGCGTTCACAAATTCTTCACAAAAAATTATTAGCACTCACCTTGACAGAGTGCTAACAAAGTGGTATAACATAATCAGTAACAAGGAAACCATAGAAAATATAAGAAAAGGAGAGATGACTTATGATGGTACCAAGTATTTTTGGAGAAAACTTATTTGATGATTTCTTTGATGACTTTTTTGACTGGCCTGCATATGATAAGCAGATGAAGGATGCTTCTAAGAAGCTCTATGGCCGTCGCGCTGACAACATGATGAAGACAGACGTCAGAGACCACGATGACCATTATGAGATTGATATCGACCTTCCTGGATTTAAGAAGGAAGAACTTTCCTTAGAGCTTACTGATGGTTATCTTACGATTAAGGCTTGCAAGGGTCTTGATAAGGATGAGAAGGAAAAGAAGAGTGGCAAATATATTCGCCGCGAGCGCTACATGGGAAGCATGACAAGATCATTCTATGTAGGCGATACAATCTCACAGGAGGATGTTAAGGCAGAGTATAAGAACGGCGTATTGAAGCTTGAGGTTCCTAAGCCTGATCCGAATAAGAGAGTTGAGAAGACTAACTATATCGCAATTGCCGGATAAGGTTTGTGATATAGAAATTAATAGCAAAATGATATGAAAGACAGGGTGTCTGCAAGTTTGCGGATGCCCTGTTTTTGTATTGTTGGGGGTGATTTGATTGGTTGGCATAGGTTATGCTAATTATATTGGGGAAATAGGTTGTTGAGTTTATGAAAGTATGATAAAGTATTTACAGTTATTTGGTGTTTGCAATAGAAAGGATTTTTATGCAGGAATATGAATACATTGCACCGTGCCATTTTGGACTTGAGGCGGTGCTTAAGAGAGAAATAAATGATATCGGATACGAGATTGTTGAGGTGTCTGACGGGCGCGTGATATTCAAAGGCGACGCCGGTGCACTTGCTCGCGCCAACATATTTGTCCGTACTGCAGAGAGGATAATGTTGCGTGTGGGAACATTTAAGGCAACGACTTTTGATGAGTTGTTTGAAAAGACCAAGGCGCTTCCGTGGGAGGAGTATCTTCCAAGTGATGCGAAGTTCTGGGTAACTAAGGCAACGACCAACAAATCAAAGCTTTTCTCGGCTTCAGATATCCAATCGATTGTCAAGAAAGCGATTGTTGACAGACTTAAGGGAGTGTATCGTATCGGCTGGTTTGAAGAAAACGGTGCCGAATATCCGATTCGAATATTTATAATGAAGGATATTGTGACGGTTGCACTTGATACATCAGGCGTTTCACTTCACAAGAGAGGTTACAGACAGCTTGTCGGTAAGGCACCGATTTCTGAGACTTTAGCGGCAGCACTTATAATGCTTACGCCTTGGAATAAGGACAGAATCTTAATCGACCCATTCTGTGGAAGTGGAACATTTCCGATTGAGGCGGCGCTTATAGGAGCCAATATCGCGCCCGGTATGAACAGAGAGTTTACTGCAGAGAATTGGAAGAATATTGTGCCTAAAAAGGTGTGGTATGAGGCGATAACCGAGGCCGAGGATGGCATTATTCGTGATGTTAGCATGAACATCCAGGGATATGATTTGGACGGCGATATAGTTAAATGTGCCATGGCCAACGCAAGAGAAGCGGGAGTTGAAGAGTACATACATTTCCAACAGCGAGATATGAAAATGCTCTCAAGCCCGAAGAAATACGGCTTTATCATAACGAACCCGCCGTATGGTGAGAGACTTGAGGATAAGGAGTCGCTTCCCAAACTTTATAAGGATATGGGTCAGGCGTTTGATAAACTTGATACATGGTCGAAGTTCATCATCACCTCGTATGAGGATGCAGAGAAGTATCTTGGCAGAAAAGCGACAAAGAATCGTAAGATTTATAATGGTATGATAAAGTCATATTTTTATCAGTATATGGGACCGAAGCCACCAAGACAAAATACGTCGGATAATCAGTAATAAGTAAGGAGAGAGCCACATGAAGAGATTAATATTTGCAACCGGTAATCAGGATAAAATGAAGGAGATTCGCATGATTTTGGGCGACCTTGATTATGAGATTCTTTCCATGAAGGAAGCGGGAATATCCGCAGATATAGTAGAAGACGGTAAGACTTTTGAGGAGAATGCGGAAATTAAAGCATCCGCTATTGCTAAGATTTCCAACTGTCTTGTGCTTGCTGATGATTCCGGACTTGAGGTTGATTACATGGATAAGCAGCCAGGCATTTATTCTGCAAGATGGATGGGCGAGGACACATCTTATGATATCAAGAATAAAAAGATTATAGAAAACCTTGAAGGTGTGCCTGATGAGAAGCGTACTGCAAGGTTTGTTTGTGCCGTTGCGGCAGCATTTCCGGATGGAAAAGTTATAACAAAGCGCGGAACTATCGAGGGAATAATCGGTTATGAGCAGCGCGGAGAGAACGGATTTGGATACGATCCGATATTCTTCCTGCCGGAATACGGCAAGACAACAGCCGAGCTTTCGCCGGAGGAGAAGAATAAGATCAGCCACAGAGGTCGTGCTTTGGAGCTTATTAAAAAAGAACTTGAAGCGTATAACTAGAATACGGATTGGGATTAGATTGTCAAAGAATAGTGGTTTGTAGCACAGATAACAGGAGAGATTTTTATGCGAATACTTGTAATAAGTGATTCACATGGTAATAACGAGGATGTCAAACAGATAATTAAGCAGGTTGGCGAGATTGACATGTTTATTCATCTCGGTGACGTTGAGCATGGGCTTGATTATATAAGGAGTCTTACGGACGCGGAGACTCATATTATATCGGGCAATAATGATTATGGGCTTGATTTGCCACAATCTGATGAGTTCATGATTGCCGATAAGAGAGTTTTTATCACGCATGGACACAGATTTTACGTCGGCGGTGGAGTTGATAACCTTAGAAAATATGCTGCGCAAAATGAGTACGATATCGTGATGTTTGGACACACGCACAGACCGTTTCTTGATGTTGGACGAGAGGTTACGATACTTAATCCCGGCAGCATTTCCTATCCGAGACAGGACGGAAGAAAGAAGACATTTATTATGATAGACGTGGACCCGAAGGGCGGATTTCACTACAATGTGGGCGAAATGAAGTCGTCGGGAAGGAATTTCTACGGAAGGGGATTTTAGATACATGAAAAAGGGACAGATTTGTGAAGGTGTAATTCAAAAATACGATTTTCCCAACAAAGGCTACGTTATAGCTGAAGATAGAAAAATATGTGTGAAGGGCGCACTTTTGGGACAACAAGTGCGTTTTTTGGTTAAAAAACTCAAAAAAGGAGGCGGTGAAGGCCGCCTGTTAGAGGTTGTAAGGCAGTCTCCGTTAGAGGATGCCACGCCAACATGCCCGCATTTTGGCGAGTGTGGAGGGTGTACATACCAGACGCTTAGTTATGAAAATCAACTGCGGATAAAAGAAGGTCAGGTACACAAATTGCTTGATGATGTCATTTTAACTGTGGATAAAAATGTGGAAACTGTTGATAAGTTGAGCGTTTTTTCTGACGAAAATGCTCGAAATAGCGATGATTTTGCTAAAAATGTGGATAACTTCAAGGCTCATAGCTATTATTCGTGGGATGATAAGTTCGGTTGGGAAGGAATTAAAAAAAGCCCATTAAGAGAGGGATATCGCAACAAAATGGAATATTCCTTTGGTGACGAATATAAGGATGGGCCGCTTGCTCTTGGAATGCATAAAAAAGGCGGTTTCTACGATATTGTGACCGTTGATAAATGCACAATCGTGCACGATGATTACAATAAGATTATTCGTGCAGTTGCTGCCTTTTACGGGGAAAAGGGCGTGCCGTTTTATAAGAAAATGCAGCATGTAGGAGTTTTAAGACATTTGGTTGTAAGACGGGCAATGCGTAGCGGAGATATTCTTGTTAACCTCGTAACTACAACAAGAGACGACCTAAATGAGCCGGATACTTCTGTAGATTTGGACAAACTTTGGGAGAAACTATACATATCAGAATTGAAAGATACGTTGCTTTCTCTTAATCTTGAGGGCAAGGTTGTAGGAATATTGCATACCTGTAATGACAGCCTGTCAGATGCTGTTGTGCCACAGAAAGTATCAACGATTTACGGACAGGACTACATTTACGAAGAGATATTGGGGCTTAAGTTCAAAATCTCAGCATTTTCCTTCTTCCAGACAAACTCAAAAAGCGCAGAGGTGCTGTATGAAACTGCAAGAAGTTATGTGCTTGGAGATGCCGATGGTGGAAAGTTCAAAGATAAGGTCATATATGATTTGTACAGTGGTACAGGTACGATAGCGCAGATGTTAGCACCCGTTGCCAAGAAGGTAATCGGTGTTGAGATTATAGAAGAAGCTGTCGAGGCTGCTAAGAAAAATGCAGCTTTAAACGGACTTGATAATTGCGATTTCATAGCAGGAGATGTGCTTAAAGTTCTTGATTCAATCGAAGAAAAACCGGATATGATTGTGCTTGATCCACCGAGGGATGGCTGCAATCCGAAGGCACTTGAAAAGATTATTGCTTACGGCGTACCAGAGATGGTATATATTTCCTGCAAACCAACCAGTCTTGCAAGAGATTTGGTGATGCTTCAGGAACATGGTTACCGTGTTGTAAAATCGTGTGCAGTAGATCAATTTCCGGGAACGGTACATGTTGAGACGGTATGCTTGCTATCGCACAAAGCCCCAGTTTAAGCGGGGTTCAGGGATTTTTTGATAAATATGTACCTGTGTTTTTAGCAGGAAAAAAATGTATATAGAAAATAGTAATTTAAGAGGGGTGCAAAAATTTTTTGAAACATCAGTTGTGCACCGGAATAGTATCGGCAAACTATCTTGCTGTTTTTGATGCAGGATATAATCAGTAATAGTATATATGGGCTTTTCTATCAAAACGATAGGAAAGCCTTTTTTCTGTTTTGCGATAGATAGAAAGAGATAGAAAAATGCTCTTTCTTATATTGAAAATATCAATCAAATAGTTTATAGTATCTATTGAAAGGTTTATAAAAACAATTATTCGGAGGTGGAAGATGACAACGACCGAGCAAATAAAAGTTTTGTGTGTAAGAATGGGTATTAGCGCTGCAGAGTTGGCAAGGCAAATTGGCCAATCTCCACAAAATTTTAATGCAAAATTAAAAAGAGGTACAATTACAGAAAAGGATTTGATTCAAATAGCGGATATACTTGGCATTAGTTATGAACAGACATTTACACTTCCAAATGGAGAAAAAATAATAATAAAAAATACAGGAGAAGTAAAAAAGCAGAAAACTGTTGATGAATAAGGAGACTTTTGATGAAAATTAATAACCGTAGATATACAGGGAGTAAGTATAAGTTAATGCCTTGGATTAAAGAGCTTATTTTAGAAAATTGTCCTGAGCATGATTCTTTATTTGATGTATTTGGAGGAACAGGTGTAGTTACATCCGAATTATTAGAAATAACATCGTCAAATGTAATTAATGATTTTTTATTTTCAAATGAAACTATATATAAAGCTTTTTTCGGGAAGGAAAAATATGACTTGAAAAAGCTGCAAGCTCATGTAAAGAGATATGGAGAAATAAATAAAAGTGAATTAGACAACAATTATGTTTCTGACAACTATGGAGATAAGTATTTCAGATATGAAGATGCAAAACTAATTGGATTTATTAGAGAAGAGCTGCAGCAGGAATATGATAGTGAATTGATTAATCAAAGAGAATTCAACATTTTATTAGCTTCGCTTTTATATTCGTTTGACAGATGCGCGAATACAGTAGGCCATTATGAAGCCTATATAAAAGGAAAAGAAATTAGGTCTGAATTTATTTATGAATTGATTGAACCAATAGAGTGTAATAACAAAATTGAGATTTACAGAGAAGATTCAAATGAATTAGCAAAGCAGGTGGTAGCGGATGTTGCATTTATTGATCCGCCATATAATAGCCGACAGTATTCGAGATTTTATCATGTAATGGAAACTATTACAAAATGGGAAAAACCAAAACTAGCCGGAACAGCTATGAAGCCTCCAGAAGAAAATATGTCGGATTATTGTAGAAATTCTGCACCTAAGGTATTTGCTGAGTTGATTGAGAGTTTGAATGTTAAGTATATTGTGGTGACCTATAATAATACTTACGATTCAAAGAGCTCTTCTTCACGAAATAAAATAACTCTTGAGCAGATTAAAGAGATTCTTGAAAAGAAAGGCAAAACTCAAATATTTGAAACTGATTACCATAGGTTTAATGCAGGGAAAACGGATGCAGCAGACCATAAAGAGTTAGTGTTCATTACGAGAGTTGGAGCATAAAATGAAGGAAAAAGTTATTAGATCTCCATTTTTTTATGTCGGAGATAAATATAAGCTTATGGGCCAGTTGAGAGAATTGTTTCCTGATAATATCTCAACATATATAGAGCCATTTGCAGGTGGAGGGAGTTCGTTTCTAAATACATCTGCAAAAAAATATATTGTAAATGACATTGACTATTATGTAATAGCATTACATCAATGTTTGTCATCATATGCTGGAAGGCAAGAAGAATTTCTTAATGAGCTGTATACTCTGATAGATAAGTATGGACTTTCATGTTCTTATAGAAACATTACTGTTCCAGACGAACTTAAAAAGAAATATGTAAAGACATATTATTCTCATTTTAACAAAGAAGCCTACACAAAAATGAAAGCAGACTTCAATGAAAAAGAGGA
This sequence comes from Lachnospiraceae bacterium, assembly GCA_015057325.1. GTDB lineage: Bacteria > Bacillota > Clostridia > Lachnospirales > Lachnospiraceae > CAG-590. The sequence continues at coordinate 209,822 of SVEQ01000005.1, read as the reverse complement.
TCTAATGTTGTTATATCTTCTGTTAATATATGGATTTAATCACATGATAAGATTCAATGGTTCTGGTAAATTCAATCTTCCGGTAGGGAACGTTGATTTTAATAAGAATGTTTATAATGCGATTTGTCATTATCTTTCATTTATGGAATCTTTGGATATTACTTTTGTAAATAAAGATTTCATGGAATTTTTGAGTGAATTAGAATATGATGAAGAATCATATATTTACTTGGATCCTCCATATCTAATTTCAGGTTCAGAATACAACAAGTATTGGAATGAGGAAGAGGAACAGAGGTTGTGTGCATATTTGGATGACTTAGATCAAAGGGGAATACGATTTGGTATTACTAATTTAATTAATCACAAAGGAAAGGTTAACCAAACTTTTCTGGAATGGTCTAAAAAGTATATTGTTTATAACATAGACAGCAATTATATCAGCTTTAATGACAATACTATTAAGGAGGATTCAAAGGAGGTATTTGTAACGAATTATGGCCGTAAGTAAAGCAAAACCATTATCATTTTCAACAACAATAAGAAACCCGGAAAGAATACCCAACTTTCTTAGATGCATACTTCCTTTTGAAGGGAAGATACTTACATCTGAAATCATACATGAAGTTGTAAAGAATGTTATCAGAGAGAAAGAGTATACTCCTATGTATGTATCACGCACTGCAGAATTGAAAGCTATTTCAAAAAGCGAAGATGATACTTTTTCAGATAAACAGCTTGAGAAGATAATAGAGATGTCCCCTCAAAAACACAAGGAAGCTGGATTTGAGTATGGTTGGGATTCTAGATTCGATACTTGGTATAAGATGATAAAAGAATTTGGGTTTATAAAGTATGCGATGGGAAAGCCTATAACAATTACAGCAACAGGGCATATGCTAGTTGATGCATATATGGAGGAGCCATGTAATGATAAAAAAATACAAACTGTATTTTTGAATGCTTTGATGAAATATCAGACCAATAATCCTCTTAGAAGAAATTTAAATGAAAATGTTCCGTTGCCATTATTGTTGAAAGTAATACAGTATTTACATGATGATCCAGAGGAGAACAATGCCGGATTAGCACGTCATGAATTGCCAATATTAATTTGCTGGAGAGATAATAATGCATATGCGGCATATCAGTATATAAAGAGTATTAGAAAAGCAGTTGGTTTTACTTGTTCTGATGAATACATATATGAAAAGTGTCTATCAATATTGGAAAGTGACAATAGAAATTATCTAAAAATGGAAAAAATATGCCACGAAGCTGTGGATGAGTACATCAGAAAAATGCGAATGTCTGGTCTGTTGTCATTAAGAGGAAATGGGCGTTTTTTAGATATTAATAGTTTTGAATTAGAGTCAGCAACATATGTAATGGAAAATTATATGGAGTATCCAAAGTTTGATGAAGAAGATGCTTACATAGATTACATGGGAACTATTGATGCTAAGATTCTTCAGATTGAGGTTAAACAAACAATTGATTTCTCTGATGTTAGAAAACAAACACTATATAAATATGCGTCTGAAATGTCAAAAGAAAGTATTCAGAAGGAATTGCTGCTTGTTTGTGAGAAGAAAGAAAGTAAGCATAATATTTTAAGGTTTATTAATGCACCTACTAGATTGGAATTTTTAACAAGTATAGCATTAGTACAGAATTTCAAAGGTCTAGATGTTAATCCGAATTATGCGGTAGATGATGAAGGACTTCCAACATTCACTGCTTCCGGAGGTTATGCCGATATTGAATGTTATGATACTGATTGTGATAGCTACTTTGAGGTTACACTGATGTGTGGAAGATCAGATCAAGTGAACAACGAAATAATTCCAATTAGTCGTCATTTGAAGGAAGCGAAAGAGAAGAGAAGACAAGAATCGTTTTCTGTTTTCGTTGCACCGGTAATACATCCGGATACACGAGAAGCAGCGGAATGGCAGAAAATGAAAAGTGGTGTAGATATTTTAACATATGACATTAATGAGTTTATTGAAACTATTGATAAAGAAGAGAGGGTATCTCATTTGTTAGCTAACTGTTAGGAGGATATTTATGGCAAATTTGGTTTGAGGAAAAGCTCAACAACTTTCTTTTGAGGATGACCATGAGTATTATTAGGCATTAGGTAGTTTGTGCAGAAGGGGATCATACACTATTACATTCGAGACAAATTCGCAAACAGAATCATGGGGAGATGCGTTTAGAATTAAGTGCTTAGAATGTGATAGTAGGACTCCAGATGCTTTCGAAAAAGGCTTCTTATCAAAACTGTAATGAGGTGATACTGAAATGGATAAGCAAATTATTCAACAAGTGAGAAACAGTACTAAATATAACGGGTACAAAATTGATAGAAAGACATTTAGGTGCCTAGAAATAAATATCCCCACTTCTGGAGAATGGTTGAGAAGAATAAAAGAAAAAGCTGAAGAAGTGGAAGGTAAACTAAATGCAGGACAAGCAAATTCATCTGAGGAAAGAGATGCATTAACAATTAAAATAGATAATCTATCTGGGTTGATTGCTGAATATGCTTGCGATGAGATTTTGCGAATATACATAGGAAAAGATAAAGTTATTAAACCTTCATCGGCAAGCGCTAAAAATCAGATTGATATAGCTTTATCTAAAGGAAAAAAGACAATAGAAGTGCGTTCTTCTTGTGTAAAGAATGGAATTGATTTTGCTTTATTCGCAACATCGGTTCCGGGATCAAAAAAACAATACTTTGATGTAATTGGGCCGTATTCAAATGGGTATAAGCCTGGTGAATGCGAAAAAGACTATTATATGAGGGTATTATATTGTTGTGAAAAGAAAAATTTCTTGAAATTGTTAGAACAACCTACATTAAAGTTATATATTACTGGTGGTGCAACTAAGGAAATGATGAATGATACAAGTATATATCAAATCAAGCATTTAGTACCAGCAGGTGGAGAAGTCGAAGTTGAATCGGATTATAGAGTTGTTCCGCTGGGAAAAAGTCTTGATATAGCAGATTTTATTGAAAAGATTAAGGCGGACATATAAGGAAAGGCGGGAGTTTATGGAAGCAAGCCCAATGAGCTTATTTGAGAAATTCATAAAAGAGGCATACGGTTCACAGTATGTTATTCCAGTATATCAGCGTAATTATACGTGGAAGAAAAACAAACAAGTTAAACAACTTCTTTCAGATATTGAAAGAATACTTAAGGGAGAAACAAAGAAACATTTTATTGGTACTATAGTTTACAACATTGTGAAAACAGATTTTATGGTAAGGGAGCGTGAAGTTGTTGACGGACAGCAGCGTTTAATTACTATGTTTTTAATTGCGTATGCATTAAGAAATTTGGCTAAGTCTCAGGGAATGGGAGATATTGCGCAGGCTATTACATCAAGCTACTTGGAAAATAATACATCTGATACAAAATACAAATACAGATTGCAACCGGATACTTGAATGAAGATAATACAGTTACTGTATACGCAGATAGTCAAGTATACTTTTGGTGCACCTAGCGCTGCTGTTGACTTTATTATAGGTGGTTCTAATAATGGTTGGCAGTATTGGAAAGATGGTAGCGGACTCCCTATTAATGAGACACTGCGAAATTAAATTGACAACAGAACAAATCTGTTGCGGATTATTTTATCAGAAGGTCATCCGAAGATGGAATAAAGATGAAACTGTCGATAAATATGTTTGCATATGACTGCCCTGCTCCTATTGAGCCGAAAGAAAAAGCAGATGGTGAGATCTACCGATGTGGGGAGAAGGACCTGGAAGAACTGGTTACTTTTTTGGATATGTTCCATAAGGAAGTCGGTATTGATCAGAAAGATGTTCAAGGTTATCGGGAAGATGCAGAGAGTTTTATTAAATCAGGAAACATGTACTTCTGGAAAGATGAGCAGGGTATGTTCCTATGCTCTATACGGATGCAGATTATGTGGCGTCGAATGCTTGTTACGAGAAGATAGGATATATCCTCCACGGAAAACTCTGTACAATCGGATAATTATACAAATGTATCTGAAGCAAACCTGAGTTAAATTCCGCATCGATTATGATGCTGAAGCCGTTGACAGGGTGTTGCTCTAGCGTAACGACGTTGAGACGGTGGTACTTTTACGTAGGAAAAAAGTGGATGGATATATTGAAGTAAATCTGGAGACTAATGGGTAAGAAATCATGTATAACGAATTCTTGGAAAAAACCGAATATGTTGATTACGATGATCCGGCTGTTAAAAGCCTAGCTGAGAGACTAAGGACCGAATCGCCGGATGAATTATCGCTTATCAGGAATACCTATTATTTTGTAAGAGATGAGATTAAACATTCCTGGGATGCACAGGATAGACGAGTTACGGTTTCTGCAAGTGATACCCTTCGGGAAGGTGTTGGAATCTGCTGGGCTAAGGCGAATCTTCTTGCGGCTCTTCTCAGAGCAAACGGTATTCCTGCAGGTTTCAGTTATCAGCGGCTGACTATCGGGGATACGTCCGATACAGGATATTGCATTCATGCAATGAATACGGTTTATGTGAGTGGCCTTCACAAGTGGATCAGACTTGATGCAAGAGGCAATAAAGAAGGTGCAAATGCTGAATTTTCAACGGATGAAGAGATACTTGCTTTTGAAGTAAAATCTGAGGGCGAAATAGATTATCATGATAATCATTCTTATCCGGATTATGGACTGATGAAGGTTTTGGAGGAGAGTTCAGATGCAATAGATATGTATCTTCATCATTTGCCGGACCAGTTAACTTATAGTGTCGAGTACATGATTGCAAAGACTGACGACATGGATTTACTGATGAGCAGTCGCTTTGAAATGCTTAAGGTGATAAATGACCTGGATTATACATATGAGTATAGTGATGAGATAGTAAAGAGCAGCAGGGAATATTTTGAAAAAGGGGATCATACAACGGTGCTTGCTTTGGATGGGAAAAGAGTTATAGGTTGTGCATCAATTTGCTACATGTACATTATGCCGACTTTCGATCATCCTACAGGTAAGCGAGCTCATCTCATGAATGTATATACCATGAAAGAATGGCAAAGACAGGGCGTTGCGAGGAGAATGGTATCAATGCTGATAGACGAAGCATGGAAACGCGGAGTTACCGAAATCAGTCTTGATGCAACAGAGGAAGGGCGTCCTTTATATAAAAGACTTGGTTTTATCGAGTCAACAGAAGGGATGGTTCTTACAAGAACAGAATAGCTTGGAATAAATATATGATAATAAATACAGGACAAAGAACAGATATACCGGCTTTTTACGCCGAATGGTTTTCCAATAGAATAAAAGAGGGTTTCGTCTGTGTTCGTAATCCTTACAATCCGAATCAGGTGAGCAAGTACAGATTGGATGTGTCAGTAGTCGATGTGATAGGGTTCTGTACAAAGAACCCGGCCCCTATGTTTCGCTATATGGATTTAATTAAGGATTTTGGTCAATACTGGTTTGTTACACTCACTCCATATGGACGGGATATCGAGCCAAATGTTCCTGATAAACATCGTTTGATAGATGATTTCAAAATACTATCCGATACTGTAGGAGTGGATTCGATAGGTTGGCGATATGACCCTATTCTTTTATCGGATAAATATACATCGGAGTATCATATACATGCTTTCAAACAGATAGCAGAAAGTCTGAAGGGATATACGAAGACAGTGGTTATAAGTTTTATCGATTTATACACAAAGGTCAGAAGAAATTTCCCGGAGGCAAGAGAAGTTTCGCAGATTGATAGATTGAAGCTTGGGAAAGAGATGATAAAAATCGCAACTGAATGTGGCATGACTGTTAAGCCGTGTGCGGAAGGAAATGGACTGGCGGAATACGGAGCTGATTGCAGCGGATGTATGAAGATAAGTGATTATGAAAAGGCTATCGGTAAAAGACTTATAGCGCCAAAGAAGAAAGGGTCCAGAGCTGAATGTGCCTGTTATCTGGCCTGTGATATAGGAGCGTACAATACTTGCCTTCATCTTTGTAAATATTGTTATGCGAATGCTGAACCGGCAGAAGTATACGCACAGAACAGATTACATGATCCCACTTCACCATTCCTGATTGGGAATTATATGGACGGTGATAAGATACATGAAGTACCGCAGGAATCCTGGATAGACATGCAGGAGAGTCTGTTTTTGGAATTCTGAAATGTCGGTTTTGTCACCTTAAATAATGATAGTTGAGACGGTATGCTTTGCTCATTACGAGAAGAATGATATCGGGAAGGCGTTTTATCATGAAGAAAATGAAAAGAGAATACATGGTTTTATTGGTAGTTGATACCCAAAAAGGAATCACTGATGAAAGACTTTATGGGTTTAAAGAATTAGAAGAAAACATCAAGACACTGCTCAAGGCATCAAGGGATTCCGGTGTCGAGGTGATATATGTCCGTCATGACGATGGTCCGGGTTCGGGTTTCACAAGGTTCAAATATGCGTAAGACCGTCGAACATAAAGTCCAAAAGAGTGATCGAAAAATGCGGATTTGAGTATGAAGGTACACTTAGAGACTATTTTTTTATAGACGGTAAGTATGAAGGCAGGATGTATTATTCACTGCTTGTAAATTGATAAAAATGTTGTTCACAGAAAACGGCGTCGAGACAACAACATTAAGTTAATAAATCGCTAATCATTCTGTAATAAAAATAAAATCTTGTTAAATGAACTAAAATTTGATAAAATTATGGTCGGGTAAATTACAATTTATCCGACTTTATTTTTTGGGAAAATAATGTTGAAAAGGGGATCGAAAGATGAGCACAAAAACGATTAAGGGACGATTGACAACAGCCGTAATTGCTATCGTGGCACTTGCTATTTTGGTAACCGCAGCAATTATCATCGGCATTTCAAGTGTCAGAAGTACAGGAGAGCTTAAGAATAATTTGCAATTGGAAGCAGACAAATATGCTAATTCAATTGATAGTTGGATAGAGAAGCAGAAAGGCTTAAATGACGGTACCGGCGCAAGTATAGAGGCGTTGTCTGCAAGCGAGATGGATGAGAAGCATCTTAAACAGATTGTTGTATCACACGCTGAAGGAAGAGGCGAATTGCTTAACTTATATTATGGTACAACAGATAAGTTGTTTGTGCAGTCTTCACCGGATGCAACCACTCCTGAAGGATATGATCCTACACAGCGTGGTTGGTACAAGTTGGCTGAACAGTCCAAAACTACAGTTGTGACAGATCCTTATATGGATGTTCTTATTGGTGGAATGTGTATAACGGTTGCAACTCCTGTATATCAGGATGGGGAGCTTCTCGGAGTTGTAGGTGCAGATTTCACATTGGATACAATTACAGGAATTGTTAACAGCATTCCGTATGATGAAGGTGAATATGGATTCCTTGTAGATGCCAGCGGCAATTACGTAATTCATCAAAATGAAGATTTCCTTCCGGGAGAGGATAGCGCGACAATGGTTTCGGATGCAATGTCAGATCTTTCAGAGCTTATCTCAAGTCCGGGTTCTAAAATATTAAAGGAAAAGGATTACAATAATAAGACCTGCTATTTTACAACATCTGTAATTAGTGGTTGTGATTGGATACTTGGTCTTTCACAGCCAAAGGGTAATGTTACAGGAAGCATTTACAGAACAATAATTCTTTCGATTGTAATAGCTATAATTGCAATAGTAATTGCAAACGTAATAATGTCCGGCTTAATAAGCCAGCAGTTAAAGCCTCTCGAGGTTATGAAATCATTTATTCGTGAGAAAATAATCGGTGAGGAGAACATTGTTGAGCACGCAACAGAGGTTGATGAGATCAAATATCTTATTGGCGAATTAGAGACTAACTTCATTGATACAATCATTAAGACAAGAGATGAGTCGTCTCACATTCAGAACAAGATGTCAGGAACGAGCGATCATATCTCTACGATTAATGATAACATTGTGGAAATCACATCTGCAATGCAGGAGACAGGTGCTAATATCGAATTGCAGACTAACAGCATCAAGAACATCGACAGTACTTGCGGTGTTGTTACTTCAGCAGTTGAAGAGCTCTCAAGAGATACCAATCAGATGAATGAGCGTGCAGGTGAGATTATAACCCGTGTTGAGGGTATGGTTCCTGAAATCCTTGACAACAAGCGTCATGCTGTATCTGTAACAGAGGATTCTAAAGAGAAATTAGCTAATGCTATCGAAGGCGTTAAAGTAATAGAACAGATTGTTGATGTTTCAAATGCAATCAGTGATATAGCAAGTCAGACAAACCTTCTTGCGTTAAATGCTTCTATAGAGGCGGCGAGAGCAGGAGAGGCAGGACGAGGATTTGCGGTAGTTGCTGATGAAATTAACAACTTAAGTACAACAACGAATAACGAGATTACCAAGGTTAATGAGCTTACAAAGAAAGTTACGGAAAGCGTTAATGATCTTGCATCAGCCAGCAATGAGATTCTTACATTCTTAACGGATGTTGTTTTGAAGGATTACGATAATCTTGAAACACTTGCCGAGAATTACATGGAAGATGCCGGTTATTACGGAAACATAAGCGAAACACTCGGTAACAGTGCAAAAGAACTCGATGGTTCGATAGGAGAGATTACAAGAGTGCTTGATGCGATAAGCGTCTCACAGGATGACCTTAACAACGCAATACGTGCAATCAATGATAACTTAACTAATATAACAGCTACAAGTGAGGATGTTTCGTCAGAGACACAGGATGTTATCGATAGTATTGAGAGCTTGCAGGAGATTGTTGAAAGATTCCGCGTATAATATTGTTTATTATATTTCTTTTCCCGATATTCGTCGATTGATGGATATCGGGTTTTTTGTTAAATGTTGATTTTGCGCCACAATGATAGGAGTAATGGTATGGAACAATACAAGGTAGAAGGAATGTCGTGTGCGGCTTGCGTAGCGCATGTTGAGAAAGCGGTTAAAGCGATAGATGGTGTGGAAGAAGTAAATGTTAGTTTGCTTACCAATTCCATGGATGTTGTCGGAAATGTCGATTCAAAGGTGATATGCAAGGCGGTGGAAGATGCAGGATATCATGCAAAAAAGAAAAATGAAACCGCTAACGTTGATGAGTCCTCTATTGAATCGGATTTTATTGATACCGAAACTCCTAAGAAGGTGAAACGTTTGATATGGTCGGTTGTTTTTCTTATACCGCTTATGTATATATCGATGGGTCACATGATGTGGGATTTTCCATTACCGATATTCTTAAGCAACAATTACGTTGGGATGGCGTTAACGCAATTGTTATTTACTATCGTGATAATGGCAATTAATCGCAGGTTCTTTATCTCGGGATGGAAAAGTACAACGAAGGGTGCACCTAACATGGATACGCTGGTGGCTATGGGTGCCGGTGTGAGTTTCATTTACTCGTTGGTAATTACTTATGTAATGACTTACGAGATGGCAAATGCTAACCCTGATGCTGCCATGGAGCATGTGCATGGATTATATTTCGAGTCTGCGGCAATGATACTTACGCTGATTACTGTTGGTAAGACTTTGGAGTCCTATTCCAAAGGAAAGACGACCAATGCTTTAAAAGGATTGATGGAGCTTGCTCCAAAAACAGCCAATATACTCGTTGATGGCAAGGAGACAGAGGTACTTGCAACCCAGGTGAAGGTTGGCGATATTTTTGTTGTTCGTCCGGGTGAAAGCATACCCGTTGACGGAGTGATATTAGAGGGAGACAGCGCAATAAATGAGTCCGCACTTACAGGAGAAAGCATACCTGTGGATAAAACGGTTAAGGATGAGGTATCGGTAGGAACAATCAATATTTCGGGATTTCTCAAGTGTGAGGCAACAAGGGTTGGCGGGGACACAACCCTTTCTAAGATAGTTCGTATGGTTTATGATGCATCGGCAACAAAAGCGCCGATTGCTAAGATTGCAGACAAGGTAGCAGGCATTTTTACACCTGTTGTGCTGGTTATTGCGTTGATAACAGCTGTGGTCTGGCTGATTCTTGGTGCAGAGATAGGAACCGCTCTTAGTCATGCAATTACGGTTTTGGTAATATCTTGTCCGTGTGCTTTGGGGCTTGCGACACCGGTTGCAATCATGGTTGGAAACGGCGTTGGTGCGAAGCAGGGAATACTATATAAGAATGCGGTAAGTCTTGAGGCGGCAGGACGTGCAGACACGGTTATTTTAGATAAGACGGGAACAATTACCAAAGGAGAACCAAGGGTGACCCGTGTTGTTACGGCACCAGGCGTAGAGGAAAGTGAACTGCTTAAAACTGCGTATGCGCTTGAATGCAATTCTTCGCATCCTTTAGCACGAGCAATTGTTAATTACGAAAAGATAACGGCTGATGCAAGTTTAAGAGCAGAAAATGATACAGAGGACTTTAGCGAGATTCCGGGCAAAGGAGTAAAGGCTGTAATTTCCGGGAAATTATGCGTGGCTGCCAAAGAGGACTACGCGAAAGAATGTGTAAAAGACGCAAGCATAATTGAGAAATTACGTAGTCAAATAGGTCAGGACATTGATGAAGGAAAAACGGCACTGTATTTTGTTAAGGACAGTGATTGTTTGGGAGTGATTCTTGTATCTGATACGATTAAGGAGGAGAGTCCCAAAGCAATAGAAGAACTTAAAAACATGGGAATGCATGTTGTTATGCTTACCGGTGACGGAGAAAGAACAGCAAATGCTATCGCCAAGCAGGCAGGTGTTAACGAAGTGATTGCAGGAGTTCTTCCTGATGAAAAAGAGAAGGTTGTCAGAAGGTACAAGGATGCAGGAAAGAGTGTAGTAATGGTCGGTGACGGAATTAATGATGCACCGGCACTTACAACAGCAGATGTCGGATTTGCAATCGGTGCGGGAACTGATATTGCGATAGACGCTGCGGATGTTGTTCTTATTAATAGCAAACTGACGGATGTTGCCGCTGCAATCAGACTTAGCAGACATGTTATAAGAAACATACGAGAGAACCTGTTTTGGGCCTTCATTTACAACATTATCGGAATACCGCTTGCAGCGGGAGTGTGGATCCCGATTACAGGCTGGACGTTAAGTCCTATGTTTGGAGCCGCAGCAATGAGTCTTTCGAGTTTTTGCGTCGTAATGAATGCTCTTAGGTTAAATCTTATTGACATATATAAGGGAGGTAGTGTAAAAATATATCAAAATAAAGAACGTCGAAAGGAGAATGGGAAAATGATAATCGAAGTTGAAGGTATGATGTGCCATAATTGTGAAAAGCATGTTGAGAAAGCACTTGGTGCTATTGACGGAGTTGTGTCTGTCAAGGCAAGTCACGAGTCGGGAGAGGTTACATTGGATTTGGATAAAGAAGTTGATAAACAGGTATTGTTTGATGCAATATCAGAGGAAGGTTATACGCCAAAGGGAGTAAAATAATGCGTTTAAATGAGCTTACAAAGTATAATGATATAGTAATTCAGTGCCATGATAATCCTGATGCGGATGCGTTGTCTTCGGGATATGCACTTTACTGGTATTTGACAAAGCAAGGGAAAACTCCGCGATTTATATACCGCGGCCATAACAGGATTAGTAAGAATAATCTTATTATTATGCTTGAAAAGCTTGCTGTTCCTATAAGTTATGAACCGGATTTTGACGAGACTCCGGAACTCTTAATAACTGTTGACTGTCAGTACGGTCAGAAAAATGTTACGTGTTCCAAGGCGCAAAACATAGCAATTATCGATCACCACCAAAGCACGGTTGAGTTACCTGCCCTTTCTGAGGTGAGAAGTAATATCGGAAGTTGTGCAACGGTTATGTGGGATATGTTAAGAGAAGAGGGGATAAGTGTTGATGACGATATTCTCCTCTCTACAGCACTTTATTACGGATTATATACGGATACCAATAAACTTTCAGAAGTCTCGCACCCGCTTGACAGGGATATGCGAGACAGCCTCGTAATTAATAAAAGTCTTGTTACGGAAATGAGCAATTCCAATATTTCGCTTAATGAACTTAAGATAACCGGTAAGGCTATTTTTGATTATGAGTATAACGTGGATAATAAATGTATAGTTATCAAGGCAGATCAATGCGACCCGACAATATTGGGAGTTATCAGTGATTTTACGTTAGAGACGGTCGGTGTAGATGTTTGTCTTGCTTATTATGTCAGCCCGCAGGAAATAAAGTTCTCTGTAAGAAGCTGTGTCAAGGAGGTTCATGCCAATGAGCTTGCCGCATTTTTAGCAACCGGAATCGGAGGCGGAGGTGGTCACCTTACCAAAGCGGGCGGTGCCATTCGACCGGAAAAACTTGCAAATTTATATGAAGATGATAGTGACATGGAATCTATTGTCAGAGCAGAATTGGGAAAACGTCTTGATCAATATTTTTCGATGTACAGAATCATTTATGCTAAGGAAACAACGCTTGATACAACTGACATGAAGATATATAAAAAGATTCCTCAACAGCTTGGCTGTGCACGACTTACAGATTTATTTCCGCTTAATACTATGGTTGAGATCAGAACGCTTGAGGGTGATATAAATGTTAGGATTGAAGAGGATAAGTACCTTATGATCGGAATAGCCGGAGAGGTTTATCCGATTGCCAAGGAGAAGTTAGAGAGCAGTTACAACTATGTCGACGAGCCGTATGATAAAACTTTTGAGTACAAGCCGTGTATAAAGGATGTTCTAACCGGCGAGAAGAAAAATGTGCTTTCTTATGCAAAATCCGTTGTTAGCACAGGCGATGTGAGAATATATGCAAAAACTCTTGACGACTATGTGAAACTTTTTACGGCATGGGATGAAGAGAAGTATTATTCGGGATGTCCCGGGGATTATATCGCAGTAAGAGAGGACGATCCTCATGACATTTACATTATAAATGGGCAGCTTTTCGACAAGCTATATAAGGAGGCAGACGCATGATTAATCACTATAATGCATTTATTTCATACAAACACGCACCGGAGGACAATAAGATTGCAGAGGCTGTTCACAAAGGTCTTGAGCGTTTCCATATACCGGGTAAGATTCGTACAAAAACAGGTGTTAAGAAGATAAACAGAATCTTTCGCGATAAGGACGAGCTTCCAATTACCAATGATTTGAGTGACACGATATCAAGTGCACTTGAGAACTCGGATTACCTTATCGTAATATGCTCGACCAACACCAAGGAATCTGCATGGGTTCCAAGGGAGATAGAATACTTCCTTAGAAATCACTCAAAGAAAGATATTTTTACGGTTCTTGTCAACGGAGAACCTTATGATGTAATACCTGATATTTTGAAGCACGACGAGCGTATCGTTATAGACGAAAATGGTAAGGAGCAGAAGGTTAATATTCCTATCGAGCCGCTTTCGTGTGATTTCAGAATGCCTCTTGGTAAGGCGAAAAAGACCGAACTTCCGCGTCTTGCCGCAGGTCTTATAGGTTGTGCATATGACGAACTTATGAATCGACACAGACAATACAGACTTAAGCAGATTACGGCAGCTTTTACGCTTGCACTTGCTTTGATGCTTGGCTTTTCGGGATATATGTATTACAGTAAGACAAAGATTCACAAAAACTATCTTGAATCCCTTAGGAATCAGTCGAAGTATCTTGCCAATGAGTCGGGTAATCTTTTGCAAAAGGAGAACAGAATTGTTGCACTCCAACTTGCACTTGCGGCTCTGCCGAAAAATGATTCCGATGACAGACCTGTAACTGCAGAAGCTGTTAAGGCACTTACCAATGCAACTCTTGCTTATGTTGGTGATGATGGCAACAACATAAATGCTGCCTGGAATTACCAGATGCCCAGTGTCATTTCGGATTTCAAAGTAAGTTCTGACGGCAAGTCAATAGCTATTATTGATGAAGGTAGTGTGCTTGGTGTTTGGGATACACATACTCATGAAAGAAAGATGTATTTTGATGACATTGATTATACAATTATCGGAATGGAGTTTGTAAGTGATAAGAATCTTGCGGTATGGAATGATGAAACGCTTGATTGTTACGATGTTACAACAGGTGATAAGTTGTGGACTTATACACTAGAGGATGACAGGTTTGAAGACGGTAAAAACCTGATGCTTTCGGGGGATACTCTGATTATATGCACAATATCCAAAAATTATCTGCAGTTAAATTCTGCTACAGGTAAATTGCAGAAAGAAATATCGATTTCCGAAAAGGAAGGTTATGAAAATTTTGGTGTTGTTGAAAGCAAGTTGTCTCCGGATGGCAAAAGAATAGCTTTTCGTGGTTTGATAGGATGGTCTGAATATACATACGGTATTCTGGATATCGGAACAGAAGCAATAATCATTGCCGATGCACCCGGGGAAACCATCAAAGATATTGAGTGGGTTGGTAATGACAACTTAATGGTATCAAGTGCTGTTGTTGATTCGACAAGCAGTATGTCGTTTGGCGGTAAAGATGTCATTTCTACAGACACATCAACAATAAGATGCATTGATACAAAAGATTTGTCCGAAAAATGGACGGCCGAGTTTGTATGCAACGGAGTTATGATTAACAGCGGATTTGTGGCAATTAAGGATTCTGTTGCGTATTATTCCGGTAATGTGGTTACGGTATATGATTTGGCGACAGGTAACGTCAATTACACCAACAATGTAAATGATTCCATTATTGATGTAAGTGATGTAGACGGTGACGGTAATCCTATATACATAACAGAGGACGGCGGATACGCGTTCCCTGCACTTAATGTCGACACGGATGCGGTTTATTATACGAAGTATTTTACTGATGAAATCAGACAGATTGTTATAAGAAACGGTGTATATGTAAGGCAGCATTTAAACAACGAGGTAATCTACTATGGCGTACATGTGTATGACGATGAGTGGGAACCGTTAGCAGAGGATACGGTGCTTTCCGACGTATCGAATACGTTCTGCCTTGGAGATAAAAGTTTGACGGTGCTGTCGGAATCGGATAAGAAGACTTTGCTTACAACTGTTGGGCTTGGTAAGGACTCAAAAGCTATCAGTAATAAACTTGAGGGAGACGCATACAATTACAAAATGTTAGGTGAGTACAAGGACAGAGTGTACCTTGGCTATGAAAACGGTGATGAGTTTGATCTTGTGTCAGTCGATTCTTCGGGAAATGATCTTAAGAGTGAAAAACTATATGACATCTCTTCTGCATTTAAAGAGTCGTGTGTTATGAAATCAGGCAAACTTATATACGGGTTCACTACGGATGATTCTAAAGATGTAATAGCGGTTTATGATATAGAAAGTGCCAAGAGTACGAATGTAAAACTTCCTGAGGATGTCGATTTTGTAAATTGTGCACCTGCATATTACGACGAAGCGGATATGATGCTTGTTGACAGTACCAAATTGTACGTTTTGGGAGTGCAAGAAGGAAAGGCTCAGGAAGTAGAAGTGCCTGACACCTTTGGAAGTGCAGTTTGTTTCTCGGATAACAGTTCGGAGGGAATCTGTGCTGTGTCAGACGGCAAAAGAATCCTTCTGACAAACAAAAACGGTGAAGTCAAAACCACAATAGCATGTCCGGGAGTTATGCCGATTGGAATGACGTTTAAAGATAATTCGTTGATTGTTTTGTATAACGACGGTGGAATCTACTGGTATTTGAAGGACGATGGACAGTTTGAAAAGAAATCGGACGTGTCAATATATTACGGTTATGAGGAATGTCCAAGTTTTGAATATGACGAAGATAATAAGTTGTTATATATACAAATGGATAAACTTACTGATGTCGTGGATATGGAGAGCGGTGTTGAGATTACGCATGTAATGAGCAGTTTCGGATACCACAAGGGTAAAGATATTTTCGTTACCGCCGCAGGCCCTAATGACCATGAAATAAAGATAGGCTATTACAAGCATTATACGGTAAATGAACTAATCAAGAAAGCCAAGAAGATTCTTGAAAATGCAGAACTATCCGAGGAGACAAAGTCTTACTATGGTATAGAATAATCATTTATTGATAACATCTTCAAAGGAGAAGTTCTTAACAAACCTTAAGAACTCTTCCTTTGGAATAGGCTTTGAAAAATAATAACCCTGTATAAGATTGGCACCTGCATCAACAACGAGATCAAGCTGTTCTTTTGTCTCGACACCTTCCTGGATTACGTTAAAGCCAAGACGTCTCATCATCTGGATAGTGTCTGTAATAAGAATCTTTGAATCATCGTTGTTATCGCTGTTCCAAAGAAGTCCCTTGTCGGATTTGATATTTTGGAAATCCATGCTGATAATATATGTAAGATTTGAATAACCGGTTCCGTAATCATCCAATGAAAATGCAAAACCGATTCTCTTAAGTTCTTCGATAGCGGTTTTTAAAGAGTTGGAGTCACCGATGGAGCCGGTTTCTGTTATTTCTAAGTTGATCTGCTTGGGCGATATTCCATATTCATCCATCAATTCTTTAAATTTCGAAATGGTATTACCGACGATAAGTTGATAAACGCTTAAGTTTATCTCTAGATAGTTAAGGCCTAATGACTTTGTTCTTTCGTCTGCCAAAAAGGCGCAGGCTTTCTCAAATACGGCAACGCCGATATCGGATATAAGACCGTTCTGCTCTGCAATCGGAATAAACTCATCAGGAGGTATATATCCAAGAGCGGGATCATTTAGACGAAGAAGTGCCTCTGCGGTGACGATTTTCTTTGCGTCCATGTCGATAATAGGCTGATAGTATACTTCAAACAAATCTTCATCAAGAGCATTACGAAGAGCATGCTCGATAAGTGCACGACGTGTTATGGATTCAAGGTCGCTGCTTCTAAGTATAGTAACACCGTTCTTCTCTACATCTGAGTTGATATCGGTAAGTTCAAGTATGAAATCAGGGTCTGTAAAGTCCTGCGGAATCATTGCCACCTTGATAACGGTATTAATCTGCAAGAGCGCGGTATCATACATCCATCCTTCGGTAAACTTGTCTGCAATTTTTTTGACAAGAATATCAACATCTACAGGTTCCGAATAAAGATATATTATTGAGAAATTGTCAGGATGTGCACGGAAAACACGAATGTCATTGCTAAGACTTTTGAGCCAATCAGCAATATTGCTCATTACTTCGTTAAGAGCCGCATAATTGAGCATGCGCTGAAAGAACCGGATATTGGTCATGCCAATTGTTATAACGGCATAACTTTGACCTGTATGTATAAGTCTTACATTCTCACCCGCAAAAGCCTGACGGTTGTAGACACGGGTTGTCGGTTCTAAGTTATCGTTATCGGTTTCTATTGAAAGCATAACACCAAGTGTTGAGATGGATTCTGCGAATAACTCAAGCTTGAAAAACGGAACAAAGAATTGAATGATTACTCCGACAATAGTAAGCGCAAAAAAATAGACTAACGAAAAAGTAGTTTTCTTGCTGACCGCGTGGCGATATTTTGTAAGGAAGTGAAAAGACACGAGCAAATAGAATATTGCAACTATATAAGTTACAAACTCTAACGGTCCCCGTACAAAATTAGAATTCCTGTCATAGGAAAAAATGAATCCGTTTAACGGATTAGTAAGAATAAGTAACTCTACAACGGCAAACGGCGCCATAAGAACAGAGAAAAACTTATTGTTTTTGTTAAGGCCGATGCCGTTAACCATCATAACATACACTGTGTAAAGCGGTGAAAGCATCTGGTGAAGCGCAAACAAAATAAGCTGCGAGGTGTATTGTATGAAAAATAAATAACCTGTAGCAACAGTTGTGTTCTCTATGAAATTACTTATAAGTGAAAATGCTGCCGAAAGACCGATGTTGATTGTGATTAGATAGAGGTAAAGGCTTTGTCGATTCTGGAGCTTTCTTGTTATTCGAAAGTATATTGCACACGACATGGAAACAATGAACGTGCAAAAAAGAAATGCAATATCCGACATATGACCCTCCTCCCCGATAATTTGTCTTGTAAATTAGTCTGTTTTGTGTCATTATAACATAGGTTATAATGTTTTGAACAGAGGGAGATGAAAAATGCATGAATAATCACGCGAAGGGAATCTTGTGTATTCTTTCGGCAGCAGTGGGTTTTTCGCTGATGACATTTTTCGTTAGAGTATCGGGTGACTTGCCGACTATGCAAAAGGCTTTCTTTAGAAATGCATTTGCGGCGGTCGTTGCCATAACCCTTCTTACAAAAGAAGGCAAAGGAATACATATTAAGAAAGAGAACAGATTAGATATATTCTGGCGTTGTCTTTTTGGAACGTCGGGACTTATTTGCAATTTTTATGCTATCGATCATTTGGGGATTGCTGATGCAAACATGCTTAATAAACTGTCGCCTTTTTTTGCCATTATTATTTCCATACCATTGTTAAAAGAAATCCCTTCGGGGGTTGATATAGTAACAACAATAATTGCGTTTATCGGTGCTTTGTTTATAATAAGACCTACGGGAAATGCGCAGCTTGTACCTGCACTTTTGGGCTTGTATGGCGGTTTCGGTGCAGGAACGGCATATGCGTTTGTAAGGAAGCTTGGCAAGAAGGGCGAGAGGACACCGATTATAGTCATGTGTTTTTCGCTGTTTTCATGTCTTGTAACGGGACCATTTCTTATATTTAACTATCATCCGATGACGCTTAGACAGTTTGGATGCTTGATGCTTGCGGGAATAGGTGCATCTGTCGGACAGTTCTCGATTACATCGGCATACAAGTTTGCACCGGCCAAGGAAATATCCGTATTTGATTACACACAGGTTATATTTGCTGCAATTTGGGGCATGCTTTTCTTAGGAGAGATACCGGTAGTCTACAGTATAATCGGCTACGCAATCATAATAGGAATGGCTGTGCTTAGATGGTATTACAATCTTCATCATTTGGATTGATTAAAATACGTTGTTTGTGTTATATTATAGATTGATAGAAAATGATAATTCTTTAAATAGAGGATGTATATATGGAACGTGAAGAATTACAAATACAGATTTTAAAAGAGTTAATATCATATAGCGAGAACTTAATCCCGGCAGTGCAGAATCTTATAACGGAACTTCGCGAGGACGTCAGGGAAGATACGGGAGATTATCTTAATGAGGTCATAACCGGTATCAACTGGGAAATAGAAGTATATAATCAGTGTTCCGATTTGATTAGTGCTAGAAGCAGTTATATAGATAAGAAAGCAATGATAAATGCTGTTAAGAACTTAGGCGAGAGTCTTTCGAGCGGTGATTATGCTATGGTTGCCGGATGTTTGGAAGAAGATTTCATACCGTTTCTTAACAAGTTAGACCTTACAGCTAAAATGATAGTAGGATAAAAAGAACCCCGGTTATCGAGAGTATAAGATAATCGGGGTTCTTTCTATGTGGGGGCATGACATGCAAATTAATTGCAATTACCTGTAATCGTTAAACAGTAAGCCGGAATACTTAGATGGATTATACGGATTAGGATATGTTCCGGTAGTGTTAGGATAAGTAACAACAATCTTATCAACATAGTCTAACGGATTAAGTGTTATATGTCCGGTTGTCTTGGAGATATCCTTGTGGAAATCGGATATCTTATCGTTAAACAACGCCTGTATTCTTGTGCTGGAGAAGAGATCATCCTCGCCGGTACGACTTAAGTGACCTGAATCATCCGTTACAATACCTGCGGCGGTAAGCTCTTCTTTGTGGCGCTTAACTATGCCGGTAATGTCGTGATATAATTTGCCGGCGCCACGCTGGCTTTCTCCATGTGATATATCAATCAATAAATTGTATGATTGTAAGAAGTTGGCAATCTTGTCTGACAGTTTATCTTCGTCAGGAACGTAGCCAACCTGTACCTCCTTATCACTTGTTGCCAGTAAATCAATATCCATGGAATGATTAAGAGATATCTGATTGCTTACTGCTGTATGTAACGTATCATTAATATAAAATTCAGCGTTGGCCGGTGGGGTAACCACCTGTTCTGCGCCTAAGAATGCGGTAATATCATTCTCAAGATATGATTGGTCAAATCTGAAAATGAGATCTTGATCTTCCGGCTTGCCGACGTCGTCGGAACGAAGCACTAGTGCACTTGTTCCATCCATTCTGTTGCTTCTTACCGAGGCATGAATACCTATATTATTGTCGTTGATAGCTGAAGCCAGATTCTTCTGTATATTAATGTTCGTATCGTTGTCGTGTATATTCATATTAAAAGTATATTCATTGCTGTTAACGGCTATACCAAAAGTGTAACTGCCCGGCTCTATGGAAAGCTCGCCGGATGGAAGGTAATGACCGACGTTGGTCTGGTTTGTAGCAAGTGAATTAACCTTCAAAGTGAGCTTCTCGGGAAGCTCCTCGGAGGCATCTTCCCTAAGTTTGGCATAAACAACATGCTCGTCGCTTGACACAGCTTTCATTTCAGAGAAATCATTGCCGCCATCACTGCTTAGTGAATCGCTTTCTGCTTCTAACGCCATAGCGGCTTCCTTGATGCCGATTGCGTACGCCTGAATATGATCTGAGAAGGTAAACTTATACAAAGGTGAATGCTGGTTATCTTTGATTATGTTCTGATATACAGTTTTCAAATCGTCTTTCTTATGGGAATTAGACTTCTGACTACTTCTGTTTGGTTGAAGCTGAGTAGTATAGTAATTGTAGACATTATTAAGATTAACCATATAAGATACCTCCTTCCTTGGATTCTAGGTCATACACAATATGTGGCACGTCATTCCTTTGACGCTGGTTCCCCACGATGTATAGTTATAATTAGTATCATTATAACCTACATAATGTATAGTGTCTATTGATAAAACGCACAAAGATTTATGCTTGTAAACATATTTTTTTGTTTATGTTTGTAAATGTTGCCTTATATCGGTTCAATTTAGTCAAAATGAGTAGAAATGACTAAATTGAACTGATTGATGACTAAATTGAGTCAAAGTAGAATGATTGTATTCTGATGAATCGGAAAAATGGATTATATATGGCATGATATGTCAAAAAGTGCTTGACACACTTATCAATGTGTGGTAAAGTGTCTCTCGATGAACTGCCGAAGACAGTAGGTACCGTTTGGTGTAAGCGCAAGCGCCTACCGAGGGAATTCGTATGATATATCTTAATTGATTTTAATCGTATGTAATTTACTTCGTGTCTTTGGATGCGAAGTTTTCTTTTTATAACGTGCAGTCATTAATAATATAAGGAGGCACAAGTTCGATGGCAAAGATTGAATTAAAGCAACCCATCGTGGAGGAGATCAAGGCTCAGCTTGATGGTGCTCAGTCAGCAGTACTCGTAGACTACCGTGGACTTACTGTAGAGCAGGATACAAAGCTTCGTCGTGCATTAAGAGAAGCAGATGTAACCTACAAAGTATATAAGAACACAATGGTACGTTTCGCAATTGACGGCACAGAGTTCGATGCTTTGAAGGACCAGTTGGAAGGACCTAACGCAATTGCTATCTCAAAGACAGATGCTACAGCACCTGCAAGAATACTTGCTAAGTTTGCTAAGGAAGCAGAGGCACTTGAGATTAAGGGCGGTGTTATAGAAGGAACATTCTATGATGCAGCAGGAATCAAAGCAATTTCCAGCATCCCTTCAAGAGAGGAATTACTTTCAAAGATGCTTGGAAGCTTACAGTCACCTATCGCTAACTTTGCAAGAGTTATTAAGCAGATTGCAGAGCAGGGTGAAGGCGCAGCAGAGGCATAAAATACTCTGTATCATTTAAACTATCTTCTATATAAGAAGAGATAACAAATAATAATTAGATTAAAATGGAGGAATTAATAATGACTACTCAGGAATTTATCGAAGAGATCAAGAAGTTAAGCGTATTAGAGTTAAATGAATTAGTTAAGGCTTGTGAGGAAGAGTTCGGCGTATCTGCAGCAGCAGGCGTTGTAGTTGCAGCAGCAGGCGGAGCAGCAGGCGGAGAAGCAGCAGCTGAGAAGGACGAGTTTGATGTAGAGTTAACTGAGGTTGGTGAGGCTAAGGTTAAGGTTATCAAGGTTGTTCGTGAGGTAACAGGTCTTGGACTTAAGGAAGCTAAGGAAGTTGTTGACGGAGCTCCTAAGATTCTTAAAGAGGGTGCTTCTAAGGCAGAGGCTGAGGAGATTAAGACTAAGTTAGAGGCTGAAGGAGCTAAGGTTACTCTTAAGTAATTTCGCTTTGATAAGACTTATAAGGCGCAGCGGGTTTTACCTGTTGCGCTTTTTCATATTTTCTATTTTTTCATAACATCCGGCCTCCGATGAGGTGCTTTTGTGGATGATCATTGCCTGTCTGAATCGGCGCGTGTTTTTCGTCAATACAAGATATTGACACTTTAATTAGGAAGAAACACAACATATTCCATATCGAAAAAAGCTTGTCAACATATGAAAAATATTGGTTGACACTGGAAAATCATGGTGGTAGAATAGTACAATGTGATTATTGTGGGTAGCTATCCTCAATAGCCATTTTATCAATATTATCAAGGGGTGAAAACGTCAATGGAAAAGAGCAGAATCAGTCCTGTGAAAGCGGGAAAAGGAATCCGAATGAGTTATTCCAGACAAAAAGAAGTGCTTGAGATGCCTAATCTCATTGAAGTACAGAAGGACTCATATAAGTGGTTCTTAGAAGCGGGACTCAAAGAAGTGTTCGATGATATTTCGCCGATCACTGATTATTCCGGACAGCTTAGCTTGGAGTTTATCGATTTTCAGCTTTGCGAAGAGGATAAGAAGTATACGATTGGTGAATGTAAGGAGAGAGATGCTACATATGCAGCTCCTTTGAAGGTTAACGTACGTCTTCATAATAAGGAAACGGACGAGATCAATCAGCATGATATTTTCATGGGTGATCTTCCACTGATGACCGAGACAGGCACGTTTGTTATCAATGGTGCAGAGCGTGTTATCGTAAGTCAGCTTGTTCGTTCTCCGGGTATTTATTATGCGATCAGTCATGATAAGTTAGGTAAGACCTTGTACGCATGTACAGTAATCCCTAACCGTGGTGCATGGCTTGAGTACGAGACGGATTCAAATGACGTTTTTTATGTACGTGTAGATAGAACAAGAAAGGTGCCGATTACCGTACTCATTCGTTCTTTGGGAATCGGAACCAATGATGAAATCAGAGAATTATTCGGAGATGAGCCTAAGATTGAGGCCAGCTTCGAGAAGGATCCTTCTACTAATTATGAAGAGGGTCTGTTAGAGTTATACAAAAAGATTCGTCCGGGTGAGCCTTTGGCGGTTGAAAGTGCAGAGAGTCTTATCAATGCAATGTTCTTTGACCCTAGAAGATATGACCTTGCCAAGGTTGGACGTTATAAGTTTAATAAGAAGCTTGCATTAAAGAATCGTATTGCAGGACATGTTCTTGCAGAGGATGCAGTAAGCCCTGTTACAGGTGAAATCATTGCCAAAGCAGGTGAGACTGTTACAAGAGACAAGGCAACAGAGATTCAGAATGCAGCTATTCCGTATGTCCTTATACAGACAGAAACCCGCAATGTTAAGGTTCTTTCTAACATGATGGTTGACATCAAAGAGTATGTTGACTTTGATGTGGAAGAATTGGGTGTTACGGAAGACGTATTTTACCCTGTATTAGCTCAGTTATTAGAAGAATATACTGACAAAGAAGAATTAAAGAATGCAATTAAGCGTGATATTCACGACCTTATTCCTAAGCATATTACAAAAGAGGATATTTTGGCTTCAATCAGTTACAATATCCACCTTGAGTACGGAATCGGTAACGAGGACGATATCGACCACTTAGGTAATCGTCGTATTCGTGCGGTTGGTGAGCTTTTGCAGAATCAGTATCGTATCGGTCTTTCAAGACTTGAGAGAGTTGTAAGAGAAAGAATGTCAACTCAGGATATTGAGACAATCACACCACAGTCACTTATTAATATTAAGCCTGTAACTGCAGCTGTTAAGGAGTTCTTCGGAAGTTCACAGCTTTCACAGTTCATGGATCAGAATAATCCGCTTTCAGAGCTTACACATAAGAGACGTTTGTCAGCGTTAGGACCTGGTGGTCTTTCAAGAGACCGTGCCGGATTCGAGGTTCGAGATGTTCACTATACACATTACGGAAGAATGTGTCCGATAGAGACTCCGGAAGGACCGAACATCGGTCTTATCAACTCTCTTGCAACATATGCAAGAATTAATCAGTATGGATTTGTTGAGGCTCCATACAGAAAGTTAGATAAGAAGGATCCTAAGAATCCTATTGTAACAGATGAGGTTGTATATCTTACAGCTGACGAAGAGGATAATTTCGTAGTAGCTCAGGCTAATGAGAAGATTAATCCTGATGGAACATTTGCACGTTCACGTATAGCAGGACGTTTCCGCGAGGAGACAGCAGAGTTTGAGAAGGAGAGAGTTGACCTTATGGACGTATCTCCTAAGATGGTATTCTCTGTTGCTACATCAATGATTCCGTTCCTTGAGAACGATGATGCTAACCGTGCACTTATGGGATCAAACATGCAGCGTCAGGCCGTACCTCTTCTTAAGACAGAGGCACCGGTTGTTGGTACAGGTATGGAAGAGAAAGCAGCTGTTGACTCGGGTGTATGTATTATAGCTAAGCATGACGGTATTGTTGAGAAATCGACAAGTAAGGAAATCGTTGTTAAATGCGAAGATGGCTCTAAGGATACTTATGAGGTTATCAAGTTTGCTCGAAGCAACCAGGGTAACTGCATGAACCAGAGACCTATCGTTAACAAAGGTGATAAAGTTAAAGCCGGAGAAGTTTTGGCCGATGGAGCTTCAACTGCAGGTGGAGAAATTGCACTTGGTAAGAACCCTCTTATCGGTTTCATGACTTGGGAAGGTTATAACTACGAGGATGCTGTACTTCTTTCAGAGCGTCTTGTTCAGGAAGATGTATATACATCTGTTCATATTGAAGAGTACGAAGTAGATGCAAGAGATACTAAGCTCGGACCTGAAGAGATTACAAGAGAACTTGCAGGACAGTCTCCTGACCTTCTCAAGAATCTTGATGAGAACGGTATTATTCGTATCGGTGCAGAAGTTCGTGCCAATGATATCCTTGTTGGTAAGGTTACTCCTAAGGGAGAGACAGAGCTTACCGCTGAGGAGAGATTGCTTCGTGCAATCTTTGGTGAGAAAGCAAGAGAGGTTCGTGATACATCACTTCGTGTTCCTCATGGTGCTTTCGGTATCGTTATGGATACAAAGATGTTTACAAGAGAGAACGGCGATGAGCTTCCACCGGGAGTTAACAAGTCAGTTCGTGTATATATAGCACAGAAGAGAAAGATAAGCGTTGGTGATAAGATGGCCGGACGTCATGGTAACAAGGGTGTTATCTCGCGTATCCTTCCAGTTGAGGATATGCCATTCCTTCCAAACGGTCGTCCGCTTGATATCGTGCTTAATCCTTTGGGCGTGCCTTCCCGTATGAATATCGGTCAGGTCCTTGAGGTTCACTTGGGACTTGCAGCTAAGGCACTTGGATTTAATATCTCTACTCCGGTATTTGACGGAGCAAACGAGGAAGATATTATGGAGACACTCGAGATGGCTAACGATTACGTCAACTCAGAGTGGGAAGATTTTGATAAGAAGTGGAGAAGCTCAGTTTCTGATGAGGTTATGGATTATCTTTATGAGAACCGTGACCACAGAGAAGAGTGGAGAGGCGTTCCGATTAACCGTACAGGTAAGGTAACACTTCGTGACGGACGTACAGGTGAAGAGTTTGACTCTCCTGTAACAATCGGATTTATGCATTACCTCAAGCTTCACCACCTCGTTGATGATAAGATTCATGCTCGTTCAACCGGTCCATACTCACTCGTAACACAGCAGCCACTTGGTGGTAAGGCACAGTTTGGTGGACAGCGTTTCGGAGAGATGGAGGTTTGGGCTCTTGAGGCATACGGTGCTTCTTACACATTGCAGGAGATACTTACAGTTAAATCCGATGATGTTGTAGGACGTGTTAAGACATACGAGGCTATTATCAAGGGCGACAACATTCCTGAACCGGGCATTCCGGAATCATTTAAGGTACTTCTTAAGGAGTTCCAGTCATTGGCACTTGATGTTAGGGTTCTCCGTGAGGATAACACTGAGGTTGAGATTGGCGAGACAATTGATTACGGTAGTGATGACATGAGAAGATTCTCAGACATTGATTACGGTGATCAGGAAGCTGAAATGAAGAAGCACGGCTACAGCGGTGTGGATGCCGATGATAACAACTTCGAGCTTGAAGGCAGCGATGATGGTTATGATGATGACTATGATGACAGTTATGATGATAACTACGATGATAACTATGACGAATAATAGGAGGAGAGCAAACAGATGTTAGCTATGAATAATCAAGTAGAACAACAAATGAATTTTGATGCAATCAAGATTGGACTTGCTTCTCCGGAAAAAATCAGAGAGTGGTCACGTGGTGAGGTTAAGAAACCAGAAACTATCAACTACAGAACATTGAAGCCTGAAAGAGACGGCTTGTTCTGTGAGAGAATCTTTGGACCTAGCAAGGACTGGGAGTGTCACTGTGGTAAGTACAAGAAGATTCGTTATAAAGGTGTTATCTGCGACCGTTGTGGTGTTGAGGTAACCAAAGCTAATGTTAGACGTGAGAGAATGGGACATATCGAGCTTGCAGCTCCTGTTTCACACATTTGGTATTTTAAGGGTATCCCTAGCCGTATGGGACTTATCCTTGATATTTCACCAAGAACTCTTGAGAAAGTATTATACTTTGCGTCTTACGTTGTATTAGATCAGGGAGATACTAATCTTGCATATAAGCAGGTATTGACAGAGAAAGAGTACCGTGATGCTGAAGAAGAGTACGGATACGGCAAGTTCCGTGTTGGTATGGGAGCTGAGGCAATCAAGGAACTCCTTCAGGCAATTGACCTTGAGAAAGAGTCAGTAGAGC
This sequence comes from Lachnospiraceae bacterium, assembly GCA_015057325.1. Classification (GTDB taxonomy): domain Bacteria; phylum Bacillota; class Clostridia; order Lachnospirales; family Lachnospiraceae; genus CAG-590. The sequence goes on along the minus strand of SVEQ01000005.1, from coordinate 182,858 downwards.
TTAAGGCTGAACTTAAGGAATCTACAGGACAGAAGCGCGCTAAGATCATCAAGAGACTTGAGGTTGTAGAAGCATTCCGTACTTCCGGCAACAAGCCTGAATGGATGATACTTGACGCTGTTCCGGTACTTCCACCGGATCTTCGTCCTATGGTACAGCTTGATGGTGGACGTTTTGCAACATCAGATCTTAATGATTTGTACAGACGTATCATCAACCGTAACAACCGTCTTAACAGATTACTTGAGCTTGGTGCTCCTGACATTATTGTAAGAAATGAGAAGAGAATGCTTCAGGAGGCTGTTGATGCACTTATCGATAACGGTCGTCGTGGACGTCCGGTAACAGGTCCGGGTAACAGAGCACTCAAATCATTGTCAGATATGTTAAAGGGTAAGCAGGGACGTTTCCGTCAGAACCTCTTGGGTAAGCGTGTTGACTACTCAGGACGTTCGGTTATCGTCGTTGGACCTGAACTTAAGATATATCAGTGTGGTCTTCCTAAGGAAATGGCTATTGAGCTTTTCAAGCCATTCGTTATGAAAGAACTCGTTGCAAGAAAGCTTGCACACAATGTTAAATCAGCCAAGAAGATGGTTGAGAAGTTAGAAGAGTCTGTATGGGATGTATTAGAGGATGTAATCAAAGAGCATCCTGTTATGCTTAACCGTGCTCCGACACTTCACAGACTTGGTATTCAGGCATTTGAGCCAATTCTTGTTGAGGGTAAGGCAATCAAGCTTCATCCACTCGTTTGTACAGCGTTTAACGCCGACTTCGATGGAGACCAGATGGCTGTGCATCTTCCACTTTCAGTAGAGGCACAGGCTGAGTGTAGATTCCTTCTCTTATCACCTAATAACTTGCTTAAGCCTTCTGATGGTGCTCCTGTTGCAGTACCTTCTCAGGATATGGTACTTGGTATTTACTACCTTACTATTGATAAGCCGGGCGACAAGGGTGAGGGCAAGATATTCAAGTCAAAGAATGAAGCAATTCTTGCATATGAGAATGGTGAGATTACACTTCATGCTAAGATAAAAGTAAGACTTAAGGGAACTCTTTCCGATGGAACAGAGGTTACTAAGATTATAGAGTCAACTCTTGGTAGAATACTCTTTAACGAGATTATTCCTCAGGATTTGGGTATTGTTGATAGAAGTGATGTAGACAACGCACTTGACCTTGAGATAGATTATCTTGTAGGTAAGAAGCAGCTTAAGGGAATCCTTGATAAGTGTATCAACATTCATGGAGCAACTAAGACTGCAGAAGTTCTTGATGATATCAAGAGCATCGGTTACAAGTACTCTACAAAGGGTGCACTTACAGTTTCTATTTCAGAAATGACAGTGCCGGGTGCTAAGAAAGAGATTCTTGAAGAAGCACAGAAGACTGTTGAGAAGATTACAGAGATGTATAAGCTTGGTTACGGTACAGAAGAAGAGCGTTACACATCTGTAGTAAGAACATGGGAAGCTGCTGATAAGAAGCTTACCAAGGCACTTTTGGATGGCCTTGACACATATAACAATATTAAGATGATGGCTGAGTCAGGAGCCCGTGGTTCTAACCAGCAGATCAAACAGCTTGCAGGTATGCGTGGTTTGATGGCTGATACAACAGGACGTACAATCGAGCTTCCTATCAAGTCAAACTTCCGTGAAGGTCTTGACGTTTTGGAGTACTTCATTTCAGCTCATGGTGCTCGTAAGGGACTTTCAGATACAGCGCTTCGTACAGCCGATTCAGGATACTTGACAAGACGTCTTGTTGATGTATCTCAGGAGCTTATTATCCGTGAGGTTGACTGTTGCGAGGGAACAGGAGAAATTCCTGGTTCTACAGTTGAAGCGTTCATGGAAGGTAAGGAAATGATTGAGAGCTTTGAGGAGCGTATCACAGGTCGTTATGCTGCAGAGTCAGTATTTGACAAGAACGGCGAGATGATCGTTAAAGCTAATCATATGATTACACCTAAGCGTGCAGAAAGAATTATCAGTTCAGGTGTTGATAAGGATGGTAATCCAATTACTAAGCTTAAGATTCGTAACATCCTTAACTGTAAGTCACGTATCGGTGTTTGTGCTAAGTGTTACGGTGCTAACATGGCAACCGGTCAGGCAGTACAGGTTGGTGAGGCAGTTGGTATTATCGCAGCTCAGTCAATCGGTGAGCCTGGTACACAGCTTACGATGAGAACTTTCCATACCGGTGGTGTTGCCGGTGATGATATCACACAGGGTCTTCCTCGTGTCGAGGAGCTTTTTGAGGCTCGTAAGCCTAAGGGTCTTGCTATTATCACAGAAATCGGTGGTAAAGTACAGATTCGTGACACTAAGAAGAAGCGTGAAGTTGTTGTAACCAACGATGAGACAGGCGAGTCAAAGGCTTACTTGATTCCTTACGATTCAAGAATTAAAGTATTTGATGACCAGATGGTAGAAGCCGGTGATGAGATTACAATCGGTTCCGTAACTCCTCATGATATCCTTAAGATTAAGGGTGTACGTGCTGTACAGGATTACATGCTTCGTGAGGTACAGAAGGTTTACCGTCTTCAGGGTGTTGATATCAACGATAAGCATATCGAGGTTATCGTTAGACAGATGCTTAAGAAGATTAAGATAGAGCAGAGTGGAGATTCTGAGTACTTACCGGGAACACTTGTTGATGTTCTTGATTACGAGGAGATTAACAAGAACCTTGAGGCAGAGGGCAAAGAGCCTGCAGTTGGTACACAGGTAATGCTTGGTATTACCAAGGCTTCACTTGCAACAAGTTCATTCTTGTCAGCAGCTTCCTTCCAGGAAACAACTAAGGTTCTTACGGAAGCAGCTATCAAGGGTAAAATTGATCCTCTTACAGGTCTTAAAGAGAACGTACTTATCGGTAAGCTTATTCCTGCCGGTACAGGTATGAAGCGTTATCGTAACGTTAAGCTTGACAGCGAGGAAGTTATCGAGAACTTCGATAGCAGTGATCTCGTTGTGGATGATGAGTCAGTTGAACTTGAAGAAGCAGTTGTTGAGACAACAGAAGAGTAATTGATTTTTCAAAAAGCTGTCACGTAAAGTGGCAGCTTTTTTAACCCCTATAATACATTGACATTTTAGGGGTTTTTATATACAATTAAGTTTAGTTGGTAAAAGCGTTAAAGCGCTAAATTGATAAAGTTTTTACATGGGAGGATAATATGCCGATAACACAAATTCTTGAAGAAAATGCCCGGAAATATCCGGAAGATATATGTCTTGTAGAGATTAACCCGGAGGTTAAGGAAGTACGTAGGGTTACATGGAAAGAGTATGAGTTGATGGAGCCTAATCCAACAACTCATTACAGACGTGAGATTACATGGCACGTAATGAATGAGAAGGCTAACCGTTTTGCCAATCTTCTTATAAGCAGGGGAATTAAGAAAGGTGATAAGGTTGCTATTTTACTTATGAACTGTCTTGAGTGGCTTCCTATTTATTTTGGAATATTGAAAACCGGAGCACTTGCTGTTCCGCTTAACTTCAGATACGCACCGGATGAGATAGAGTATTGCGTGAAACTTGCAGATGTAGACATTCTTGTATTTGGTCCCGAGTTTATCGGTCGTGTAGAGGAGATAGCTGACAATATCAATAAGAATCGTCTTCTTTTCTATGTCGGTGATAACTGTCCGACATTTGCGGAAGACTACACATCTATGACAATCAACTGCTCTTCGTTATCACCGGACATTACTCTTACCGATGAGGATGATGCGGCTATTTATTTCTCCTCAGGAACAACAGGATTTCCGAAGGCTATACTTCATAACCATGAAAGTCTTATGCATTCATGTAGGGTTGAGCAGAACCACCATGGACAGACAAGAGACGATGTATTTCTTTGCATTCCGCCGCTTTACCATACAGGTGCTAAGATGCATTGGTTTGGTAGTTTGTTGTCAGGTAGCAAAGCAGTTCTCTTGAAAGGAACAAAGCCTGAATACATATTAGATGCGGTATCTAAGGAGAAATGTACTATCGTATGGCTCCTTGTTCCGTGGGCACAGGATATTTTGGAGGCTATTGAAAGCGGTAAGGTCAAACTTGAGGATTATGAGCTTTCTCAGTGGAGACTTATGCACATAGGTGCTCAGCCTGTTCCACCAAGTCTTATCAAGAAATGGAAAGAGTACTTCCCTAATCATCAGTATGATACCAACTACGGACTTTCTGAGTCTATTGGACCGGGTTGTGTTCATTTGGGCGTTGAGAACATACATAAGGTTGGCGCTATAGGAAAAGCCGGATTTGGATGGGAAGTTAAAATAGTAGATGAGAAAGGCAATATTGTAGAACGAGGTCAGGTTGGAGAACTTTGTGTAAAGGGTCCCGGCGTCATGACCTGTTATTACCATGATAAGAAATCTACCGATGAAGTATTAAAGGGTGACTGGCTCTTTACAGGTGATATGGCACAGGAGGACGAAGATGGTTTCATTTTCCTTGTAGACCGTAAGAAAGACGTTATCATAAGTGGTGGAGAGAATATCTATCCTGTTCAGATTGAAGACTTTATACGTACTCATGCAGGAGTTCATGATGTTGCGGTTATCGGACTTCCTGATAAGAGACTTGGTGAGATTACATGTGCTATTATCGAACCTAAGGAGAATGCAATAATAACGGAAGATGAGATTGACTTAATGTGTCAGAAGCTTCCAAGATATAAGAGACCTAGAAAGATTATATTTGCTGATATTCCTAGAAATCCGACAGGAAAGATTGAGAAGCCAAAGCTTAGAGAAATCTATGCCGGCGGTAGTGTCGTTGATGCTCAGAATAAAGGTTGATAATTAAACGCGCCGTAAATTGGCGCGTTTTTTTATGAAAATATTAAGGTTTTGTTCATAAATCGTTGACAAAAACATGATATAATATAAGCACTTAATGAATCTGAACAAGGTTGAAGATGAGTTTAGTAAGAGAAAATATTATATCATTCAATTAGAGGACAGTTATGAGAAGAAAGAAGAAAGAAAAAGAACCGGAAATTATAGATAACAGTTTGAATATAGATATAGACGACGATGATACAGACCTTGAGGAAAGCAGAGAGATTATGGATGCTTACAAGAAGGCTGTAGATGATTCCGTTATGTTGCCAACCCTTCGAGAGAAGCAGATTGAAGTGCCTGTTTTGGACGGCGACATCATGGAACAGTTAAAGATTCTTATGCAGCATTCGCAGGCATTTCAGGAGATGGAAATGATGTATGCCTGCGCCATTCGTGAGGTTCAGACTAAGGCTGAAGTGTTAAATGACGAGATGTCTGTCAGGTATCATAGAAACCCGATAAGCAGCATAACTTCAAGAGTTAAGAAGCCGGAGAGTATTGCGCAGAAGCTTTATAAAAAGGGCTTGCCATTTACAGTTGAAGCGATAATGTCCAACTTAACAGATGTTGCGGGTGTAAGAATTATATGTGAGTTTATTGATGATATTTACAGCATTGCGGCAATGATCGCAATGCAGGATGACTTGAAACTAATCAACATCAAGGATTATATTAAGTATCCTAAGCCTAATGGTTACCGAAGTTATCATATGATAGTTGAGATTCCGGTGTTCTTTTCAAAGGGCAAGACGCCGATGAGAGTTGAAATTCAGATAAGAACGATGGCGATGGATTTCTGGGCAAGTCTTGACCATGAGCTTAAGTATAAGAAAAACATTGCGCCTGAGGAGGAGGAAATAATAGCTCAGGAGCTGCTTGCCTGTGCTGAGCGTATAGCTGAGACTGACGAGATAATGCAGCAGATTAGAATTAAGCTTGATGATGTTGAGAAAGACAAAGAAAAAACAATAGACAAGAAAATAGCGGAAGGATAGATTGATGAAGGGTTTGATTTTTGATATGGACGGAACCTTGTGGGATTCGTCAGAGAATGTAGTAGCAAGTTGGAATGAAGTTGTGGCTAGGGAATATACTCCTGACAGAGTTATAACGGTTGATGAGATACAAGCGGCAATGGGACTTCCTATGGATGCCTTTGCGGCAAGGATATTCCCTGAACTTCCTAAGGAGAGACAATTAGAGCTTCTTGAACTTTGCGGTAATAATGAGAACGATTATCTAAGAGTTCACGGCGGTGAATTATATCCTGAGGTTGAAGAGACACTTAAAAAGCTCAAAGAAAAGTACAGTTTATATATTGTTAGCAACTGCCAAAGCGGATACATAGAGGCGTTTCTTGAGTATTATGGATTCGGAGACTACTTTGAAGATATAGAATGTTACGGTAACAATAAGCTTAGCAAGGGGGAAAATATTCGTAACATTATAGAGAGGAACGGTTTGGAAGAAGCCGCATATATCGGAGATATTCAGGGCGATTATAACGCAACCATGGAGGCCGGAGCAAAGTTTATTTTCGCAGCATACGGTTTTGGAGAAGTAGATGCGGAAACTGCGGTAATTAATGAATTTGCTGAACTAGACAAAGTTGCGGATGAAGTGCTTAGATAAAAAAAGCTGCCACGAGGCAGCTTTTTTTATTTATACAATTTCCAAAATAGTGTTAACCATGTTGTCGTTTTGTTCAGGCTTTAAGAAGCAGAAGCGAACATATTTGTCGCCCAAGCCCTCATAGTCTGTACAGTCACGAATCATCAAGCCTTTTTTGATACAGTAGTCAAACACTTCGTGGGCTGTTTGCTCTTCTTTAAGCAACTTGATAAGAATAAAGTTTGCTTCCGGTTTGAATACCTTAATCGTCTTTCTCGAAGACATCGCAGAGAATATGAGGTTTCTCTCTGTTTGAATAAGACTCTTTGTGAGGTTAATGTACTTCTCATCCTCAAACATAACACCTGCTACGGAAGCAAGCGAGTTAACGTTCCATGGTATCTTGGAATTGTTGGTTGCCTCTAAGAAATCCTCGTTAGAGGTAATTGCATAACCAAGGCGAAGTCCAGGAACAGCGAAGAACTTAGACACGCTTCTAAGTACGATAAGATTATCATATTTTCTTGTAAATGCAATGGCGGATGCCAGATTAACATCTTTGACAAACTCTATGTATGTCTCGTCGATAACAACTAATATGTTATGAGTAAGACATGCATCAAGTATTATATCTAATTGATTTCTAGTGATAAGTTTGCTTGTCGGATTGTTGGGATTACAAAGGATAAGCATATCTATATCGTCATTTAAAGCCTTGACAAACATGGTTTCGTCAAGCTCAAAATCCTCGGAGTTTCTTAACATATAGCCAATAGTTACACTTCCAAACATTTTTGCGGTACGAGTGTACTCTGAATAGGTTGGACCGACAATCATTGTTTTTTCAGGTTTGACGGTATCAAAAGTAAGTCTTAATAAATCTGAGGTTCCGTTGCCAAGAATTATCTTATCGGGACTTGCACCACAATAATTGGATATTTTTTCTTTTAAAGTAGCGTAATCCCTCTCCGGATAAGAACTAACCGCATCTATATTGTCAAGAAGAGCCTGTCTTGCAACGGGCGACATTCCCATAGGATTGACGTTAGATGCATAGGGTATTATTGAGTCGATGTGTATGTCGTAGCGCTTTGCGATTACGTCAAGATCACTACCGTGAAATAAATCATTTGATGTGCCCATATGATTGTACCTTCTTTCTTATGTTTCTTGATGTTTCGGATAAAATTTGATATAATCCATTATAACATTTATTATGTTATAACTTCAAGATATTATTTGGGGAATACAAATGAAGAGCAAGGTCGAGCAATATGCGAAGGGTGATTTTTACGTAGAGTACCCTGAAGTCAAATTATCAAGAAATTATCTGCAGTTAAAGGTTGAGGCGGGAAGCGTTTATTCCGGCTCTGTTTTAGTGTCATCAGACAACGATATACCAATGAAAATGATGGTGTTTGATGACGCTTATTTTTTGACTTTTGAAGACCATAGTATTGTTGGCAGAAAGGGAGAAATCAAGTATTCCTTCAGCGGCGTTAACAAGGTTAAGGGTAGCGTATACGAGGGTAACATCCACGTTATCGGTAACGGCACGGAGATACTTGTTCCATATAACATAGAGATTGTGGCACCATTTATTGATGTGGACAAGGTGGCTATTGAGGATCTTATGAAGTTTTCGGCGTTTGCAGAGACGGATTGGAACAAGGCTATAGAAGTATTTTATTCTGATGAATTCGAGAAGACATTACTTGCCGGAAACGGCGAATATATAGAGGTGTACAGAAGCCTGCTCGGATGTGTTGATAAGAACCAGGCACTTGAAGAGTTCTTGGTGTATATCCACAAGAAACGTGCGCTTACGCTTCAGGTAGAGCACGACAGATTTCAGTTTAATTATCCGAAAATGAAAGAGGACCACGAGATTATTCTTAACAAGAATACTTGGGGTTACTGCAAAATGAAGGTCTATACGGAGGATCATTTTATTGAGCTTCATCAATCGGAAGTTTGCAGTATGGATTTTGACGGCGAGTCAGGAGTTGTCAGATATAGTCTTAATCCTGAACTTCTTGATGAGGAGAAGGCGACGTCAGGACATATCATATTGGAGAATACTTATCAGAAGATAACGGTATCTATATCAATAAGACGTCCCGAGGAAGAGGAGAATGTTCTTCACAAGAACCATGACAGGAAATTAAGAAAGCTTGAAAAAGCATCGCTTATACACAATTATCTCGATTACAGAACCGGAGTTATTTCGCTTGAAATGTTTATTGAGAATGCGAAACGCTGTCTTCGTAATCTTGTTAACTTTGAGCCGAAGACCGGCATTTATAAGCTTGGTCTTATACATATGAGTATCCTTGCAGGTCAGGAAGACAACGCCAGACAGGAAATCAGAAGAATGGAAGAGGATTCCGACAGTTCTATGAATGGCGAGCGTGAGCATTGTTATTATTTGTATTTGAAGGCTATGCTTTCAAAGGATACAAGATTTATTGTTGCGTCGTGTGAGGAGATAGAGCAGGCTCTTACAAACTGCAAGGATAAGGTATTCTTCTTCTGGTTGTTGATTAATCTTGATGAGAGATATCAAAGAGACAGACAATGGCTGTTTTCTCAGATAGAGGGCTTGTACCTTGGCGGGTATGACAGTCCGGTACTAGCGATTGAAGTGTGTGATTTGTTTAATCAGGAACCGCTTATACTTAAGAAGCTTGGAAGGTTGGAGACATCCGTATTGGCTTACGGACTTAACAACAAGTATTTGAGCAAAGAGGTTGTTGACGAGTTTTTGCACCTTGCAGATAAGGAGAAGGCATTTACATCTAAGGTATTCCGTCTTCTTAACATGGTGTATGAGATTGAAAGAAAGCCGGAGATTATCAGAATCATTTGTTCGTTGCTCATTAAGGGTGGCAAGCTCGAAAACAGATACAACAAGTATTATCTTGAGGGAATCAAATGTGGCTACAAACTAGTGGGTATCCAGGAGAATTACCTGCGCACAATGGATAAGTCGAGATACGATACAATCCCTGATGCCGTACTTCGTTATTTCAATTATAAGAGTTTCTTAACAGATAGTGAGTATGCATATTTGTATGCCAATGTAATAGTTAACAAGAGACAATATCTGTCGCAGTTTGAGGAGTATCTTCCAAACATTTTAGGATTTATGGAAGGACAGATCATCAAGGGTAACGTAAGTGATGACCTTTCGGTTATTTATTCGGAATTTTTAAGACCGCAATCAGTCAATGCTCATTATGCCCCAAGCCTTGTAAATGTTATCTTTAAGAGAAAGCTTACAGTTGCAAGCGACAGCATAATTGCGGTAATTGTTAACCATAGAGAGCTGGATAAGGAATTGGTTGTTCCGGTTAAGAATAAGGTTGCATATGTTGATATGATAACTGAATCAGCAGTTATTACTCTTGTGGATCGTAATCGCAACAGATATGTAAGCACTATTCCGTATCGTTTGGAGAAGCTTGTTGATGAGGATCAGTATATTGATTTGCTGGCACGTTATTCTAGTGATGATTACAGATATATTTTATACAGATACGCAGAACTTTCGGCGTTTGATGCAAAAGACGCCAGAGAGGTTAATATAGCAAGGGATTTATTGTCATTTAATGAGATTAGCAAGGAGACAAAGCAGCAGGCTATCTGGGGAATTGTAAGATACTACAGACAGCATTTGGATATGGACATATTAAGCACATATCTTGACCGGGTTGAGAATGATTACGTTTCCGAGAAGAACAGCGGCGAGTACATTAACAATCTTATAATGTGTGGTCTTTTCGACAAAGCATACGGAGCAATCAAACAGTTTGGATACGGTGATGTAGACAACGAGAATCTTATCAAGCTTGTTGATGTTATGAAAGGTTTCTCGCAGTATGCCAGAGAGGATACGCTTATCTCTGTTGCCAAACATTTATATAGCTTAGGACAAGATACGACACCTGTACTTGAATATCTTGTGTCGTATTATCAGAGTGGACTTAAGGATATGGTCAAACTCTGGAAACGTGCTAACGGCAGAGTAAGAAAGATAGAGGGCTTTGAGGAGAATATCATTTGTCTTATGCTCTACACGGAGCAATGGGAAAATGATTTGTTCCCGGTTTTTGAGTCGTATGTAAGACGTAAGAAGCGAGGAATGGTTATTAAGGCATTCTTCAAGCGGGCTTCTTTTGCATATCTTGTTGAGCAGCGTGAACTTCCGGAAGGTTTCTTTGATGAGATGCTTTTGCAAATGACGAGAGAAGAGTGGACCGATGACATGTGCCGTGCGGCGATGCTTAAATATTTGAGTGAGAAGACAAAACTTGAAGAGCTTGAGGTTAATTGGCTTCGAACTTCGGTTGAGTATTTTGTTAAACGTGGAATACTTCTTCCGTTTTTCAGAAACTTCAAGAAATATGTTAAGCTTCCAAAGGATTTGTTCCTTTTGACCTACGTTGTCACAAGGGATAAAGCGGGCAAGCAGATATCATTTATGTACAATATACAGTCGGGTATTGAGAAACCTGAGATTAACAGGGAGGCACGTATGATGGAGGTGCTTCCGGGCTATTATGTGAAGGAGTTCGTGCTGTTCCACGGTGAGAATCTGTTGTACCGTATGAAGCCTGAACATGAGAATACAACGAAGGTGTATGAGTCGATGGCAATGAAAGCCAAAGGCGAGACGGAGCAGTATGAGAACCGCTTTGAAATGCTTAACTCAATGCTTATCAATCAGGAGATTGGCGACAACAGAATGCTTCTTGATAAGATTGGAAAATATGTAAGATTATCCGCCGTTTTGGAGGAGAATATACAGATACTTTAGTATAACGGAGAGCGAAGAATGAATGAAATCTTCTTAGGCTTAGACTTGTGTGCTACGAATATGCAGATTAGTTTCTGCAAGGGCGACAGTATAGAGCCGGAATCAATCTACCAACTTAATAATACAGAGACATATCTTCTGCCTAACACCATGTACTTCTCTACCGATGAAAATAAATGGTACGTGGGAAGTGAGGTCAGCCGTATTAAGTTCTCACACAACGGGAAGCTGGTTGATGATGTGGTTGGTAATGTGGGTACAACGAATCAGTTGATTATTAACGGTGTAACTTACAATTACGAGGATTTGCTTCTCATTCTTTTAAAGACACAGATAGAAGAGTTCATGGCGGGCATGCCCGATAGCAGTCTTGTTGCGTTGACGGTAACTGTTGAGCACTACAACAAGAATATATTTGAAGTGCTTAACAAACTTAAAAGTGAACTTGGAATTAAGGATGATAAGTTCTGTATTTTAAGTCATGAGAACGCATTTTTCCAGTACATCATGAATCAGGATGAGTCGGTAAGAAGCAACAGTATCTCGATGTTTGAGTTTGATACGGAAGGAATGTATTATTACCGTATGGATAGGAAGAAACTTAACAGTACGGTGGTTTACAGCCTTACAAAAACCAAACTTGACGAGATAGATTATTCGATGGTTTTTGGCGATCTTGAGCAGTTAGACGAATTGTTTGCCAAGGTTGCACTTAAGAAAATGAGAGAGACGTATATCTCTTCGGTGTTCTTAACAGGTACGGGATTTAAGGATAAATGGATTAAGAAATCACAAAATGTCTTGTGTGACGGACGAAGAGTATTTATCGGTCAGAATATTTACACCAAGGGTGCCTGCTATCATGCAAAGCACGGTGCGTTTGAAAAGGGACGCGACATAGTCCTTAATACCAATGGTTTTATCGCATACGATATAGGAGTTCGAATTGGAGACCAATCGGGCAAAACAAAGTTTTATCCGATAACTTTAGGTGGACGCGAATGGTACAACATGAAGGGAACTGTAATTTTGTTCCTAGACGATACCAACCGTGTCGAAATCATTTATCGTAACAGAATCACGGATGATACGCAGAAGGAAGTAGTGGAGATACACGGACTACCAAAACGACCTCCAAAGACCACGAAACTTTCCATCGAGGTTGAACTTTACGACGAGAAAAATGGTGCAATAATAATCAGGGATATGGGATTTGGTAAGATATATCCCACAACGAACAAAATATATAGAAAAGAGATATCATGGGCAGAGTAATTTTGTGTGAAACCACACCGGCTACAATTTCATATATTTTTCCGAACACGAAGATAGAGGTGTTCTCTTATGAGGAGTTGTGCTATTACATCTACAATAATACGGCGCTCATTTCTGAGGAGTTCATTGGGGTTTCTATGTTTAAGTGGTTAAGTCATGAACTTGGTCTTAAGGACCTTGCAGACAGGCTTGCTCATCTTAAGCAAAAAGACGGTACTGACCTTACCGATCTTCTCACAACAATCTTGACTTATAAGGAATATTATTCTATTGACGAGGTTAAGAAGTTCATCGTTCGTGTGGACAGACTTAAGAAACTTGATCCGGTTAAACACAGAAAGTTAGAGGCTGACGGTTTCTTGAGATACCACAAGTACTTAAGAGCACTTGCCATATATGATGAGATATTAGAGCAGAATCCCGACATGAATAATCCGGAGTTGCTTAGTTCAATATATCATAATAGGGGCATTGCACTTGCTAATAATTTTGAGTTGCAGGATGCGATGGATTCTTATATGAATGCATATAATCTTTCGAGAAGACCGGAGTCGCTTTACGGTTATCTATTGTTGATGGCAACGGTCAAGCAGCGGGACGACATAGAGGTGCTAGCTAAACACTATCATGCAGAGGATATGGTGGAAGCGATTTATGAATCGATAGACAATGCAAAGCGTGATGTTGCCGGTTCGCCGATTTCGAGAAAACTTGAAAAGGCGTTGTATCATTTTGAGAAGAATAATCTTAAAGATTTTTCGCAACGTATGGATAAGGTAATAGATCAGTTAAAGACAGAGTTTCGGGAGCAAATGGGATGAGTTGGTTTAGTGCAATTCGGGATATCTTTAGTAAAACCGAAGTGACCGAGGAGACATTTGAATATGAGAGTATCGACAGCTATCTCGCAAAGCAGGCTGCAAGAGAGGCGTTGGGGGATAAGGACGATGTTGCATATAAATGTGACCAGATAATTGATGCCACATATCATGTAGATGAACTTAAAGTTGAGTATGATATGGTGACGTCTTATTTTACTGACATTCAGACTATAGAAAATCTGCCTGATGAGGTCAGGGCAGAGATTATAGGCACTGCCAAAAAGATTGCAATGTTGGAGAGCGAAACGAAGGAGTTTTTGCACTCGGACGACAGAATAAGTGATGCGGATTTTCGTATGGTGCAGGGCATGGAGAAGAACCTTACCGAGATATTCTCACAGCTTAAAGAGCTTGAGGATATGGATATGAAGATCAAGAAGGATTTGAAGAATCTGGAAATTGAAAAAAATACACAGGAATATATTCAGGATAACGTCGAAGATCAGCAGCACAGATTGAGGATGTTTATGATTGTGCTGGGAGGAACTTCGGCATTTCTGATATTAGTGCTTGCGATTTTGGGTATAGTTATGCAGGCTAATGTTATGATTCCGATTTTGCTTATAGTACTTGTTGTTATGGGAATGACAGCATTTTCCGTTGTTACATTTCATAAGTTGACTTATCAGTATAAGCTTGCGCAGAAGAAGGAAAACAAAGCGATAAGTCTTACCAACAAGGTTAAGATTAAGTATGTTAATAATACATCTACACTCGAATACCTATATAACAAATACAATATCAAGAACTTGCGAGAACTTGAGTATTTGTATGACCAATATACCATTATGGTTGAGGAAGTCAGGAAATATCAGAAAAACAGTGGTGATCTAAGAGAGTATTCGGATGCGCTTTCAAAGTTACTTTTTGCGCATGGAGTTAAAGATCCGGACATCTGGATTAAGCAGACGCCGGCGCTTGTTGACCCGAGGGAAATGGTTGAGGTTAAGCATTCGCTTAATGTGAGACGTCAGAAACTTCGCGAGCAGATTGCTTACAATGAGAGCCTTAGAGTTGAGGGACTTAAGGATATAGAAGAACTTCTAAAGAAAGACCCGGATCTTCGCGAACAGGTTCGCAAGGAATTGGAAGTTTATCAGATTAATGTGTAAATGTTGCTATGTTGCAGGAAGATTTTGTTAGAGAAGGAGAAGTGACAGATGAGTACAAGTATGGTGCTTGAGGGTGGTGGACTTCGCGGATTATATACGGTTGGAGTACTCGATGTTTTTATGGATAATGATATCAAGGTAGACACAATGATGGGGGTGTCAGCGGGCGCGCTTTTTGGTGTTAACTATCCGTCAAGACAAAGAGGAAGAGGACTTCGATATAATCTCAAATATGCGAAAGACCCGAGATATATGGGTTTTCGTTCGCTTATTAAGACAGGTAATATTGCCAACAAAGAGTTTGGTTATTACGAGATACCATTTAAACTTGATGTTTATGATGAAGAAGCCTTTGAGAAGGCAGGAATAGATTTTTATGTTGTCGCAACCAATGTTGAGACAGGTAAGGCGGAATACATAAAGATTGACAATGCACTTGAACAAATGGAAGCATTTCGTGCAACATCATCAATGCCAATCGTTTCAAAGATTGTTGAGTATGAGGGTAAGAAGTATCTTGACGGAGGATGCGCGGATAGTATTCCTGTTAATAAATGCATGGAGCTTGGCTGCGACAAGATGATTGTTGTTTTGACAAGAACGTTGGATTACAGGAAGAAGAAAGAGAATAATTTCCTTAATTCACTTATTTATCGAAAGTACCCTGAGTTTGTTAATACGCTTAACAACAGACCGGTTGATTATAACAAAACGCTTGAAGAAATAATTGAACTTGAAAAACAGGGCAAGGCTTTTGTAATAAGACCGTCGCAGGCAATTCCTATTAAGAGAATTGAGCACGATACGGAGGTTATGCAGAGAATGTATAATCTTGGTGTTGAGGATGCAAAGAGACAAGTGGAGGATTTGAAAAAATATCTTGAAAGCTAATCAGATGCACATATAGGTAGCGCAAAAATACTGGGTTAAAAAATGGGAAAAAGATATGGAGTACATAGAGATTAAGAATAAGGATTCCTATGGTTTGTCGTGGTATGAACACGCACAACCGTATTTTGGAAGTCATAGGGGAATGAGATACAGAATTGCCAGAGACCCGATGGATGACGTGTCATTAAAGGCAGAAAAGGATAAGGGCGAAGCTACATTTAATATAATAATCTGGCCGGAGCCGTACAGTTTCGAGAACACGTCAGACGAGGAGAAAACAGAAGCGGAGTTTCCGTTTACGGTCGAGGGCAAAGAAGAAATGATTGCGTGGTTAAACGAGCAATATCAAAAGCAGTATGATAGATGGGAAGAGGCAAGAGCAAAGCACTGATAAAAAGTGCTTGAGAAAAATTGGTTATAGGTAAGGAGAGATATGGCAAAAAAGTATTATGCAGTTGCCGTAGGCAAAACCCCGGGAATATATCTTACATGGGATGATTGTAAGGCGCAGACAGACGGCTTTTCCGGTGCGGTGTATAAAGGTTTTAATGACATAAATGAAGCCGAAGATTTCTTGGGTGCCGCATCCGAAAAAAGGGATGTGAAGGAGTCCGGGACTGAGAAAGCAACACCTGCCAATATAGATGATGACAAAGAAAGTCAGAGTGTTAGTACAGATACATGTCTTGTGGCATATGTTGACGGAAGCTACGATGATACCACCGAGAGATACGCATATGGTTGTGTGCTCGTGTTTGATGATGAGGTCGTTAAGCTAAACTGTGACAACAATGATGAAGAATATGTTTCCATGAGAAATGTTGCAGGAGAAATACTTGGGAGTGAGACGGCTATCAAATGGGCGGCAGAACATGGATACAAAGAAGTAGTAATATATTATGATTATGAAGGAATAGAGAAGTGGGCAAACAATATATGGAAGGCCAATAAGCCCGGAACTATACGATACAAAGAGTTTATAAAAGAGCAACGCAAGAAGATCAAAATCACCTTCGTAAAGGTGGACGCCCACACCGGCGTCACCTACAACGAGATGGCGGATCGCCTTGCGAAAGCTGCACTTGGAATTTTATAATTTTATACGATTACTTTACAGCTTGGCAAGGTGTATGGTATTCGCAAGCAGACCCTTTGTGACCGTCGGTACTTAATGAGCATGAAATGCGAGTTTAGTACCGCTACGTGAACAATGGAGCGAGAGCGTGTCTGCGGTGAAACCATGCACCGGTCAAGCATAAATGAAATAATAAAAAGGTTTGCAAGGAGATACGACATGGAGTTTTCAAAATATTTTGATCATACAATTTTAAAGGCGGATGCGTCATCAGAAGATGTCAACCGCATCGTGCGTGAAGCAATTCAGTACAATTTTGCATCGGTTTGTGTAAACAGTGCAAGAACGAAACAGGTTTCAACGCTTTTGCTTGATACAGACATAGATGTCTGTACGGTTATCGGATTTCCGCTCGGGGCAATGAGTACAATGGCAAAGAAAATGGAAACATTAACAGCAATTGAGGACGGTGCCACAGAGATAGACATGGTAATAAATGTTGGTGCGGTTAAAGACGGTGATTGGGAGCTTGTGACAGAAGACATAGCGGAAGTCAAAGAAGTATGCCGTCACAACACAACGGGACAGGAAGCAATTCTTAAAGTAATAATAGAAACATGTTTGCTTACCGACGAGGAAAAGGTGCTTGCATGTGAAGCGGCAGTCGAAGCCGGTGCGGATTTTGTTAAGACATCAACCGGATTTTCGACAGGCGGTGCAACCGCAGAGGATGTTGCTCTTATGAGAAAGACTGTTGATGACAAGGTCGCTTCTCTTGAGAAAGAAACCGGCAAAAAATATCCCAGAGTGAGTGTTAAAGCATCAGGTGGGATCAGAGATTATAAGACTGCCAAGGCAATGATAGATGCCGGTGCAGACAGACTCGGAACATCAGCAACCATTAATATTCTTGAGCAGGCAAACAGCTCTAAATAATAAACAATCATCAATGCAATGTACCTGAATATAAGGAGGATATGGAATGAGAAGATTTAAGAAAGTGCTCGCGATTGCAATGGCATCAACAATGATGTTAAGTCTTTGTGCTTGTGGCAATAAAGCAGACGAAGCAAAGACGGAGCCTGAAGACACGGAAGCGACAGAGGAAGTATCCGAAGATACGGAAGAAATTGCAGATGCTTCAGATGAAATTGAGGCAGGAGTTAACATGATAAAGGGTGGTGACTTCTCTGACGGTGTTGGAACATTTGGCACATATACTACTAACGGCGGAAGCGTTAAACTTGATGTAAATGACGACGGTGAGCTTGTTGTTGACATAGCTAATATCGGTAATGTTGAGCATGGTGTTCAGGTATTTTATGACGGATTTGCAATGCAGGAGGGCGGCGTATATCAGCTCGACTTTGATATCCATTCAACAATAGATCGTGACATTGCATGGAGAATACAGATAAACGGTGGGGATTATCATGCATATGCAACAGACAATGTATCTGTAACAAGCGAGGTGCAGCACTACTCGACAGAGTTTACTATGGAAGAGGGAAGCGACCCTGCACCGAGATTTTGTTTTAACTTGGGATTCACAGACAGCATGAAGGAAGCAGGTATAGATGCAGCAAGTATAGGAGCACATCAGATAATGATAGATAACATTTCTCTGGTTCTTAATGACGGAAGTAACATGCAGGAGGTTGAGGCTCTTGCAGAGGCACCAAAGATTAAGGTTAATCAGGTTGGTTACAGAACCAAGGACACAAAAACAGCAGTATTTACCGACCTTGCAGAGGATGATACAACATTTACTGTGGTTGATACGGCAAGCGGAGAGACTGCATTTGAAGGAACTCTTTCAGAACCTTCTGAGTACAGAGCAGGTGGGGAAACAGATTCCACAGGAGATTTTACAAAGCTTGATAAAGAAGGAACATATAAGATTGTAACCGGCAAGGGAGAGGAGTCCGGTGAGTTTAAGATTGCTGATAACGTATATGATGATACATATGACAGCGTAGTTAAAATGATGTATCTGCAAAGATGCGGAATGGAACTTACAAGTGATGAGGCAGGAGATTTCGCACATCCTGCATGTCACACAGGTGAGGCAACAATTTACGGAACTGATAAGAAGATTGATGTAAGCGGTGGATGGCATGATGCCGGTGACTACGGAAGATATGTTGTAGCGGGAGCTAAGGCTGTAGCTGATCTTGTATTGGCATATGAGGTTTCAGGTAATAAACAGCTTTTGGAGGAAGCAAAGTACGAACTTGACTGGATGATGAAAATGCAGGATAAGGAATCAGGTGGTGTTTATCACAAGGTTACCTGCGCAAGCTTCCCGGGCGAGGTAATGCCACAGGATGAGACAGAAGAACTTATAGTTTCACCTATCTCAAGTACCGCATCAGGAGATTTTGCTGCTGCTATGGCGATGGCAGGAAGAGTTTTTGAAACAATTGATGATGCAGATTATAAGAAGGCAGGTTCAGAATATATTGAAGCAGCCAAGAAGGCTTGGGATTATATTGAGGAGCACAAAGCACAAAGAGGTTTCAAAAATCCTGATGAGATTTCAACAGGTGAGTATCCTGATACATATGACAGAGATGAATATTTCTGGGCTTCGGCAGAGCTTTACAAGACGGTAGGTGATGAAAAGTACAAGACAGAAATGGCATCATATATTGATGATGAGAGAAACCTTGACGGAATGGGTTGGGCAAGTGTCGGAATGTATGGTTGTTATGCAGCACTTACCAATGATAAACTTCTTACAGATTCAAGTAATTTATTAAAGACAATAAAGGATTATTTCATTGGTAAAGCGGATGAGTCGGTAGAGACTTGCAGCAGGAATCCATACGGTGTAGATTTTACAACAACATTTTACTGGGGTTCAAATATGGGTGTTAGCAATAGTGGAATGGTACTTCTTATGGCTAACGAAATTGCTCCGAATGAAAAATATGTTGAGTGCGCAAAGAAACAGCTTGATTATATTCTCGGACTTAACGCAACAGGATATTGTTTCGTTACCGGACAGGGATATTTAAGCCCACAAAATCCTCACCACAGACCTTCGCAGGCAACAGGAAAGTGCATGTCGGGTATGCTTGTTGGCGGACCAAACAGTAATCTTGAGGATCCATATGCAAAGGCAGTGCTTGCAGATGTTGCACCTGCAAAATGCTATGTAGATAACGTGCAGAGTTATTCTTGTAATGAGATAACAATATATTGGAACTCGCCGCTTATATATCTTATGACGGCGTTAGAAGAGAAGTAATTAACAACGGACATATGTGTTGAGGAGGGGTTATTTTGGAGTATCAACAGTTTGACCGCGAAGAATTAAGTATAAGCACGCTTTCGAAAAAGTTTGGAGATAATGCTGTATCAAATGTTGCCTTGCAGTTGGATGCGGAATCATTTTCTCACGTGTATAGGTATGTTTTGCACCATGTAGTTCTCAACAAAAAAAGTGCCTGTAAGATTCTTTTTACGATTGGAAAAGTAGATGGCAGAGATTCGGAAAGTTATCGCGATGCGTGTGACAAATTCGGAGACTTTGTAATGGCGTATTTCAGAAAGTCTGATATTATGACGAGAAGCGGTGCCAACCAGTATTTTCTGCTTGCTGCGGACATTAAGGAAGCAGCGGTTTCCAAGCTTTTGGGAACAATATTGGAAAAGTGGTACGAACAGTACAGAGACGATACAGCGCTTACCTATGAGATTGAATATATTGCCGGTGAAGAGAATAGAATCGATTCGGTAAGAGAGAAGAGGATAGTTGTCGTTGATGATGACGCTTCGATTCTTCAACTTGCGGGACATACACTTAGTAAAGCAGGTTATTATGTGGCGGCTCTTCGCTCTGGACAGGCCCTGCTTAAACACTTAGAGGAAAATCTTCCGGATTTGATTCTTTTAGATGTCAAGATGGAAGGCATGGACGGATTCGAGACGCTTGAAAAGCTTAGAAGCATGGAGCATGCGGTTGCAGATATTCCGGTTGTATTTCTTACCGCGGATGAAAGTATCGAAGCGGAGAAGCGAGGTTTATCACTTGGTGCTATAGATTTCATTAAGAAACCGTTTGTACCCGAGGTACTCATACTTCGTATACGTCACATACTTGAGCTTGAAACTCTTAAAAAGTATCTAAGCAGTATGGTTGATATTAAGACGAAGGAAAACCAGAAGCTTATGATGCATGTCGTTAAATCCCTTGCGGAGGCGATTGATGCAAAGGATACTTACACTAACGGTCATTCGGGACGTGTTGCACAATATGCGAAATTAATTGCCGGGAGGGCAGGTTACTCTCCTGAAAAACAAAACGATATTTACATGATGGGGTTACTACATGATGTAGGTAAAATTGGAATACCGGATGCGGTAATCAATAAACCTGCAAGGCTCACAGAGGATGAGTTTGAGGTTATCAAAAATCATCCTGTTATGGGAGCGAGAATACTTAAAAATATTAAAGAGATGCCCGAACTTGCAACAGGAGCAAGGTGGCATCATGAACGTTACGACGGCAAAGGATATCCGGACGGACTCAAAGGGGAAGAGATTCCTGAAGAGGCCAGAATTATTGCAGTTGCAGATGCTTATGACGCGATGTCAAGCAGACGTAGTTATAGAGGAATTCTTCCGCAGGAGGTTGTTAGGGAAGAAATCGGCAACGGACATGGGACGCAATTTGATCCAACATTTGCTGACATTATGTTGGAAATGATAGACGAAGATACGGATTATTCAATGAAGGAGTCGTAATATGAAGAAGGTAGAAGAAAGAAACGAGCTTTTCCAAACATCTCAGATGACGATACTGTTAAGCTATACTATTTTTTCAGGCATCCTTACGGTAGAGTCCATTTTGCTTGGATGGGAAATGTGGGCGGTTATGCTCATTTTAATGGGGGTTGGAGTATGTTGGTTTATACATATCCAGCAGAGATTTAACGAACGTTACAGAGTATGGATTTACTCTATATTTATAATGTTTACATTTTTCTTTTATGGCAGTCACCCGACAAGTGTTTTTGATACCGTGGCGGTCATGTCTATTGTGCTGATTCTTTTTACAATGACGGGAATCAGATCACTTATAACATTTTTACAGATTCTTTATTACATAACTTTTGGGTATGGCCTTGTTTCTATGTGGCACGCGGGCGAAAAGTTTGATTCTCTTATTATCACGCGAGCATTACTTCACATTGCCGCAATCACCACTATAAGCTGGATTTCCAGAACAATAATTTCAAAATGGGTGCAGGTGCTTGACCATTCACGTGGTGAGATTGAACAGCTTACATACGCGACCCAGCGACTTAATGATTTCCTTGCTAACGTATCTCACGAAATCAGAACGCCGATTAATGCAATTATGGGACTTACCGGAATATGCATTAACAATGAGCGCGACGAGGAAAAACTTTCAAATCTTATATCGGTGCGTAATGCAGGACGACGCGTGGCTGAACAAATAAGTGATATTCTTGATTACTCTGAGATTGACAGTAATAAACTTGCAAATAATTATGAAGATTACGAATTATCTTCGGTGTTAAATGATCTCGTTACGGAGATTCGTCCATATAAGCCGGAACATATAGAGCTTGTAATAGATGTTGACCCTGCAATACCTGCCGTTATGAATACGGATATCAACAAGTTAAAAAAGATACTTCATCACCTTATTATGAATGGTTTGAAATACACGAGCGAGGGTGGTGTGTATGCACGACTTTCTGTTGAGAAGCAGGAGTACGGAGTCAACCTTTTATTAGAGGTTACAGACACCGGTATCGGTATGGATGAGGAAGAGACAGAGCGTATTATGGACGGCTTCTATCAGGCGGATTCCGGAAGAACCAGACACACAGGTGGTCTTGGACTTGGTCTTTCCATTACATCAGGTTTTGTATCCGCACTTGGCGGTTTCATGATGGTTATAAGTAAGCCGGGAGCAGGTACAACCGTAAGAGTTTCGTTACCTCAAACTGTTGTTGATCCTAGAAGCTGCATGTCACTTAATAATCGCGAAGAATTATGTATCGGTGCATTTCTTCATTTTGAAAAATATAAGAACCCTAATGTTCGTGAGTACTATAACGCAATGCTTGGTCACATTGTTGTCGGACTTGGTGTTCAAATGCACAGAGTTGATAATGTAGCTAATCTTAAAAAACTTACCTCATCGGTTAAGCTCACACATCTTTTTGTGGCTGCCGAGGAATATATGCTGGCGTCTAAAGAATTGGAGAGACTCGCATCAGATATGGTCGTAGTAATAGTTGCTGACAGCACATTTAAACTTCCGCGCGGCTCTAAGCTTAGAGTAATGGAGAAACCATTCTATTGTTTCCCTGTTGTTTCTGTACTTAATACAGATGCTACACAATCGGATAACAGTGAAGACGTTATGTACTGTAACGGAATAAGAGCATTGGTTGTTGATGATGAGCCGATGAACTTAAGCGTTGCAAAGAGCATATTTAAGCGTTACGGTATGGTGGTTTCAACCGCCGCTTCCGGACAGGATTCTATTGATATGTGTCATGAAAATGAGTACGATATCATATTTATGGATCACATGATGCCGGGCATGGATGGAGTTGAGGCCATGAAGCATATCCGTTCAATTCGCTCCGGAGATAACAGGGATCTTCCGATAGTGGCATTAACTGCCAATGCGGTAAGTTCGGCAAAGGAAATGTTTTTGTCAGTTGGTTTTGATGGATTTGTCAGTAAGCCGGTCGAAAAGCAGGAGCTTGAACGAGTGCTTAAGAAGGTTCTTCCAAAGTCTGCAATTACATACGAGAAGCCTGAGGTTGTGGTGGATTCCTCGCTAAGTTTAGAGGAAAATGAGGCAGAAAATCAAGACCTTTCAACTTATGACAAACTTAATAATTTTGGAATTGATACATCACTTGGCCTTGAGTATTGTCAGAATGATGATGAACTGTATGAAGCGCTGCTTCGACAGTTTGTAGAAGAATATCCAGAGAAGCAAAACAAGATTGAAGGATACTACAGTGAAAAGGATTTCAAGAATTACGAGATATATGTTCATGCACTAAAAACTACCGCCAAAATGCTTGGTAACATACAGCTTTCTGAGCAGGCAAAGGATTTGGAATTTGCAGCGAAGAAAGAACAGGCAACTTACATAGAAGGTCACCACAATGCATTGATGTCGTCATACAAATCAACTATGCAATATATAGCTGATATCTATGATATACAGGCGGACAGCAAGCCTGCAGAAAGTTCTGCGGAGGAAAGCGATGATGAGGTGCTTATATTTGCTCCGGAGAAAAAAGAGGATGACGATGTTTTGATTTTTGAACCGGTAAAGGAGTAGTGCTATGATTTATAAAAAGATAAAGAGTATTATTTATGATGGCAATCGCGATTTGCAGGAGGCGATGTATGTAGTACTATCTGTTGTATCGGTTGCCGCTTGGACTCTGATGTTGATTGAGGATTTGATTCTTGGACAACGTATAGAGGAAACCGTGTTTTTGTTTGGCGTTTTGTTTATGTACACAGCTGTGGCTTTGGTTGCAATAAAGCACCACAAAGAAAAAATCGGTTCCGTTTTAGCTGCATTTGGTATGACGTTATTCTTTCTTCCCTGTTCCTATATTTTTGATGGAGGAATCAGTGGAGACGCACCAATCTGGTTTGTGTATTGTGTGTTCTATGTTACGGTGTGCTTAAGCGGAAAGAGACGAGTGCTTTTTTATGTGCTTAATGCTTTTTCGGTAATAATATGTTGGTGTATTTCTTATTATGCACCTCATATGATTGAGCAAAAGGATACCCTTGCCGTTCATTTGTATTCATTTAATGCGCTTGTGCTGGTGTGTATATGTATAAGTATTTCGCTTATATTCCAGTCGCGTATGTATCGTCGCGAGGTGAAGCGTTCGGATGAGCAACGCGTGGAAATCGAGCAGTTAAACCAGGCGCAGAACCAGTTTTTCTCTAACATGAGCCATGAGATACGTACACCGATTAACACAATTATCGGACTTAACGAAATGATTCTTCGCGAGAACATTTCAGATGAGGTTGCAGAGGATGCGATTAATATTCAGTCGGCAAGTAAAATGCTTCTTCATTTGATAAATGATATCCTTGATATGTCCAAGCTTGCTTCCGGGCAGATGCAGTTGACTCCTGTTGTTTACAACTCAGGAGATATGTTGTCGGATATTGTCGGAATGTTGTGGCTTCGTGCAAAAGAGAAGAATCTTGAGTTTCATATTAATGTTGCACCTGATATTCCGGCAGAGCTTGTAGGTGACGAAGTAAGAATTAAGCAGGTGCTTATAAATGTGCTTAATAACGCTATAAAATACACAAGTGAAGGTTCGGTATCATTGTCGGTTCAGCGAGGAGAATACTCGGACGGTATGCTTAATGTTATTTATTCCGTAACTGATACCGGAATGGGAATTAAGAAGGAGAGCATTCCATATCTGTTCGCTGCATTTCGCCGTGTTGATGAGGAGAAAAACCGTCATATAGAAGGAACGGGACTTGGACTTTCAATAGTTAAACAGTTCGTTGATTTGATGGGTGGCAAGATAACCGTTAACAGTATTTATACGGAAGGAACAACATTTATAATCGAGATTCCTCAGAGAGTTTCCGGGGAACAGGAGATTGGTGATATTGATATTGAAGCAAGGAAAGAGATGCATGTACGTCACGAGCATGTGACGAGATTTGAAGCGCCCGAGGCAAAGGTTTTGGTTGTTGACGACAATGCTTCTAATCTTTTGGTTGTGTCAAAGCTTTTGCGTAACACAAAGGTACAGCTTACAACTGCATCAAGCGGTGCAGATGCATTACAAAAGACGTTGAATGAGTATTACCATGTCATATTTATGGATCATTTAATGCCGGAAATGGATGGTATTGAATGTATGAAGGCGATTCGTACGCAGGTCGGCGGACGTTGTAAGGAATCCAGAATCGTTGCGCTTACTGCAAATGCAGGCGGGGACAGCCGTGCACTCTATGAGAAAGAGGGATTTGAGGGATATCTTGTTAAGCCGATTTCGGGTGATCTTCTTGAAAGAGAGCTCTATCGTTTGTTGCCTTCGGATGTGACAAACCTTATAGGTGATGACGAGGATATATTGCAGGAAACAATCTCTTGGATGAACAAAGGTCAGAGAAAGGTTGCTGTTGCTATTACTACAGAGAGTGTTGCGGATTTGCCACAGGAACTTGTCGACAAGTACGAGATTGCCATATTGCCACATCTTGTTCATACCGCAGAGGGAACATTTAAGGATGGACTAGAGATTGAGACACAGGGACTTCTAAGCTATATGGATGATCCCGATAAAGTGGTTTCATACGGTGGCCCGTCTGTCAAAAAAATGGAAGCGTTTTTTGCGGAAAATCTGCATGGTGCAAATGATATTATACATATATCTATTTCTAAGGGACTTGCTAACAGTGCGTACTTTACGGCGGTCGAAGCTGCAAAGGCGTTTGATAATGTGAAGATTTTTGATACGGGACATTTGTCCAGCGGACATGGACTTATGGCGTTAGAGGCGTGCAGACTTGTAAAAGAAGGTAAGCGTCCTGATGAGATTATGGAAGAATTGGAAGTTATAAAAGAACGTGTTAACACAAGTTTTGTCGTTGATAACCTTGATTTCCTTGCAAGAGCCGGTCAGGTTAGTCCTCGAATTGCAAGAATTACAAAGTCAATTATGGCAAGACCTGTTCTTGTTATGAAGAAGGGTGATTTGGGCGTCGGCAGGATATATTTTGGTGCGAGAGAGCGAGCATGGAGAAAGTATATTGATTCAGTACTTAAATACCCAATGGATATTGACACAAAGATCCTTTTTGTAACGTACGTTGGTCTTACAAAGAAAGATATGGATTGGATACGTGAACGTATTGAAGAGAGAATGCAATTTGAAACAATATATTTCCAGAAGGCTTCGCCGGTTATTGCAGTTAACTGCGGACGCGGAACGTTTGGACTTTTGTATTTGAGGAAGAAATAATAGGAGGATGACAAGTGAGTAAAAAGAAGAAAAAGCATATTTCAAAAGAATCAAAGACCTGTTTTATAGCGGGAGTGATCGCTCTTGTTTTGGGAATTGGTTGTATAATCTACGGCAACATATACTATAATGCAGTGGTTCCGCTTGAAGACGTGAAAACGGGCGTTACTACTACGGTTGTGGCTGTTGAGAAGGTTGAGAGGAACTTGTCGCCGAGCGAAAAGAAGATTGAACGCGACAAGGGCCGTTCGGATGATGAAGTCTTATATGAATACCTTGTAGAATACAGCGTGACGATAGATGGTAAGGACTACACATATTCCGAGAACAGACCATATTACGACAACGGTCAACATGAGCCGAAGGTGGGCGACACAGATGTTAACAACTTTGCAATTGTAAACGGTAATCTTGTGGTGCACCCCGAAACAAAGGAAGCAAACCAGTTCAATATATGCGGTTGGATAATCGCAATATTTGGAGTTATCGCGTTTGGAGTCGGTTTATTTATAAGAAAGTAATCAAGGGTAAGACAATTAAAAAGACATTTAGAGTATAAGAATCAGAGCAGGGGATGTATGTCCTCTGCTCTTTGCATATTATAATAGAAAAAACTCGATTTTTGTGGTATCATTAAGAGGATTTGGGAAGGTAAATGTTTATATGATGAGAGGTACACATATGAGCTATAATTTTTATGGTTGGAGGGACGCTGTAGTTCCTGCAAAAACTACGGGTTACAAAGGAATTGAAACACCACAGGAGTTGTATGATGCGTTAAAACATGTGTGGTGCGAGTACACCTGTGCACCACGTCTTAGAAATGAGTGGAGCGAGGATAATATTACGCTCGGACAGTGTTCCATTACTGCATTTTTAGTGCAGGACATCTTCGGTGGCGAAGTGTATGGAATACAAAGACCGGGTGGCAATTATCATTGTTATAACGTCGTTGATGGCGCGGTATTTGACCTTACAAGCGAGCAGTTCGGGGATGAGGTTCTCTCTTACGAGGACAATCCTATACAGACGAGAGAGGAACATTTTGCCAAAGAAGAGAAAAGACAGCGATATGAGTTCCTTTGCGTTTCGCTTAAAAAATATCTTGAGGGTCATATTCCGCCCTCGTGTGAGAAATAAGGTTACGTTAAGGTTTTAAGATTATTATAGAAAGAATACTATGTTAGCATAAGAATGAAAATGCAGCCACATTATTTGGAAGTTGTAAATGATGTGGCTGTAAGTTATAAGGAGTATGATATGTTGAAATTAGGATGCCATGTTGGAATGAGTGGTAAGGATATGATGCTTGGTTCTGTTAAGGAAGCAATAAGCTATGGCGCGAACGTGTTCATGTTGTACACTGGCGCACCGCAGAACACGAGAAGGAAAGACTTGTCGGAACTTAAGATTCCCGAGGCGCGTGCCCTTATGCAAGAGGCAGGGATTAAGGAGTTTGTTGTGCATGCTCCATATATAATTAATCTTGCCAACTGTGTTAAGCCGGAGACTTTTGAGATTGCCGTTGAGTTTCTTGCTCTTGAGCTAGAAAGAACTGCTGCTATGGGAGCGACAGAACTTATACTTCACCCGGGATCGCATGTAGGCGAGGGAGTTGACAAGGGCGTAGCCCAGATAGTCAAGGGTATAAATGAAGTACTAACGCAAGATACCAAGGTGCATATTGCACTTGAGACAATGGCAGGCAAGGGAAGCGAGATTGGAAGAAGCTTTGAAGAACTTGCTATGATATATGATGGCGTTAAGTATAACGACAAATTAAGAGTGTGCTTCGACACGTGTCATACTAATGATGCCGGCTATGATATAGTCAATGATTTTGACGGTGTTATCGAGCAGTTTGATAAGATAATCGGCAAAGACCAGATTACGGTCTTCCATATCAATGACAGTAAGAATGAACGAGGTGCAGGCAAAGACCGCCATGAGAACTTCGGTTTCGGACATATCGGATTCGATGCACTTTCGTATATAGTTAACCACAAGGATTTCGAGAATGTGCCTAAGATCCTTGAAACCCCATACGTCAAAGATCCTGATGATGCCAAGAAAGCATACCCACCTTACAAACACGAAATCGCCATGATCCGCTCGGGAGCATTTTCCCCGAATTTAATTGAGGAAATCCTTAAAAGTGCTAAATCTTAATTAAAGAGCATTTTTATTTCTATTTATTATTGTTTTTGTTAGTAAAACAGCGAAACATATAAAGTGCAGATTTATTGTGTGAGTTTGTAGTGTCCATAAGCAGACCGTTTATGAACGCCGGCACTTAGCAAATGCGAAGCATGAGCTTAGTACCGCTGCGTGAATAACCGAGTGAGAACGTGTCTGCGTTGGACCTGCGAACTTGCACAATTAAGTGAAGTATTGTTTCGCGTACGTTATAAAAAGGAGAAAAAATGTCAAGTTTAATTGATGTGCAGGACATGTACAAAATATATAATCCCGGTGAGAACGAAGTTCACGCTCTTGACGGAGTCAGTCTTCAAGTGAATAAGGGTGAGTTTGTTGCCATAATCGGTCATTCCGGTTCGGGCAAATCAACTCTTATGAATATGCTAGGCTGCCTTGATGTGCCGACGGCAGGAAGTTATATTCTTAACGGACGAGATGTGTCGGATTTAACTGATAACGAACTTTCGGAAGTCCGCAATGAATACATCGGGTTCATTTTTCAGGGCTTTAACCTGATACCGAACTTAACCGCTATTGAGAATGTTGAGCTTCCTTTAATTTATCGCCATGTGGATAGAAACACAAGACATAAACTTGCAAAGGATGCACTTGCCAAGGTTGGACTTGCGGACAGAATGAAGCATAAACCTTCGGAAATGTCCGGTGGACAGCAACAGCGTGTTGCCATAGCAAGAGCGATTGCGGCAACCCCTCCGCTTATACTTGCGGATGAGCCGACCGGTAACTTGGATTCTAAGTCCACGAAAGACATAATGAGAATATTAAATGAACTTAATGAACAGGGTAATACAATTGTGCTTATAACGCATGATGACGGAATAGCCGCTAATGCAAAGCGGGTTGTCCGCATCATGGATGGTAAGATAGAAGAAGATATAACAAGATAACACAAGTTGCAGTATGACAGGAGGATAATATGTACAACGAGAACGATAATACTACGGAATTGAATGAGGCAGCCGGAGTTATTGTTGATGAGCAGAACGAAGGGAAACCGGAAATCAAAAAGACTGTTGCAAAAAAGAAAAAGAAGAAAACTCCTATATGGGTTATAGTGCTTGCAATAGTAGCAGGGCTTGCAGTCACTGTTGGCGGCGCGATTGCTGTTAAAAATGCAATGAACAAAATGCAGACTGCCATGAAGGAAGCAATGGAGGGCATGAACAACGATGCTCTTTACACGGTTGAAAAAATAGATATCGAGCAGGAGATATCCACAAGTGGCACCACGGTAGGACTTGACGAGAATGCATATACTTCTCCGGTAACTGCTAAGGTTAACGAGATAAATGTTGAAGTGGGTCAGACAATACACAAAGGCGATGTGCTTCTTACATATGACACCTCGGAGCTTGGTGACAATTTAGCTAAGGTTAAAATTCAGGCTCGTTCGGAAGCTGCTGCATCTAATCAGAGTTTTGAGACAGCAGGCGAAGCTGCAGATAAGGCGGCTGCCGCAAAGAAGAAAGCAAAGAAGTATAAGCAGCAGGTTGCTGATGTTAAGGCAGACATAGAGAAGTTAAATGATACTCTTACAAGTTATCAGGATCAATTATCTGATATACAGGCAGCCAATGCCAAGGAAGAAACCAAGGCAGCTGTTCCTGATGACAAAGGTACAACCAGAGAACCAAAGCTTCAGGACACAAAGGAGCTTACGCAGAAAATCAGAGATATCAATAAGAAGATAAGCAAGAAGAGTGAGGAACTTGCTGACAAACAGGCAAAACTTACCGAACAGCAGACGATTGTTTCAGCCAACAAGGATGTCAAGGTTTCGGAGAGTACCAAAGCGCAGGTGAGCGCGGCAAGAGAACTCTCTGACATGACAATTAATGCCGCACAGGAATCATTTGACGAGGGAGCAGCGGGAATTGTAGCTGATGAAGACGGTGTAGTTACATCTGTAGCAATAGTTAAGGGTGCGTATGCAAATGAAACCCAGACACTTTTTACCATTACAGGCGCAGATGATATCGGCGTAACATTTTCGATTTCCAAAGATAATCTCGGATCGATTGTTCCCGGTCAGGCTGCACGTGTTGTTGTTGGAAGCAGACAGTACGAAGGTACAGTAAGCTATGTTAGCCGTGTGGCTACTGCAGAAACAGGAATTGCAGGAGGAAGCACAAGTGGCGGAAGCATTCAGGGTAAAATAAAAATAGATAATCCTGACGAGAATCTTTTCATTGGAGTTGCAGCAAAGGTATATGTGTTTGTCGGAAGAAGCGAGCAGACATTTGGCGTGCCGTATGAGGCGCTTAACACAGATATCAAGGGCGATTATGTCTATGTAGTTGACAAGGATAACAAGATTCAAAGAAAAGATGTAACTATAGGAATATATTCTGATGAATATTATGAGATAACGGACGGTATTGAAGAGGGTGACAAGGTTATCAGAAATGTTACCAAGGATATGAAGCCCGGCGATGTTTATGTACCACAAAATGCAGCGATGACGGGAATGCCCGGTATGGCGCAGTGATTTTGATAATTCAAAGAGGATAGATTATGACACAATTATTGGAATATGTTAAGATGGCGCTCAAAAATATATGGGCGAACAAAATAAGAACATTCCTTACGATGCTTGGTATTATTATCGGTATCTCATCGGTTATCCTTATTATTTCTGTTGGTAATGGTGCGACGGAGTTGATTACGTCTGAACTTGGCGATCTCGGTAAAGGGCAGATAGCTTTTGTGCTTAAAGAGTATGATGAAAAGTATCTGGTAACACAGGATGACCTTAAGGAGATTCGTCAGATAAAAGGAGTTAAGGCAGCGACAGGTCAGGTGTTTTACGAGGGAACTACCAAGACCAAGAAGGATGAGTTTACCGTTAATTTTATAGGTATCGATCAGGACGGTTTTGAGTTTTTGGAGTCAAAGTTTGTGAAGGGACGTCCCTTTAATGAAAGAGAAGCTGATGACGGCAAGAAAGTATGTGTCATCAGTGAAGAGGATGCCATGAAGTTCTTTGGTTCAACGGATGTTGTCGGAATGGACATAGTGGTTACTCTGTACGAAAAGTATGATGTCAACCTTACTATTATAGGTGTGACGGAATCAAAAGAAGATAATAATAAGATTACTTCAATGCTTACAAGTCCGACAGCACAGATTATAGTACCGACCAATACTTTTGGTAATGCGTTTGGATTTGATGTTTCTTCAGAATTGGATTCTTTCTATGTGCTTACGGAAGATGATGCGGATCCAAAGCAAGTGACGGATGATGTCGTTGAGTATCTTGAGACAGCGCATCATGCAAAGGGTAAGGATGTGTACTACTTCCAGAGCTTTGACGACATAATGAAGACGGTTAATAAGGTTATTAATCTTCTTACCGCATTTGTAGCATTTGTTGCTTCGGTCTCACTTGTCGTAGGAGGTATCGGTGTTATGAACATTATGCTTGTATCAGTTACTGAGCGAACGAGAGAGATAGGTATAAGGAAGGCACTTGGTGCAAAGACCGGGTCAATCACGATACAGTTCCTTGCAGAGTCAGCATTTATAACATTGATAGGTGGTATTTTTGGAATCCTTTTCGGTGTGATGGGTGCATGGATGATAGCAAGAATGATTGGTATGTTAGTACCGGGAGTTAGTTTTTCGCCGGTTCTTTCAATCAAGACAATACTGCTTGCGTCGTTGTTTTCTTCTGCGGTGGGTATATTCTTTGGAATCTATCCTGCCAGAAAGGCAGCCAAGTTAAGTCCGATTGAGGCATTAAGACACGAGTGATAAATGCAGTTTTTGCAAAGACGGATGGGGAATTCGCGTTAGATATGCGGATTCCCTTGTTTTTTTGTAAAAATTCCTTGACACTACGTATTTGCTTGGCTATAATGATTAAGCATGCGCGAAAAATGCGTTTTTTTGTGATGCAACAACAATGTGTGCTGTTGGTTAAAGCAGCATAACAAATCCAGAATACAGGAGGTGAAAAACATGCCAACATTTAACCAGTTAGTTCGTAAAGGAAGACAGACTGTAGAGAAGAAGTCTACTGCACCTGCTTTGCTTAGAGGTTACAACTCTTTGAAGAAGAAACCTACAGCAACAGCATCTCCACAGAAGCGTGGTGTTTGTACTGCAGTTAAGACAGCTACACCTAAGAAGCCGAACTCAGCTCTTCGTAAGATTGCCAGAGTACGTCTTTCCAATGGTATCGAGGTAACCAGCTACATCCCAGGTGAGGGTCACAACCTTCAGGAGCATAGCGTTGTTATGATCCGTGGTGGTAGAGTAAAGGACTTACCAGGTACAAGATATCACATCATTCGTGGTACATTGGATACAGCAGGTGTTGCTAAGAGACGTCAGGCTCGTTCTAAGTACGGTGCCAAGAGACCGAAAGATGCAAAATAATCTACGGTAAGTCAACAAATTAATAGTGCTGGTTACGGCTATGTTTTTCATTATTTAAGATAAATGTACGCAATACCCGCACGAACAGGTTCCCCAAGTGAATTTTTAATAATTCCCAAGCGGAGCGTGAGTACCTTTAAGTCGATCGGATATCGGCTTAGTAAGAATAATAATAGGAGGGAAGTAACGTGCCACGTAAAGGACATATTCAAAAGAGAGACGTATTAGCGGATCCGATTTATAATAGCAAAGTGGTTACCAAGCTTATCAATAACATTATGTTAGATGGTAAGAAGGGTGTAGCCCAGAAGATCGTCTATGGCGCATTTGATCGTATTGCTGATGAGACAGGCAAGCCTGCTTTGGATGTATTTGAAGAGGCTCTTAACAATATCATGCCTGTACTTGAGGTTAAGGCAAGACGTATCGGTGGTGCTACTTATCAGGTACCTATCGATGTAAGACCTGATAGAAGACAGGCTTTGGCTCTTCGTTGGTTAACAACATACTCTCGTGCAAGATCTGAGAAGACTATGGAAGAGAGATTGGCCAAAGAGTTATTAGATGCAGCTAATAATACAGGTGCATCAGTTAAGAAGAAAGAAGATATGCATAAGATGGCAGAGGCTAATAAGGCATTTGCACATTATCGCTTCTAATTAAATTTTTTCTTAGTATTACAAGTACTAAATTAAGGAGGAAAAAATCTTGGCAGGAAGAGAATACCCGTTAGAGAGAACCAGAAATATAGGTATTATGGCTCATATCGATGCTGGTAAGACTACATTGACAGAGCGTATCCTGTATTACACCGGTGTTAAC
This sequence comes from Lachnospiraceae bacterium, assembly GCA_015057325.1. Classification (GTDB taxonomy): domain Bacteria; phylum Bacillota; class Clostridia; order Lachnospirales; family Lachnospiraceae; genus CAG-590. The sequence goes on along the minus strand of SVEQ01000005.1, from coordinate 148,868 downwards.
TATAAGATTGGTGAGACCTACGAAGGTACTGCTACCATGGACTGGATGGAGCAGGAGCAGGAAAGAGGTATCACAATCACTTCCGCTGCAACAACTTGTCACTGGACACTCCAGGAGCAGGCTAAGCCTAAGGCTGGCGCTTTGGAGCATCGTATCAATATCATTGATACTCCTGGACACGTAGACTTTACTGTAGAGGTAGAGCGTTCACTTCGTGTACTTGACGGTGCGGTTGGTGTGTTTGATGCAAAGGGTGGTGTTGAGCCTCAGTCAGAGAACGTATGGCGTCAGGCAGACACTTACAAAGTACCTCGTATGGCATTTGTTAATAAGATGGACATTCTTGGTGCTAATTTCCCTAACACAGTAGCAGAGATTGGTACAAAGTTAGGAAAGAACGCAGTAGTTATTCAGTTACCTATCGGTAAGGAAGACTACTTCAAGGGAATTATCGATTTGTTCGAAATGAAAGCCTACATCTACAATGATTCAAAGGGTGAGGATATTTCAATCGAGGATATTCCTGAAGATATGAAGGACGAGGCTGAAGAAGCTCATACAGAGCTTGTTGAGAAGATCGTTGAGTTTGATGACGCATTGATGGAGAAGTACCTTGAGGGTGAAGAGCCTTCAGTAGCTGAGCTTAAGGCTGCACTTCGTAAGGCTACAATCTCAAATGAGGGTGTACCTGTATGTTGTGGTTCTGCTCATCAGAACAAAGGTATCCAGAAGCTTCTTGATGCTGTTATCGAGTTCATGCCTGCACCTACAGATATCCCTGATATCACAGGTGTTGATGAGGACGGTAACGAAGTAACAAGAAAGTCATCAGATGATGAGCCATTCTCAGCACTTGCATTTAAGATCGTAACGGATCCATTCGTAGGTAAGCTTGCTTACTTCAGAGTATACTCTGGTTCTGTTAATTCAGGATCTTATGTATTAAATGCTACAAAGGGCAAAAAAGAGCGTGTAGGACGTATCGTACAGATGCACGCTAACAGCCGTACAGAGATAGATAAGGTTTACTCAGGAGATATCGCTGCAGCAGTTGGATTTAAGACAACTACAACAGGTGATACAATCTGTGATGAGCAGCATCCGGTAATCCTTGAGTCTATGGAATTCCCTGAGCCGGTTATCGAGCTTGCTATCGAGCCTAAGACTAAGGGAGATCAGGGTAAGCTTGGCGAGTCACTTGCAAAGCTTGCTGAAGAGGATCCTACATTCCGTGCTCATACTAACCAGGAGACTGGTCAGACAATCATCGCCGGAATGGGTGAGCTTCACCTTGAGATTATCGTAGACAGACTTCTTCGTGAGTTTAAGGTAGAGGCTAATGTTGGTGAGCCTCAGGTTGCATATAAAGAGACATTCACTAAGGCTGTTGATGTTGAAAGCAAATATGCTAAGCAGTCAGGTGGACGTGGACAGTATGGTCACTGTAAGGTTCGTTTCGAGCCTATGGATGCAAACGGTGAAGAGTTGTTCAAGTTCGATACAGAGGTTGTCGGTGGTGCTATTCCTAAGGAGTACATCCCTGCAGTCGGCGAAGGTATCGAAGAGGCAATGCATGCAGGTATCCTTGCAGGATTCCCGGTTGTTGGTGTACATGCTACTGTATATGATGGATCATACCATGAAGTCGATTCTTCAGAAATGGCATTCCACATTGCAGGTTCTATGGCATTCAAGGATGCTATGGCTAAGTCATCACCTGTTCTTCTTGAGCCTATCATGAAGGTTGAGGTTACAATGCCAGAGGAGTACCTCGGTGATGTAATCGGTGATATCAACTCAAGACGTGGACGTATTGAAGGTATGGATGATGTTGGTAACGGTAAGATCGTTAAGGCTTATGTTCCACTTGCTGAAATGTTCGGTTACGCAACAGACCTTCGTTCTTCAACACAGGGACGTGGTAACTACTCAATGTTCTTCGAGAAGTATGAGCCGGTTCCAAAGAGCGTTCAGGAAAAGGTTGTTAATGCTAAGAAGGGCAACTAATAACGTAAAAACAACGTATTTACTACAAACTTTTAGTTTGTGAAACTTTATAAGAAAACACTTGAAAATATTGTTTAATTTTAATATAATCAGTGTTAGCGGATTTAAAAAGCCCATAGGGCGAATTTAAGGAGGATTTTAAAATGTCAAAAGCTAAGTTTGAAAGAACAAAACCGCATTGTAACATCGGTACAATTGGACACGTAGACCATGGTAAAACAACTTTGACTGCAGCTATTACTAAGACTCTTCATGAGAGATTAGGTACAGGTGAGGCTGTAGCATTCGAGAATATCGATAAGGCACCTGAAGAGAGAGAAAGAGGAATCACAATTTCTACTGCTCACGTTGAGTATGAGACAGAGAAGCGTCACTATGCACACGTTGACTGTCCAGGACATGCTGACTACGTTAAGAACATGATCACTGGTGCAGCTCAGATGGATGGTGCTATCCTCGTTGTTGCTGCAACTGATGGTGTTATGGCACAGACAAAGGAGCATATCCTTCTTTCACGTCAGGTAGGTGTTCCTTACATCGTTGTATTCCTTAACAAGTGTGATATGGTTGATGATGAGGAGCTTATCGAGCTCGTAGAGATGGAAGTAACAGAGCAGTTAGAGGAGTATGGATTCACAGATTGTCCTATCATCAAGGGTTCTGCTCTTAAGGCTCTTGAGGATCCTTCAGGAGAGTGGGGAGACAAGATTCTTGAGTTAATGAGCACAGTTGATGAGTACATTCCTGATCCTCAGCGTGCAACAGATCAGCCATTCCTTATGCCTGTAGAGGACGTATTCACAATTACAGGTCGTGGTACTGTTGCTACTGGTAGAGTAGAGCGTGGTGTTCTTCACCTTAATGATGAAGTTGAAATCATCGGTGTTAAGGAAGAGACACAGAAGACTGTTGTAACTGGTATCGAGATGTTCCGTAAGCTTCTTGACGAGGCTCAGGCTGGTGATAACATCGGTGCACTTCTTCGTGGTATCCAGAGAACAGACATCGTTCGTGGACAGGTTGTTGCTAAGCCGGGTTCAGTAACATGTCATAAGAAGTTCACAGCTCAGGTTTACGTTCTTACTAAGGACGAGGGTGGACGTCATACACCTTTCTTCAACAACTATCGTCCTCAGTTCTACTTCAGAACAACTGACGTAACTGGTGTTTGCGAGTTACCTGCAGGTACAGAGATGTGTATGCCTGGTGATAACGTAGAGATGACTATCGAGCTTATTCATCCAGTAGCTATGGAGCAGGGTCTTACATTCGCTATCCGTGAGGGTGGTAGAACAGTAGGTTCTGGTCGTGTAGCTTCAATCATCGAGTAATATACACGTTAGCTTTGAGCTAAGCGCATAAATACAAATAGAACAGCCCTTCGTGCTTGCACGATAAGGGCTGTTTTTATTTGTATTTATAGGCATTTAGCGAATGCCGTGACCGAGCCGACAGGCGAGGTGCGCGTAAAAAAAATAAGACCGAATCAGGGTTTACTGATTCGGTCTCTTTGTACTATAACATTTAACATTTGAGATGCAAAATCACCAAAGTCTGCTTTGGAATTACCAATGTCATTAGATTTGGCAACCTTGCCGCCGATTATAAATAAGCTTACGGAGCATCCGATAAAGACGCCCAGCAAAAGAGCTAATAAAAACATATATAATACCTCCTACTGTCCACGGTTTTTAACAAAGTTATTGGTTGCTGAAGAACTTGTAAGCTTGGCGCTTTCTTTAACTTTATTGAGGTTAGAAAATCCTGAAATCATTCCTGAACCTGCAAATATAAGTATTGTAATCAAAAGCTTCATTGTTCCTTCGCTATCATTATCCTGTAAAAGCCAGTACATAACAAAGGTTCCTATTATGGAGAAGATAAAAGCTAATACGAAAAATGAACTGGCAACCTTGCCTCTGTCATAAGGTATACCGCCTACAATTTTCTCTGTCTGTCCGTTAACAAGTAATGTGTACGGTTTGTCTTCATATCTGAATGTCAAAAACCATGCAGGAAACATTGCATATTGTGTTTTCAGTATCTTGTAGTCAGGAGCATTTTTGATAACGGAAATAGAATGTGCTTTAATGGTTTCGTTAACTGCTTCCTGGAAAAGAGCATATGCTCGCTGAAGTGCTAAAGTATCAACTTCCGAGGTTGTGACATCATATGTATCGGCATAAAAACCGGACAGATATTCAAGCGCAAATGGTCTCATTTTATTAGTGTAGTAAGGCTCGAGTCGCTGTGAACTCTCGTCGTTTAACTGTCTTGAAGCATCGAGTGTAATCTCTTTGAAGTTACAATCTGCCTCGCGGTAATAGTAGTATGTGTGCTCGTTTTTACCGCTGCCAACCTTGCCTTTTAGATACTGTTTGTCGTGATAATATACATCATAAAGCCAGAATGGAATATAAATACCTCTGACTCTTTCTATTTCAAAGTTCTTGATTGCGTCAGGCACAAAAAATCCCTTGTTTAATCTTTTCCTAATTACTTCGATAGCGGTCTCTTTTGTAACGGAGAACGGTATTATGTACTTGGGTTTTCTTTGCGAATCCACGCGGTTAAATACAACAGTAGGCTGACCACAGAAAGAACAGAAAGTAGAAGCCTCAACATCGTTGATGGCAACTTCGGCACCACAGGAAGTACATGTGTATATCTTACATTCCATTGTCTCGTTATCAAGGTCGAGCTGTTCTTGAGAAGCTTCGTCGCCATGGTCATATACGGGATTATCAAATGTGCTTTCCGGATTGAAGGATACGTCGCCTTCTTCACGTTTTAATGATAATCCTTGTGAGGGACTGCTCGATACGGCAGGTGCCTCTGTATCATTTAACTTGAGCGATATTTTTTCTGTATCGTCATGTTTGATTTTTAATGTAGATGTTTTGTTATCAGCTTCGTCAAAGGAGCTGTATTTAAGTTCTTTTTGTCCACGAGCTTGAAAATCATCTTTTAACTCACTGGGATCGAATAAACTGTCACAGGCATCACATTTCATCTTGCCTGTTTCAGGGTCGAACATTAACGCGGCACCGCATGCCGGACAATCGATAACCATGAGATTTCCTCCCTGTTTTATGATATCCACATTTTATCATACAAATCGACAAAAGAAAAGAACGGACTTACCTTGTTGAGCGCGAAATGATATTGTATAATATAATTTATCGGAGGGAAAAAGCGACACCTGCATGGTATCGCAATCCTACTATTATGAAAAAGAGGTTTTGGGGAATGGATAAAAAGAAAATAATAATAGCAGCATCAATTGTATTGTTGGTAATTGTCGGAATTGTAATAGCACTTAGAATTCATTACATAAAGTCAGTGCCCACGCTTGATGAACTTCCTGATACTATGATTGATCCAAATGCTACGGTGGAAGAGACTTCTGAAGAAGAAACAACAGAGGAAGTGCAACAAAATGTCGGCTACAGCGTTACGATCAATCCCTCGTCTTCGTGGGAAGAAAACGGAAAGTATGTAACTCAGTTTGACGTTGTGCTTACAAATGATTCCGCAGCGTCTATAAGTGATTGGAAGATAACTTTTGACAATGTGGCTGATGGCGATATTGTTAATGCTTGGAACGGCAAGATTAGTATAAGCGGTGGCGCTATGACGGTAACGCCCGAAGACTACAATGGTACGGTAAATGCAGGCGAAAAGGTTGAGTGTGGTGTTCAGGTGGCATTTACTGACGGTGAGGCAGCAGGAAAAGTTTCAAAGAATGGTGTGCTCTATGTTGGGGGAGAGAAGGTTGATGTATTAGCTTCTGCAAATGAAACTGCAACAGAACAGAGTACGGAAAATGAAACTACTGCAGAAGAAACAGAGGAAGAGAAACCTAAGAAAGAGGTTAAAGCAGAAAGTGGAACACCTTACGACAATCATGGAGCATTGTCGGTTAAGGGTACGGATTTGGTTGACAAGAACGGAGAGAAGTACCAGTTAAAAGGAGTAAGTACACATGGTCTTTCGTGGTTCCCTGATTACGTCAATAAGGATGCTTTTGCTACATTTCGTGACGATTGGGGAGCAAACATTGTGCGTCTTGCAATGTACACAGATGAAGGTGGCGGATATTGTACAGACGGAGACAAGGCAAAAATTAAAGCACTTGTAAAATCAGGAATTGATGAGGCTACTGAACTTGGAATGTATGTTATTGTAGACTGGCATATTCTTCATGATTTAACACCGCTCAAGTACGAGGATGAGGCAAAGAAGTTCTTTGAGGAAATATCGTCAGAGTACAAGAACAGCGACAATATTATATACGAGATATGTAATGAGCCTAACGGTGGAACAGAGTGGCCGGATATCAAGAAGTACGCAGAAGATATTATTCCTATAATTAAGAAAAATGACAGCAATGCAGTTATTGTTGTAGGAACTCCAAACTGGTCACAGGATGTAGATATTGCAGCAAAGGATCCGATAAAAGGTTATGACAATATAATGTATACGCTTCATTTCTATGCAGCAACTCATAAGGATGACTTGAGAGGAAAATTAACCACAGCTAAAAATGCAGGTCTTCCTATTTTCATAACAGAGTTTTCAATATGTGAGGCTTCCGGTAACGGAACAGTGGATTATGATTCTGCAAAGGCATGGTTTAAGCTTATTAATGACAATAACTTATCTTATTGTGCATGGAATGTGTCAAATAAAGACGAGAAGTCATCACTTATTAAAAGCAATGTATCAAAGAAGTCCGGTTGGACAGAAGATGATTTATCAGAGACCGGAGTATGGATCAGACAACAAATGAAATAGAGCAGTCATTTCTGACTGCTCTTGTAATCATCAATTATTTTTTGGATTGCATCTATGGAGAGGGGGTAATTAAACTCCCTTTTTATTTGTTCGGCGTCATAGCCGTGATTGACAAGATGGCGTATGGCACCACCGTAATTAAAGTCTGTAACAAAGTTACCGAGTGCTTCCTTAAAATATTGATTCTCCATATCAAACTCCTATTTTACCGTTACGCTAAATACGGTATATAATCCGTTTTGTGCATAAATCCAGATTTTGCACTTTCCTTTAGCGACTGCTTTCACTTTACCGTTCTTATCAACGGTTGCAACATTTGTATCAGATGATTCATAGCATATTGCTCTGTGTGAAGCAATTCGTCTGCTTTTGTTTGTCTCTTTTGCCTTAATCTTAAATGTTTTCCCGACAGAAAGTGTTGTTTTTGGCTTGTTAAGTTTGATTGACTGTGCTACACCAAATTCTGAACTTATGGTTGTTGCATGAACAGTTTTTGATGTACAGATAATTTCCTTTTCGCCATTTACTTCTTTATAAGCTGCAAGATAGAACTTGTAATAGCGATTTTTCTGAAGTTTCTTGGCAGTCCATTTGGTTGTGGATGCTTTCTTGATAGTTGTAATGTACTCGTAATTATATTTTTTCTTTTTGTGGTTGCAACGGTTTCCGTAAATAATGTATCCGTCAGCACCGTCAACTTTCTTCCATTTAAGGGTAATTGAATTCTTGGTATATTTGATTGAACGGGCAAACAACATACCAAATGATGAGTTGGCAAGATCGCCTTCTGACTTTGTTGAGTTTTTGTTAAGTTTATCAAGGTCTGCAGCGGTAATACGCTTCTTGTTTCCGTCGCCATTATCACTTGGAGAATTCTTATCTAAGAATTTTGCAATTAAGGTTATGTCGGATGTGTAATCAGCAGGAATGGTTTCAACCTTAGTGTCGTAAATAACAGTATATGGTGTAACAGTACCTGTGTACCAACCTAAGAATTCATAACCTTCTTTTGTAGCCGGAAGTAGAGTTACGGCTGTACCGTAATCTCGCAATGCGGGGTTGGCAGGATTGTTAACACCACCGTCAAGATGGTATGTGATTTTGAAATTATCCAACTTAAACTTTGCGACAAGTATGAAATCGCCGTAGTCGTTAGGTGTTATTTCAGTAATGCGCTTGTCGGTAACAATACCGTTAACCTGCCTGTACCATCCCAAGAATTGGTGATGTGGTTTTGAAGGCTCGTTTTGTGTTGGAATAACTTCTCGTGTGCCATAAGTATACGATAGTGGATATCCGTCTATATTGTATTTGTCGTTTTCCTTAACGCCATCTACATAATAGTCTATATCAAAAGTGGTACCGATTGCTACGGCTTTAAGAGTTAAACTTATTAAAACTTCTTCTCCCCAGACAGAGTCGGGACCCCATTGTATGTCAGTCACAAGCCATCCTACAAAATCAGAAGGATTTGCTTTGAGGGATGTGACAGCAGGACCGCCGCCTCTATTATTGTTAAGGACAGTTTTGTCGTACGCAAAGATAGGAGTGTTGGCAGAAATATTATTTGCAATTAGGTTACTGCCATCAATATCGTTGTATCTGAATTCTGCGGTTGATGAATTATCTCCCTCAAAATATAACTTATCGGTGTTTGCAATCAAAAGATCGTCTACTTTTAATGCTTTGTGATCGGTTACAAGGTTGTACGTTTTTGCTTGTGCTTTAGCTGTAGGAATTAACACAATTAGCAATGCAAAAAGTAAAAGCTTTGATAAGTGACTTATTTTTCGTTCTTTGTTTGTTTTCATATAAATCCTCCCGTATAATATGATAAAAATCACGAACACTTTTTCTATTATAGAAGATAACATACTATACTTGTGTTAGCAACAAAAAAAGCTACGGATAATCCGTAGCTTTTTCTTCATATATAGTAGTAATTATATTAATCACTTCTTGAACTGGCTCTCCTCGAAGAGTGCACGCTTGTCGATGATACGAACTGCTTTACCCTCACTTCTTGGAACTGTCTTAGGTGCCACAAGATGAACGCCAACAACGATACCAAGCATTGACTTAAGTGCAGATACAAGCTTCTTCTCGCGGGCAGCCTTGTCTGCATCATCTACAGGTGCATCATTTGGTAACCACTCAACATCACAATCGATTGTATCACTGTTTCCAACACGGTCAACAGTAAGCTGGTAGTTTGCCTCATAACCCTTGTTAAGAAGAACTGTCTCTATCTGTGAAGGGAATACGTTAACACCCTTAACAACCATCATATCATCACTACGTCCAAGCGGCTTGCTCATTCTTATGAATGTACGTCCGCAGGAACATTTCTCTCTTGAAAGAACGCAGATATCACGAGTTCTGTAACGCATAAGCGGGAACGCTTTCTTAGTAATACATGTAAATACGAGCTCGCCCTTCTCACCTTCAGGAAGAACCTCACCGGTCTGAGGGTTGATGATTTCTGCTATGAAATGATCCTCATTTACATGCATACCGCGCTGCTCTGAACACTCAAATGATACGCCCGGACCTGAGATTTCTGTAAGTCCGTAAATGTCGTATGCCTTAATGCCAAGAGAGTTTTCAATATTGTGGCGCATCTCTTCAGTCCATGCTTCTGCTCCGAAGATACCTGCCTTTAATTTCAACTGATCCTTAACACCACGCTCTGCAATGCTCTCGCCAAGGAATGCAGCGTATGAAGGTGTACAACAAAGAACTGTTGAACCCAAATCTGCCATGAACTGAATCTGACGGTCTGTATTACCTGAAGACATAGGAATTGTAAGACATCCAAGTTTGTGAGAACCACCGTTTAATCCTGAACCACCTGTAAAAAGTCCGAAACCGTAGCTGACTTGAACTACATCCTCATCACTTGCACCTGCTGCAACAAGTGCTCTTGCACAACAAGTATCCCAAACATCGATATCATCCTGAGTATAAAATGATACAACGCGGCGACCTGTTGTTCCGCTTGTTGAATGGATACGTACGCAATCCTTAAGAGGTACACCCAAAAGTCCATATGGATACTGGTCACGAAGATCATCCTTTGTTATAAAAGGAAGTTTGTGAAGGTCGTCCACACTTTTGATATCATTAGGTGTCACACCTGCTTCGTCCATTTTTTTCTTGTAGAATTCGACATTATTGTATACGTGGTTAACCTGTTCAACAAGACGCTCGCTCTGAAGCTTTTTAATGTCGTCAACAGGCATTGTTTCAATGTCCAAATTAAAATAATTTCCCATTGTCTGTCTCCTTATCCTATCGTCTGAATATGTTTATAATCAAAAACGTTACAATTATAGCATTTATCAAGCATCAACTCAATATTTTTTATTAAAAAACACTTCATTTTCATAACATTTTATAAAATGTTCGTAATAAAACAACTTTTATGAAATGATAGCCTGCTCTATAATTATACTATCTGTTATTGTGGCATGGTTTGCCTGCCACAATACACTGTTCGGAAAACACCTACAAGGAGGGATTTGGATTGATTAAGAAGAAACAATACAAGTTTTGGTTTTGTACAGGTTCTCAGGATCTTTACGGTGACGAGGTTTTAGAGCACGTTGCAAGACATTCCAAAGAAATAGTAGAGGAGCTTAACCGCTCGAAAATGTTGCCTTACGAGGTTGTGTGGAAACCGGTGCTTATAACTAACGAGCTTATACGTCGCACATTTAATGAGGCAAATGAAGACGAGAATTGTGCCGGTGTAATTACCTGGATGCACACATTTTCACCTGCAAAGTCGTGGATATTGGGACTTCAGGAATACAGAAAACCACTCCTTCATTTACATACGCAGTACAATGAGGAGATTCCGTACGATACGATTGATATGGATTTCATGAACGAGAATCAGGCTGCACACGGTGACCGTGAGTATGGTCATATCGTAAGCCGTATGCGTATCGAGAGAAAGGTCGTTGTCGGCTACTGGAAGGACGAGGTCGTCAGAAAGAAGATTGCATCGTGGATGAGAACAGCGGTTGGTGTGATTGAGTCAAGTCACATTCGTGTCATGAGAGTTGCGGATAATATGCGAAATGTTGCCGTAACGGAAGGTGACAAGGTTGAGGCACAGATTAAGTTTGGCTGGGAGGTTGATGCTTATCCGGTCAATGACATAATCGAGTCGGTTGAGGCGGTGTCACAAGCAGATGTTAACAAGCTTATGGACGAGTACTATGAGAAGTACTTGATGGTTTATGACGGCAGAGACCCTGATCAGTTTAAGAGACATGTGGCAGAGCAGGCTCGTATCGAGATTGGTTTTGAGAGATTTTTGGAGGAGAAGAATTATCAGGCAATCGTAACCCATTTTGGCGACCTTGGTGCATTAAAGCAGCTTCCGGGTCTTGCAATTCAGAGACTTATGGAGAAGGGCTACGGCTTTGGTGCAGAGGGTGACTGGAAGGTTGCTGCGATGGTACGTCTTATGAAGATTATGACCGAAGGCATGGAGGATGCAAAGGGTACTTCCATGATGGAGGACTATACATACAATCTTGTAAGAGGTAAGGAAGGAATACTTGAGGCTCACATGCTTGAGATTTGTCCTTCGATTTCCGAAGGCCCGATTTCGGTTAGAGTTAAACCTCTTTCGATGGGTAACAGAGAAGACCCTGCAAGACTTGTATTCACATCTAAGGAAGGAAGAGGAATTGCAGTATCGTTGGTTGATTTGGGCAACCGTTTCCGTCTTATCATTAATGACGTTGAGTGTAAGAAAAATGAGAAGCTTATGCCAAATCTTCCGGTTGCAACCAACTTCTGGACACCGTACCCTGACTTATATACAGGTGCGGAAGCGTGGATTTTGGCAGGCGGCGCGCACCATACAGCATTTACTTATGACTTGACTGCCGAGCAGATGGGCGACTGGGCAGAGCTTATGGGAATAGAAGCGGTGTTTATTAATGAGCACACCACCATACCTGAGTTTAAGAGAGATTTGAAGCTTGGTGAAGTGTTCTACAGATAAAAAGGAGGCGACATATTTGGACATTCGTGAATTGATTGATGAAGGAAGAGCAACTATAGGTATTGAGTTTGGCTCGACAAGAATTAAGGCAGTACTCGTTGATGAGGATGGCAAGCCGATAGCATCAGGAAGTCATGCTTGGGAGAATCAGTATGAGGACGGCATATGGACGTACAGTCTCGATATGATCTGGCACGGATTGCAGGATGCATATTCTGATTTGTTGGCAGACGTAAACCTTCAGTATGATACGGTAATCAGAAAAGTTCGTGCAATTGGTTTTTCGGCAATGATGCATGGTTACATGGCATTTGATAAAAATGACAATCTGCTTGTACCATTTAGAACCTGGAGAAACACGATTACTGAGGAAGCAGCAAGCAAGCTTACGAAGGAGTTTGGCTTTAACATTCCGCAAAGATGGAGCATTTCGCATCTCTATCAGGCAATGCTTAATAAGGAGCCTCACGTTAAGGATGTGACATTCTTTACAACGCTTGCAGGCTACATTCATTGGCAGTTGACGGGAGAGAAGGTACTTGGTGTCGGTGATGCTTCGGGAATGTTCCCAATCGACAGCACAACTAAAGATTACAACAAGGAATATATTGAGAAGTTTGAGAAACTTGTTAAGGCAGACGGCTATACATGGAAGCTTGCAGACATTCTTCCTAAGGTGCTTGTAGCGGGTGAAAATGCAGGAACACTTACACAAGAAGGCGTTAAGAAGCTTGACCCGTCGGGAATGCTTCAGCCGGGAATTATGCTATGTCCTCCTGAAGGTGATGCAGGAACAGGAATGACCGCAACTAACAGCGTTGGCGTTCGTACCGGTAACGTATCCGCAGGAACTTCAATATTTGCAATGGTTGTTATGGAGAAAGCGTTAAATGCTGTCCATGAGGAAATAGATGTTGTTACAACTCCTGCCGGAGATGATGTCGCAATGGTACATTGTAATAACTGTACTTCGGACATCAATGCGTGGGCTAAGATATTTACAGAGTTTTCTGAGGCAATGGGATTTGAGATTGACCAGAATAAGCTCTTTACAACAATGTTTAAGGCAGGAGATGTGGGCGAACCTGATTGTGGTGGTCTTGTAGGCTTTAACTATTTCTCGGGTGAACCTGTAACGGGCTTTGATGAAGGAAGACCTGTATTTGCCAGAAAGGTAGATGCCAACTTTACATTTGCCAACTTTATGAGGTTGCATTTGTACTCAGCAGTTAGTACACTTAAGTATGGTTTGGATATATTGTTTAATGAAGAGCAGGTTAAGGTTGATAAGCTTTACGGCCATGGTGGTTTCTTCAAAACACCAGAGGTTGGCCAGCGTATAATGTCGGCAGCAACAGGAGGTCCTGTAACAGTAATGGAAACAGCCGGTGAAGGTGGCGCATGGGGTATTGCAATACTTGCCCTTTACGCATCACTGGAGAATAAACCGTCGCTCTCAGACTACTTGAATAACACAATCTTTGCAGGCGAAACAGGAAGCACCATTACCGCTTCCGACGAAGACATCGCCGGATTCAACGCCTTTATGGAAACTTTCAAGAAAACTTTGCCAATCGAGAAGGCAGCAGTTGAAACCTTGTAAAGCACCTTGTTTAAAATGTATAATTAATGTGTGGATTTGTATAGTTTTCATAAGCAGACCCTTTTTATACGCCGGCACTTAGTGAGCATGAAATGCGAACTTAGTACCGCTGCGTAATAAAACGGAGTGAGAACGTGTCTGCGTTGGAACTATGCGAATCCACACATATCGAATAAGTATAACAAGGTGCAGAAAAATTTATGAAAGGAAACTTAATATGTTAGAAGATTTAAAGAAGGCAGTTTTTGAGGCCAACATGGAGCTACCCCGCCGTGGCCTTGTAACATATACATGGGGAAATGTAAGTGGAATTGACAGAGAGTCCGGCTTATTTGTAATTAAGCCAAGTGGTGTGGACTATAAGACCATGACACCGGATGATATGGTCGTTATGGATCTTGAGGGTAATAAAGTGGAAGGCAAGTATAAGCCGTCTTCTGACACACCGACTCATTTAGAACTTTATAAGAGATACCCGGAGATTGGTGGTGTTGTGCACACTCACTCACCGGAAGCAACCTCGTGGGCTCAGGCAGGAAGAAGTATCCCTTTATACGGAACAACTCATGCCGATTATTTCTATGGAGAGATTCCTTGTGCGAGAAGTCTCACTCCTGAAGAAATCGAGGAAGCCTATGAAACAAACACGGGACTTGTAATAATTGAGACTTTCGATAAGAGAGGTCTTAATCCTATGTACACACCGGGAGTGCTTTGCACCAACCATGGACCATTTACATGGGGCAAGGATGCTGCCGAAGCAGTACACAATGCGGTAGTGCTTGAAGAGGTTGCCAAAATGGCACTCAAAACCGAGCTGATTAACCCTCAGGTTAAGACTGCACCTGATTGTATAAGAGACAAGCATTTCTTCAGAAAGCACGGAGAAAATGCATATTACGGACAGAATTAATAATTGATTATGTGAAGGTTTTGGGTTAGTATATTTATAAGATAAGAATGAGCGCGGGGAGATTTTCTCCCCGCAATTTTAGACGGGACGGTACACACATGATCAAGGTATTTTTGGTAGAAGATGAGTTCGCGATACGCGAAGGAATAAAGAAGACCATTCACTGGGAAAGAGATGGTTTTGAATTGGTGGGAGAAGCCGGAGACGGAGAGATGGCTTATCCAAAGATTCTTAATACGGAGCCGGACATTCTCATTACGGACATCCGTATGCCCTTTATGGACGGGCTTGAATTATCAAGACTGGTTAAGAAGGAAATGCCTAACATCAAGATAGTAATTTTGAGCGGTTATGATGATTTTGATTACGCCAAAGAAGCTATCAGTATAGGTGTTGAGGAGTACATTCTTAAACCGGTATCTGAAGAATCCCTTATGAAAGAACTTAAGAAAATAGGCGATGACATTGCTAGTGCCAAGCGCGAAGAAGAATCACGCATCAAGTATATGGAGGAGCGTGAGGAGATTCGTATGCTTGAACAGCAGAAGTTTTTGCATGATATGATAGATGGCAGAATATCGGTTCAGGAATCTTTGTCAAGAGGCAAGGAGCTTGGAATCGACATTACCGCAGCATGGTACAACGTGTTCCTTATGCAGGTATTTCCAAAGGATATCAAGGGCGGGGATGTTAATGAATACTCGTCAATCAAGGAGGAAATATACAGTAAGATTAAGGAAAACTATATAGATAACAACCACGTATATCTCTACGAGCAGGTTGGCGACGTTTTATGCTTCCTTGAGAAAGCAGGCTCCAAGGATGAACTGGACAACAACATAGATGCCGGAATTAAATCGCTTTCTGAGATTATGTCTGAATATGATGACATGTTCTTCTGTCTCTCAGTGGGTAATCCTGTAGAACGATTAAGAGATGTTAACATGTCTTACCGTGATGCCAGCAGAAGATTCTCGGAAAGATACATGATGGAAGGCACCTCGATATTCTACAGCAACGAGGAAAAGACGCAGACAGAGAATGCAAATGTTGCCGGAGACAATCTTGATATAACTAACATTGACATCAGCAAGATATCTCAAAGATCGGTATTAAACTTCCTAAGAAACGGTTCAAGAGTGGAGCTTGAGGATTTTGTGACGGATTATTTTGGCAGCATGGAAGAGGCAATCAAATCGTTGATGCTTCGCCAGTACGTGCTTTTGGGTTCGCTTCTTAGTGCGGTATCATTTCTTGAGACAATGGGTGTTGAACGTGGTGATATAACAGATTATATGGGTGAGTTAAATGATCCTACAAGCCACATCAATTCCGTTGATGATGCGGTAGATTACATGAAGGAATTGTTGGGCAAGACAATTGATTACAGAAACAGTTTGTCCGGTAAGAAATATACTGAAATTATCGATAAGGCAAGAAATTACATTCAGGAGAATTACCAGAATGAGGACATGTCACTTCAGACGGTAGCATCTCACGTTAATGTAAGCTCTAATCATTTCAGTGCGATTTTCAGAAAAGAAACCGGGGAAACATTTATCGAATATTTGACGACGGTGCGTATGGAGAAAGCAAAGGAATTGCTTACATGTACAGCTATGAAGACGTCAGAAGTCGGTTTTGAGGTCGGCTACAAAGACCCGCATTATTTCAGTTTCATTTTCAAAAGATTACAGGGCATGTCCCCTAAGGAATACAGAAAATCAAAAAAGGAAGCATAGGAAATCCCTATGCAAAATACGAGTATGGGAAGATTATTCGGAAAAAGCAGAATACAGTCAAGGCTGATGTCTTACATCTGGATATGTGTTGTGCCGTTCATTCTGCTCTTTGGGTTTGCGGTAACAAGACTTTACGGCTATTACAGGGAATATGATCAACTTGTAAGAAACATTACCGGTGTTAACGAGTACAACATGAGTTTCAAGGAAGAAATGGACGAAATGATGTACAAGATTATCATCGGTTCTGCCAACTGGACGGACCCTGAAAAGAAGTTAGAGGATGAGGATCCGAATGAGCTTATCAAAAAGGCGAGGGATCATTTTGAGAAGCTGAAGAAAAATGCAACGGAGCCTAATGTTACGGCAGACCTTGAGGCGTTAGTCAAACTTTTTAACATTTTGGAAGAGCGTGTTGATGACATACTTGTAAATGTTGAAGAGGGCGGACACTACGACGAGAACATGGAAATGCTCGACATGAATATAAGGACGCTTACCTCGCTAATTCAGGAGGACATTCAGCAATACGTGTACGACGAGGCTACGAACATGGAGCTTTTGCGTCGTGAGGTTGCAGCGGGAGTTATTAACACGGTAAGAATTCTTATTGTTGTTTTTGTTGTTATGACCGGTGTGATTTTTGCTTTTTCAAAGCGTCTTGCAAGGCGTATCACAACGCCGATTACCGAGCTTTGTGATATGACAGAGAAGTTTGCGGGCGGTGACTTTACGGTTTCTTACCATACGAATCGTAACGACGAGATGGAGACGCTTGCTAACAGTTTTAACTCGATGGTTGGTGAGATTGAGACGCTTGTTGCTGACATTCATCGTGAGCAGGAGAATGCAAGAGAGGCGGAGCTTCGACTTTTGCAGGAGCAGATTAATCCGCATTTTTTATACAATACACTTGATGCAATTATCTGGCTTACCGAGTCAGGCGAGACAAAAAAGGCGGTACAAATGATTCAGGATTTGTCCTCATTTTTCCGCGTGTCTTTAAGTAAAGGTGAGAGTCAGATAACGGTTAAAGAAGAACGTGAACATGTCAGAAGTTATCTCGAGATTCAGCATTACAGATATCAGGATATTATGGAGTACGAGATACTTTTTGATGAGGAGATTTTGGACTATCATATTCAGAAGCTTACGCTTCAGCCGATAGTTGAAAATGCACTTTATCACGGAATTAAGAATAAGCGCGGCAAGGGTAGAATCACTGTAACAGGAACTATTACAGGAGACGACATTCTATTTACAATTACGGATAACGGAATAGGTATGAACGAAGAGCAATTAGAGAACCTTCGTGACAGAATATCCGGCAAGGTGCATGATGAGAGACAGCACGGCTTTGGTATGTACAACGTTGAGAAACGTTTGGAAATGCAGTACGGCAGTGCATACGGAATAACGGTAAGTAGCGAGTATAATGAAGGAACAGTAGTTAAGGTATTGATACCGAAAGTATAAATATTGCTTAATGCAAGGAGATTAGTTACGTGAAAAAATATATCATTCTTACATTTTTAATAGTATTAGGTGTTCTTGCAGGTTGCGGCAAAAAAGAAGAGACTTCAAAAGAAGATGCTTATGTCCGCAATTTGATAAATGTTGGCTTCTCGCAGCTTGGCGCGGAGTCTGATTGGCGTGTTGCAAACACCGAGTCAATGAAGAACAGCTTAAGTCTTGATAATGATTTCAATCTCCTTTTTGATGATGCACAACAGAAGCAGGACAAGCAGATTATGGCTATTCGTAAGTTTATCCAGCAGGAGGTTGATTGTATCGTACTTGCTCCTGTTACTGAGACTGGTTGGGATACGGTACTTAAGGAAGCAAAGGATGCGAAGATTCCTGTTATTATTACAGACCGTATGGTGGATGTTGAGGATGATTCTTTATATACAGCATGGGTTGGTTCTGACTTCCTTAAGGAAGGAAAGATTGCTTGCGAATGGTTAAAAAGATATGCAGAGGTGGAAGGGTTAGAACCTTCGGAACTTCATATTGTCGATATTCAGGGTACACTTGGAGCAACTTCCCAAATAGGCAGAACAAACGCACTTTCAGAAGCAGCAAAAGAAAACGGTTGGGACCTTCTTGATGCGGTTCCTGCAGATTATGCACAGACCAAAGCCAAAGAGGTAATGCAGCAGTTACTCAAAAAGCATAGCAATATTAATGTAGTATATTGTGAAAATGATAACGAGGCAATCGGCGCAATAGAGGCAATTGAAGAAGCAGGCAAGACGGTCGGAAATGATATTAATAACGGAGATATTCTTGTTATATCCTTTGATGCTGCTCATTCAGGACTTAGCAACGTATTAGAAGGAAAGATTGCGCTTGATGTTGAATGTAATCCTTTGCAGGGAGATGAAGTTGCATGGATTATTAAAGATGTAAATGCAGGAAAGACTGTTGAAAAGTACACTTATGTTGAAGAAAGTGTATTTTCAACTTACGATAAAATCAAAGCAGTTATCGCTGACAAAGAGGCGTATGACGTAACAATTCTTACACAGGAAATTCTTGACGGAAGAAAATATTAAAATAATCAAACTCTTAAAATAAAAAATCATAAAAAATATCATTTATAATCTTTTTACAGTAAATATTCCCAAAAAAAACAACGGATATTCTGTATCTTAATCAAGGCTCTTTTGCTACAATTCCAATATCGGTAAACGTAAACCAAATATAAAGAATATGGAGGATTTACTTTATGAGGAAGATGGGTAAAAGAATAGTAGCAACACTTCTTGCTGCAACAATGATGGTTGGCCTTGTTGCCTGCGGTGGCGGAGCTGATAGCTCAAGCACATCAGGTGGAGATTCAGATGGTGGTTCATCATCAAGCGGAGACAAGATCAAAGTTGGTATCATTAACAACGATCCTAATGAGTCAGGATATCGTACAGCTAATGATAAGGATCTTAAGGAAATGTTCTCAGAGGCTAACGGCTATGAAGCTTCATTTGCTTACAGCCTTAAGAATGACGAGCAGATTACAGCAGCTCAGAAGTTCATTCAGGACGGTGTTGACTATCTCTTACTTTCAGCAGCTGATACAGCAGGCTGGGACAGCGTACTTAAAGACGCACAGGATGCAGGTATCCATGTAATTCTTTTCGACCGTACAATCGATGCAAGCGACAGCCTCTATGATGCTTCAATTGTATCTGATATGGCAAAAGAAGGTGAGACAGCAGCTAACTGGTTAAAGGATCAGAACTTAAGCGAGTACAACATCATTCACCTTCAGGGTGTTATGGGATCAGCAGCTCAGCAGGGTAGAACCGGAGCTCTTGATGACCTCGCAAAAGAGAACGGCTGGAATATCGTTACACAGCAGACAGCAGAGTGGAACGCAGAGAAGGCTCAGCAGATCGTACAGTCAGTTATTGACTCAGGTGAGAAGTTTAACGTAATCTACGCAGAGAACGATGATATGGCTAAGGGTGCTGTAGAGGCTCTTGACAAAGCTAACATCTCTCATGGTGTAGGCAAAGACGTAATCGTAATGGGATTTGACTGCAACAAGTGGGCTCTTGAAGAGTTACTTGCTCAGAATTGGAACTATGATGGACAGTGTAATCCATTCCAGGCTAAGTACATTGATGATGTTATCAAGACAATCGAGGGAGGCGGAACTCCTGAGCAGAAGACCATCATCATGGAAGAGAAGGGATTCGACGCATCAACCATTACACAGGACGATGTAGATAAATACGGAATCTAATCAGTAAATGTAATGAAAACGGTGCAGTATATGAACGTATGCTGCACCGTTTTATACTTTAGCTAGCACGAGAAGAGGTGGAACGGTGAAAGATAACGCAGTATTGGAATTGCATAACATTAATAAAAGCTTTCCGGGTGTGCGGGCATTACAGGGTGTGGACTTCACATTAAGGAAGGGCGAGATACATGCCTTAATGGGAGAAAATGGTGCCGGTAAGTCAACGCTTATCAAGGTCATAACCGGAGTTTATGAAAAGGATGAAGGAGAAATCTTTCTTGAAGGACATAGCAGTGCAATTAACATTCATTCACCACAGCATGCACAAGATGTAGGAATTAGTACGGTGTATCAGGAGATAACACTTTGTCCTAATTTGACTGTGGCAGAGAATATGTATATAGGAAGAACTAAGGGAGCAATCCAGAATTGGAAGAAAATGAACGAGGACGCAGATAAGATTCTCAAATCTCTGGATATTCCCGCCAAAGCAAATCAGCAGCTTGCAAGTTGTTCATTGGCTGTTCAGCAGATGGTGGCTATTGCAAGAGCTGTAGATATGGAATGTAAAGTTCTTATTCTTGATGAGCCTACATCATCACTTGATGATAACGAGGTTCAGAAATTGTTCGGACTTATGAGAGATCTTAAGAAGAAGGGTGTAGGAATCATTTTCGTAACACATTTCCTTGATCAGGTATATGAAGTGTGCGACAGAATAACCGTACTTCGAGACGGTAAGCTTGTCGGCGAATATGAGATAGCAGACCTTCCTAGAGTAGAGCTTGTTTCTAAGATGTTAGGTAAAGAGTTGGATGACCTTTCAGACATTAAGACAGAAGCAGGTGTAGATGACAAAGAAGATGCTTCAGAGGTTGTATTTGAGGCAGAAGGACTTCAAAGTGATGCGGGAATCAAGCCATTTGATTTCTACATCAAAAAGGGTGAAGTTAACGGATTTACCGGACTTTTGGGTTCAGGCCGAAGCGAGTGTGTTCGTGCAATATTTGGTGCAGACAGAGTTATCGGCGGAACGGTTAAGAAGAATGGAAAGACAATTAAGATTAACAAACCGATAGATGCTATGCGTAACGGTATAGCCTATCTTCCTGAGGACAGAAAAGTAGACGGTATTATAGGAGACTTATCGGTAAGAGACAATATAATACTTGCTTCACAGGTACTTCGTGGATTTTTCAAGCCTATATCCAAAGCCAAGGCATATAAGCTTGCCGAGGAGTATATAGATATGCTTGATATAAAGACTGCTTCTGCAGATACACCAATCAAATCATTATCCGGTGGTAATCAGCAGAAGGTTATACTTGCAAGATGGCTTCTTATGCATCCTGAATATCTCATTCTTGATGAGCCTACAAGAGGTATTGATGTAGGTACCAAAGTTGATATTCAGAAACTCGTATTAAAGCTTGCATCAGAAGGAATGAGTGTAACATTTATATCATCAGAGACAGACGAAATGTTAAGAACGTGTTCAAGACTTGTGGTTATGCGTGACCGCAAAGTTGTTGGCGAATTAAAGGGTGACGAGCTTACCCAAAGCGGAATTATGAAGACGATTGCAGGAGGTGACAACAATGAATAAAGCAAAGGTATCTTTTAACAAGCAGCTACTTATACCTATTGCAGCGCTTGTTGCATTGGCATTGTTTAACCTTATCAAAGATCCTTCATTTTTCAAGATCGCACTTGGTACTAACAGTGCAGGAGCTCCGGTATTATCCGGTTATCTTATTACAATACTTGACTACGGTTCAGAGCTTGCAATTCTTGCAATCGGTATGACACTTGTTACAGCGGCATCCGGTGGACAGGATATCAGTGTGGGCGCTGCAATCGCCATTGCAGGTAGTGTTATTCTTAGAGTTTTGTGCGGAACCAATTCAAGACCTGATACATTGCAGGCGCCTATAATAGTAGCATTTTTGGTGGCTTGCGTAGTTGCAATGTTGTTTGGTGCATTTAACGGTATATTGGTTGCGTATTTCAAGATTCAGCCGATGGTTGCGACGCTTATACTTTTTACAGCAGGTCGTTCCATTGCAGCATGGATTAACAACAACGAGCTTCCTATTATCAGTGAGCCAAAGTTCGGATACTTCGGTGGATATATTCCGGGAGTACCTATTCCGACACCGTTCTTTATAGCGATGATTTGTGTAATCATTATTATGCTTGTGCTTAAGTTTACTACACTTGGTCTGTACACACAGGCTGTTGGTATCAATGGAAGTTCTTCAAGACTTAACGGTATCAATCCACAGTTTATCAAGTTCCTTACATTTGTAATACTTGGACTTTGTGTAGCTGTTGCCGGACTTATCAAAGTAAGTCGACTTTCGACAATCAACTATTCGGTTATCGCTAAGGATATTGAAATGGATGCAATCCTTGCTGTAGCACTTGGTGGTAACTCGTTAAGTGGTGGTAAGTTTAATATGACCGCTTCAATTCTTGGTGCATATGTAATCCAGTTCCTTACTACAACTCTTTACAAGATGAACGTACAGTCAGATGCGCTTTCAGCATACAAGGCTGTTGTCGTTATCATTCTTGTAGTACTCAGTACTCCGGTTGTTAGAAAGAAACTGTCACAGCTGGGAGCAGCAATACTCCCCAAGAAGAAGGAGGCGTAATATGGAATCCAAAAATGTTAAAAAGAATTCTAAGTTTATGGAATGGTTTGGAGGCACAAGCGATACCAACCTTCTTCTTACAATTACAATAGTTGTATTTTTCTTAATGTACATAGGAGCTATTCTCTTTCAGGGACAGGGCTTCTTAAAGCCACAGACATTTTTCAACATTTTAAATGCTAACGCTGCACTTATCATTACCTCTTGTGGAATGAGTATCGTTATGATATGTGGAGGAATTGATATATCCGTTGGTGGAGTTGTTGCACTTGTTAGTATGTCGTGTGCCGTATACCTTGATTTCAAGGGCGGAAGCATTATCGGTGCGATAGGAATTGCGCTCGGAATCGGACTTTTATTTGGTCTTGTTCAGGGATTTTTGGTAGCATATCTTGACATTCAGCCGTTTATCGTAACGCTTGCAGGAATGTTCTTTGCAAGAGGTATGACAACGATTGTTCATACGGCACCATTTAATGTTGAGAATGAATCATTTGTTAAATTAAAAGACACAAGAGTTGTTGTTCCGGGCTTCGGTTCGGTTAACAAGTTAGGCAACTACGTAAATGCTTACGTAGAAATCGGTGTTGTCGTTGCAATTCTTGTTGTAATAATTCTCTTTGTAACGTTGCGCTGGACAAAACTTGGAAGAAGTTTTTATGCAGTCGGTGGTAACAGTCAGAGCGCACTTATGTTGGGAATTAATGTGAAGAGAACTAAGTTCATTTCGCATCTTATATGCGGACTTCTTGCAGGTGTTGCGGGATTTGTGTATTTCATGCACGTAGGTTCCGGTTCTGCTTCACATGCAAGTGGTATGGAAATGAACGCGATTGCTTCATCTATTATCGGTGGAACAATGCTTACAGGTGGTGTTGGTAATATCATAGGAACCCTCTTTGGTGTGTTGTCACTCGCAACTATTCAGAATATTGTTTCTTCGGCAGGTCTTGATCAGGCATGGTGGACAGGAATTACAATAGCTGCAATGCTTTGTTTATTCCTCGTAATCCAGAGTGTGGTTATGGCTAAAAAGAAGAAACTTCTCACAAAATAAGCCGGTAAGTTTTCTGCACATAAAACATGCGAAAGGATCTGATGGGTACGGTATACATCAGGTCCTTTTGGCGTGTTACGGTCTATTTGACAAATCAACTTTAAAATGGCAAAATGTAGAAGATAGAGTGTTTTGTCAAGGAGGTTTTCATAATGAATTGGAATGATGCTATAAGCGATTTGGAAAGTCGTAGAGAACAAGCCAAATTAGGCGGAGGGGAAACGGCTATTGCCAAACAGCATGAAAAAGGCAAATTAACTGCCAGAGAGCGTTTGGAAATTCTTTTTGATGAGGGAACATTTGTGGAGATTAATGACCTTGTTGAATCAAGGATCGATGATTTCGGACTTGATAAGAAGAGAGTTCCGGGAGATGGAGTTGTTACAGGATACGGAAAGATTAATGGGAGGACCGTATTCGCATGTTCTGAGGATTTCACTGTTATAGGAGGAAGCCTTGGAGAATATCATTCAAGAAAGATTATACACATTCAGGATATGGCGCTTAAGATGCGATGCCCGATTGTTTGTATCAACGATAGTGGCGGAGCCCGAATTGAAGAGGGAATCGATTCACTTAGCGGATATTCGGGAATATTTGAGAGAAATACAATTGCATCAGGAGTTATTCCGCAGATTGCGGTAATACTCGGCCCATGTTCGGGTGGTGCATGTTACTCGCCTGCAATATGTGATTACATATTTGTAGTTGAGGATATAAGTAAAATGTTTATAACAGGACCTCAGGTTGTTAAGACTGTTATCGGTGAGGAACTTACGGCGGACGAGCTTGGTGGCGCCAAGACACACGCAGAGAAATCGGGTGTGGCTCATTTCTACTATAAGAGTGAGAAGAACTGCTTAGGCGGAGTAAGAGAACTTCTTTCTTATCTTCCTCAAAGCAACAAGGATCCTATGCCGGTTAAGGTTGGTAAGCCTGTAGATAATTGTGCAAATATAGTTAATATTGTGCCGGATAATAAGAAGAAATCTTATGATGTCCACGATGTTGTTAATGCGATTATAGATAAGGACAGTTTCTTCGAGGTTCAGAAGCACTGGGCTAAAAATGCTGTTGTAGGATTTGGACGAATCGATGGACACACTGTAGGTTTTGTTTGCAACCAGCCTAACTTTATGGGTGGTTCACTTGATATTGATGCATCTGATAAGATTGCAAGATTTATTCGTTTCTGCGACTGCTTTAATATACCTATTGTATCATTGGTAGATGTGCCGGCATTTCTTCCGGGTTCCGAACAGGAGCATAACGGAATTATCCGCCACGGTGCAAAGATACTTTTTGCTTATGCAGAGGCTACAGTTCCAAAGATTACGCTTATTATGAGAAAGGCGTACGGCGGTGCTTATATTGCAATGAATTCAAAGCATATGGGTGCGGATGTTGTGTACGCATGGCCTATAGCAGAGATTGCGGTTATGGGTGCTGAAGGTGCGGTTAACATTATCGGACGACGCCAGATTGCTGCAGCGCAAGATCCTGAAGCTGCAAGAGCAGAGCTTATTAAACAGTATGAGGACAAGTTCCTCAATCCATATACGGCTGCAAAGCGTGGCTTTGTAGATGAGGTTATCAAACCTGAAGAAACAAGGCAGCGTATCGTAAGTGCACTTGACGCGCTCAAGAGTAAGCGCATGAGCCGTCCATTTAAAAAACACGGAAATATTCCGCTGTAATTAGTTCAAGACGGACGCTACGGGTGAGTTGTATGTCCTTTGTGTCGGACACGCTTTCGCTCGGTTATTCACGCAACGGTACTAAACTCATGCATGGCATTCGTTACCAAGTAGGTGCATGACACTATAACTCACGATGTTCGTTGAGTGTCATTGGAAGTACCGGCGGTCATAAACGGTCCGAACAAAAGAACATACAGCAACACCCGTTGCTATTCATTGGAAAAGATTACAGCGTATATGTTCCGGTAAAGAGCGATAACGTTGCTTGCGTCGCATCGAGTGGATAATACATACCTTTCGTGTGATATGTATGCAATTCCTTCGATGTCGTGCAATATACAAATAAACAGCTGTAACTTATGTTGCTATGTCCTTTAAAGAGGACCGTTTATGACCGCCGGTACTTAGGCACCGTACTTTGGTGCCTTACGTACCGCTGCGTGAATAACCGAGCGAGAGCGTGTCCGATTGAAGGACATACAACAAAGTTACAGCGTACGTTTTATGCGAGGGGAAAGAACGAATGTCAGAGAGTTTACAATTAAAAGCGTATGCAAAGATTAACCTGGGTTTGGATGTTGTGGGACGACGCGAGAACGGATACCATGATGTTAGAATGATTATGCAGACAATAACTTTGTTTGATAAGTTAACATTTAAGGTGATAGAGGAAGATGAGATAAGGATATCTACGAATCTCAGCTTCTTAAGTCCCGGTGAGAATAATCTGGTGTACAAAGCTATTAAGCTTATCAAGGATACGCATGGAATTAAGCAGGGTATGGAGGTTGACCTCTTCAAATGCATTCCTGTAGCAGCGGGAATGGCAGGCGGAAGTACGGACTGTGCTGCTGCGTTATATGGTGCTTCGAAGCTTTTCGGACTTAATCTTTCCAAGCAGGAGTTAATGGATCTTGGTGTTAAACTTGGTGCGGATGTGCCTTATTGTGTTATGAGAGGAACGGCTTTATCGGAAGGAATCGGTGAGATTTTAACACCGCTTTCTCCTATGCCTGACTGTAATATTTTGGTTGCAAAGCCTTCAATTTCAGTATCGACAAAGTTTGTGTATGAGCATTTGGATGCCAAGGAGTCTTATGAGCATCCTGATATAGACGGAATGATTGGCGCAATTAACAGCGGAGATTTGCAGGGCATTGCCGACAGACTTGGCAACGTACTTGAAACGGTTACGGTACCGGAATATCCGGTTATTGATGATATCAAAACATACATGAAAGAGCATGGTGCGTTAAATGCTCTTATGAGCGGTTCGGGTCCTACTGTTTTTGGAATATACGAAAATGAGGACGAGGCAACCGCTGCTAAAAATGCATTGTTAGACAGCAAACTTGCGAAGAATGCATTTGTCGTAAAGCCGTATAACATTGGCAACTAACTTCAAATGGAGGGTGTGTTATGGAGATAAAATACGATGGCGATAATGAATATCTTCCACTAAGAGATCTTGTGTTTCAGGCGCTTCGTCAGGCAATAATTACAGGTGAGTTTTCTCCGGGTGAGCGACTTATGGAGATTAAGATTGCCAACAAGCTTGGCGTGTCACGTACACCTGTAAGAGAGGCGATTCGAATGCTTGAACTTGAAGGTCTTGTTGTGATGATTCCAAGACGTGGGGCGGAGGTTGCAAGAATCACAGAGAAAGACTTAAGAGATGCGCTTGAGGTTCGTACAGCTATCGAAGAATTGTCTGTAGAACTTGCCTGCGAGCGAATAGATGAGGAAGGCAAGGAGAGACTCAAGAGAGCGTGTAATGAGTTCAAAGATGCAATCGGAACAAAGCATGTACAGAATATTGTGGACGGAGACGTGAAGTTCCATGATGTTATTTTTGAAATGACAAGGAATCCGAGACTTATAAGTATTGCGCAGAATCTTAGAGAGCAGGTATATAGATATAGGGTTGAATATGTTAAGGATTTTTCTTATCATGACGTACTTGTTACGGAGCATTATGAGATAACTAACGCGATTCTTACCAATGATGTAGATAAGGCGAAAGAGATTATGAGAAAGCACCTTACTAATCAGGAACTTATCGTTATCAAAAATCTTAAAGATACCCTATAATTTTACTAGATAATTTTAATAAATTATGGTAAAATTATAGAATATAGTGATTCATTCGGTTTGTGTTGGAGAAGGGGAGTGCTTGAATGGATTTTCAAACGATTTGCGACAGCATGTCGGCAATGACTTGCGTTGTTTCTGTCGAGAAGCTGGACAATAATAGGGTGGGTAAGTATCGTATTGTAACCGGTAATAGGGCATATATTGATTCTATTGAGAATCCTGCTCCCGGAACAGAGATGCTTACAGATAAGTTTATTCCGAATACGGAGTACACCAATTATCTTACAAGAGATCTTAATTTTGAGGACTTCTGCTACAGAGCTGCTGTGGAGAAGAAGTGTCTTCACTCATATGCGCATCCGGACAGAATACCGGTATGGTTTAATATGAGTTTTCTTCCGTTATGTCCTGATGAAGGTAATCTTTGTTATTGCCTTTATATTATGGAGATTAACTTTGAACCCAACTCAGAGAACATGTCTAGTATATCGGGCGACGTCGCATCGAAAGTTTTAGAGACTTGTATTAAGCTTCGTGGAACAGATAATTTCAAAGAAACAATGAAAGATGTAATTGCAGATATTGGTGAGATATGCGATGCTGAACATTGTTGTATATTGCAGATGGACGAATATGAGAGAAAATGTTCCGTCCTTTGTGAACACTTGTCAGAGAATACTAAGTTGCTTCCTATGGGCAATTATGTTGATGATAAGTTTTATGATATTGCAGAGTCATGGGATGAGACTATTGCAGGAAGTAACTGCTTGATTGCGAAGAATGAGCAGGATATGGAGGTTGTCAAAGAGAGGAATCCAATCTGGTATGAATCTATTACATCAGCCGGTGGCAAGAATATAGTATTATTCCCGTTAAAATCAAGAAATCAACTATTGGGATATATTTGGGCGATTAATTTCAATGCCGAGAATACGGTTAAGATTAAGGAAACTTTGGAACTTACAACATTTATATTAGGTTCTGAACTTGGTAATTATTTGCTTCTTGATCGCCTGAAGATATTAAGTTCAAAAGATATGTTAACAGGTGTTATGAACCGTAATGAGATGAACAATTATGTTGATTCTCTATGTGCTGATACTGAAGGTCCGGTACGTACAGCAGGTGTTATTTTTGCAGATCTTAACGGTCTTAAGGTAGTCAATGATAAAGAGGGACATAACGCAGGTGATATTCTTCTTAAGGACGCTGCTAATGCATTGCGCGAAGTATTTGAGGAGAAGAACATATACAGAGCCGGTGGTGACGAGTTCTCGATTATCGTAACAGGAATTACGAAAGAAGAACTTGATAACAGAATAGAAGCCATTAGAAAAGCATGTAATAATTATGATAAGGTATCATTTGCACTCGGAGGCAGTGTTGTTGATGACAGTAAGAATGTTCGACAGGCACTTCGAAGTGCAGACGAGAACATGTACGCAGACAAAGAGAAGTATTACAATGAGCATCCTGATAAACGATATGAACAAATGTTAAGCAGAAGATAATACATATTATAAGTCAAAAAGGCACATACTTGGTATGTGTCTTTTTTTGTGTCCTAATGATTGGATTAAGACCAAATAAGAAACGAGAAAGTTTTGTTTTCAAAAACAGATATGAAAAAAACGGAGACGGTCATGAATATAGAATATAACGAAAACAACCAGATAGAGATGACGTTGTCTGCAAGTCTTGATGTAAATATCGAAGTCTTTGAAAGTATCTTTGAAAACTGGGGCGATCTTGTTAAGAAGCGATTTGAACTTAAGAGGGCGGATGGTTATGTTGATATATTTATACTTTATATAGACGGACTTGCAGATAATGAAATGGTGGAGAGGACGATAACAAGACCTCTCCTTTATGAATGGAAAAATGAAACCGCAAACGTAAATAGTATCTTTTCTTCAGAGACGGAAGCGGTTGATATGAAAGAGACTGCGGATGTAAATGATATTGTTGATGCACTGCTTTGCGGCGATACTGCGATACTTGTAAAAGACTATGAAAAAGCAATGCTTTTATCCACAAAGCAATATCCCGTAAGGTCGGTTGACAAACCGGAAAAGGAATCAGGATTAAAAGGCCCAAGGGATTCATTTACGGAGAACTTTCGAACATCAACGGCACTTATAAGGCGACGTGTTAAAGATCCAAAACTAAAGCTTATTCAAGGTACACTTGGTCAACGCTCAAAAACTACGTATGGTCTTATGTATATGGAGGATCTAGCAAGACCTTATCTTTTAGAGCGTATCAAGGAGAAGCTTAACAGCTTTGACATTGACGCCATTTTTGACAGCGGTATGCTTGTGCATCTTATAGAGGATAAATGGTACTCGCCGTTTCCGCAGGTTCAAACAACCGAACGCCCCGATAAAGCAGCGTCTGCACTGCTTGAGGGAAGAGTTGTTTTGGTAATTGACAATTCGCCGGAGGTAATAATTCTTCCGACTACTTTTAATACATTTTTTCAGGCGGCTGATGACTATTACAATCGATTTGCCGTGGGAACATTTGCAAGAATTATAAGGTATATGGCGGCATATTTGAGTGTGCTTTTGCCGGGACTTTATATTGCGATAACCTGCTACTATCCACAGGTGTTGCCGACGGATTTTCTTCTCGCGATAGTGGCGGCAAGAAATGATGTTACATTTCCGGTTGTGATAGAAGTTCTTATTATGGAACTTCTATTTGAACTGTTAAGGGAGGCGGGAATACGGCTTCCGGGACAAATGGGCAACACGATAGGGGTTGTAGGAGGACTTATAGTTGGGCAGGCGGCGGTTGAGGCAGCACTTGTAAGCACCGTAGTTGTCATTGTTGTTGCACTTACCGCTATATGCTCATTTGCCATACCCAATGAGGAGTTCGCATCAACATTTCGCTTGCTTAAGTTTGTGATGATTATATTGGGAGCGGGCCTTGGTCTATATGGAATACTTTTGGGGATTTTGGTAATCGAGATTCATCTGGCAAGTCTTGAAAGTTTTGGAATACCGTATATGATGCCGCTTGCAGCAGGCAGTGCTGATGACAATATCGAGTATCAGGATTTTGTTGTAAGAGCACCAATTTTTACAATGAAGAACAGACCGATTTATGCAAGGGCAGGAAGGCGGAGAAGATACGAGAGAAAGAGATAGGGTAACAATGTTATGGAGAAAATGTGTCAAATACAGGAATATATAGGATAACAGAATGAAAGAAATGAAGGAGAGAATTCATGTTTGGCGAAAACGGAATGATATCGGAAAAGCAAATAAGTCTTATGTTGTTACTGCCTGTGTTTGCGGGCAGTATTCTTGTTATGCCGTATCTGTATGCAAGACTTTTTGGTAAGGATTTGATTGCGGGAATGCTTGTATATGTGGTTGTCGGGTTAGTGTATGCGGCCATATTAATTGCAATAAACAGTCGTGTGGAATATGAAAAGACGAAGATGACATCAGTTATTAATCTTGTAAGATGTGAGATACGTCTTATATTTTATATACTGCTTTGCAGTGCCGTGATTATTGAGGGCAGAGTTCCGTTTACAATCGCGCATGAGGTGGGTAATATAAGTAACCTTGTCGTTCTGATTCCTCTTTTGCTTGTCTCGTTATATGCGTGTGCCCACAAGGTGGAACGGCAGGGCAGACTGTATGAAATAATCTTTGGTAGTGTGTTACTTCCGTATATAACAATGCTTGTTCTGGGAATTAAAAATATGGATGCAATTCCCATTAACAGTGATATGGATATTGCAAGGCTGTTGTTAAAAAGTGTTGGATTGCTTTCGCTGATTACACCTGTTGAGTATTATGGAAGGCTTAAAGAGAGGCTTAACAGCAAAGAGAAATCGGGTAGAAAACTCTTTGCAAAAACAGCGTGTGTTATCGCGTTTGTTACGGCCGGTTCGTATGTTTTAATTTGTATAATGGGAATTGCTACAGCTGTAAAGGAGTCGATGATGTCCATATCCATAATGCGGTATATTGAACTTCCGTTTGGAGTCTTACAACGAATGGATGTGGTTATGGTGTGGTTTTTTGCGACAGGATGCTTTGGACTTGTGACAGGGCTTTTGCATAGAATAAATGATATTGCGACAGAAAACTGTGGGAAGGATCCGGGTTTTATTCTAACGGTGGTTATGCTGGCAGCGGGAGTAATCCTTGCATATATGATTGGAGATTACAAAGCTGCACTCGGGTTGTTCCTGGTGTATGGTGCGTTTGTTGAAGTGCCTTTATCGATAATACTGCCCTTGATTAATAACAGTCGTTTTATAAAACGCATATGTGCCGTTGGATTAGTGATAATGGTTTCAACAAGTCTGACAGCTTGTGGTGGAAGAATAGAAAATATTGAGCAGCGGGATTATGCAACGGTGATGATTGCGAATTTAACCGAGGATAAATTTGCGTTAGGCATTGCAAAGGAACATAGAGTGGGTGAGACAATCGGAGCGGAGACAGTATTTGAAGCAAACGCCGATAAACTGGAAAAACTTTATGATATTTATGCAGACGAAAGAGGAAAGGAACTGTCACTATCACATTTGAAGGTAATTGTTATTGAAGAAGATGATGGAATAGTTGAATTAGATGAGAGTATGGAGATTGCAAAAACCTGTCCTGTTTTGATATCGGAGGATACAGATGCAATTACCCAATATATGAAAAACTCTGATGAACCGACGGCAACATATATAGATAATCTTATAAAGACTTCCGAAAAGAATGATAAAAAGATTCCAAGAGTTATGGACTATATTAAGCATATTAGGGACGGTAAGGATATAGGAGAATACAGCCTTGTTAAGAAGAATCAATATCTGCAAATAGTATAATATTGAATTGGACTTTGTTTTACCATGCATGAAAAAATGAATAATCTGAGAGTGTTTCGGTAATACTTTCCTTATAATTAATTAAAGGAAGGTATTGGAATGAGACATTTAAAAACTATGGCACTTGCATTATGTATTGGCGTAATCGGTGGACTTGCCGTATCAATTATATCTTATTATTTTACTCATAGAGAAGGTGGAATTATACAAACTCTGTCTGCGGTTGCGGACAGTGCCAATAGGATAAGTTCAGCATACGAAGGAGCGGTAAGTAACTCTAATGGATGGAAAATGAACCCGGAATTGTTGTCAGGAGGAAGAATTACTTCTACAGGTGGTGAGTTTATCGACAACACACCAACTCTTGATAATTCCGTTTTGGCTGCATTTGCAGGATTGTATTCTGAAAATGGTATATCGGCGAAGGTTGGAAGTGTATTCAATCAGAAGGATTCGGATTTGATTAAGGTAAATGATGACACTTTGGAAGATAATCCGTATGGAGATATTTTAAGATTTCATGTAAGAGCAAACAGTGACAGTGAAGAAGATCAGGAACTTAAGCTTGCAGTAAGAGATGATGTGATTGCACTTTTGGAACCGCTTGTTTCTGATTGCGACAGTGTATCGGAGAGTAAGAGAATTATTATCAATAATTTGCAAAACATACACACGACAGCAGTCAATACAATCGTTGAACAGGGTTATGATTATCCCGTTAAGGTGTACGTGACGGTGGAGGAGTTTCCTGAAAAAACTTATGGTGATGTAACATTTCCGGCGGGTAAATATCAAGCCTTGCGCATTGATATCGGAAATGCGCAGGGGCATAACTGGTGGTGCGTGATGTACCCACCGCTTTGCTTTATTGATGAGACAACTGCGGTTGTTGACGGCAAAGGAAAAGAGATATTAAAGAAGAACTTATCGCCCGAAGATTATGAAGCACTTTTTAATAATGATGAGGTGAAGATAAAGGGTAAATCCTTGTTTTTTGAGAAGATTAAAGAGTGGGTTAATAATTGAAATTAACATTCAATTATGTTATTATTTTTCTTATATAATTACAATTATGAAGGAGACATATGATGAAAGATTACGGAAAAGGTACCGCATGTGTACAGGCAGGATACAGACCGGGTAACGGAGAACCGAGACAGATTCCTATCGTGCAGTCTACAACATTTAAGTATGATACAAGTGAGGATATGGGTAAGCTTTTTGACCTTGAGGCAAGCGGCTACTTCTATACAAGATTACAGAACCCGACCAATGATTATGTTGCAGCAAAGATTGCTGATTTGGAGGGTGGTACAGCAGCAATGCTTACATCTTCAGGACAGGCAGCTAACTTCTTTGCAATGTTTAATATTTGCGAGAATGGCGGACACATCGTGTCTTCTGCTTCAATATACGGAGGAACATTTAACCTTATTGCAGTTACAATGGCGAAAATGGGAATCGACGTAACTTTCGTTTCGCCTGATTGCTCAGATGAAGAGTTAGAGGCAGCATTTAGAGATAATACAAAGCTTGTGTTTGGTGAGACAATCGCTAACCCTGCGCTTACAGTATTTGATATCGAGAGATTTGCCAAGGCAGCACATGCACATGGTGTGCCGCTTATTGTTGATAATACATTCCCGACACCTGTTAACTGTCGTCCGATTGAGTGGGGAGCAGATATTGTTACTCATTCAACAACTAAGTATATGGATGGACACGGTGCAGCAGTCGGTGGAGTAATCGTAGATTCAGGTAAGTTTGACTGGATGGCTCACGCTGATAAATTCCCGGGACTTACTACACCGGATGAGTCATATCACGGAATTGTATATGCCGAGAAGTTCGGCAAAGAGGGTGCATTTATTACCAAATGTACTGCTCAGCTTATGAGAGACTTCGGTTGTATTCAGTCACCTCAGCATGCATTTATCCTTAACTTGGGTCTTGAGTCACTTCATGTAAGAATGCCTAAACATGTGGAGAATGGCCAGGCGGTAGCAGAGTTCCTTTCAGGACATCCTAAGATTAAGAAGGTTAATTATTCGGGACTTCCCGGCGATCCGTATTATGAGCTTGCCAAGAAGTATCTTCCAAAGGGTGGATGCGGCGTTGTTTCCTTCGAGATAGAGGGTGGACGTGCGGCTGCAGAGAGCTTTATGAAGAAGCTTAAGCTTGCAGCTATTGAGACTCATGTTGCAGATGCAAGAACTTGTTGTCTTAATCCGGCAACTTCAACACACCGTCAGCTTACAGATGAGCAGTTAGAGGCGGCAGGAATTCCTGCAGGTCTTGTACGTATGTCATGCGGACTTGAGGACAAGGAGGATCTTATCGCAGATCTTAAGCAGGCATTAGAGTAAGGGGTAGAACGAAAGAGGGAGTATTTGTGGGGAATACAGAGCACGACGGCCGTCAGGGTCTTAGACCATATTTGACACCAATGGGTGCGTGGGCACTCGCTTTTGGCTGCAGCGTTGGCTGGGGTGCGTTTGTTATGCCCGGAACTACCTTTCTTCCATTGGCAGGACCGCTTGGTACTGTTTTGGGAATATTGATAGGCGGATTTTTAATGTTGCTTATCGGATGTAACTATCATTTCATGATGAATATTTATAAGGATTGCGGTGGAACATTTACCTTCGCCAAATACGAACTTGGCTATGACCATGGATTCTTAAGTGCATGGTTTTTATGCCTTGTGTATATGGCAATTATTTGGGCAAATGCCACCGCAATTCCTCTTATTAGCAGATATCTTTTGGGCGGCATTTTTGAGCACGGACCACATTACTCGGTGGCGGGCTATGACGTCTATCTTTTGGAAGCATTGGTGTCGGTGGCGGCGCTTGCGTTTGCGGGATTTGTATGTGCCTGCGGCGGAAGGGTGACATCGACAATTCAGATAAGCTGCGCGCTGATATTATTTGGCGGCATATTTCTCTGTGCCAGTGCTATTTTCTTTGCGGATGCATTTAATCCCTTTGGAGTGTCACCTGGATTTGCTACTGATGATATAAGTCATGCGCATCAGGTGATGCGTGTCGTTGCGCTTGCACCGTGGGCGTTTATTGGATTTGAATCCATATCACATTCTACAGAAGAGTTTCGTTTCCATAGAACAAGAGTTATCGGAATAATGTTTTTTGCACTGCTTGCGGGAGTGTGTGCATACGGCATATTATCATTTATTGCCGTATCGGCTGTACCTGCAGGCTATGAAAACTGGACAACATATATTGAAAACCTCGACGATATAAGAGGAATTGAGGCATTGCCGGTATTTAATGCCGTGTATACCTATACAGGCAAAACGGGAATTGTTCTTTTGGGTGTAATGACGATTGCAGGTATTTTTACAGGACTTATCGGCAACATGGTTGCTGCAAGCAGGTTAATCTACGCTTTTACAAGAGATGATATGGTGCCGAAATGGTTTGGAAAACTTGGTCGCAGAAATGTTCCAACCAATGCGATTATATTTGTAGTGTTGCTTTCATTGCCGATTCCGTTTTTGGGAAGAACAGCGATTGGATGGATCATAGATGTCAATACGATAGGAGCAACCATTGCTTTTGCATATACTTCACTCGGTGCTTATCTTGCCGCAAGACGTGATAAACGGGATTTTTACAAGGCGACGGGAATAAGTGGTTTTATCATTTCGATTTTTTTAACACTTTATTTCCTTATTCCAAACATTTGTGCCGAAGGTAATCTGGCATCTGAATCATACTTTATTCTTTTGGCATGGGGCATACTTGGATTTGCGTTCTTCTATTATATTTTGAAACATGACGAAATGAGACGTTTCGGAAGGTCTACAGTAGCACTTTTGGTGTTGCTTTTTCACGTGATTTTTATAGCGATGCTATGGTTTAGGGAAGTGTCACTCGATGTTTCTAAACAGGTGCTTGAGAAACTTAACAATTACCATGTAAGAGAACTTGTAGATAATGGAATTACAATAGAATACGCAGCGCTTAAGAATACGAAAGATTATCTTAGTGAAATGATTAATCAGTCAGACCGCCTCATGCAGAGAAACAGCATCAGGGAAATGATTGTAATAATGATTGCGCTTTTTGTAATGTTTCGTATATATAACCTCATTCACAAACGTCAGCGTGAAATTGAGGTGGAGAAGATTAAGGCGGAGGAGAGCAACCGTGCAAAGAGCACTTTTCTTTCCAATATGAGCCATGATATACGTACTCCGTTAAATGCAATTATCGGTTACACAGAAATTGCAAAAAAGGTTGGTAATATACCAGAGAAGGAATTGGAATACCTTGATAAGATTGAGGCGTCAGGGCATCATTTACTTGCGCTTATCAATGACGTGCTTGATATGAGCCGAATTGAGAGCGGCAAAATGGAACTTGACATTCAATGTGCGGATCTTACGGAAGTAATAAGAAACGTATATGATTTGTTCGATACGATGATGAATCTTAAGGACATTAAGTACACAGTAAATGTTGATGAGGTAATCGACAAATACGTTATGTGTGATGCCAATCGTATCAATCGCGTGCTTATCAATCTCGTAAGTAA
The DNA here is from genome assembly GCA_015057325.1 of Lachnospiraceae bacterium. GTDB lineage: Bacteria > Bacillota > Clostridia > Lachnospirales > Lachnospiraceae > CAG-590. The sequence continues at coordinate 112,121 of SVEQ01000005.1, read as the reverse complement.
TGCACACAAGTTTACGGCATCGGGCGGTAGCATTGATGTTAAACTTAAGCAGACGGATAGGAATAATGGTATTGCAAGCTATGAAATCAGAGTTAAAGACACCGGTGTTGGTATGAGTAAGGAGTTTGCAGCCAAAGTTTTCGAAGCGTTTGAACGTGAGGATACGGCAAGCGAGGTGCAGGGAACCGGACTTGGAATGGCAATTACCAAAAGTATAATTGACCTTATGGGTGGATTAATTACAGTCAACAGCACAAAAGGTGTAGGCACAGAGTTTATTATAAATGTTGACTTAGAAATTGCAGATGATAAGGCAATCAAAAACCAGCAGGTTGATATTTCCTCTGAAGATGTTGATTTTACCGGTATGAGAGCACTGCTTGTTGAGGATCAGTCGATTAACCGAGAGATTGCGACGATGATTCTTAATCAGTACGGTTTTGTTCTTGAGTATGCCGAGAACGGTAAAGAGGCTGTCGAGAAGGTTGTTCTGTCAGGAACAGGACATTTTGGAGTAATCTTTATGGATATCCAGATGCCGATAATGAATGGTTACGACGCTGCAAGGGCAATAAGGAGTTTGTCCAACAAAGAACTTGCAAGTATTCCGATTATTGCAATGACTGCTAACGCTTTTTCGGTTGACGTCAAGGAAGCTATTGAGGCCGGAATGGATGGTCATATAGCAAAACCGATTGAAGTAGATAAACTGTTGATAACACTAAATGAAGTTCTGGGAAATAAGGAGGCTTAACTCATGATAAAAGCAAAGAACCTGTCGATGATTTACGGAAATGATTTTAAGGCGGTGGACAATCTTTCGTTTGAGATTAAACCGGGAGAGATTGTAGGATTTGCAGGCCCTAACGGTGCAGGCAAAACAACCGCAATCAAGATGCTTACGGGAATACTTAAACCTGTTGAGGGTACAGCGGAAATTAACGGATTTGATATTGTTAAAGATCCGATTAAAGCAAAGGAAAGTTTTGCTTATGTGGCAGATAATCCGGACATTTTATTACAGCTTACGGGAATTGAGTATATCAACTATATTGCCAATCTTTATAAAGTTCCTGAAGAGGAAAGATACAAACGTATCGATGATTTGGCCAAGCGTTTCGGAATTAAGGAAAGCCTTGGAATACCGATGCGAGAGTACTCTCACGGTATGAGACAAAAGACAATGGTTATTGCAGCGCTTGTGCATAATCCACCGGCATGGATACTTGACGAGCCGATGACGGGACTTGATCCGACAGCTGCATTTGAACTTAAACAGATGATGAAGGAACATGCGGCAGCGGGAAATGCCGTGCTGTTCTCGACACACGTACTTGAGGTTGCTGAAAAACTTTGTGACAGGATTATGATAATTAACCATGGTCAAAATCTTTATCAGGGAACTGTTGAGGATTTGGAAGCCGCTCATCCGGGCAAGGATTTGGAAGCAATATTTATTGAGATGGTAGGAAAGAAAGAGGATTAATATGGATATTTCCGGTATAAGATCAATCGTAAAAATATTAAGTAAAAATGCTGAAATGCGTATGCCGCAGAAGGCCTTATACAAGGCACTTGCGTTTATTGCGGTATTCGCCATTATGATTCCATGTGTTTTAATTGTCGGCTTTATCAGTTTTGTTATGACCGAGGCACTTATTGAGGTCAACAATCCGGGTAACGGTATACTTTTTGAAATGCAGATACTGTCGGCCTTTTCCATGATATTCGGAATTCTTGTGATTTTTTCTGTGCTGTTTTTTTCTTCGGACAGGGAGCATTTTGTGACGTTACCGATTCCCGCTCATCATTTAATGATGGCTCGATTTATATTCTCATATCTGGCTGAAAGTATTATGGAGTTTATGGTACTCGGTGCGGTTTTTGTGGGCTACTTTATTGCGGCGTCAATGGAACTTGGTGTGATTAAGGCACTTAATCCCGTGTCGGTTATTGCTTCAATTTTGGGAACATTTGCAATACCTCTTGTGCCGATGATTTACTGTGCACTTTTTGCAATCGTGCTTATGGCAGTTCTTAAAGGAGTTAAGAATGTAAATGTATTCTACAAAATGTCTTCTGTGTTCCTCTTGGTATTTACATTAATTTTTGTGTATTCTTTGAGAGGACTTGGGGATATTAATATTGAGAATTATGTTGAGTCGCTCGGTAACGGAGACAATTCGTTCCTTAGAACACTCAATATTATATTCTTCCCGGTAGTGTGGCTTTCAGAGGCGGTATCAAGAGGTAATATTGGTTATCTTTTGCTGTATATAGTAGCTAACGTTGTTCTTTTGGCAATTCTTTATTTTGTTGGCAAGGCACTTTATCAGGAGGGTTTATATACGGCAGCGTCACTTGGTTCAGATAAGAAGGAAGGCCTTAAGAAAAATGATATCGTTGTTGAGTCACAGTTTATGGCAAGTCTTAAGAAGGAGTTTCGTGTGATACTTCGAACAAGAGCGTTTGCCAACAATACCGCGTATATTAATCTTCTCTGGCCTGTCGGTGCATTTTGTCTTTTCCATTTTGCAAAAGACAAGGGTGCACTTGCGATGTTTGTAGAAATGTATTCGTCAGGCAAGGAGAGAGCGGATATGATACTTATCATGCTTATGGTATCGATTGCGTTTGTGGCAAGTGCGCTTAACAGTCTGGCTTCTACTTCATTTACAAGAGAGGGCCAGCATCTTGAACTTATCAAGTTCATTCCGGTGCCGTATAAGACTCAAATGTATGCTAAGGCAGCGGTAAGTTTTATCTTCACATATCCTGCACTTCTTATTACAAATATTATTGTTTGTATTTATATTGATGCGGGCATAGGCAGATGTTTAGTGCTTTCGATTTTCATGCTTTTTGCTCACATAATTGCACTTATTGCCGGAATGATATTAGACAGTGCATCACCGTATGTTGAATGGAGTGATGAGTATAGTGCTCTTCGTGGTAACCTCAATGCGTTTTTCAATATGGCGGTTATGATGTTTGTGTCGTTGCTTGTAATTGTGCTTGGTTTGGTGTTATACGAAGTATTGAAACTTCCTGTAAAGGCATACTATATTGTTATGTTTTTGATTCTTTTGGCTGCGACAATCAGATTTGTTATGCTCGGTCCAAAAGTTGTTATCAAAAATATGTCGTCTTGGAATCGTTAACCTAATATTTTACAATTTAATGGAAAAATTGTTGCTATAGTACATAACCTTGTACTATAGGTTGTGGTATAATAGAACTACAAAAATAAAAGATAAGGATGTAGATGCTATGGGTATACGACAAGACAAAGAATTATTGATTGATTCATTCGAAGATTTTCGCAATGAATGCGAAAGATCACATGATATCTTACAGGGTGTTGAGTATTCAATTAAGAATACCGTTATATATACCCGTAGTGATATTAAGGGACTATCAGAGGCTGACGTTAACGTTATCAACCTTGATGAAGGTATTTCATGGGAAGATGACGAACGTATATATTGTGGGGGCAATATAGGAATAGTTCTTAAGTTGTCGGGAGTGCATCCCGGTGACGGAGTAGTTAGAGGCGCGGTCAATACAGAAGCTAATCTTTGCAGGTGTTCAACATTGTATTTTTGCCTGCAAGGAGCAAAGAACTTCTATGAAGGCAACAAGGACAGTTTAATTTTTGTGCCTGATGTGTTAATGTTTAAGAACCGTAAGCCTGATTATAGCAACGCTGTTAAGGTTGATATAATTGGATATATTGATGACACATCGGACAAGCTTACATCAGCGAAAGAGGTTGCAAAGGAGAAGGGATTAGATAAGCTTTTAGTAACTGACTATTGATTTAATTAAGGAGGTAGCTATGGAACCAATTATTTTAACACAAGACAATTTTTCTAAAGAAGTACTTGAAAGCGATAAGCCTGTATTAGTGGATTTTTGGGCTGCATGGTGTGGACCATGTAAGATGCTTTCACCTGTTGTTGACCAGGTTGCACAAGAGTCTGATGCTTTCAAAGTATGTAAGCTTAATGTGGATGACGTATCTGATATTGCAGTAGAGTATAAGGTAATGTCTATACCTACACTTATTGTATTTAAGGATGGCAAGGAAGTTAAGCGTAGTGTTGGTGTTGTAAGCAAAGAAGATATTTTGGCTATGCTGTAATACGACAACTGATTTTCGCATACACTGTAACAACAAGTGTATCGAGGATTACCTTGAAGGAGTATATCGAAGAACGGGCGACAGAGATTGGCCTATATATTATAGAGGCTAATGCCACGGTAAGACAAACTGCCGGTAAGTTCGGAGTAAGTAAGAGTACGGTTCACAAGGATGTCTCAGAGCGTCTGACATATATTAATCCTGTTTTGGCTGCACAGGTCAGAAAGGTTTTGGATGTCAATAAGGCTGAACGACATATCAGAGGAGGACTGGCGACAAGGGAAAAGTACCTTCACCGGAACGAATCTGCATGAAAAAAACCCGGCATTTCCTGCCGGGTATTTTTGCTATTATTGTGCTATTACTTTTGTTTTCTTCTTGAAATATTTGTTATACTGTCTTGCGACTTTGTTCATATTACGAATCGTTACGTAGTTTGCTACAAATGGTCCTATAAGTATGAAGGAACCGAAAAGCTTCCATATAAGAGTTATGCTTGGTCCCGGATTAATCTTCACGCCTAATTCTTCGCCGGTAACCTGAATCCTGTCAACTACATAGAAGAACCATACCCAACGATAGATACCTAAAGTTATTATTGATAAGAAGAGAACAAGTATGTAATTCTTAAGTTTCTTCTCTTCTCTGTTCATTTCGTTAAGGTCCTGTGTAAAGCGGAACCAGAAGTATATACTGTATATTCCCAAAGTCGGTATTGTGAATAGTAAAAGTTTCCAAAACTTTCTATCTTCCTGAATCATTATTAATCTCCTCCCTTTTTGAAGACAATTCCTAGTGTAACACATTTCTATAATTTAGTAAAGATTGATTGAAATGTAATGTTATTTGTGTTAATATGAAGTTTACTGTGAAAAACTTTGCTCAAAAATAACATTTATTTATAGTAGAAAGATATGTAGAAAGGAACAAAACTATGTACGAGAAAGTATCTACCAATCTTAACTTTGTTGAGAGAGAAGAGAAGACTCTTGATTTCTGGAAAAAGAATCAGATTTTTGAAGAGTCTGTCAAGGAGAAGGAGGGACAACCTGTATATACCTTCTATGACGGTCCGCCGACTGCTAACGGTAAGCCTCATATTGGTCACGTGCTTACACGTGTTATTAAGGATATGATTCCAAGATATCAGACAATGAAGGGTCATAAGATAATACGTAAGGCCGGATGGGATACACACGGACTTCCTGTTGAGTTAGAGGTTGAGAAGTTACTTGGAATAGATGGTAAGGAGCAGATCGAGGAATACGGACTTGATCCGTTCATTACAAAGTGTAAGGAATCAGTATGGAAATACAAAGGAATGTGGGAAGAGTTTTCCGGCAAGGTTGGTTTCTGGGCTGATATGGATGATCCTTATGTTACTTATCACAATGACTTTATCGAGTCTGAGTGGTGGGCACTTAAGAAGATTTGGGACAGAGACCTTCTTTATAAGGGATTTAAGATTGTTCCTTATTGTCCTCGTTGCGGAACTCCGCTTTCATCTCACGAGGTTGCTCAAGGATATAAGTCAGTTAAGGAGCGTTCTGCAATAGTTCGTTTTAAGGTTGTTGGAGAAGATGCATACTTCCTTGCATGGACAACTACACCTTGGACACTTCCATCTAACGTTGCACTTTGTGTTAACCCTGATGAGAGATACTGCAAGGTTAAGGCAGTTGACGGATATACATATTACATGGCTGAAGCTTTGCTTGAGACTGTTCTTGGAAAATTAACTGAGGTTAAAAAGGGTGAAGAGGACAAGGCACTTAAGCCAATGGCTGACGGTAAGGCATATGAGATTCTTGAGACATATGTAGGTACTGACCTTGAGCACAAAGAGTACGAGCCGTTATTTGACTGCGCAGCTAAGGTTGCTGCAAAGCAGAATAAGAAGGGACACTTCATTACATGTGATTCATATGTAACAATGACAGACGGTACTGGTATTGTTCATATCGCACCTGCATTTGGTGAGGACGATGCTAACGTAGGAAGAAAGTATGACCTTCCTTTCGTACAGTTTGTTGACGGCAAGGGTAACATGACAGAGGAGACTCCTTTTGCAGGACTCTTCGTTAAGGATGCAGATCCTAAGGTTCTTGTTGACCTTGATAATCGTGGACTTTTGTACGATGCTCCTAAGTTCGAGCATGATTATCCATTCTGTTGGAGATGTGATACACCGCTTATTTACTACGCTAGAGATACATGGTTCATCAAGATGACAGCTGTTCGTGATGACCTTGTTAAGAATAACAACAAAGTTAACTGGATACCTGAGTCGATTGGTAAGGGACGTTTCGGTGACTGGCTTGAGAATGTTCAGGACTGGGGTCTTTCAAGAAACCGTTACTGGGGTACTCCGCTTAATATCTGGGAGTGTGAGTGTGGCAAGCGTCACGCAATCGGTTCTATCGCAGAGCTTAAGGAAATGAGTGACAACTGCCCTGATGAGATTGAGCTCCACAGACCATATATCGATGCGGTTACAATCAAGTGTCCTGATTGTGGTAAGGAAATGCACAGAGTTCCTGAAGTTATCGACTGCTGGTTCGATTCAGGAGCAATGCCTTTCGCACAGTGGCATTATCCATTTGAGAACGAGGATATTTTCAAAGAGAACTACCCTGCAGACTTCATTTCAGAGGCTGTTGACCAGACAAGAGGTTGGTTCTATTCATTGATGGCTATATCAACACTTATATTTAATGAGGCGCCTTACAAGAACGTTATCGTTTTAGGTCACGTTCAGGACAAGGACGGTCAGAAGATGAGTAAGTCTAAGGGTAATGCAGTAGATCCTATGGAGGCACTTAACAAGTACGGAGCAGATGCTATTCGTTGGTATTTTTATACTAACTCAGCACCATGGCTTCCAAACCGTTTCCATGAGGATGCCGTTGTTGAAGGACAGAGAAAGTTCATGGGTACACTTTGGAACACATATGCGTTCTATGTACTTTACGCAAATATTGATGAGTTTGATCCTTCAAAGTATAGCCTTGATTATGACAAGCTTTCTGTAATGGATAAATGGCTTCTTTCAAAGCTTAATACTGCAGTAAGAATCAGTGATGAGAATCTTGGTTCATACAGAATTCCTGAAGCTGCAAGAGCACTTTCAGAGTTCGTAGATGATATGAGTAACTGGTATGTACGTCGTAGTCGTGAACGTTTCTGGGCTAAGGGTATGGAGCAGGATAAGATTAATGCTTATATGACTTTATACACAGCGCTTGTTACAATTTGTAAGGCTGCAGCACCTATGATTCCGTTCATGACAGAAGACATTTATCAGAACCTTGTAATAAATGTAGATAAGAACGCACCTAAGAGTATTCACCTTTGTGACTACCCTGTATGTGATGAGAAGTTCGTTGATGCTGAACTTGAGGCTGATATGGATGAGGTTCTTCACATCGTAGTAATGGGTCGTGCAGGAAGAAATGCCGCTAACATTAAGAACCGTCAGCCTATCGCTAATATGTACGTTAAGGCTGAAAAAGTACTTTCTGATTTCTACAAAGAGATTATTGAAGACGAGCTTAATGTTAAGGCTGTAACATTTAAGGATGATGTATCAGAGTTTTCTTCATACTCATTCAAGCCACAGCTTAAGACAGTTGGTCCTAAGTACGGTAAGCAGCTTAACGGTATCAGAGAATACCTTACTAACGTTGATGGCAATGCTGCAATGGCAACACTTAAGAGTGATGGTGCAATCAAGTTTGATGTAGATGGAACAGAAGTATCTCTTGCAGAAGAGGATCTTCTTATAGAACTTGCACAGTCTCCTGATTACGAGACACAGGCTGACAATGTTGTTACTGTTGTTCTTGATAAGAAGCTTACACCTGAACTTATTGAGGAAGGATTTGTAAGAGAGATCATTTCTAAGGTTCAGACAATGCGTAAGGAAGCAGGATTTGAGGTTATGGATAAGATTACAATATCTGTATCCGGCAATGACAAGATTGCAGAAATCCTTAAGAACAATCAGGATACAATCTTTACAGATGTGCTTGCAACAGCTATTGAGTATGATGGTGCTAAGGGATATACAAAGAACTGGAACATCAATGGTGAGAAGGTTGACCTTGGTGTAACCAAGAACTGATTAAGAAATTACAAAGATAATAAGAAATCGGCGGTATCAAATTGATATCGCCGATTTGTTGTTTGTGTTAATAATGTGTATCACGAGTGATTGGTATAGTAATTGATATATTACTGACAGTAATGATTAGTGATCGTCATCATCGTAGTCGTCATCCATGTCATGCATATCGCTCATATATTCTCTATTAGTAACTCTCTTTGAATCACGCTGTTTCTCAACTAATTCTGAAAGCTGTTCTTTGACCTCTTTTGGATGCTTGATGCTTAAGATGTCGAAGTCCTTCATTGACTTATCTGCAGAACAACAGTGAATTGTTCCAAGACCGAATATTCTCTGACCGAATGTTCTGCTTAAAGAAACATCCATGATTCTGTATAATCTTACTTCGTCTTCTTTCTTGTTGAGGAAACCCTGCTCGATGAAAAGTCTTTCATTGCTTAAACTGTACCTTGTAAAAGAGAGCGGTAATCCAAATAATGTTCTTTTCTTGTCAGTCCATAAATAATCCATAAAAACCTCCATATAAAACATTGCATCATGTGGCCGATGCACGTATTTTTGTCTCTGAATGATATATTACACTTTTTTGAGTGTAAATTCAACTATAACAACAAATTAAGAGGCCGAAATATCCACAATTTGTACATTGATATAAGGCACAGTAATGGGGTATAATGTGATGTACGCTTAAAAGCAGATTTTATAATACTTTCAGATATATGCATAAAGAAACGGAGGAATAATCTTGAAGATAAGAAAATGTGCAGCAATAATACTTGCGTGTGTAATGGTTTTGACATGCTGCGTTTTTGTAAACACAAATAAGGTGTATGCTACGGAAAATACTACCACGCAGGAGACGACAACAGACCCCAATATTTTTGTATCGGATCTTAATCCGGCCGAAGCCAAGGTGCTCGTCATAGATCCGGGCCATTGTAAATTGCACCCGGGAGCCGCAGGAAACGGACTTCGTGAAGAGGATGTTGTGTTGGATATTTCCAATGCGTTTTATGATGAGTTATTAAATTACGGAGATATTACCGTATATATGACAAGAACATCAGGTAAATGTTGCCGTAATCTTCATCTTGGAGATTGTCTTACGGCAAGAAGCAACTATGCAAAGAAGTTAAATGCGGATTTTCTTGTCAGCATCCATATTAATGCGGGTCGCCACAGCGGTGCTAACGCATTATGTGCATACAAATCAGGTTATCATGATGAAATCAGACAACAGACACAGGACTACGGTCGAATTGCTCTTAAAGAACTTAAGAGTATAGGTATTGCCAATAGAGGATTTTTGCTTAGAAAGTCCGAGTGTGGAGATAAGTATAAGAATGGAAGACTTGCAGATTACTATGCGCTTGTACGACATGGTGTAATTGACCGCATACCGGCCGTTATTATGGAAAACGGTTATATAACAAGTGCTTCGGATTGTAATAAGTTTTTCAAAACAAAAGCAAAACGCAACAAGGTTGGTAAGGCTAATGCTAATGCTGCTATCAAATATTTCAACTTGAGCAAGAAAACATTTGAGGGCTCATTTATAAATGAAAACGGTATCGATTGCTACAAACTTTCTGATGGCAGAAAAGTTACAGGTTGGGTTAAGGACGATGGTGCATGGTACTATTTTGATGAAGGTACCGGCAAAAGACACACAGGATTTCTTGTTCAGGGAGAGAATACATTTTACTTAAATCCTACAACGGGTAAGATGAGTGTTGGCTGGATTAATGTTGACGGCAAGAGTTATCTTGCAAAAGGTAACGGAACACTCGTTAACGGTGAGGTGTTTAATGACAGTATGGGTACATACCTTTTCGGATATGATTGTGCCAAGATGTCAAAAGGATTCCACACACTTGGAGACAGCACATATTACGTAAAGGATTCAAAACATGTAGCATTTGGTGCACAAAAGATCGGTTCCGATTACTATGGTTTTGATTCAAATACAGGTAAGATGTTATACGGTGATACACAGATTGGTTCTAAGTATTACTATTTCAATCCTGATACGGGTAAAGCGGTTAAAAACACCATTTTGAAAATGGATGATGATGAGTTCTATTACTACGGTAAGAAGGGCTATCTTGAAAGCGGTTTAATCAAATATAAGGGAGATAAGTATTATTTCTCAAAATCCGACTATTCTATGGTTACCGGATGGAAGAAAATCAAAGGAAAATACTACTATTTTGACGAAGAAACAGGCAAAATGGCAAAAAGTAAGTGGATTGGCAAATATTACGTTAATAAAAAGGGTGTACGTACCAAAAAGAAGTAATAAACACTTGTGAAAATAGCGATTTTTTGGTAAAATAGAAGGCGAGTTTGAGAGTTTACGGTGCGTATGCACCGTAACGTTTATAAGGAGGAGAAACACATGGCAAGAAAGTTGGATTTTGATAAAGAAGCTTTCAAGAAAGAAGTAGTCAGCAACGTCAAAGCTCTTTATCGTAAAACAATCGATGAGGCAACCCAGCAGCAGGTATTCCAGGCTGTTTCCTACGCAATCAAAGACACTATTATTGATCAGTGGATTGCCACACATAAGGAGTATGAGAAGAGGAATGCCAAGACAGTTTACTATCTCTCAATGGAGTTCTTGATGGGTAGAGCACTTGGTAACAACCTTATTAACCTCACATATTACAAAGAGGTTAAAGAGGCACTTGATGAGCTTGGTTTTGATCTTAACGTAATCGAAGATCAGGAGCCGGATGCAGCACTTGGTAACGGTGGTCTCGGAAGACTTGCAGCATGTTTCCTTGATTCATTATCAACTCTCGGATATCCTGCTTACGGATGTGGTATTCGTTATCGTTACGGTATGTTCCGTCAGAAGATTCAGGATGGATATCAGATTGAGAAGCCGGATGATTGGTTAAAGGATGGTAACCCATTTGAAGTACGTCGTAACGAGTACGCATGTGAGGTTAAGTTCGGTGGTAACGTTAAGGTTGAGTATGTAGATGGACGTAACCGTTTTGTACAGGAGAATTATTCTTCGATTCGTGCGGTACCATATGACCTTCCTGTTATCGGATACGGTAATAATATAGTTAATACATTAAGAATCTGGGATGCTGAAGCAATTTCCGACTTCAACCTTGATTCGTTTGATAAAGGTGAGTATCAGAAGGCTGTTGAGCAGCAGAACCTTGCAAGAACAATCGTTGAGGTTCTTTATCCTAATGATAACCACTACGCAGGTAAGGAGCTTAGATTAAAGCAGCAGTACTTCTTTATTTCAGCTTCTATCCAGACTGCACTTAAGAAGTTTAAGGAGAACAATGATGATCTTAAGGATATTCCTAAGAAGATCACATTCCAGTTAAATGATACACATCCTACAGTAACGGTTGCAGAGCTTATGAGAATCCTCGTTGATGAAGAGGGTCTTGAGTGGGATGATGCATGGGAGATTACAACTCATACATGTGCATATACTAACCATACAATCATGGCAGAAGCTTTGGAGAAATGGCCAATCGAGCTTTTCTCAAGACTTCTCCCTCGTGTATATCAGATTATTGAAGAGATTGACAGAAGATACGTTAACATGATTCGTGAGAAGTATCCTGATAATCCGGATAAGGTTAAGAGCATGGCAATCCTTTACGACGGACAGGTTAAGATGGCTCATCTTGCTATCGCAGGTTCTTATTCAGTTAACGGTGTTGCGGCTCTTCATACAGAGATTCTTAAGAAGCGTGAGCTTAAGGACTTCTATGAGATGAGACCTGAGCAGTTCAATAACAAGACTAACGGTATTACACAGAGACGTTTCCTTCTTCATGGTAATCCGCTTCTTGCAGATTGGATTACTTCTAAGATTGGTGATGAGTGGATTACAGATCTTCCTCATCTTGCAAAACTTAAAGTATATGTTGATGATGAGAAGTGCCAGCAGGAGTTCATGAACATCAAGTATCAGAACAAGGTTCGTCTTGCAGCATACATCAAAGAGCATAACGGAATCGAGGTTGATCCTCGTTCAATATTCGATGTACAGGTTAAGCGTCTTCACGAGTACAAGAGACAGCTTCTTAACATCCTTCATGTAATGCATCTCTACACAGAGATCAAAGAGCATCCTGAGATGGATATCGTTCCTCGTACATTTATCTTCGGTGCTAAAGCAGCTGCCGGATACAAGAGAGCTAAGCTTACAATCAAGCTTATCAACTCTGTAGCAGACGTTATCAACAACGACGAGTCTATCAAGGGCAAGATTAAGGTTGTATTCATAGAGAACTACCGTGTATCTAACGCTGAGCTTATCTTCGCTGCAGCAGATGTTTCAGAGCAGATCTCAACTGCTTCACGTGAGGCATCAGGTACAGGTAACATGAAGTTCATGTTAAATGGTGCTCCTACTCTTGGAACAATGGATGGTGCTAACGTAGAGATTGTTGAAGAAGTTGGTGCTGAGAATGCATTTATCTTCGGTCTTTCAGCTGATGAGGTTATGGCTTACGAGAGAGATCACAGCTACAAGCCAAGAGATATCTACAACAGCAATGCTAACGTAAGACGTGTTCTTACACAGCTTATCAATGGAACATACAATGAGGATACAGAGCTCTTCCGTGATATATACGATTCACTTATTGAGCAGGATGTATACTTCACACTTAAGGATTTCGATTCTTACTGTGAGGCTCATAAGAAGATTGATGAGGCATACAGAGACGAGAAGCGTTGGGCTAAGATGGCGATGCTTAACACAGCTTGCTCAGGTAAGTTCTCTTCTGACCGTACAATAGAGCAGTATGCTAAGGAAATCTGGCACCTTGAGAAGGTAACAGTTAAGATGCCTAAGGCTACTACAACAAAGAAGAAAACTTCAAAATAATTTTACAGAATAAGAATAACCTTCCCCGCATATAATTGTGGGGGAGGTTTTTTTAATGAAAAAACTAATCATTTACATAGTTTTGTTTATGACGCTTCCGGCGATTATATTAACGGTGTATCATTTAATAAATCCTGATTATCGATTAGGTATCGGTGATTCTTCTATAGAAAGTCATCGGCTCGGTAAGGATATTTTGATTGAGATTAATGGGCTCTATAAGAATATGGATGTTGAGGAATATGTTTGGGGAGTGCTTGCGGGTGTTATACCTGCAGATTATGATAAGGAAGCGCTTAAGGCACAAGCGGTTGTGATTCGTACTAATGTGTTACGGCAAATGGAGGAGAAGGGTACTAAAGATGCAGCGGATATAGATTATCATTATATGACAGAGGAAGAGCGAAAAGAAATGTGGGGGCGAGGCCGGTTTGACAGTTGCAATCGAAAACTCGAAAAAGCGGTTTCCGATACGGCAGGTCTTGTAATAAAGAAGGAAGATAACTATATACTTGCCATGTATCATGAGGTGAGTATCGGAAAAACTCTTGGTGCTGACGAAGTGCTTGGCGAGGACATCTCATATCTTGTCTCGGTTGAAAGTAATGAGGACGTAGAGGCAAAGGATTACATGAATGTGGTGGAATACACTTGGGATGAAGTTAAGGGGCTCTTGTCATTTAACGGTGAGGAAAATCCGGATATAAATGTCGATGATGTAACGGAAAATGGGTTCGTAAAAAGTGTTACCGCCAGTGGCACGAATTATACGGGAGAGGATTTCGCAAAGATTTTTGGACTGGCTTCGGCTAATTTCTATATAGAAAGCGGAGATGAGGGCGTGCGTTTTGTGTGTCTTGGAAAAGGTGTCCCGTTGGGGATGTCGCAATACGGTTGCAATCGAATGGCAATCGAAGGGAAAAAGATGGAAGAGATACTTAAATATTATTACAAAGATGTTAGTATAGAGCCTGCATTCTCGCATTGACAATCAGCGGTTACATTGATATATTATGTGTAGCATACGTAAGAGGGGAGCCTTATGAAATATAAGTTTTTCTTATCATATGTGCCTTTGATGATAGCCGTATCTGTTTTTGTGATATGGCTTGCAGGACGATTTGATGACAAGGCGTATTTGGTAAGTTACGTTAATGAGAAAACTGAACAGGGAATATATCTTGGCAGTGAAATTGACGAGGGAGAACTTCGTTCCGACAAGGATGAGACCTCGAAGAACGGTTACAACGGAACTAATCTTATTGACAATGGAATGCCTTATGCAATCAAAGTTAATAAGAAGAAAAATGTTGTGACGATATATAAGCTTGGAAAAAGCGGTTGCTACGATATTCCGGTTAAAGCAATGGTGTGCTCTGTTGGTGAAAAGGGCAACACACCTGAAGGAATATTTGCACTTGGTGAACGCTCGTCGTGGCTGGCATTGCAAGGCGATGTGTACGGACAGTACGGAACGAAAATCACAGGTAACATTTTGTTCCATTCTGTGCCTTATTTTTCACAGAGTAAGTCGGATTTGGAAGTAGAAGAGTACAACAAGCTCGGAGAAAGCGTATCGGCAGGTTGTGTTCGTCTTTCGGTAATAGATTCCAAGTGGATATATGATTACTGTGACCAGAAAACATTGGTTGAGATATTCTCAAGCGATTATGAAGGACCGATGGGCAAGCCGATGGCACCTAAGATTAATGAGGATGAAAAGTACTGTAATTGGGATCCGACAGACCCTGACACCGCTAATCCATATATGGAGGATGCACCTGTAATTCTTGGAGCATTTGACAGAGAAATTGAGATTGATGAGGACTATGATATTTCTGCCGGTGTGTCTGTTGTAGATAAAAATGGCGACAACATAACAGGTCTTTTAAAGATTACGGGCGAAGTCGATACCGATAAATGCGGCGTTTACCCTGTGACATATTCGGTTACTGACAAAGATAATAAGCAAAACAGCGTTACGATTAATGTTGTTGTTAAGGATAACGATTCGCCGATTATTTCTGTTGATCAAAAGATTGATAGAATCGGTGTTGATGACGCAAGCAATGATGATCATTTATTAAGTCTTCTTCGCCAAAATGTTAAGGCGTATGACGGCGCAGAGGAACTGCCTCCGGAGTATATTTTGGTTGATTACTCGGAACTTAAAGATAAAGATTTCGGTAAGTGTCATGTCAAATACGTTGCGACTGATGATAAAGGAAATAAATCTGATGTTGTTGTATTGGACGTAGAGGTCGATATGCATGCACCGATTATAAGTTTGAATAATAAGTTCCAACGCGAGTTAAAAACCAACAATGCGTTAGATGACAAGTTTTTGTTATCTATGGTTGAGGCGACGGATAACAGCGGCGAGGTTGAGTTGTCGCTTAGCAGACCATTAACTTACAAAAAAGATGAACCATACAAAGTAATGTATTATGCGAAAGATCCTGCAGGAAATATTGCATCACTTAGTGTAACATTTCAATTAAAATAATTATTGTTGAATATTTTATCACTTCTATGGCAATCATATAAAAAGAGGTGATGAATATGAATAACAATGATACAACATTATTACAAAAGATTAAGGATAATGCATTTTACATCGCACTGGGCGTAGGATTGCTTGCGGTTGTGACGCTTGTAGCAATATACACTATGAGAAAGGGTACAACAACCGACACAAACGATATGGGTATTTCTGATTACTCATATGATGTGACTGACGGCAACGACTACACAACGAGCGATTATTCTGTAAGTAAGAGAACTACCGAGAAGAAGTACGGCTACAATATAGATAAGGAAGAAGATCTTTCCAATGTTCCGGATACTAATGCTACAAATGAACTTGAGAAAAAGAATATCCAAGTCCCTGATGATTCGGAGGAAGAGGTTAAGACAAATGATAATGCAGCCGAGCCTGAGGTGCCGATTGTTGATAACACAGAACTTCCTGTAACAGCAGATGTGGGAGAACTTAATTTCACCAGTGACAAGACTCTTACATGGCCTGTGGAGGGTGCAGTTATTCTTCCGTTTAGCATGGAAACTACGGTGTATTTTAAGACGCTGGATCAGTATAAATGCAACCCTGCAGTTTTAATTGCGTCGGGAAGCGGCTCTACGGTTAAGAATGCGTATCTTGGTAAAGTAACAAAGGTTACAAGTGATAATACCTATGGAAACATGGTTACAATGTATATAGGTAATGATTACAGCATAGTATATGGTCAGTTAGACGCGGTGTATGTCAAGGAAGGCGACTACGTCAAAGCGGGTGAATCGGTAGGTACTATCGGTAAGCCGACAGACAGTTTTGCCGATGAGGGGAATCATTTATTCTTCCAGATGTTAAAGGGTGATACTCCTGTTGATCCGATGACATTCATGGGTTAATACAAAGTATGATATTTCGCCTTTTGCCGACAAATATTTTACCTTTTTTTTATCTTGTGTCTTGACAGTATATATATCATGTTGTATAGTCAATGTTGTTAACGGCGAGATTCGAAAGTGTGTGCCGAATATTTGTTAATAAGGAGAAGTATTATGTTAGAGAAATTAAAAGAGATTATTGCAGAGCAGCTTAGCGTAGACGAGAGTGAGATCGATTTAGCTTCTAATTTCAAGGAGGATCTTGGTGCAGACTCATTGGATTTGTTTGAGTTAGTTATGGCTCTTGAGGAAGAGTATGACGTTGAGATTCCTTCAGAGGAGTTAGAGAACATCGCTACTGTTGAGGATGTTATTGAGTACTTGAAGGCTCACGGTGTTGAGGCATAAGCTCTTTAATTAGTTTTGAATATAACAAAAAGCCATTCATTACGAATGGCTTTTGTTATTTTGCAAATCTTTACTGTGCATTCTCAAGATCAATCATTGATTCAAGAAGATTCTGAAGTTCGGTCTGGTTGATTTCATATGCGTTTGAAGAGTTCTTGCTAACCTTGATTGTATGGTCAGTAGGATCTTCATACTGAGGAGCATCAACCTCTTTTGAAATTGCATCATACATATAATCTAATACGTATGCATAAATATCATCAGTTGAAGGTGTAGTACCTGTTGCAACCTGAGCTTCAGCCCATGTCTGCATATCTGATTCGATATTTGCCATTACGTTCTTGAAAACATCCATCTTATATACCTTAACAGGTACTGTGTAATTGCCATCGCTATCCTTTGTAGCCTCACCAACTTCATACTTTGTATTCTTGTAAAGTTTGATGAAAAGCTCGCGGAACTTTGCCTTTGTTTCATCATCAGCTTTGTAAACTGAAAGGAATGAAAGGTCTGTGTCAAGGAAACTGTTGTAGAGATCCTCTACTTCAGATACTTCTGAATTGGTAATCTTTGCGTATTCCTCAAACTCTCCGTGAAGGTTTGCGTCAAGGCAAGATTTAACGTATGCACTTGCATCAAATCCTCCGAATGCACAACCTGTAACGAGGCATGCGATCATAATGATACTTAAAAATAAACTTGTTTTTTTTGTTTTCATATTTTTCCTCCTTATTCATATATGAAAAAATTATTTGCTTTTAACTTTTTTAACTTTTGAAAATGCTCCGTATGACGAAGATGAAGAAGACTTTGAATTAGCAGTAATATAGGCACGTACTTTAATTTGACCGGAAAAGCCTTTTACGATATATATTTGGCATTTTCTGGACGTGGTACTGCTAATACGTTTCCAACCGGAACCTTTCGTTTTGACATATACCTGATAACCGGTAGCATGTTTAACTTTCTTCCAACTTACTTTGTAATAATTAACTGCAACACCTGATATGCTGCCTGAACCGATTTTTTTGATGGCATTAAGTTTTACTTTGTTCGGTGCTGTTGCAGCATTAAAAATATTTTCGGTTCCTTCAATATCTTCGCCGTTTTTAACCATGATAGGAATTACTTTAAAAGTGTAAATCGTGCCGGCCTTTAAACCACTGATTTTGCAAGAAGTGCTTGTAGTTGTCTTATATAAAGAATAATCATTTTTAGCAGAATTATATTTGAATACTTTATATTTTGTAGCATTTGCGGGGGCGGTCCACTTTAAAGTAATTGTTTTTTGAGTTGCCTTTGAAACTTGTGGGTTCTTAATCTCGGAAGGTCCGCTAATTTGCCAATAAATACTATAGTTGATATTTTCGGTTTCCTCCTCGTCAACTTTAAGATAGTAAGTTCCGGGGCTAACTTTCTTGTCAGGTGACCATGTAAGTGATTTTGTACGTTTGAATTGTCCCAAAAAATCCACTCTTGTCGAATCGCTAGTCAATAAGGTTAAACCCAAATAAGTTTCGGTGTCTTTTGTCACATGGAAAGTGATGTTTTGTGTTTCTGTAATAACAACCTTATAGAAATTCGAATGATCCATAGAAGTAATAGTTCCAGATAATGTGGTGCCGCGCTCCATTTGTTCTGCTTCAGGATATATCTCTCCGGTGTAAGAGAGCGTATAGTTTGATTTGCTGTCTGCGGTTATGTAATATATACCCGGATTTAATATTTTGGTTCTATATCTGAAACTGAATACGTTCGATCTGTAACCTTTGTCGCAGGTTACGGATTTTCCGTTGTAATCGTATACATCTATGTCAATATACTGTGTGCTGTCGTGATTGCCACATATTGTTATAGCAGTTGAAGAGGCAAGATTGATTTTAAATACGTTAGCTCCCGTTGCCACATTGGATTTTGTATCCTTTGCAAGTTCGGTATATACAGGATATGGTTCGGTTGAATAAGCCAAATCATAGTCAATTGCGCAGTAACTTGAACTTACAACAATATAATAAATTCCGGGTTCAAGCACATTTGTTCTCCAACCGTAGTTTGAATTAGCTAATATAGCCTGTGATTGATGGCTAACATATTTGTCTTTTGAATTACGAAGTTCTAAACCTAATCCGCGTTCACCGCTATTATATCCGTATATGGTTATACCGGTTTTTTCGGTTATGTCAATCTTATAATAAGCAGTTTCGTTACCTTCACCTGTAAATGATCCTTTTACCACTTGTTTAAGAGCAAGTGGAGTGGCCGAGGCACGTTTGTCAGGTTCTTCGGCATTAACAGGTTTGAAGCATGTAAAAACTGCAAATATAAATAAAAGTGTGAGTAATATTCGTTTTACTTTCATATTATTCCTCCCTATTAAATTATAGGAATCGCCACGTGATATAGCGATTCCTATATGCTTCTAATATATATTCATATTATTAGGAAATCTTAGGGGATTAACCCATAACAACCTCAACATTGTGTGTAGCACCATCGCCAAATACAGGGATTACATTACCCTCAACAGCCTTGCCGTCAACAGTCATGCTCTTAACACCCTTATTAACGTGATCAGGGTTTGTTACCTTAATCTCGAATGTGTCACCACGGAACTGACGAGTAGCTGTAAGACCATCCCACTCCTTAGGAATTGAAGGATCAATCTTTAATCCATTCCAATCAGGCTGTACACCTAAGATGTACTGTGAAATAGCTACAAAGTTCCAAGCAGCAGTACCTGTAAGCCATGAGTTCTTACCTTCACCGAAACGTCCAGCGTCCTTACCTGCGATCATCTGACCATATACATAAGGCTCTGTTCTGTGGAGGTCTGAAATCTCCTCGTTAAATGCAGGAGCAATCTTTGAGTAGTACTCAAATGCCTTGTCTCCACGACCTGCATAAGCCTCTGCACAGATGATCCATGCATTGTTGTGACAGAAGATTCCGGCATTCTCCTTGTATCCACCAGGATATGTAGAAATCTCACCGTACTTAACATAGTACTTAGTAAATGCAGGATTGTTAAGAACAAGTCCGTGCTTTGTATTAAGGTATTTGTCGATAGAATCAAGAGTCTTGATATCAGCTCCCTGATCCTTACCGATCTCAGACATAACAGCGAATCCCTGAGGCTCAATGAAGATCTTACCTTCTTCACATTCCTTAGAACCCATCTTCTGTCCTTCGTTATCGTATGCACGTAAGAACCAGTCGCCATCGAATGCGCTGTCCATTACGTTCTTCTTCATCTTATCAATCTCAGCCTGAGCCTTAGCAGCCTCATCGTCCATTCCCTTATATTTAAGGATATCAACGAATGCAGGACCTGTGTATGTAAATAATGTAGCAACCATT
The DNA here is from genome assembly GCA_015057325.1 of Lachnospiraceae bacterium. Classification (GTDB taxonomy): domain Bacteria; phylum Bacillota; class Clostridia; order Lachnospirales; family Lachnospiraceae; genus CAG-590. The sequence goes on along the minus strand of SVEQ01000005.1, from coordinate 91,823 downwards.
ACAGACTCAGCTGTCTTAGAATATCCACCCTCTGCCTTGAACATCGGTGAAGTATATGTCTGGAAGCTTTCACCAGGCTGCTCAGAGTAACATGAAAGGTTGATACAGTCATTCCAGTCAGCACGCATTGCAAGAGGTAATCCGTGAGGACCAACGTTGTTGCATACATGGTAGAATGAAACCATAAGGTGATCAAGCATTGGCTTAGCCTTAGACTCATCATTGTCATAAGGAACCATCTCGTCAAGGATTGAGTAATCACCTGTCTCCTTGATGTAAGCAGCTACTGAAAGGATCATCCATAATGGATCGTCTGAGAAGTCACCACCGATATCGGAGTTACCCTTCTTAGTAAGTGGCTGATACTGATGGTAGCATCCACCGTCAGGAAGCTGAGTAGAAGCAAGGTCGATAAGTCTTTCTCTTGCTCTGTCCGGAATCTGATGAACGAATCCCAAAAGATCCTGGTTAGAATCACGGAATCCCATTCCACGTCCGATACCTGACTCGAAATATGAAGCTGAACGAGAAAGGTTAAATGTTACCATACACTGATACTGGTTCCAGATATTAACCATACGGTTAACCTTCTCATCAGGAGTATTAACTGTGTAGATACCAAGAAGCTTGTCCCAAGTAGCCTTAAGCTCTGCAAGACCATCAGCTACCTTTTCAGGTGTGTTGAACTTCTCGATCATAGCATGAGCAACCTCTTTGTTAAGAGTCTTGCCGTCTGCCTCGAACTTCTTATCAACAGGATTCTCAGCGTAACCAAGGATGAAGATTAAGTTCTTGCTCTCGCCGGGCTGTAATGTAATCTCTTTGTAGTGAGAAGCGATTGGTGACCAGCCGTCTGCAACCGAGTTAGAAGACTTGCCTGCCTCAACTACCTGTGGCTCACCGAAACCGTTGTAGAGACCTAAGAATGTCTCACGGTCTGTATCAAATCCATCGATATCTGTATTAACTGTATAGAAAGCGTAGTGATTACGACGCTCATTGTACTCTGTTCTGTGGTAGATTGTAGAACCTTCAATCTCAACACGTCCTGTGTTGAAGTTTCTCTGGAAGTTAGTTGTATCATCCTGTGCATCCCAGAGACACCACTCAACGAATGAGAACAACTTGATTGTCTTAGCAGCACTACCTTCGTTTGTGATTACAAAGTTCTGAACCTCACCTGTATAGTTCTGAGGAACGAAGAAAGTAACTTCAGTCTTAACATCGTTCTTTTTACCTGTGATCTTAGTATATCCCATACCATGACGACACTCATACTCATCAAGAGTAGTTTTAACAGGAGACCATCCCGGACTCCATACAGTCTCGCCATCTTTGATATAGAAATAACGTCCGCCCATATCAACAGGAACATTGTTGTAACGATAACGTGTTATTCTACGAAGTCTGGCATCCTTATAGAAGCTGTAACCTCCTGCAGTGTTGGAAATCAATGAAAAGAAATCCTGTGTTCCCAAGTAGTTGATCCATGGATATGGAGTCTTGGGAGATGTGATGACATACTCTTTGTTGGCATCATCAAAAAAACCAAATTTCATGTAATAATACCTCGCTTTCATTGTTAGTTGTCCCCGAAGGGCAAACACATGGATATATTATATTATAAATGACTTAAAAACACAAGGAAAAGACTTGCGTTTTGTGAAGTTTTTTGCAAAGAAAAACCACAGTTATCCGGGTGGAATAACTGTGGTGAAAAATCATGAAAAAAGTTATGTTATACGAGTGTATAGATTCGCTCGGTTACGGTCTTGCTTTGTCCGGGATTAAGCTCAACGTAGCCTGTCTCTTCTGCCGGAAGGTCAAGGTTAGGAGCATCAATCATCCAGCTCATAGGTTCAGGACAGTAGTAGTCCTTTGTTCCTCTGTCATTCCATACGATGAAGAACTTAAATGCCTCATCAACCTCGTAGCAGATTCTTTTGCCTGTGTTAACATCTGTAATAAGTGCACCGTGGAAATCCTTGCCGTCAACATCCATTGATGCAATCTCATACATGTCGTTGTTAATTGGGAACTTAATCATGTGAGCAGTTCCGTTAGCGTAGTTCTCGTCATAAGCAGATAAGTCCTTCTTAAAAGGAGTAACCGGCAACTGACGGAAGTTAACAGGAAGACGCTTAACTACAGGAAGCTTAAGACGGATATCCTTTGCAGGACTTCCTTTGACATTAGGTGCCGCAAAGGATGTATGGTTACATACACCATAAGGCATCTGCTTATCGGAAGTATTGGTAAGTGTAAATGAATAATGAAGTCCTTTTTCATCTAACACAAACTCAAGCTCAGATTTGAATGAAACAGGATAGTATTCAAAGAACAAATCCTTATCATTATATTCATAACAAGTCTTAACGATTGCCTTGTCACCTTCGGTTTTGGCTTCAACAACTTCATAATTTCTCGTGTGAAGGAAACCGTGAATGAAGTTCTGGAACATTCCCTCATTAACAGGGAACTGATATGTAGCATCGCTTACTTTAAGTACACCATGACTTAATCTGTTAGGAAGATATAAGGTTGGCATACCGTAAGTACAAGGATTTGCAGTAAGCTTAGTAATTGGTTTTTTCTTGTGATATCTAAGTATCTCAATCTTGTTGTTGCAGTCGCGAAGTCTTGCAACGTTACTTCCGACTGTCGGTGCGATTATTGCAAGATAACCGCCTGCTTTCATTTCAATGACGGGTGCTCCGTCTAACATTATTTCTTTGCAGCTTGTTTTCACTGGTGTCGCCTCCTGATAATTTATTACGTATCGGATTACATGATTAATCCGATATTATAGATTCTGTTTGTCCAATTCTTTGACCTTGGCAGCAACTACTTTGTGGTATTTCTCATACTTGGCAAAGCGTGCCTCATCATGCTCTGTCGGATAAGGAATGCGGTCGCGATTCATGTTATCCTCAAGGTCATAGAGTTTGATGCGTGTAGCAAGCGGATTGGTGATTACTCTGTTAATGAAGTCGCCATAATCCTCGCCCTCGTTCTTGGTAACACAAGAAAGTGCATCAAGAATCTCCTCGGAAAATCCTTCCTTACGGAGCATATCTAATGTGACAGGAGTGTCCTCAACTACATCATGAAGAATACCCACAATCTGCTCTGTTTCATTTCTGCCACGGAGCATAACCCTGATTGGGTGGAGTATATAAATCTTGCCTGCCTTATCAATCTGACCTCTGTGAGCTTCCACAGCGATTTCGATGGCTTTTTCTAACATGAGATTTCTCCTCGTAAGTTTTTTGCTTTCGCACAGCAATAATCATACTATATTTAATGAAAATCCACAAGGGAAAATGGTGCTTTCAGGCCACATTTGAAAAAAATTAAAAATTTTTCGTGACATTTATAAAGAAATGATGTACAATACATCATGCTGACTGCGAGGGAATGTTATGAAAAGCGCAGAAACAGCATGAATCGGGATGTGGCTCAGTTTGGCTAGAGCGCCACATTAGGGATGTGGAGGTCGCAGGTTCAAGTCCTGTCATTCCGATTTTAACATGTTTGATGAGGGGCATGGTCACATTTTAGTATGGGACAGTGCCCTTATTTTTATGCCCAGAAGGAGAGATGATTATGGATTTTACAGAAATCAGAAAGAAGTATGAGGATTTGACTTGTGCTTTGATCGAAAAGAAACTCACAATCACAACCATGGAAAGTGCAACTGCAGGACAGATTGCAAGCCTTATCACAGACACCGAGGGATCATCAGCAATAATTAAGGGTGCATGCATTACTTATTCTAATGAAGCAAAAATATTAGAAGGAGTACCTGCAGAAACTATCCATAAATATTCCGTATATTCGGAAGAGACAGCTCGCGCCATGGCAGAGGTGTGCAGAAAGAAGTATCACGCAAATATTGGAGTCGGTGTTACCGGAACAATGGGTAACGTTGACCCTGCAAATGCAGCAAGCTCGGTTCCGGGTCAGGTGTATTTTGCGATAAGTTATGATGGAGAGATTACTTCTTATTATGAAGAACTTCTTCCGATGGAAAACCGTCTTGCCTACAAAATGGCAGTAGCGGATTTGGTTGTAGACAAATTAAATGAGTTGCTTGCCGATAAATAGATGTTGTTAAATGATACAAAAAGTTTCACAATATTTTGTGGTTTCATACCTTGAAATATCATTTACAAGATAGTAAGATAGTGCATAGAAAATCTTACTACTAAGGAGAGGTCATGAAGAAATCATCTATTAACAAAGAAGCAATTTATGATGCGAGAGAACTTGGCGCACCGAGAATGATGGTGCTAGGTATCCAGCATATGTTCGCAATGTTTGGTGCGACCGTATTGGTACCTCAGCTTACCGGACTTAGCGTTTCGGCTACATTGTTATTTGCCGGAATCGGAACTTTACTTTTCCATTTTTTGGCAAAGGGTAAAGTACCTGCATTTCTTGGTTCGTCATTTGCATTTCTTGCAGGATACGGTGCAATAGCACCTAACGGAGAGAGAGAGCTTTTGCCATATGCATGTTTTGGTGTGGCGGCGGCGTCTCTCTTATATTTTGTGCTGGCGGCACTTATCAAAGCGTTTGGCGTCAAGCGTGTAATGAAGTTCTTCCCGCCGGTAGTTACGGGACCGATTATCATTGCAATCGGACTTACACTTTCACAGTCGGCAGTTGATAACTGCAGCGCCAACTGGATTGTAGCACTTGTGGCAATTGTCATTGTTGTTGTATGTAACATCTGGGGTAAGGGAATGATAAGAGTAATACCTATTATTCTCGGAGCACTCGGTTCATACATCGTTGCGGCAATTATGGGAGATGTTGATTTCTCTATTATTAAGGATGCTGCATGGTTCGGACTTCCTGTGAAAATGGAAGATACAGTATTTGCAATATTCAAAAACCCGGACACATCACTTCTTATAACAGCAGTTGTAACAATAATGCCGATTGCAATCGCAACAATGATGGAGCACATCGGAGATATCGCGGCTATTTCATCAACAGTTGACCGCAACTTCTTCGAGGATCCGGGACTTCACAGAACACTTACAGGTGACGGACTTGCAACATTTGTTGCATCACTTTTCGGAGCACCTGCTAACACTACTTACGGCGAGAACACAGGTGTGCTTACACTTTCAAGAGTGTATGACCCAAGAGTAATCAGAATTGCAGCTTGTATCGCAATCGTGTTCTCATTTTCACCTAAGTTTGCGGCAGTAATCAGTTCGATGCCGGCAGCAACTTGTGGTGGTATATCTATAGTACTTTATGGTATGATATCAGCAGTAGGTGTTAGAAATGTTGTTGAGAATCAGGTAGACTTTAAGGAGTCTAGAAATGTTATTATTGCGGCACTTATAATGGTGCTTTCAATCGGTGTTAAGTATAGTGCAGCGGGAGCAATCAATATTAAAGTTGGAGACATCACAATCGGACTTTCAGGACTTGCAGTCGGTGCACTTGTTGGAATCTTGCTTAATGCGCTTCTTCCGGATTTTTCTACGGAAGATGTAAAAGAGGGAGACAATCCCAAACCACTAAAATAGACGATATTAAGCATACGAATTGCACCGACTATGTGGGATGAAGAATATAAAAAAATAATAATATGGGAGGAATAAAAAATGGAAAGAGAGAATGTTACATTTTTGGATCATCCGTTAATACAGCATAAGATTTCTATGTTGAGGGATGAAAATACGGGAACAAATGAGTTTCGTAAGTTAGTTGAGGAGATAGCAACCCTTATGGGTTATGAGGCACTTCGTGATTTGCCACTTGAGGATGTTGAGGTTAAGACTCCGATTGAGACATGTATGACACCGATGATTGCAGGTAAGAAGCTTGCGATTGTTCCGATTCTTCGTGCAGGCCTTGGTATGGTTAACGGTATAACATCGCTTGTACCTACTGCTAAAGTTGGACATATCGGTCTTTGCAGAAATGAAGAGACTCATGAGCCGGAGGAGTATTACTGCAAGTTACCTAATCCTATTGAGCAGAGAACAATCGTTGTTTGCGATCCTATGCTTGCAACAGGTGGTTCTGCAGTAGCAGCAGTAGATTTCATCAAGGAAAGACATGGTAAGAATATCAAGTTCATGTGTATCATTGCTGCACCTGAAGGAATTAACCGTCTTATGGATGCACATCCTGACATTCAACTTTATGTCGGACACCTTGACAGATGCTTAAATGAAGACGCTTATATTTGTCCTGGTCTTGGTGATGCAGGAGATCGAATCTTCGGAACTAAGTAGTACTCTATAATTAAAGAGGGAGAAAGATAATGGCTTTAAAGCTGGCAGGTCAGAGTGATAACTCTGCAAATAATACACATTCTGCCCAGAATGATACTTTTACAAGTAATACTGATGGGGGGACAAATGTTAATAAGATTGCGGATGATCCGTGGGAGTATGAAGGGGTTAAAAAGGTAAGAAGTATTGCTGATACATTGGATAATGATGTTTATAGTACTTCCAATACCGCTACTTCCGGAAAGATATCCGGTGATAAAAATATCATTGTTACAATTTCAGGTATTATATTATATGTTTTGATTGCGTTAGCGGTTGCGGCATTTGCTTGGATGACTGTTTCGGGAAAGCCGGTTGATATTTATTTTAATATTAAGAAGTTTCAACCTTTGTTTAGTTTTCTAAGCTTATATGCAATTATAGATTCTATTTTAGTTTTTGTTATGGTTGAAAAGAGAGTTTCTCTCATAATATTTGCAGTAATATTACAACCATTTTATCCGCTTCAGAGAAATAAGGTCATAAATGGTTATGCAGGAATCGGAGGATTGGTAACGCTTGCATATATTGTAGGAATCATTGCGATGATTGGAGCTGTGTTTAAAGGGGTATCAACTTATGGAAATGTTATTAGGGTTGAGGATCCGACAGTAAGAAGAGATATTGTTGTGATGTTTAATCAGACTATGGATAATGGTAACACATATGGTAAACTGATTACCAAATATTTGCAGATAGAAGATGCTGCGATGAATGAGAGTGGAGGACAAACACTTATTGCATTGACCGGAAAAGGAAATGTTTCCATGGCAGATGAAGGAGTTTTTGAAATCGGTGAATATAATGTTAATACTGCTTTGGTTTTCTCACGAGATGTTTCAGGCAATTACAATATCGTATCAGTACAACTTGGAGATAAAATGTTGACGACAGCAGGTGCTCAAAGTTATTGGCATGCGATAAAAACATATTAAAGATAAACATAGAACAAGGGATGTCGATTAGACATCCCTTGTTGTTTGATAAAATTTGATATAATTACAATCTGAACTTAACCTGAATAGGTTCTTTAAGGCTCTGTCCGCCTTTAGATTTAACCTTAGTTGTTATATGCAGGAAGTAGTCTGTATCCTGTGCATAAGGCTCTAACGGCTCAAGCTCAATCTCCATAGTTGAGTCATTGTATGTGAACTTGGTATCCATCTTCACTCCGGATTCATTCTCGACATAAAGATTATCCGAGTTAACTGTTGCGGGATCAAGAGCTGTGGTAAAACGGCATCGCCATACGAAGTTGCCTGTTTTGAAACTTAAGCTCTGTTTGACACGTTTCTCGTATCCCTTAGATACGTCTTCTATTTCAATGAAATTCTTAGCCATAATACAAACCTCCCCATAGCAAGTCTCATACTATATGTATCGGAATAATCATGTAAAAATTATAGCATAATTTGCTCTAAAATTCCAGTCCAACAAGAAATGCTTTCTGGTTAATCTCGATTGTTTTGGGCGGTACTGTATTCTCAATAACTTTAAGCCAGTCTTCCTTTGCAAAGTCCATATGCTGAGCAGCAAGACCGAGCACGATGTTGTTAAATACTCTAGGATTGCCAAGCTTTAATGCCTCTGCAGATGCATCGATGGAGTATACCTTATATGTCTTTGAAAGCTCCTCGATAATGTTCTCAGGATACTTGGCAGCACCGGTCACAACAGTAATCGGGTCCATACGCTGATCATTTATAATAAGAGCTCCATCCGGCTTTAAGTAATGTGCGTAGCGTAATGCCTCAAGTCTCTCGAATGCGATTAAAACATCTGCCTGTCCTTCCTCAACGATAGGTTCTGCAACCTTCTCGCCGTAACGCACGTATGTTACAACGGAACCGCCACGCTGAGCCATTCCGTGAACCTCTGAAAGCTTAACATCATAACCTGCGGTAAGTATTATTCCACCAAGGATTCGGCTTGTAAGCAAAGTTCCCTGTCCGCCTACGCCGACTATCATAATATTTTTTGTTTCACTCATTTGCTTATTCCTTTCTGTATCCCTTATTTCTCAACTGTCTCGATTGCGTCAAACGGACATAAGTTCTTACACAAACCGCAGCCGTTACACATTGTAGGGTCGATTGAGATTGTACCGTCTTCGTTCTTGGTAAGTGCAGGGCAGCCCGGCTTTAAGCACATGCCGCACTTCTTACATTTCTCAGGTACGGGTACACATTTATTAGGGAAATGAACTTCCTTTAACAATGCACATGGTGACTTGGTAATGATTACCGAAACCGCGTCGCGTGCGACTTCTTCCTTGATAACTTCCTCAAGCTTCTTGATGTCGAAAGCGTTAACTTCCTGAACATGCTCGATGCCCAAAGACTTGCAAAGTCCCATGATGTTGATAGCAGGAACAACCTCGCCCATGAGAGTCTTACCGGTTGCAGCGTGGTCCTGATGACCTGTCATTCCTGTTGTTGAGTTGTCAAGAATGATAACTGTTCCGCTACTCTGGTTGTACACCATGTTGATAAGCGAGTTAACACCTGTATGCATAAATGTTGAATCACCGATTACGGCAACCCAATTCTTGATGTAATCTTTGCCTTTGGCCTTCTCCATACCGTGAAGGGATGAAATAGAAGCACCCATGCAGACGGTAGTATCAACAACCGAAAGCGGGGCAACCGCGCCCAAAGTGTAGCAGCCGATATCGCCGGCAGCGTGAATCTTAAGCTTGTTAAGTACAGTGTATACGCTTCTGTGTGGGCATCCCGGACAGAGAAGCGGTGGTCTTGCAGGAACCTCAGCAGGCTTATTAAGCTTAAGGTCCTCCTTAAGAACGACACGTCTTAACATGTTAGCACTGTATTCGCCCTGGAGTGTAAATGCTTCTTTACCGATGCATTTGATTCCCATTGCCTTAACCTGCTCTTCGATAACAGGCTCTAATTCTTCGAAGATGTAAAGAGTTTCAACTTTAGAAGCAAACTCTTCGATTAATTTCTTTGGAAGCGGATGTACAAGACCTAACTTAAGAACAGATGCGTTAGGGCATGCCTCCTTAACATATGTATAAGGGATTCCACTTGTGATGAATCCGATTTTGGTATCATTTATTTCCATGCGGTTAAGAGCAATCTCTTTGCCGTCTGATGTGTACTTGATTGTTGCGGCATCATTTGCCATATCCTTGATTCGCTTCTCGACAACTAAGTGGCGCTTAATTGCGTTACCGGGCATCATTACGTTCTTGGCAATGTTGCGCTCGTAAGGCTTATCCTCAGGAACTACACGGTCTTCCAATACAACAAGTCCCTGTGAATGTGCAAGACGAGTAGTTGTACGAAGCACCATAGGGGTGTCGTATTTCTCTGAAAGATCAAATGCAAGCTTCATAAAGTCTTTTGCTTCCTGTGAGTCAGAAGGCTCAAGTACAGGAACCTGTGCAGCACGACAAATCTGTCTTGTGTCCTGCTCGTTCTGTGAACTGTACATTCCCGGGTCATCGGCAACAACAGCAACAAGTCCGCCGGTTGCACCGATATAAGAAACAGTGTACATAGGGTCTGCTGCAACGTTGAAACCAACGTGCTTCATTGAAGCCATTGAACGTACACCACTTATTGATGCACCAACAGCAACCTCCATTGCAACCTTCTCATTGGGAGCCCACTCGCAGTAGATCTCCGGATATTTTACAAGATTTTCGCTTATTTCCGTACTTGGCGTGCCGGGATATGCAGAAGACACTTTAACTCCTGCTTCGTAAGCTCCGCGGGCAATCGCCTCGTTACCAAGCATAACTTTCTTATCGTTCATGAAAGCTTCCTCCTAATTAAACACGATTAAGGGATATTATACCTTATATAAAGGGAATGTACAAGATTAAAATAATGGGTGGATAGTAATAAGATAAAAGATTATTTATTGAAAATATCGCTGTGAGTTCCTGTTCTAGAGAGTGTAAGTACTAGTGTGTCATCAGCTATGTAGTATAATAGTAGCCAATCAGGCTGTAGATGTAGTTCTCTGTGATTTTTCCAGTTCCCAGATAAAGGGTGGTCGCCATATTCTTCGATAAGTTTTTGTTGATTAGTTCCTGTTGCTAATAGGTGGACGACGCTTTCAAGAAGCCCTACATCAAAACCTCGCTTTTTAGCGAGTTTGTAGTCTTTCTTAAACCGCGTCGTCCATGCAACTTGGTATTTTTCGTCATTATTCATTTGTTCAACTCCTCAAATGCTTCACTAACATTGTATTTCTTTGTTTTGGTATCTTTGGCAATTCGTTCTGCCTCAAGCATTGCTGCTACAGTTTCTTTGTTAGGCGTATCCAAAGTCACATCAAATGGGAATCCTCCAACTCTGACAGCTTTTCTTAAAAAAACGTTAATTGCAGTTCCTAAATTCATTCCTAATGCACTAAAAAGTGCTTCGCTTTGTGCTCTAAGCTCTGAGTCCATTCTGTAGGTATAGTTTGATGTGTTTGCCATAATAACACCTCCTTTACAAATATACATAATATGCACCTCTTATGCACTTTATTATAACTTAAAAAGCAGTGTAGGTCAAGTGCATTAATTTGAAGTTGACTTTATTTTTTCATTGAAGTAATTTATCTATATAAGATTAAGGAGGTCTCGCCATGTTCAAATGTAGAAAACTCGCAATAGTAACAGCCCTTGCCGTAGTAATATCCACAGCATTAAGCCCGGCAAGCGTAACTGCAAATAGCGACGGAACTGCTCTTAAAGCCGCCTATGATGCTGCCCAACAAAAGGTCACAACCACAAAGGTAGCTTATGATAGTGCACTTGCAACAGCCAACACAAAGAGTGCGGCAGTAACAAACCTCAAGGCAGACTACGATACCGCAGTTGCCAGAAAGAGCAAAGGAAGCTACGGTTTCTTTGAGTCGATAGGGGCGACAAATGCGACAAATGCCCTTACGACATGTAAATACAAGGATTACATCAAACTCGGGGATGAGAAGGATGCGACATCACTTACCAACATGGCTGCTTCATTTAAATGGATGAAACGATTAAACGAAATAAGAAAGAGTGTCGGCCTTAATGAGTTGAAGGTCACAAGCACCCTGATGGCATATGCCCAGGCGGATGGAGATTATTCTGACACTGTTGTTGCTCATGCAAAGCAGTTTAATGTTGGCGAGAATATTGCATGGAACTACGGCAGTGATCCATATCTTCAATGGTATGATGAAGAGAAAGTAATATTTGACAAGGCGGCAGCAGAACTTGGTCAAACGACACCGCTAACAGGTGCGACAGCATATGAATATTATTCCAACAACCAAACTGAAATTGAAGCAAAGGCCGGTGGTTACGGCAAAATTGGTCATTATTTAAATGACATTAATACCGACTACACGGTCACTGGTTTTTCTGTAACAACAAGAGGAAGCATGAATAGCTGGAATACCTATACACAAGTATTCTATTTCAGTTCTTCAGAAACCACATATACGGTTAATCAGTATGAGAGTTTGTTTAACAATTATATAACAACTATGAACAATACAATAACTTCCTACAATGCTGCTGTTGCAGAAAATGATACCGCGCAAGCAGCGCTTACAACTGCCAAGACAGCTTATGATACGGCTGTAAATGAGTGCGAGACGGCAAAAGCAGCTTATGAAAAATGGAAAAATAGTTCCGGAAAAACAGATAGCAGCAAAACTACACAAAAAACTTCAGACAAAACAACAACACAAACAACGGATGAGTCATCACAGCAGGAAGCAGCTGCAACTATATTCGTAGTTGACAAAGCTAAATATAAAATTAAGAACTCGGGTGCTGTTATATATGTTGCGCCAACAGACAATAAGATAACCAGTGTTAAAATCTCTGCAACGGTTACTTATGCAGGCACAAAATATAAAGTTACAGAGATAGGAAATAAGGCATTAAATAATTGTAAAAAAGTCAAAACAATCACCATCGGATCTAACGTATCCAAGATTGGAGCAAAGGCATTCTCAAATACATCAAGTCTTAAGAAGGTAGTATTCAAAACGAAGAAACTTACCCAAAAGAACGTTGCAAAGAACGCATTCTCCAAAGCCGGAAAAGGTGGTAACAAAAAGATAAAAATCAAAACTCCATCAGGACTTGCAGATAAATACAAAAAGATAGTAAGAAGATAGATAGAGGAAAACCCGGTCAACCATACGGATGATCGGGTTTTGTATTGATATGATCCACAAATTTTTCTTACAAATCACAAGACATATTACGGATAATCGTAAAAAAGCAGGCCTGTCTGTGATATTGGCCACAGGCACAGATGAAAATGAAAAGTGTGCTAAAAGAAACATTTGTGCCTGCAGCCTAGTCGGTTGAAAATTTGCAAGGTTTATTATAACAACTATTTAAATAATTGCAAGAAAAACCGTTCGACATAATTCGACAAATGATTCATAAAATCATCAAAGTTGACGAAATGACATGTGAGTGATAAAATTCGTGCATATGACTACAAAGAAAAGAGGATTGGAGAAGTGGATATCAGACCATTTGAAAAGAAAGTATGGCTTGCAAGTCCCACAATGCATGAGGGAAAAGAACTTTCGTATATAAATGATGCTTTTGCAAAGAACTGGATTACAACTGCTGGTGAGAACGTTAATGAGGTCGAGAAAATCTCCGCAAAGTATGTTGGTGTAGAAGAAGCGGTAGCTCTTTCGTGTGGTACAGCGGCACTTCATCTTGCGGTTAAACTTGCAGGTGAGCGTCTTTATGGCAAACCGGATGTGGGGCATGGCGTGTTGGAAGGCAAGAAAGTGCTTTGCTCGGATATGACATTTGACGCAACAGTTAATCCGATAGTGTACGAGGGCGGAACGCCTGTGTTTATAGATACGGAATATGATACGTGGAATATGTCACCGCAGGCACTTGAAAAGGCGTTTGACATTTATCCTGAGGTTGGGCTTGTGGTGCTTGTCAACTTGTATGGAACACCAGCCAAACTTGATGAAATCAAAGAAATATGCAAGAAGCATAACGCACTTTTAATAGAGGATGCAGCCGAGTCGCTTGGCGCAGCATATAAGGGAACGATGACCGGTTCATTTGGCGATTATTCCATTATAAGCTTTAACGGTAATAAGATTATAACAGGAAGTAGCGGTGGCGCACTTTTAGTACATACCAAAGAGGATGCTGACAAGGCGAGGAAATGGTCCACGCAGGCAAGAGAAGCAGCACCGTGGTATCAGCATGAGGAGCTTGGTTACAATTACAGAATGAGTAACATCATTGCCGGAGTTGTGCGAGGTCAGTATGAATACATTGATGAGCATATAGCAAGGAAGAAAGAGATTTATAACAGATATAAGGAAGGCTTTGCGGGCTTACCTGTAAGTATGAATCCTTTTAATGATAAGGATGCTACACCAAACTATTGGCTTAGTTGCATGGTTGTTGACAAAGAAGCAATGTGTAAGCAGGTCAGAAGTGAAAATGAAGCACTATACATTACGGAACCCGGTAAGAGTTGTCCGACAGAAATCCTTGAAACGCTCGCAAAATACAATGCTGAAGGCAGACCGGTATGGAAACCGATGCATATGCAGCCGATATACAGATTGAATCCATTTATAACAACAGACGGAAATGGAAGAGCGCGAACCAACGCATATATTGAAGGTGGTTGTGCAGATATCGGAATGGACATCTTTGCAAGAGGTTTGTGTTTGCCGAGTGATATTAATATGACAAAAGAACAGCAGGAAATAATCATTGAGATTGTAAAGAGTTGTTTTGAATAATTGAATATCGTAAAACGAGGAACCCAGTCAACCTTACGGATGACTGGGTTTTTAAATTGATATGATCCACACAAATTTTTACTACCAAATCACATGACACTTTACGAATACTCGTAAAAAAGCAGGATGTCTGTGATGTTGACCGCAGGCACAGATGAAAATGAATAGTACGCAAGGAAACATTTGTGCCCGCGGTCATTAGTCGGTTGAAAATTTGGAAGTTTTATTATAACAACTATGTAAATAATTGCAAGAAAAACCGTTCGAAATAATTCGACAACGCAAGAGTGAAAAGTGTCGGAGATAATTTGTGTAAAAATATTGCATAAAAAATAAAATGTGATATAATATATGCACGGGAGTAAATTTATGGAGGATTAGGCTATGATTATAGAAGTAAGGGCAAAAAATTGTTATGTGTTTCAAGAAGAAATAGCATTTTCGATGAAAGCGGATATGCGTAATAAGAAATTTGGTACAAATGTATATACAGAAAACAATTTTAACGTGTTAAAAACGGCGGGAGTTTACGGTCCGAATAATGCAGGAAAGACATGTTTAATTAAGTGTATAAGAGCAATTAAAGCTGTTCTTCTTAATAATAAGAGTGGCTTGATGTCTAATATTTTTGCAAATAATCCGGTTTGTGAGCTGGGTATAACGTTTATGGCATTGGGAAGAAAGTTTTCCTATGATTTTAAGTATGATACAAAAAAAGAAGAGTTTGTATATGAAGCGTTCTCTGAGATATTAAAGGATAAGTACAACAATGAAAAAGAAGTCTGTTGGTTGAAAAGGGATATTGAAAACGAGGATTATGAATGTGTAGATGATGGAATACTTCCGATGATTTCGGTTGTTTCTAAGAATAACCTGTTATGCTATATAATTGATACTAGTAAATTTGAACGTATTGATGAAATGAAGGAAATCCTTGTGGGATTTGCAGAAAAGATAGATGTTATCAACATGAATAACATTCCGATGGGTCATACTATCGAGTTAATGAAGAATAAAAACCAGTTACAACAGAAGGTTGTAGACTTTATTAAGAATGCAGATTTATACATGGATAATTTTGAATATGTAGATATGGATAAGATTCGAATAAAATCCGCTGACGATGAAAAACCGGAGGAAAATGTACTTGATCTTCCGGAAAATATCATGGATCAAATAAGACTTGTGTCCACATATAAGGGAGTACATGTACCAAGTATGTTGTTTGATTCCACAGGAACTAAAAAGATAGCGGCAATTGCAAGTTATGTTATAGAGGCACTTCAGCAAGGACGAATCTTGGTGGTTGATGAGTTGGATAGTAGTATACATTTCAAACTTACAAGAGCAATTGTTGCATTGTTTAATAATGAACTTAATATGAATGCACAGATGATATTCACCGTACACGATATTAACCTGATGGATTGCAAGCGGATGTTTAGAAAAGAGCAGATTTGGTTTGTACACAAAGATGTAGAACGTGTTTATGTGTATTCACTTGCCGATTTTACAGCACAAAAAGGAGTTAGAGATACATCGGATATTATGGAAAAATACAGAAAAGGAGCACTGGGGGCTTTGCCGGATCCGGATTTGATTAATTCATTGATAAGTATTAGTGGAAATGCTAAGGGGGATGATGCCTATGACAAATAATCTCCCTAGGATTTTTGACAATCACAAAATATGTGTTATTTGTGAGGGCGATGAAGAGTATGCTTACTTAAATCGCTTGAAAGAAATTGATGTATGGGATAAACAATACGATGTTTCATTGGTAAATGCCGAAGGAAACGGGAATATTCCGGCAAGATATCAAGATCGTTATCAAAATGGAACATATGAAGTTGTGCTAGTATTTTGCGATACCGAAAAGAAACCACATGAACAATATGAGGATATAAAACGTAAGATTAATGAATTTCATGGTGTAGATGATGCAGCATCTCAAGTTGTTATTTTCGGTAATCCATGTACCATGCAAATAATTTCAAAACATTGGACTGATGAGAATATTAAATCACCGGCAAAGAAGGTAAATGCACCCCTTATAGAGAAGTATACAAGGGTGGAGAATTATAAAGGAAGAGCCGATCAGCTTAAAAAAGTTATGGATACTATTACAAAAGATAATTATAAAAATATGCGTTGTCGTGTGGAAAAAGTGGACGACGATGATACGGAAATTGGTAGTACTAATTTTGATAGATTCATGAGTTATCTAGAAGGGGATGCAGATTGGATTGATGAGATTAATAAGGGGTTATAGTTGTAATCTTTAGTTGGTGTATTTTATATTATTGTGTGAAAATTGCAGATTAGAACAAATACATATAAATGAAAGGAAGTGATTATATGGGCGGATTTCAATGTCCATACTGTAACAGGATTATGTCTATTTCAAATGATACATTTAGATATTATGAGTCAAATTTTAGGAATATATCCTATCCTGCAAAAGACAATATAGAGGAATCTGCTATAAATATCTATTTTTATAAGTGCCCGAATTGTGGGGAGTACATAATAAATGCTAAGGGTATTGGATCTAAAGTGGAAGATGTTGATGTTCCGATTCGACCATTATCCGCGGCAAAGCAATATCCGGAATATATTCCGAAATCAATTCGCCAAGATTATGAAGAGGCGTGTGCAATTGTTAAACTAAGTCCAAAGGCGTCGGCTACACTTTCTCGTAGATGTTTACAGGGCATGATACGTGATTATTGGGAAATAAGTGAAAAAAATCTGTACGAAGAAATAAATTCATTAAAGGGGAAAATTCAACCTGATCTTTGGGAGGCAATAGATTCTCTTCGTCAACTTGGTAACATCGGTGCGCATATGGAGAAAGATATTAATATGATTGTTGATATTGATGAGGATGAGGCTGATAATTTAATCAAGTTGATTGAATTGCTCATGAAAGAGTGGTACATTAATAGAGCGGAACGTACACAATTATTTGCGAGTATTAATAAAACAAATCAAAACAAGCAGGATGAACGAAAAAAAACTTCAACCAATTCACATAATTAAGAGAAAAAACGATACAAATAGGGTAATTGCAAAGATGTTTCATACACTTACATAAAAAGAGTTGACATCAGTTATCATGACTATACTTATGACTGGGTATATTATTGTAATGATTAAATTTCTAACATAGATGTGGATGAGAGAAAGTGTGACTCTTTTTGTGTAAAAGTTGAAAAAAATATAATATGTGGTATTATAACAATAAGGGATTCTAGTTTTAATATAAGAGTTTTGCTCTTTTTCTCTGAGTTGAGTTCAGAGAAAGTTTTATTGTTGGTATTCGGGCGAGATTTATCACTCGCAAGAATACCAGTATTCTTGCAAGCAATAAATCTCGCTTGCGCTTTAATGTAGAATCCCTTATTTTATTTGTATGGGGATGGAATGATGCTTTGGGAAGATGAAGAAATAATTAAAATATTGAAATTGCTAAAAAATCGACATCGAAAAAATAAGGCTTCGAGTATAAAAGATCATAATATTCTTGCTCCTAGATTTGTATTTATTTGTGGTAAGGAGATTGAAAAAAAGGATGAAACAAGTGATAATGCAATTGACCAAACAGAAATTGAAGAGACGGTTAGAGAACTTATAGTAAATAAATTTAATAAATATACAATACAAAATGATTATGATAAATCTACGTATTCTGTATTGCCAGTAATATCTGAAAAACTATATACACAAGATATAGCAGAGGACATTTTTTCTTTTGAAAAAATGCTAGCTGAAATAAGCCAAAAAATAATCATTGTTACAGAGAGTCCAGGGACATTTTGTGAATTGGGCGCGTTTTGTATGGATACAGACTGTTTGGAAAAAGTAACAATAATAAACGAAGATAGGGATGAATTCAAGAATTCGTTTATTACAAAGGGTCCCATTAAAATGATAGAAAATAAAGACGAAAAAAGAGTATTATATCATAATGGTATAGAGCGAATAAAGAAAAGCAGAACATTTCAAGACTTAATAAAAATGGTTGCAAATGAAGATATAGAAATATCAATAAATAAAAAGTATGACAATTTAAACTTAAGAAGTTTAATATATGAGTTTTCAAACTTGGTAGAGTTGTTTCAACCAATTGAAATAGAAGAATTAAAAACTATATATGAGATAATTATGAATTTTAATGGAAACTATAAAATTAGTAATGGTGATTGCCATAGAATTAAAACTTTTAAAAATGTATTATTTCTTATGGAAAGAATGAATATTGTCAAAAAGAAACAAGGATTTTATTTGCTAAATCCTAATTTATCCTGTTATAACATTGTTTCTAGTATTAATAGAAAGGAGTATAACGAAATAAGAATAAGGTATCTTAATAGGGTTAGTAAATATGATGCTGAAAGGCTAGGGGTAACATGGGAATAGAAAATAGAATTGCAAATAATCTTGGCTTGGATCCACAGTATATTATTAATATCTCAAAAAGAAATGACTTGTATAGAAAATTTTACATAAAGAAAAGAAATGGTAAACTTAGAGAAATTTTACATCCATCTAAGGAGTTGAAAATAATACAAATATGGTTAGTTAAAAATATTTTCGACGAGTTTCCGGTTTCTGAATATAGTTACGCATACTCAAAAGGAAATTCGATAAAAAATAATGCTAAAGAGCATTGCTATTCTAATTATATTTTTCAGGCGGATATATCTAATTTTTTTCCGTCGATAGATAGGGCTAAATTGGAGACATATTTTGACGAGAACAAATTCATCGTTGATAAATTAGGTCTTACCGATGAAGATATTGATTTTATTTTAGATGTATGCTTGTATAAGGGAGAATATCTTGTGGTTGGCAGTTGTGCTTCGCCATGCATTTCAAACCTAATTATGTATAAATTTGACAATGAACTAAATAAAAAACTTTTAAAAGAAGGAAAATATATATATACAAGGTATGCTGATGATATCGCGATTTCTTCAAAAAATTATATAAGTGTAACTATAAGAGATATTGTAGAATCTGAGTTGAAAAAAATGGGTTTTTCAATAAATAATCAAAAAACGCATTTTTCGAATAAAAAAAGCAGACGAAGAATCACAGGGGTTGTACTGGATAACAACAGTTGTAAAATGACAATAGGGAATAAAAAATACAAGGGATTTCAAAGAAAACTATACAATTATTTGGTGAAAGGCGAGGGAGATGAAGGATATATAAAAGGATATCTATCGTTTATTAAAGATTTAAATATAGAACAGTACAAACAACTGAAAAAAACATATAAAAGGTACGATAAGAAGAAAAAGTTTTTTACAGACTAGTAATTATTGAATGAGTATGGATAGACAAAATATATCATTGCATATACGTAGAACTAGGAGGGGTGCTTGCATTAGGCAGACGGCCCTCTTTTTTAACGTTTTAAACGGAAGTTAACGTGCTCCCCAAATAGTTTGAGTAGTACACATTGCACACTAAAATCCCCCAAATGGTAATAATTTGGGCATAATCGTCGGTTGACGAAACGCATATAGAGTGATAAAATTCGTTGGTGTGTATTATTATCTAAAACTATAAGTGTATTGCTTATATTAGGTGTATAGAGGTCTGGGCATATGAGTAAAATGTGGAAGATTATTAAAATAATAATAGCAATAAGTGCAGGCGTTGGTTTGATTGCCGGAATCAAGGAACAACTTGATAATAGTCGTATAAAACCAGAGCAACGCATCCACAAACCATATGGCCCATATGAGAAATATCTAAAGCGTCCAATGGACGCATTTCTTGCGACAGGTGCATTGATAGTGCTCAGCCCGGTTCTGCTCGTTACAGCAATTCTAGTTAGAACTAAGCTAGGTAGTCCGGTTATATTCACTCAGGAAAGACCAGGAAAGATTGACCATACTACCGGCAAAGAAAAAATCTTCAAATTATATAAATTCAGAAGTATGACAGATAAAAGAGATGAAAATGGTAACCTTATGCCGGATGAAATCCGTCTAACTGAGTTCGGAAAGAAACTTAGAGCCACATCTTTAGATGAATTGCCTGAGTTAATAAATATTATTAAGGGTGATATGAGTATTGTGGGGCCTAGACCGTTATTAGTACAGTATCTGAATCGGTATGATGAACATCAAGCAAGACGACATGAGATAAGCCCCGGCTTTACTGGACTTGCGCAGGTAAATGGACGAAACTCTATCAGCTGGGAAGAGAAGTTTGATTGGGACGTTAAGTATGTTGATCAAATCACTTTCAGGGGTGATTGGAAGATAATATTTAAAACAGTAAAAACGGTATTGGAAAGAAATGGAATTAATAATGATAATGCAATAACTATGAGTGAATTTATGGGGAGTGCAGATAAATGAATAGACTGATAATTATAGGTGCTTCCGGTCATGGGAAAGTTGTGGCTGATATAGCAAAGAAGAATGGTTATAAGGATATTGTGTTTCTTGATAATGACTTGAGTATAAAAGAATGTGCGGGCTTTCCTGTTTTAGGCGCGGATGCAATGGTTGCTGCGCTGGATGGCGATGTCTTCATTGCTATTGGAAATGCAGAAGTCAGAAAGAAACTGATGGAAAGAAATATTGAAAGGAACTTTCCGGTTCTAATTCATCCAAATGCAGTTGTGGCTGACGACGTAGAAATTGGATGTGGAACAGTTATTATGGCGGGAACAGTAATTAATCCAGGGGTGAGGATTGGAAGTGGTGTGATTATAAATACATCAAGTTCCGTTGATCATGATTGTTTGATTGGAGATTATTGTCATATATCAGTGGGAGCGCGTTTATGTGGAACAGTGAAGGTTGAGGACAGTACATGGATTGGAGCGGGAGCAACAGTAAGTAATAATATTAATATTTGTGGGGACTGCACCATAGGCGTAGGTGCCGTGATAATTAAGGATATATATGAAATGGGCACATATATTGGTATTCCGGCGAGGATGAAAAAATGAGAATTCTGATACTTACAAACTTCGACTTGGGATTATACAAGTTTAGGAAAGAACTAATTGAGGAACTATTAAAACGAGGAAATGAAGTATATATTTCTTTGCCAGATGGAGATTTGGTCAAACATTTTGAAAAAATGGGATGCGTTTTTATTAACACACCTATAGACAGAAGAGGAATTAATCCCCAAAAAGACTATGGCTTGCTAAAGCTATACAAGAAAATAATGATGGATGTTAATCCGGATTTTGTTCTTACATATACAATCAAACCCAATATATATGGGGGGATTGCTGCGCGTCATGTAAAAAAACAATACGCTGTTAATATTACTGGATTAGGTTCAGCATTTGAAAAATCAGGAATAATAAAGATGATAGTTATTAAACTTTATAAGCACGCTCTAAAAAAAGCAAAGGTTATATTCTTTGAGAATAGCAGCAATAGAGATGATTTGGTTTCGTATGGATGTTGTGCAAAGGATAAAACAGTTGTTCTTCATGGTGCAGGTGTAAATACTGAAATATATACTTACCAACAATATCCATATAATGATACAATAAGGTTTCTTTTTATTGGACGTGTAATGAAAGAAAAAGGTATTGATGAATTGATAGAATCCATGAAAATGCTAATAAAAGAAAATATTAAATGTTTTCTTGATGTTGTAGGTCCTTTTGAGGAAGATTATAAAGAAAAACTTGAACGCTATGAGAGGGAGGGATGGCTCAAATATCATGGATATCAGGAGAATGTAATGCCCTTTATTGCAGCTTGTGATTGTTTTGTATTACCGTCTTATCATGAGGGAATGGCAAATACTAATTTGGAATGTGCTAGTTCGGGGAGGCCTATTATCACAAGTGCTATACACGGTTGCATGGAAGCGGTAGTCAAAGAATCAGGTTTGCTGTGCGAACCGAAGAATTCTGAAAGTTTATATAAAGCCATGAAAAAAATGACAGAATTAAGAAGAGAGGACAGAGAAAAAATGGGGAAGGCTGGACGAGATTATATGATAGATGTTTTCGACAAGAAAAAGGTTATAGACGATACAATTAGTTTTTTATAGAAAAGTAGTATGGGGAAAAATAGATGGATGAATTATTAAAGTTAATACAGTCGGATATGATGAAAATACTTATGGTTTTTGATAATATTTGCAGAGAAAACAATATTCAGTATTCACTACATGGTGGAACTCTTTTGGGTGCGGTCAGACATAAGGGTTTCATCCCATGGGATGATGATCTTGACATTATTATGACACGGGAAAATTATGACGCTTTTATTTGTGCTTGGATAAGAAATAGACCAGATGGTTATTTTTTACAAACAAAAGAGGTTGAAGAGAATTATACGAGAGCGTTTGCTAAGATACGCAAAGAGCATACTCTATTTTTACAAGAAGGAGAAGATCCAGAGACAATACATACAGGTGTGTTTATAGATATATTTCCTGTAGATAGAATCCCTAATAGAGGGATTGGTTTTTATCCATTTCTTTGGGATTGTCTTAGATATCAATTATATACTAGAGAGTTTATTCCGCCCAAAGTTAACATAATCACCAAAGTAATAACATTTGTATTATTAAATACAAAAACTCATACACAAGTGATGAAAAAAAGGGCTCAATTATATAAAAAAATAACGCGTTTTAACAATAATAATAGTCTTAGATTGGCGGTATTAGAATCTCCTCGGCATATATCTCATCCATTCCCTCCGGATTTTTTTGACTCGTATATAGGGATTCCGTTCGAAGGAAAAGAATTTATGTGCATTTCTAAATGGGATGAATTACTGACTATTTGGTATGGTGACTATATGAAAATGCCACCACAAGAGGAACGAGTGTGGAAACATCATCCTAAAATGGTTGATATGAACAGTAGTTATGAAGAAATAAAGAAAGAAAGGAAATAGAAAAAGTGATTATTGGATATACAGCAGGGGTTTATGATCTTTTTCATATTGGTCATCTTAATTTACTAAAAAATGCAAAAAGTATGTGTGATAAGCTTGTGGTTGGAGTAAGTGTTGATGAGTTGGTGAATTATAAAGGGAAAAAAGCAATAATTCCATTTGAAGAAAGGCTTGAGATAGTCAGGTCTTGCAAATATGTTGACGCAGTAGTTCCACAGTATGATATGGATAAATTGAAAGTATGTAAAGAACTTGGTGCATCGATGATGTTCGTGGGTGATGACTGGTATGGAACAGAAAAATGGAATAATTACGAAGAAGAATTTGCTAGAGAAGGGATAAAAATTATCTATTTTCCGTATACAAAAGGTGTATCTAGTACAAAAATAGCTAAGGCTTTGGAGTCTCTCCATTGACACTTATGTTTTTCAGGGTGTAAAAGAACTTCAATGCTTCGGTGAAATTAGTTTCGTTCATTTCCTGTCGAACAGAAAGAAATGGAAGGTGGGAGCTTATGAATGCAGACATAGGACGCGATTCTATTAATATAGAAGAAGAAAACAGTAAAGCAAGAGACGACGTTTGGATATCTGTTTCAATACCTATTTACAATGCTGATAAGTATTTAGATCAATGCATAGAATCGATAATAACACAAAAATATAATAAATACGAATTAATACTGGTAGATGATGGGTCGACAGATAATAGCTTGGCAATATGTGAAAAGTGGAGGAATCAATATCCTAATATAATTAGGATATTAGAAAAAGATAATACAGGCTCTCTACTGACAAGAAAAAGGTGTATTAAAGAATCTAAATATGAATATTTGTATATATTAGATGCGGATGATTATCTAATAAGTGCAAATGCTTTTAATATAATTGCAGATGCAATCAAAAGAACAGATACGGATTTGTTGATATTTGATAGTGAGACAGACAATAATAAAATTACATCTTTGCCTATAGAATCAGGTGAAGTGATAGAGGGAAAAGGGTTGTCTATGATTTACGACGAATTGCTTGCCTCAACAAAACTTTACCCACTATGGAATAAAGTGTTTAAAAAATCTCTTGTAGATTATGAACATGATTATGACGACTACGATTCTATAATATATGGGACAGACTTTTATCAGACAATACCACTTATTTGTAGAGCGCACAGGATTGTGTATATAAAAGAGTGCCTATATCATTATAGATTTCAAGGAAATAATGAAAGTATTGTTCATAAATTCAAACCTCAGTCTTATCTTACTGCAAAAAAGAATCAAATAAGATTAGAAAAATTTGCTCATAAATATTTTGATAATGTTGAAAATCTTGATAAGAAATTAACTGTAGTTAGAATGAGGAAGATTTCAACTGCTATTTATAAGGTTAGATTAATGGAACGTGATTTATTCGAGGAGAAGGTTAAATATTTGCGTGATATAGGCGAGGATGATTATTTTGTTGAGGGGTTTAGTATATTTGGAGTGGATATAAAAAGAGCCACTATTTTGATGTTTATGAGACTAAAAATGTATAAATTATTAGCTTTATTACTTAAATAATATTAACTGAATCATACATATTTGTAATAATAAGAAGGAAGAATCATTATGGTTACGTCACT
This sequence comes from Lachnospiraceae bacterium, assembly GCA_015057325.1. Taxonomy (GTDB): domain Bacteria; phylum Bacillota; class Clostridia; order Lachnospirales; family Lachnospiraceae; genus CAG-590. The sequence continues at coordinate 67,228 of SVEQ01000005.1, read as the reverse complement.
CTCGGTCTTTTCTAGTACAATTTTATATTTGTTTTGTTTTTTGTTTTCTATTTTTGTTTTAAAGAGAAAAGATACAATTCGCATTAATGGAAATGCGAATTATATAATGCCAATTTTTATTGCATCATTAATACCTATTTTTGTTATGTCATTTCGATACGGAATAGGTACGGATTATTTTACTTATTATAATACCTACAGTAAAGTGTCAGTTTTAGATTTGAAAGAATGGATACATCATTTTGAATTATTAAAAGGTACTGTTCCAGGGTTGGTTATAATAGGAAAGATATCATCAATAGTTGGAAATACGCATCTGTTTTTTGGATTATTAAATGCTCTGACGTTAATTCCAATCGTAAATGCGTTGGCAAAACAATGGGATAACCATGATATTGGGTTAATGCTGTTTTGCTATTATTGTTTAAGTTATTTGAGTTCAGGAAATATAATTAAGCAGTCAGTAGCGGTGGCTATATTAATATGGTCGTTAAAATATGTATTTGAAAGAAAACCTATTAAGTTTTGTTTGGTGATAGTTATCGCTGCACTATTTCATATTAGTGTAATCGTTGCGCTTCCTATCTATTTTTTGCGCGAGAGTAAAAGTGAAGTGATACGAGGATGGAAAAAAACAGCTGTGATTATTGGAGCAATTGTTTTTTTATACTACATAGACGTTATTGCCACAAAAATGGGTGGAAGATGGGTGAATTATTCTGAAGGAATGGGTTCCTCGAATTTATCTTTCTACTTAAACCTTTTTTATTTGGTGGTTTTTCTAGTTCTTCGAAAAAGACTAGTAGAGGCTGATGCGAGGAATGACTTATTGATATTCATGCAGGCGATTGGAGTGATACTTTATTTTGTGGGTTTTTGGAATGTTTATCTTAAAAGAATAGGCTTGTATTATACTTTTCCCCAATTTTTTTTATTGGCTCAGATTCCAGAAGTAATGAATACAAATAAAACTAAATTGTTAATGAAATTTGTGATTATATTATATGTGTTAACTTTTTTTATACTGGATTATGTAGTATTAAAACAATCTGGAATGATTCCGTATACATACCAATAATGAATAAAAGTGGTTGTATCGAGAATGGTACCTTGGAAATGCTATTTTTTTAGAGGTTGATTATGAAAAAAATACTTAGCGTAATTGGCTCCTTGAATACGGGGGGATTACAAACTGTTGCGATTAATTGCATGAAGTATGCACCACAAGATTTTTGCTTTGATTATGTCGTGTTTGGTGATAAAGTTAGTCAATTTGAAAAAAACCTAGAATTAGAGTATCGTGCTAAAGTTTATCATATTACGAGTCCTAATATAAATGTTTGGTCTTTTTTAAAGGAGTTCTCTCAGATAATAAAAAATACAAATTATGATATCGTTCATTCACATATCTTCATGACATCAGGACCCGTCCTTATGATTTCTAAAATAAACAAGATTCCGGTTCGAATCGCACATGCTCACAGCATGAAAAGAAGCAATAAACTTCCGGTATACAGGAAGATATATTATTCTCTTTGCAGAATACTAATTTGCTGTGCAGTCACTAAGGCGTGCGCATGTTCAGAAGCGTCAGGACGATATGTGTTTGGTGAGCGATTATATAATAAAAAGGGATTCTTTATGCCCAACTGTATTGATGTGGAGAAGTTCAAATTTGACAAAAAAACAAGAACTCAAGTTAGAAATAGACTAGGGATTGGTGAGGACATATTTCTAATTGGTATGGTAAGTAGATTTGAAGAGGATAAAAACCAATCATTTTTAGTTGATGTTTTAAAAAAAATAGAAAACCCACACATTAAGATTGCTTTTATTGGTGATGGTAGTAAACATAAAGAAGTGGAAAAAAAGGTAAATGATCTGCTATTGGAAGAAAGAGTACTCTTTTTGGGAAATAGAAATGATGTAAACGTTATTTTGAATAGTCTTGACTTATTCGTTTTAACATCTCGTCATGAGGGCTTTTCGTTAGTAATAATGGAAGCACTGGCAAATGGGTTAACTTGTTTTGCTGAAATGCATGCAATTCCAAAGGAAATTAAGGAATTTAAAGAATGCAGATTTGTTGATGGTTTTTGTGTAGATGATTGGGTACGAGAAATTAAAGAATATATATGTTATGCGCAAATCGTCGATAGAATGGCTCCGGAAGGCATAGATAATTATGATATTCAAAGGTTTGCTGGATATGTACGCGACTTGTACTTAGAATAATGAAGAGGTTTTTAGATGTTGAACAGACTATTACAACTTGGATTTTGGAATGTAGGAATTATTGAAAAAAATTTAGATGATTTTTTTTCTTCGCCAGATACAATTAAGATAAGATGGATGAAACATGGTTATAGAGATAGGTTTTTTGCAGATCCATTTCCTCTGAATGAGGATAATCATTATTATTATATATTAGCAGAAGAGTATAAATATATAAAGGGAAAAGGCACAATAGTGAAATTAACTGTTGATAAAAAAACAATGCGTCTTATAAAAAGAGAAGATTTTCTTGAAACAAATTATCATCTATCATTTCCATTTACGCTAGGTGAATATATTGTTCCTGAGCAGAGCAAAAGTGGTAAAGCATATGCGTATAATAATGGAAAAGTTGAGGAAGTTTGCAAATATCCTCTAATTGATCCGGTTTTTTATAATTACAGGGGGAACAGTTATCTATTCTCCACATTACCCAGCGATAATATATCAGACCCAAATCAGACGCTATATTTGTTTAAAAGGAACAGTGAAGGGAAATATGATTTATTGTATCCTAATCCCATAGTAAATAATATATCATGTGCAAGATGTGCTGGGAAAATTATAGAATATGAAGGGGCTATTATTCGAGTTGGTCAAGATTGTACAAGAATATATGGTGGGGGATTAAGTTTCGAAAAGGTTACTAGCTTTGAGCCAGAATATAGTGAGGAACATCTTTTTAGTGTTTCGGTAAAAAATCAAAACAAATATAATATTGGAATGCATACTTTTAATTTGACAAATAATGGATATATTATTGTGGATGGTTTTCAGTATTATACTCGACCATTGCTAAAAGTTGCTATGCATTTAAAAGGGTTAGGGGTTAAGAATGCTAAATAAAAATTCGAGAACTAAAAATGTAAAGATGAATATGTTGGTTGGATTAGTATGCCAGTGTCTTACCCTTGGAGTCAACTTTATTGTTAGGACAGTATATATAATGACCTTGGGAAAGGCTTATCTAGGTGTTAATGGACTTTTTAGTAATATTTTATCAGTTCTTTCGTTTGCGGAGTTAGGAATAGGAAATGCATTAGTATATAGCATGTATAAACCTTTAGCAGTAGGGGATACAAAAAAAATAGGATCCCTAGTGGATTTATATAGGACAGTATATAAATATATTGCAATAGTAATTTCTTGTTGCGGTTTGTTAGTCATACCCTTTTTAGGATATATTATTCATGAAACGCCAGATATTCCAGAGAGTATTGTTTTACTATACGTGTTGGTTTTATTTAACACCATTATGTCCTATGTTTTGACATATAAGAAATCAATTATTATTGCGGATCAAAAAAATTATATAGTTCTTTTGATAAATGAGATAGTAAAAATAATACAAAAATCTATACAAATATTTTTTTTGGTAACAACGCATAACTATATAACATACCTTATACTAGAAATATTAGGGACAGTATTGATAAATATTATTTCTTCATGTGTTGCAAATAGGATGTATCCATTTATAAAGGAAGAGCATACGAAACTATCGTCAGATGAAAAGAGAGAAATATTTGTAAATGTTAAATCTTTGGCAGCCTATAAATTTGGAAATGTAATTCTTGATGGTACCGATAGTATATTAGTTTCTGTTCTTGATAGTATTAAGACAGTTGGGACTCTCTCTAATTATGTTCTGATAAACTCGTCAGTCAATGCATTGATGAAGAAAATAAATGATTCTTTCACTGCAAGTGTGGGCAATTTAAACGCAATTTCAGAAGAAAATAAACAAAAAAAAGTATTTGATGAAATGATGTTTATTTCAGCATGGTTATACGGGCTTGTCTCGATTATGTTACTTATTTTAACAAAGAAATTAATACCAATATGGATTGGTGAAGAGTATTTACTTGACAATATGAGTCATTCGGCTATTGTTTTTGCTTTTTATTTAGAAAATATGAATTTTGCATGCAGTACATACAGGAATACCTTAGGTTTGTTTAGATATGGTAGATTAGCGCCTATTATTGCGGCTTTTTTAAACATTATACTTTCGGTGATTCTATATTATTATATTGGTCTACCTGGTATTTTTATTGCAACCCCTATTTCACGTTTTTTGACTATAGGAATTGTTGACCCATATTTAGTATATAGTAGATGTTTTAAACAAAAACCGTATGAGTATTTCTTTAAACTAGTTTCGTATACAATAATTAATATTATTATTTATTTTATATGTAACAATTTGGTTGGATGTTGGAATATATCGGGAATAATAGGATTAATAATGTATGCGTTTATTATATTTGCTATTTATAATTCATTCATGCTTGGTCTTTTTTGGCACACAAACGTGTTTAAGGGAGTGTTAAAAAGAGTAATAAAGCAAAAAGTATAATAAGAAGATGGAAGAGTTACAGTTATTGTTTTCGAACAGTTGTGTTTTTTTAAAGGAGTTTGGGTTTGTATATAGATGTTTATAAAGACTATATGAAATGGATAAATAATAGTAAAGTGAAGTTAGTTCTTTTGTGGAGTATCTTTTTTTTGTGTTTATTCTTGACCCCGATTTGTGCATTAGCTACAACAACTAAGAAAGTACATATTGAATCAGTTAAAAAGGTTTCTACTATCTGTGGAGGACAGGACGGGATATTATATAATGGATATTTGTTTAGATGTAAGTCGAATGGGACTTGTTCTATATACAATAGTAGATATGAATTAATACAAGAAATCAGGCTCAACAAGAATAATATTCTAACGCCGCATAGTAATTCGGTTTGCTTTGGTAGTATTTCATATTCTATTGATGACGATTTTCCGTTGTTATATTGCAATATATATAACAATTACAAAAATGAGAACGATTCAAAGCCTGGCATGTGTTGTGTATATAGGATAATAAAAGAGAATAAACATTTTAGTTGTGAACTTGTTCAGGTAATCAAGATAGACTTTACTAATGATAATGAGATTTGGTCGACGGGAGAGGACGTGAGACCATATGGCAATTTTATTATTGATACAGATAGTAATACTTTGATTGTGTACACAATGCGTGATAAAACCGATACCACCCGTTTTTTTCGATTTGAGGTTCCGTCATTAAATTCTGGTGAGTATGATGATTCTTTGGGGTGTAATGTCGTAATGTTGTCCAAAGAGGAAATTCTTGGATATTTTGACATCCCATATTCCTACTATATACAAGGTGTGTGCTATTATGAGAATAATCTATTATTGTTAGAGGGGTTTGAAAATTCGGGTAAACTTAAGATTGTTGATCTTAATACAGAAAAAGTTATAACGACATATAATATTGGAGATGTTTTTGCTGTAGGGGAGCCAGAAATGATAGCACAAGAAAATGGTTTGTTTTATTATTCAGACGCATATGGAAATCTTTTTTCTTTCAGTCTTTCAGAAAAGCATAAATGGAATGATGAAGTAATTATAAAAGAGCCTACATTTTCGGAGGCGGGCTTAAAAAAATATACTTGCTTTATTTGTGGCGAAACAAAAAAAGAGGAAATCCCTATTTTAGAAAGGAAATCCATTGAAACTTTTTCCGTAAGTGGAATTATAGATAGAAAATATACTGGGTCTCTAATCGAACAGAATCCCACGATATCTTATGACGGCATCAAATTAAAGAAGGATATTGACTATACAGTATCTTACATGAATAATGAAAAACCAGGAATCGCAACAGTTGTTATTACGGGTATAGGAGAATATAAGGATACAATTTTTAAAAAATTTATTATAGTTCCACCATCGACAAAAATAACAAAGGTGCAGGTTAAAAAAAAGAAATCGAAGATTTATTGGAAAAAGTCTACGTATGGGACTGGATATGAAATTCAATACAGAATAAAAGGGAATAATAAAATATATAAAGTAATAATAACAAAAAAAAAGAATTGCAGTATAACAACGAGTCTAAAAAGAAAAAAGAAATATGAGTTTCGGATTAGAGTGTATACAAAAGTTGGTCAAAGGATTATCTATTCTAAGTGGAGTAAAATAAAAAAAATAAATATAGAATAATGGCATCATTATATTGGTGTCCGGGAGCAAACTGTAGACAAAATACGTATCAATTGATATGTTAATATTGCAATAAGTATTTACGATATTGCTAATCCTTTATGAAGAATATTTACTCAATTTTAATTATAACGCCGCCTAATAAAGTATTTATAGATAGTATACAATGGAAGTAAAAAAAGAGGTAAGAGAATGATTAAATTAAAATCTGATAATGATATAGACAGAATAATCTTGTTTGATCCAGCAATTTCATCGGATAATATAGGAGATCAGATTATAATGAAATCTGTTTTTTCTGAAATGAGTTTTTTGTTTGATGATCATTTCGTTATGCAGTTTTCTACGCATACACCGATAATGCATTGTTATCAACATATTTCAAAATATGATTCAGAGTATGATTATTTTGATTATGCAAAGTATAAATTTATAGGTGGGTCGAACATTTTTAAGAGGTCTGTTAGGGTAATAAGATCAGATTGGAATATTAATGCCTTTGATTATCGATTTTATAAGGACGTAATTACTATTGGATGTGGGTCATCATTAAAAGATAGTTTTTCCACGGATTACTATACAAAAAACTTATATGGGAAAATTCTTAACAAAAAATATTTTCATTCTGTAAGGGACGAAAAGTCAAAAAAACTCATAGAAAACTTGGGAGGAAGGGCGATTAATACAGGGTGCGTGACATTATGGTCTCTGACTAGAGAACATTGTGAACGCATACCAGTTGAAAAGAATGATTGTGTTGTGTTTACTTTGACAGGTTATAAAAGGGATGTTGAAAACGATCAGTATTTAGTAAACACCCTTAATAGATTGTATGATGAGGTGTATTTTTGGCCGCAAAGTATAGGGGATTACCCATATTTGTGTTCGTTAAGCGGAATAAAGGATATCAAAATCATTCCAGCTAATTTAGATGCATATGAAAAAATTCTCAAACAAGGCAACATTGATTATTGCGGAACTAGATTACATGGTGGGGTTTTTGCTATTAAAAACGGTAATAGATCAATAATTATATCTATTGATAACAGAGCAGAAGATATGGATTTGTCTAACAATCTAAATTGCATTAATAGAAAAGAACTTCAGACTCACCTTGAGAGAAGAATTATGGGAAAGTTCGAAACAAATATAATAGTTGATCGTAGTAGAATTGAAGATTTTAAGGCTCAATTCAGATGAACAACAGGGGGTAGTGTTAAAATGATGACTGTTAACTGAATAAATAGTTAGAGAAAGGATTATCGATTGTCTAACTCTACCAAAACATTTATTTGATGATTGGTTTCAAGAGGAATAAGGGAAGAAAGTTCGTTGTATGGGTGTTGGTTATTAATAACAATGTCAAAACAAGATGGAAGTAAATGAATAAGGGGCGCTTGAAAAGAAATGACTAGAAAACTTTTATTAAACATAATAGGAGTTATTTTTTTAATAATATGGATATATTTTTTCTTGAGTGTTGCTTTATTTAATAGAGTTTCGCAACCAAATGCATCGTTCAATCTTGAATTGTTTTGGTGTATAAAGGAGGCTTGGAGTTTTAAGAGCAGTCTTGATTGGTATTTTATAGTTGGTAATACATTGGCGTTTGTTCCTTTAGGGTTGCTAATTCCATTTTGTTTTGAAAAAATGAGAAGTTTGTTGTATACCGGAATAGCTGGTTTTGTTTTTTCTTCTATGGTTGAAGTAACCCAGTTGGTGTTGCATAGAGGTTTATTTGAATTTGATGATATTTTCAACAATGTTGTTGGTGTAATACTTGGTTATGGGATTTATATTATAATGATGGGAATAGTCTCTTCTGATAAAGTAGGCGTAAAGGTTGAAAAGGTAATTGTAGCAATTGTATGGATTGCAGTTGTGGCTTTTTATGTCACAGCAGTAGTGATGGGACAACCTGTTTTTGAAGTGCTGTTTGATAAGATGGGATAAGTTTAATCTTAAAAATATAAAAGTATGTACATGATTAACCCGTAAATTTACAAGCTCTTAAAAATATTCAATAATTATATAGAGAAATTTCGTTGAATAAACTGGGGGCACATATATGATCAATAATTTATTTTTTTACGCAACAAAAGAACTTTCGCAGGACGCATTTATATGTTGGTTATGTTCATTTGCTATGGATAACGCACAAGGGGAGGATGAACTGAAAAAATGCGCCAAACAACTGCTTGCAGATTTTTTGGAAGCTGATAACTCGAATGAGGTGAGATTAACTAAAGTATGCAGGCAATACAAGAATATCGATGTTTTGCTTCATGTGGAATATAAAAGTGAAAAGTACGCAATCATTGTTGAAGACAAGGTATATTCATCAGAGCATGATAATCAGTTGAAACGGTATAAAGAAGCATTGTCGAAGGATAATATTGATGAACAAATAGTATGCATATACTACAAGACAGGTTTCCAATCAAACTATAAAGTTGTTGAAGCAGCGGGATATAGGATATTTGGTAGAGAACAGATTTTGGAATTGCTCGGTCAATATGTTGACAAGATTACAAATAATATTTTCCTCGATTACTATTCATATTGGAAGAATTATGATGATATTGCAAAGAGTTATAAACGCTTACCGCTTGCTAAGTGGAATGAAGGTAGCCAGGTTAACTGTTTCTACGACGCCTTGCAGAATGATATATCGTCGCGTGAAGATTGTTGGGCAGGATATGGCTGGGTTAATAACCGCGGCGGTGGATTCTGGGGATTTTGGTATGGTATAAATGACGGTCAAATTAATTATGGCAAGTGTTCAGCGGTTTTGTATTTGCAGACTGAAATATCATGGAATAATGATACTAATGTATATGATATAAATATATGTCTTAAATATGAAAGAAAAGACGGCAAGGATGAGGAATTACGAGAATTAAAAAATAATCTTACGGAAATAATGTTGAAGCATGGTTTTGTGAGTCCTAACAGAACGAGATTTGCGAACATTATGACAATAGGTTGGTATGAAACGAGGTGTAGCACATCTGATGAATTGAAAAATAAGGTTTTGGAATCACTTGATAATGGGCTGATTCCGTTGGTTGCAGAAGCGAGAAGTAAAAAAATTATTAATTAAAACTATGGCCAGTACTTGTGAAAGCAGGTGCCGGTTTTTCTGTTGTGGAATCATTTATTCTTAAGAAAAAATACATAATTATGAACTTTTGTTCATAATTTCATTGTAAAATTACATAAAAGCCGAAAATTCTTGAAATTTTCCAAAGAAATTTCATTGATTGTCATAATTTTCCCACGTAGAATTGGTGTATCAGATGCATCGGAAATTTATTGTACAAAGGATGGGAAACATTTAATGATAAGAGAGGATACTGTTGATTACAAAAAGGAGTTGGAGTCTCTTCCAAAGGGTGAGTTGCGCTACACAATGCGTAATGATTATATGTTCAAGGCGGTTTTGCAGGATAATGAATATGCACTTCGAGGATTGTTGGCGGTGTTGCTACAAATACCTGTAGAAAGTATAGTTGACATTGAAACGTTAAACCCCATAGAACTAGGGCAGGCTGTTGACGATAAGACGTGCGTTTTGGATTTGAAACTGAGACTTAATAATTATCGTATTATCAATATTGAGTTGCAGGTGTCGAGGTTTGAATATTGGGTTGAAAGATCGCTGGTGTATCTTTGCAGGATATTCGATAATTTGTCGGTGGGTGATGATTATGGAGAAGTGCTTCCTGCATATCACATTGGAATACTTGATTTCTGGTTGCCGGGGAAAGCACATGAGTTCTACTCGGAATATGTGTTTATGAATCGTAAGAATCATGAAATATATAGTGACAAGATGTCTTTGCGTGTGTTAAACTTAAAGGCAATAGAGGATGAGTCTATTGTTAAGGAACCTAAGGAATTGTTTGAGTGGGCCAAGTTTTTCAAAGCCACAAAGTGGGAGGAAATCAAGATGCTGGCAGAGAATAATGAGTATATAGCGGGAACGGTAGTACGACTAAAAAAGCTTTCCGATGATGAAAAGATAAAGATGCAATGTGAAGCAAGAGAGCGTTATGAGCATGACAAGGCATCGTATATTAAGCAAGGATGGAATGAAGGAAGAGCAGAGGGAAGAGCAGAAGGAGAGACTCTTCATCTTGTTAGTCAGGTCTGCAAGAAACTTGCTAAGGGTAAGAATCTTGATGAGATTGCAGATGAGCTTGAGGAAGATGTAGAAGTAATCAAGCCCATGTATGATGTTGCTGTTAAGTATGCTCCTGATTATGATGTCGAAAAGGTCTTTGAAGCATACAAAGAGATGAAAGAGGCAGTGGTAAGTTAATATTGAAGATGTTTGACCGGTACTTGCAAAAGCAGGTGCCGGTTTTTTGTTTGTTGACGTTGTGGTTAAAATGGGGTATTGTGAAACTGTAATAAGGAATAAGAGAGGAATCATTTTTCCCAATGGACGACAAGGCATATACCTATATAGTTGAGTGTGCAGACGGAACTTTGTATACCGGCTGGACTACGGATATAGAAAAGAGAATCGAAACTCATAATGAAGGGAAGGGTGCAAAGTATACACGTTCACGCTTACCTGTGAGGTTAGTTTATTATGAGATTCATGGCAATAGATCGGAAGCTATGAAGCGGGAAGCGGCAATTAAGAAGTTGAGCCGCAAAGACAAATTAAAGCTTATTCACACTTTGTGAAACAATGAAATTATGACACAACGCCGCGGCACTTGTGAAAGCAGGTGCCGGTTTTTTAAAAGGAGAAAGTGTATGGCATTTTCAGATGTAGTTAGAAGAGAGTTTAGAGCAAGTGACGAAGCAAGAGACAAGGGATTAACAACGAGTGATGGGGTGGTAAGATACGATGACATATCTTATCTTGAAGAAGGGAATAGATCGGATTTCTGGCATCTTCTTGATGTGTATCGCCCCAAGTCTGCAGGTGATGCGAAACTTCCCGTGATTGTTAGTGTCCACGGAGGTGGCTGGGTGTATGGCGACAAAGATGTGTACCAGTATTATTGTATGGATTTATGCCGTCGCGGTTTTGCAGTTGTTAATTTCTCATACAGACTTGCGCCTGAGCACAAGCATCCTGCCCAGGTTGAAGATACGGTACTTGCTTTTAAGTGGGTTAAGGAAAATGCTTTTAAGTATGGATTTGATCTTGAACATTTATACGCTGTTGGCGATTCGGCGGGAGCCAATATTTTGAGTTTGTACTGTATTATGTGTAACAAGGAAAACAATCTGCCACTTCCTAAGGCGGTTGCTCTTAATTGCGGAGTCTATAATGTAAATGAAGTCAAACGAGAAATGAGAGGCTTTATGTCGGAACTTATGCCGAATATGGGCACAACCGAAGAGTTAGCTATGCTGGATATCATTTCGCAAATAAATGAGCAATTCCCACCGGTGTTTCTTATGACGTGTTACGGAGATTTCCTAAAAAGCCAGGCGCCATTATTGGAGGAGCGTCTAAAGCAATTGGGGATTCCTTATGTAAGTAGAGTCTATGGTAGCGAAGAACATCCTCTTAAGCATGTATTTCATTGTGATATTCAGATGGCAGAAGCAACCCTTTGTAATGACGAGACTTGTGAGTTTTTTAATAGAAGTTGCTAATATTTATAAGACGTAGTAAACTTAAACTATTGATTGCGTAATTACTATCAAATGGAGGAATTTATTTATGAGAAAAAGTATTTTATGTCGTAAAAAGATAGCGTTATTATTCACCATGGAGCAAAGCAAAATCTACAAAGATTAAAAAGTGATAGTTATTACCGGTATCTGCGAAAGCGGGTGCCGGTTTTTAACACGGAGAAATAGTATGGAAAAAAGAGAATCATCAATAGAATTATTGCGCATTTATTCAATGCTAATAATTGTTATGTATCATTATATGGTTAACAGTAAGCTTGCTGACGTCCTTTTTGCAGGCGGGGATGCTGCGCTACCCAAAGATATTTTAATGGTCATACTATGTTGTGGCGGCAAATACAGCATTAACTGTTTTGTGCTGATAACAGGATATTTTATGTGCAAATCCAATATCAGCATAAGGAAGTTTTTAAAGCTGTTTTTGGAAGTGGAGTTATATGGAGTGATTATATACCTTGTATTTCCTATGACCGGATACGACAGATTTGTGTTAAGTGATTTCTTGTCATATGTTTTCCCTGTGTTTGCAATCGGAGTAGGCTTTGTCGGTTCTTATCTTGCATTTTATTGGTTCATTCCATTTCTTAACATTTTAATTAAGAATATCAATAAGAAACAGCATTTTGCAATCATCATACTTTCTATATTTTTCTTTTCTGTAGTACCGACTTTTTGTGTGTCGGCAGACGTGAAAATAGGATATGTGGGTTGGTTCATGATAGTCTATCTTATTGGTGCCTACATTCGCATTTACCACGAAAATACGAAACGAACCACTTCCTTTTGGGGGACTTTAACACTATTTATTTTTGTTGTTTCGGCAATTAGCACGGTTGCTTGTTCTTATCTGTATGCTCATTTTTGGGGAGATAATATACATGCCGCATATTACTTCTTAAATGAATGCAACAAGTTCTTTGCTATTATACCTGCTATATCTACATTTATTTTCTTTAAAAGTCTAAAACTTGGTTCAAACAAAGTGATTAATAAGATTGCGGCATCTTCGTTTGCTGTGCTTTTGATACACGGGCATTCTCTGACTATGCAGCGTTGGCTTTGGGATGATGTATGTGACAACGCGGGTTGGTATAATACGCGTTTTGCGTTTCTTCATTTGTTTGTATGCACAATCGGAGTGTATATAATCTGTACAGCAATTGACATGCTAAGAATTCGTTTTATCGAAAAATGGTACTTAAAGCTAGTGGATAAAGCATTATCAAAAGAAAGTAGCAGATAGATTATTATAATGCACTATGATATAATTAATGGATATATTACATAAAAACACGAATAATCAGGAAAGGGCTATTTATGAAAACACAAATTAAGAGAAGGTCATTATTATTAATATGGTCTGTTGTTATGGTAGCGTTTATTGTTCTTGCCGGAAAAAACTTCGGCATGGTTGTACATGCGGATGAGGGACCTCTAGCCTCGCTTCCGGATGAGATAACGCTTTATTATGTTCAGAATGAATATTCTAAAAAAATTGACATACCTAATGAGTACCCAACAAGTTATCATATAGATATGTCACAGTTGCCGGCAAACACAACTGTTAGCGCAGCTGTGGGAGCATTTGTATATGCTAACGACAAGGGTCTTATAGCACCATGTCAGAGAAACGTGGGAATCGCAATATCTATGGGGTATATTGAGGATTTGGATTGTGTTCATTATTTTGAAAGAACCGATCGTCTTAATACATTTAGATATTCTCCTTGTTACGATATTGTTGTGGTTGACTGCGGAAGTTATCACAAAGAAATAGATGTATACGTTAAGAATTATGCAGAGATAGAAGCGCAGAAACGTTTGGAGAAAACAGCTTCCGAAATAACGGCGGGACTTACAAGTGACTACGAAAAGCTTGAAGCAATTACAAAATGGGTTGCAGATAATACCGATTATAGTGTAGATTATTCTCTTCTTCATAATATTGTTCTTTCGGAAAAAGGAGACTGCATTGCCAATTCGTGGTACATTACGCAAATGTGTAAATCTGTAGGAATAAAAAATGCGCGTCTAAGAAGAGCATTTCAGGATGACAATATATGTGGATCGGGTCATGTTAATTCGTATGTTGAATGTAAGGTCGGAGAAAAAGCAGGCGGATACGAAGTTGATGTTTGGGCCGGTGAGAGAGGCCGAGGATACATATTAAATCCTGACCCGGAGGGCTTTTACGTATGGTGTGAAGATGCGTCGACTGTTTTCCAGTATGATGGTTTTGAAAAAAACATAACAATACCAGATAAGATTAATGGTAACGACATTACTACGCTTGGTAAGGTTGACAGATTTGATGAAAATGCTTTTGCCCCGATGTTCTACAGCAAGGTTGATATGGAATGTCCGGTTGAGCAGGTTAATATTCCTTCGGGTATAACCAAAATCAATAAAAAAGTATTATCAGGTGCGCCTAATCTTAAAAATATAGTGGTTGCTGCGGGCAATGCTAATTACAAATCTGTTGATGGATCCCTATTTGAAAAAAACGGTAAGCTTCTCTATGTTCCGCCTGCAACAAATTCACTCATGATAACCAATCCTGATGACATACAATCAATTGATGATTCTGCATTTGATGATGTTTCGGACTTATATATATATTATGGTGGAGATAAGGCATCATGGAATGGTAAAGGCCTTGCGATTCCTGAAAAAGCGAAAGATAAGGTGACTGTTTTATTTGGTACAACACGTGTAACCGGAATTAGTGTTACCAATCCTTCCATACAAATCTCGGGTCGTGGAAGCAAGCTTCAGATTGATGCTTCAGTCGCTCCTGCTAACGCAGTAAACCAAAAGATTTACTATAAAACAAGCGACAAAATAATTGCACAGGTTGATGAGGATGGTGTTATTGAAGCAAGAGGTAAGGGAATCTGTACAATAACTGCTCAAACTGCTGATGGAGGTTTTACACAGGATATAAATGTTGAGGTTACTAATGCAGGACGCAAAATTATAATAACCGGTGGTGTTGTTGCAAACGGTGCTGACAAAGGAAAAAAAGAGGCATATGTTAATGTCGGAGATACAATAACTATTGTTGCAAACGAGGAAATTGATAATAGTTACTTTTCAAATTGGACTTTCCCGGAAAGTTTAACAGCACTTAATAATAATCCGAATCTTGTTTATGCCAAAAGTGTAACTTTGACAATGCCCGATGCGGACGTAACTGTTGTAGCTAATTACAGCGCGGGACAATTAGATTTTTTGAACAATATTAATTGTGAGAATTTTTATTGCGAAGGCTCTCTGGTTCAGTTGTCGGTTAATACTGCTATTAATGGCGGCGATACTACTTACATAAGAAAGGGAATTAAGTGGTCAACAAGTGATCCTAATATAGCAACTATTGATGAAAACGGTATTTTAACAACGTTGGGAGAAGGTGGTGTTACAATATATGCAACAGCAGATACTGCTAGGCAGGGAAATAAGACTGTTAGCGCAAACATCACTGTACTTGAACACGAACTTATTGAAGATACTAAAGTAATTGTACAAATGACAGACTGCATAAGTATTCCGACTATCGTAAGGGGAACATGCAGCCACTGTAACCAAGAAGCAACGGTGTATGTTCCTGCAGACGGAGAACACTATTGGAGTCTTACCGGAGAGGTCATAATAAAAGAGAGAACCTGTACCGAACCGGGAATTGCTCGTAACAGATGTGCGGTTTGTGGAGTCTGTGGTGAGTACGAGTTGCCACCACTCGGACATGATTTGGATAATGGTGTAGTGACCAAGGAACCGACTAAGACAGAACCGGGTGAAAGAGTATGTACATGTAAAAGATGTGGAGAAAAAGTCCCGGAGGTAATAGCTGCAACAGGCGGTCCTGAAGAACCGCAAACTAATCCTCCGGCAAACCCTGCTGACAATCCCGTAGTTCAGAATCCCATAACGGTTGCCATACCTACAAGTAATGTTTATCCTGTCGATTCACCTATTCAGGATAACAAAAAAACGGCCAAGTATATTGTGACTTCTGCATCGGATTCACCTACTGTTGCTTATATTGCACCTGTATCAAAGAAAAGCAAAACGGCAACTGTTCCTTCGACTATTGATGTTGAAGGACAGACGTACAAAGTTACGGAAATCAAGGCTAATGCTTTTTCCGGATCAAAGAAACTTACTAAGATTACTATTGGTGAGAATGTTAATAAGATTGGTGCAAAAGCATTCTATGGGTGTACCAATCTTAAGACTATTAACATTAAAACTTCCAAGCTTACGTTAAAAAGTGTTGGTAAAGATGCCTTTGGCAAAGTCAATAAAAAGGCAACCGCAACGGTTCCTAAAAAAATGAAAAAGTCATACACAAACATACTTAGAAAGAGGGGCTTGAAAGGTAAGAAGCAGAAAATAAAATAGCAGTTGACGGATATGAGGAGGATGTATTATGGGAGAAAAGTTTAGACTATGTAAAACTATTGTATTTGCTGCGGCACTGGTGACTGTGTCGTGCCTTGGGGGAAGAGCACATGCGGCAACAAGACAGTACACATCAGATTACAGTGATCTTGTTGCAACCGTTGAGGACGGAGAAGAAAATGAAGTATATTTTTCTACATTTTCATTGGATTCCTCAAACACAACGGTTGGTATGATGTTTGTAAACACAAGCAAAGACGTTACGATTAAAATGAAAGCCGGTGTGCAAAGCACAAAGGATTGCGTATACGTAATGACACCTAGACAAACTAATGAAGCACGCCATATTATTCTTGAAGATGTCGTTATTGACCGTTCATCACAGGAACTGTTCTTTCAATGGGCAGATCTTGCAAACGGTGGAATAAGTGATACCGGTATGGCTGCACTTTCGGCAATTTATTATCCGGGTGAAGTCTATGTTACAGGTGCAAATGGTGCCAAGGATTATCGAGGAAAACTTCGTATAACATTAAAGGGTAATAACGTGTTAAAGGGTGCAAGGTCAAGTAACTCGACACAGTCATACGGTGATATTTACACGCCGGGGGTTGATGATGTTTTATCTGGAATTTGGGCGATGAATCTAGATATAGACGGTGACGGAATGCTAGATGTTTCGGGACAGGAATACGGAATATACACTAAGAAATCTCTTACAATCGGAGGCGGATGTATCATGGCTTCCGGTTCGAGAAAGAAGATTAATGCATCATCTGCAAAACTTATCGGTGGTTCATATGCTGATGAGAAGTTATACGGATTTAAGGTTTATAACGGAACACTTGATAACGGAGAAATACCTTTATGTGAAAAGGTTGTCAATACTGATGCAGCAACCAAAGATACGTATCCGTATACGATTAAATATACAGACAAGGCAACAGCATATCTTTCAACAATGATAGCGAGAAATTGTATTTCAAGGCTTGAAAATGGCGACAATTATGTCAGTTCATATGATATAGGTCTTACATCTTTGGATGGTTATAAGTCGGGCAATTATGTTTCTGTTGATTACGGTATGAATTACGGTTTTGATATGTCGCAGTCGTTAACGGTTGTCAATGCTCTTAGAAATGATCACCCTGAGTATTGGTGGTTGTGGCAAAACTCCGTAAGCCCGGGAACTGATGGTGCGACCATTATGCTTGAAAACGGCTATTCATACTCGAAAGTTGTTTCCGGAAATGAGAAGTTTGAAAAAGCCGTAAATAAAGTTTTGTTATCATCGGGTGTTACCGAATCGATGACAGATTATCAAAAGGCGTATGTATTGTATCAGGCGTTGGCTGCACATGTAAGCTATGATCTTGGTTATATGGATCAATCGGCAAACTCTGCGTTTATATATGGCAAGGCTGTATGTGACGGTTATGCCAAAGCATATATTCATCTTTTAAGAAAAGCAGGCGTGTCCGCCAGTTACGTTGAAGGATGGGGAGTTCCGGGTGACGGTCAAGGTGGAGCACATGCATGGGTAATCGTCAAATGTGACGGTAAGTACTACTACTGTGATCCGACTTGGGATGGTCTGGGAGATACGGCAACATTTAACAATTTTATGCTTGATGAAAATGATATTTCGCAACAACATACCGTGTATCGAGATGATATGGGATATGACCTGCCGGCGTCAGCATCAAGCACTTTGGCGCTGCAACAGACTACAAGAAGGGTTTATAGCACGGCAGTAGCAGGTGGAAACGTTTATCCGTCAGATATACAGGTTGTGGCTAATTCACCTGTTAGGATAACGGTTATCCCTGAGGAAGATAAAACTATTGATACTATAACGATTAATGGTGCTGCTGTAACATTCACAGAGGATGCCGATGGTAGTTTTTACCATATTATAGACAGTTGTAGTGCTAATGTGGAGATTACTGTATCATACAAAGTGGGAAGTAAGGTATCAACAAAACTTGAACCGAATAAGAGTTCTCTTTCCATTAAAGCAGGTGCAAAAGCAAATGGCTCTGTGAAGTTGACAACCAATGCGGATGTACCTTTATCTGACAAGATAATAAGCTTCCAAATCAAGAAGGGTGATGTGACAGTAGACAGCACCGGTGCAACAACTGATGACAACGGTGAAGCGGCATTTTCTTTCGCCGGACTTGCCGAGGGCGAATATCTAATAGTTGCGGAGTATGCCGGACAGGAAGGATACAGAGCATCCAAGACGGAGATTGCACTATCCATCCTTAAGGAAAGCGTATACACTGCAGGAGATTTCGTGCTTTCAAGAACGGGCGGTGGCACTCTCGAGGTCGGTGTTGATTATTCCTATACAGAGGATGAGAATATTCCCGGTTCCGGTATTTTGCTTATCAAATCAGATGCACCGATGACTATTTCAATGTCGGAAGCATCAATCGAATCAGACGATAGAATAATGATAGCCGAGTCGGCAGGAACAAATGTCAAATTAACATTATCTAATGTTCATATTGATAGAAGTGCTATTGCGGTTACGGGGACTGAGAAAGCCTATGATGAATCATACAATCTGGTTGCCGGTGGAGAACGTAATATGCTCCTTACAGCGGCTCTCTCTGCCGAGTCAAAATCACAACAGGTTTCGATTGTTCTTGAAGGTGATAACATGCTTTCGGGATCTGCCACAGGCAGTAAGGTTGATTATTTTGCGACCATTTATAACGGTGAGTATATCTTTTCAGGTATGGGTAGTCTTGCAGTTAACAGTGGGCTGTCGGAAGCTAATGATGTGACTTCTGTAGACAATTACGGATTATATTGTAATGGAATGAAGGTCAAAGGCGGCAATATAAGTATAGTTTCCGAGGCTACTGACAAGGTATATATGTCATATGCTACCGGAGTGAAAATAGACGGCGTTGGTTCATATACGCAATTGGCAGGAACTGTTTCAATTAAAGCCGGAAAAGGATTGTCTGATGCAAAGGGATTATTCTGTAATGCCGGGATAAGCAGTTCTAACTTTAATATGAAGGGCGGAAGCCTTAACATTGAAACTTCGAAAAGTTCAACTGATCCGGCTGATTATGTAATAGCATATCATGCAGCTATATGGTCGAATAATGTTAACATTTCGGACGGTGATATTGTTGCTGACGGTGATGTGTATGGAATAAATGCTGTAACAACATTAAGCATCAAGAATGCAACATTAACTGCCACAGGAACAACGGCTAATGTTAAGATTCCGAATACGGCAACAATAGAAAGTGGTCTGTTTAATGAAGGCGATGTGGATGCAAGAACAGTTTACGGATGCACAATAGCCAACGACAGTATCATTGCATCAGAAGTTAAAGATGGGAAGACTCTGTATAGGGTTACGTCGAAGTATGTCAAAGGGCTTGTAATAACAGGTGGTTTGATTGGTGATGACTATGAGTATGAACAGGGTAAGGTTAAGATTCTTTCCGACACACCATTGACAATCGGTATGGCAGATGGCGTTGATGTGGCAAGTGATATAATCGTTGCTGATGTAGACGAGAATATGACATATAACATTACTCTTGATAATGTCAAAATTGACAGAAGCAATGTGACATTTGTGGATGTTGGAACATATATGACGGATGCTGTTATTGACGTCGCAAAAGGTAACCTAAAACTCACTGTCAAAGGAGATAATGAGATATCAGGTTCAACACTACGATCAGGTGCCGGGGGTTTGAATACAGGTATATATGTTGAGTACGGAAAACTCACGGTTTCCGGAAAAGGAAAACTCAAGATAACAGAGCCCAATTCTTCTTACTTCTCTACCGGTATTGTTGCGGGAGAGGTTGTCATGAACGGTGGCACATTGGATGTTATTTCGGGAAAAGAAGGTGTGGGATTCCGTTCCGTTAAGGTTCAAATATACAATGGAAATAAGATTGCCGGTAACGGCAACTTTACGATGAACGGTGGAACACTTAAGGCTACTATCCCGGGTGGCGATTCTTTGGATAATGATTATACAACCGGTGCTGCACTGTCTGTGGACGGAAAACTTACCATAAATGACGGTAATGTGATAGCTTCGATGGGAGAAACCGTTGGAGCCAGTCACGGTATTTATGCAGGCGGAGATATTGTAATAAAGAACGGAAGCATCGATGCGACCGCCGGCACCGGAGGAATAGAGAGTTATGCCATTGCAACTGATAGCGATTTTGTTGTAACCGGTGGTAAGATAAAGGCTACCGGAAAAACAGGAGCAATTAAATGTAATCCTGTAATTAAGGGAGGATACTTTGCTGTCGGAGACGAAACTGTTGGCACGATTTATGGATTGGCGATTGCAGCTAATTACAAGGTTGTAAAGGGTGATGATGCAGATTATCCTTATAACGTTGTAGACGATGGCTCAGGTAATCAACAATCGCAAGATCCTGTTATAAAGGATCCGGACACTTCCGGTGGAGATAAACAGGGGACGAATCCCGATACCGTTAGTCAAGGCGGAAACTCTTCGCAAGGTGGCAATCAGGAAGTGATTGCTGTTGAAGTAAAGAAAGGTTCGATAATAGAATCGTCATCTGACACTACGGCAACTTACAAAGTTAGCAAAAGCAGTATCGATGCATTAGGCCAAAAAGTTGTCGAAGTGGAATACACCAAACAAAATGATTCCGCTAAGAAATCAACTGCGGTTGTTGTATCCGACAAAATAGTTCTTGATGACGGAACGATTGCAAAGATTACTTCCGTTGCTAAGGAAGCATTTAGCAAGAATACCAAAATAACAAAAGTTACTCTCGGGAAAAATATAACAACAATTGGTACGAAGGCATTTTCAGGTGACAAGAAACTAAAGACAATTACAATTAAGTCAAAAGACCTTAAGAAAATAGGCAAAAATGCATTTTCGGGAATTAATAAAAAAGCAGTTATCAAAGTGCCGAAGTCTCTTACGAAAAAACAATTTAATGCATATAAGAAAATGATAAGAAATGCGGGAGCACCTAAAACAGTCAAAATTAAGAAGGGTTGATAGATTATTAATATGTAGTGTGTTATAATTGCTGTTGATACTTTGTAAATTATTTAGGCAGATATAACTGGGTATGAGGTATATTATGCGAAAGTTTGGAATATTATTTATAACTTTAATAATGTGTTTGATTGGAAATTGCAATATTGCAAAAGCAGATGCTGCAGTTACAATTACCGACGACAGATTTAAGGTTGGCCAATCGATTCATATATCAAAAGACGATAGCGTTACTTCGGTGAAGTGGTATGTAAATGGAAGGGCTGTTAATACCGGCAGCTCGGATTTGTATAAACTCAAAACGTCTGACTATGAAAAGTGGATTTCGGTAAAAGCTTATGACAGTAATGATGAGTTGATTGGTGAAGATGAAATATACTTTAGCAGGCTTCCTGTGGCATATATTAATACTGTAAATAATGAAACAATAGTTGATAGAGAAAACTATATAAAAGCTGAGATGAATGTGCAAGGTAACGATGAGTATGACTTGCAGTATAATGGAAGTATCAGTATTAAAGCGCGTGGAAAACAAAGCTATACATTGTTTCCCAAGAAATCATATAAACTAAAACTCGATGACGGTACGGATATGTTTGGGTTTGGAAAAAGTAAGCATTGGGTTTTGCTGGCTAATTATCAGGATGAGTCGCTTGTGAAAAATACAATAGCTCAGGATATCTCTGCTAAAATGGGGCTCGTCGGAGCGGATACGACATGGGTGGATGTCGTGTTAAATGGTACATATATTGGTAATTATCAATTCAGCGAGCAGATTCGTGTTGATAAAAACAGAGTAGATATATTTAATTGGGAAGACGAAGCCGAAGCTATTGCAAAGGCCATTTACAAGGTTGAAAAACAAAATGGAATGACCAAAGATGAGCGTGATACAATAGATGAATTGTTGGAAAATGATTTTTCATGGATAAACACCGATAAGCTTGAATACAACAACAAAGAGTATAAAATCAGTGATTATTATGAATACAATACTAATATTAAAGGCGGATATTTATTTGAATTATCCATGTTTAATCCTCGCTATGACCTTGACAATGTTGAATCGGTTTTTAAAACTAATCGTGGGATGCGCGTTATAGTAGATAAACCTGAAATGGCTGTAACCAACGATGAAATGATGTCTTTTGTCAGGAAGTATTGGGATGATTTCGAAGAAGCGTACTATTCTGTTGACGGATATAACAAAGAAGGGAAGCATTACAGTCAATATGTAGATATGGATTCGTTAGTTCGTTACTGGCTATTGGAAGAAATATCCGGAAATACTGATATGGCAGCTCGAAGCAGATGGTGTTACATGGACACCGACGGACTGATTTACTTTGGCCCGGTTTGGGATCATGATTATGGTTTTGGAACAAATGGAGATATAGGATGGAAGTATACGCCTGTCAAGATGAATGACAATTTGTTTAAGGAACTGGTCGATGATCCGTATTTCTTGATTAAAGCTCAGGAGGAGTATTGGAAAATACGACCGTATATGAATAAAATACTTTCTTCTAACGGAAAGCTTGAG
The DNA here is from genome assembly GCA_015057325.1 of Lachnospiraceae bacterium. Classification (GTDB taxonomy): domain Bacteria; phylum Bacillota; class Clostridia; order Lachnospirales; family Lachnospiraceae; genus CAG-590. Next base: position 44,294 of record SVEQ01000005.1, on the reverse strand, counting down.
CAGTATTATACTTATCTTTATGAGTCCGGACATGCAAATTCTTCTTTGTGGGGGAAAGACTACGGATATGTTTCAGCGTATGTGCGTTTATATGAAAGTATGAAGAAACGTCTTTCATGGCTTGACGGTATATTTAACGACCAAAACAGTATTATTGCCAGTCTTCATTTCGCAAGTAGTAGTAATCCGTACACAAAATCACCTGATATAATTGGGATAACGCTTGAAAATGCTGTAGATGATAATCAAGGGGAAATTATTAAGAACAACGGGGTAATTCTTGATGATGAAGATTTGAATTTGACAATCAATGTCAAAGATGAATTAACAACGTCGATTAAAATATATATTAACGGTCTTTTTTATAAAGAACAATCAAACGACGTTTTGCCGATTGCACTAACTGTTCCAAAAGAGGATTTGACTGCAGACAAAGATAGTGCGAACGTCATATCGGTAATCGGATATAATGATTCCGGCGAAGCAACATATACTAATTTTGTAACTGTTGCTCAAGTTGACGAGATAAAGAAGGCGCCAATATATGTGCCCACTATTATTTCAACACAAGAGACGACAACGCAAGCAGATACCAAAGAAGAGAATAACATCGCTGTTCCTGCCACGACTGAACAAGTAATTACTTCTGAGGAAAAAGAAGTCGATGACAAACAAGCCAAAGCCAAACAGGTAAATATCAAAATAACTACTGTTGGCAAGAAACTTAAATACAAAAATGTCAAATCGGATAAGATTACATTAAAACGCAACAAAAAGTACAAACTGAAAATAACAACGGCAGGAAAAGTTGCTTATAAACTTGGTTCTAAAAATATTATTAAAATAACCAAAAAGAATAATATATTGCAGATTAAGACGTTGAAGAAGGGAAGTACTACACTTACACTTAAGGTTGGTGGAGCAAGCAGAAAGCTTAAGATGAAAGTGAAATAATCTTGGTATTAGATTTCCTTTGAGGGAGAATAGATATGTATACAGATGACAAGGAACAGACACAATTTACAAACAAATTGAAAAAACTAACACACGGGAAACTCGTGGTTTTATATTTGATGTTATATGACGCGGCAACCATCACAATTGCGTATTTTCTAGCGCTTTGGATAAGGTTTGACTGTGCGATAAGTCAGATACCGGAATCATATCTTAGTGCTTATTTAAATTTTATTCCAATATACGTTGTTGTATGTATTGTAGTATTTCACATTTTGCGTTTGTACAGTTCTATATGGCAGTACGCAAGTTTTGATGAGCTTACCAAAATTATAATTGCAACAGGTATTACCGCCGTTATTCATTGGGTAGGTATACTTGTTTTATTCGAAAGAATGCCTATTTCATATATTTTTATCGGCGTAATGTTACAGTTGTTTTTTGTGGCACTTGTTCGATTTTCGTATCGTTTTGTTCTACTTCTTAGAAGTGTTGTTAAGGAGGATAAGACATACCTTCGACGCGTTATGATAATTGGTGCGGGCGAAGCCGGACGAATGATTCTTCGCGATATTAAGAACTCACATGTGGTTGAAGAGAAGGTCTACTGTCTTATTGATGATGATATTAATAAATGGAACCGTTATATTGACGGGGTTCCTGTTGTGGGTGGAACCGAAAGTATTCTCAAAGCCTGTGAAGAGTATGCTATCGAGAAAATATACGTTGCAATTCCAAGCGCAACAATAGATGAAAGACGTAATATACTGGCAGTGTGTAGTGAAACTAATGCCGAACTTATGAATCTGCCGGGTCTTTATGAGTTTATGACCGGACGAGTTACGGTTGCTTCCATGAAGAAGGTTGAAGTGGAAGATCTTCTTGGGCGAGATGCCATCAAAGTAGATATGAATGAAATATTCAATTATATTTCCGGCAAAACTGTTCTTATAACAGGTGGTGGCGGTTCGATAGGTAGCGAACTTGCAAGACAGGTTGCTGCACATGGACCGAAGAAGTTAATATTATTTGATATATATGAGAATAGTGCATATACGATACAGTTGGAATTAAGAAGAAAGTTCCCAAATCTTAATCTTGAAGTGCTTATCGGTTCTGTCAGAGACAGTCGAAAGATTTTTCAGGTGTTTGAGAAATATAAGCCTGATATTGTATATCACGCAGCCGCTCATAAGCATGTACCTCTTATGGAAGACAGCCCGTGCGAGGCGATTAAGAATAATGCTATCGGAACTTATAAGACTGCATATGCGGCAATGGCACACGGATGCTCTAAGTTTGTATTGATAAGTACTGATAAGGCTGTCAATCCTACGAATATAATGGGTGCATCAAAGAGGCTTTGTGAGATGATAGTGCAGGCCTTTGATGCCAAGATTAAGGCGGGCAAGGCAGCAGAGATTCCTCAGTTATTTACTCATTTAACTAAAGATGAGGAAAAGAAAAAGAATATTAATGATGGCGTGGTTAATGCAAAGACAGAGTTTGTTGCAGTAAGATTTGGAAATGTTCTTGGAAGTAACGGTTCGGTTATTCCGCTCTTTAAGCGACAGATAGAATTGGGTGGACCGGTAACGGTAACGCATCCTGACATAATCCGATATTTTATGACCATACCGGAAGCGGTTAGTCTTGTTATGCAGGCAGGAACTTATGCTAACGGTGGAGAGATATTCGTTCTTGATATGGGAGAACCTGTTAAGATTGATACTCTTGCGAGAAACCTTATAAGACTTTCAGGGCATAAGCCGGATGTGGATATTAAGATTGAGTATTCGGGATTAAGACCGGGAGAGAAACTTTTTGAGGAAAAACTTATGGCTGAAGAAGGCCTTAAGAAGACCCAAAATGAACTTATACATATTGGTTGTCCTATTCCTTTTGATGTGGAGGAGTTCCTTGCTGAACTTTCCGAACTAATGGAAATTGCATACAAAAACAAAGACAGTATAAGAGAGTTTGTTCAAAAGGTCGTTACAACATATCATCCGATGTAATATGTGCTTGACAACCCACTCTTGTTGGGCTACAATTCATTCTATCAATTATATATGATAATGCGTTGATGAGGACAGTACATCTGCAATCTGTTTCCAGAGAAGGCTTACAATTTGACCATGGTTAATATGTGGTTGAGGGTTCTGGAATAAGCCTATACGGATGCTTTTGGAAAACCACCTCTAAGCAGCCTCTAATACAGGCCGGTGACTCCGATATAGTCGTAATGAAGCGTCTTTGATTGTGTTATATAACAAGTCAAGACGGAAAGCAGGGTGGAACCGCGATTAATCGCCCCTGACGTAAGAATACTTATGTCAGGGGATTTTTTTATACATTTATACCTGACAAAGAATAATGTTGTGAAAGGAGATTGAATATGAAAATCACATTAAAAGACGGCTCCTTCAAAGAATATGAAGGAACAATGAGTGTGCTTGATATCGCAAAGGATATCAGTGAGGGACTTGCAAGAAATGCATGTGCAGGAGAAGTTGACGGTAAGGTGGTTGACCTTCGTACAGAGATTAGCACAGACTGCACACTTAACATTCTTACATTTAACGATGACGAGGGTAAGAAGGCTTTCAGACATACTGCAGCTCACATTATGGCACAGGCTGTTAAGCGTCTTTACCCCGATGCAAAATGTACAATCGGACCTGCAATTGACGAGGGCTTCTACTATGACTTTGATATGCAGTCATTATCTCGTGAAGACCTTGATAAGATTGAGGCAGAGATGAAGAAGGTTGTCAAAGAGAATCTTCCAATTAAGCGTTTTACTTTATCAAGAGCAGAGGCTATCAAGTTCATGCAGGATAGAAATGAGCCTTATAAAGTTGAACTTATTGAGGACCTTCCGGAAGATGCAGAGCTTTCTTTCTACGAGCAGGGAGAGTTTACAGACCTCTGCGCGGGACCACATCTTATGAGCACAAAGCCTGTTAAATACTTTAAGCTTACATCTTCATCAGGTGCATATTGGAGAGGCGATTCAAGCAAGAAAATGCTTACCCGTATTTACGGAACAGCTTATACAAAGAAAGAAGACCTTGAGGAGCGTCTCGCATTCTTAGAGACAATCAAGGAGCGTGACCACAACAGACTTGGTCGTGAGCTTGAGCTTTTCACAACTGTTGATGTTATCGGACAGGGACTTCCACTCTTCATGCCGAAAGGAACAAAAATCATCCAGACATTGCAGCGTTGGATTGAGGACCTTGAGGATAATGAGTGGGGCTATGTAAGAACTCGTACACCGCTTATGGCTAAGAGTAATCTCTACAAGCTTTCAGATCACTGGTTCCACTACAAAGATGGAATGTTTGTATTAAATGATGATGATAGCGATAGTGATGATCCTTCTGCATACGCAGACCCTGATACATGCATGAAGCATGCACAGGAGAACGTTCATCTTAACGAGGATGGCAAGGAGGTTATGGCGCTTCGTCCTATGACTTGTCCATTCCAGTATTTCGTATATAAGGCAAAGCCTAAGAGTTACCGTGATCTTCCATACAGAATGGGTGAGACTTCAACACTTTTCCGTAACGAGGATTCCGGCGAGATGCACGGTCTTACTCGTGTTCGTCAGTTCACCATTTCTGAAGGACACCTTGTATGTACACCTGAGCAGATTAAGGACGAGTTCAAGAACTGTGTTGCTCTTGCAAAATACTGCCTTACAACTCTCGGTGTTGAAGAGGATGTTACTTACCGTATGTCAAAATGGGATCCAAACGATTCAGGAAAGTACCTTGGTACAGCTGAAGATTGGAATAAGGTTCAGGACTACATGAGAGAAATCTTAGACGAGATTGGTCTTGAGTATGTTGAGGCTGAAGGTGAGGCTGCTTTCTACGGACCTAAGCTTGATATCCAGGCTAAGAATGTATACGGCAAGGAAGACACAATGATTACTATCCAGCTTGATATGTTCCTTTCAAGACGTTACGATATGACTTATGTTGATAAGGATGGCGAGAAGAAATATCCTTACATTATCCACAGAACTTCAATGGGTTGTTATGAGAGAACACTCGCATGGCTTATTGAGAAGTACGCAGGTGCGTTCCCTACATGGCTTGCTCCTGAGCAGGTTCGTATCCTTCCTATTTCAGAGAAGTTCCATGAGTATGGTGAGGAGATTCTTAAAGAGCTTAAGAAAAACGGTATCCTTGCAACGATGGATGACAGAGCAGAGAAGATTGGTTACAAGATCCGTGAGGCAAGACTTCAGAAGCTTCCTTACATGCTTGTAGTTGGTGCTAACGAGCAGGAGAGCAAGACTGTATCCGTTCGTAAGCGTGGTGAAGACGGTGATTTGGGTTCAATGGAACTTAACACATTCATCAACAAGATCTGCGAAGAAATAAGAACAAAGTCCCTTACGCAAATGGATAAATAAAGTAAAAAGCTCGGTATATATTACCGAGCTTTTTTATGTTCATAGCTTTCAAATCTTAACATATGGTGCTGATATCCAGCCTTTCTTAGCCTCATCGTTTTTGATGTACATTACATTATACCATGTAACACCTTTAACCTTCTTGGTCTTAAGAACGGCAACCTTTTTATTTTTCTTAATGGTTGTAAGTATCTTTGACTTAGTAGAGGCTTTCTTTCTTATATTTATCTTCTTGCCTTTGACAATCTTTCCTTGCTTAGCAATTTTGATCTGTCCGGCATACATGTATCCTACAACGCCGTCGTAGCTTACTCGATACCAGGTTGTGCCGTAATCATCAAAGGTTTTAAATGTAACTTTTGCAAAGTTGTTAGCATCAATATCGCCCGCAACTTCTGAATCGGGATTCATGTCTGTGTAAATAACCGTATCGGTTTTTGGAAGTGCAAGTCTTGTGTAACTTGTTTTTGTATAAGTCGTAATTACGTTTGAGAAATCTCCGTAAACATTATCATTTATAACTGTTTTGTAAACGCGTATCTTGTAATAGTATTTCTGACCTTCGGTAAGCTTTGTATTCTTATAGGAAGTTTTTGATGCGCCCGCAATCTTTTTGACAAGTGCGTATTCCCCGTTTGGTCTGTCACATCTGTATAATTCGTATCCGTCAACTCCACTTACGGCGCTCCATGAAAGTGTTAAACTGTTCTTTGTCTTGGCACTGACTGCCAGGTCACTTATCGGAACGGGTGTTATGCGGAAAGTAATGGTCTTGGTTCCTGTATATGCGCCGGTTCCGGTAATCGTAATTTTTGCATTTCCGATATTAATATTGTTGTCGAAAGCAACCGTATAATCAACACCGTTTTTGAGGGCTGCTCCGTTCATTGTTACAACTGGAGCGGGAGTAAATGGTGCTCCTGTATATATCTGGTCGTCAATCGGTGTAACGATTGCATTTGCGATATTGTTGGCTGCAGCAACATAGTAGAAGTTCATATCAACCTTGGCGTTAATTCCGGGCACTGTTCCGTTGCTTGCATACTGCCAATATGTAAATGTTCCCGGATAAGTGGTTGCTGTAGTGTAGTTGGCAAGCCATATTGGATAGTAGCCGCTAAGTACGTCAGCATTTAAATGATTGTTAAGCATGTCCGGGTTAGCATATACCATAGGGGTGTATCCGGCTTCCTGAATCTTCTTACAGAAAGCAAGACAAACATTAGTAGCTGCTTCCTTTGAAAGATTAGCAGCTCTAAGTCTGCTGTCTTTTGGTGATGCAAACTCGTAATCAAGTACAATCGGATAAGTTATTTTTCTTCCATCGATTCTATCAAGGATGAACTGTGCTTCCTCGACAGCTTCTGCTTCGGTGGTAGCTTGAGAGTAGATGTATAATCCAACATTTATTCCTGCAGCAAGTGCGCCGTCAACATTTTTAGCATAGTAGGAATCGTTATAGAGTGTTCCTGCCGAACCATAGCCGCGACCGCCGACACGAATGAAAGCAAACTCTATACCTGATGCCTTTACTTTTGCCCAGTCGATAGCACTAATATTCTGATACTGACTTACGTCGATACCGTTAACAATTGCCATGCCATCAAACTTATCTTGATGCGTGTAAGTTTTGTTTGTAAACGTGCTTGCTGTCTGTGAGCTCCCATACATATTAAAAGGAATGTTGGATAGCTCGCTATTATCAAGTCCTGTTCGTCCGTCTTCGTAAAACTCTTCTGGAACATCGGTTCCGGAAAGTCTTCCGTATCCCGGGTCATCATTTGCAGGCTGAATAGCAGCCTTTGATGTAAATGTCTGCGTAACCGCACAACTTATTGTCAACAGCAAGGCGGTTGAACCAACAAGCAATCTTTTTGTAAATAATTTCATATAATAATATCTCCTTTGTTTCTAAATGATAGTAAACTTTTCAAAGAATATGCTCCACATTATATACTACAATTTAGTAAAAATCCAGTAGAAGTATATGGCAAGCCAAAATTGTAAGGATTTCTTAATATTATTGATACTTTTATTTTTGCCCGGATTTGTTATAATGAAAAAGATAAAAAATCGCATTAAAAAGGGGGATTTGTAAATGAAACAAAATTACACAAAAAAGACATGTAAAATGTTATTTTGCACAGTTATGACTGTAGTATTTACTTTTGCCATGGCTTGTGTCTTTAGTGCCACGACGTTTGCCGCTACAGACAAAGGTGAAGGCTGGTCTATCGATGACGCGGGTGTTCTTACTGTAACAGGTGGCGGAAGCCAGGGTAAGCTTAAAAAGGTTGACTCTGCTGATGCTAAGGCATGGGCAGCGCATAAAGATGAAGTTACAACTATCAAGGTTGAAGGTGTTGTAACTACAATAGGTGACGATGTATTTAAGGGATATTCCAAAGTTAAGACGGTAGAGTTTGCTGATACTGTTACAGAGATTGGTGTTTCTGCATTTGCTGAATGTAGCGAGCTTACAACAGTTAAGTTCCCTTCAGGTATAATAAAGATTCGTCAAAAGGCATTCCAAAAGTGTACTTCTATTACAGAAGTTACTATTCCTAAGACTGTTGTTTCAATAGAAGGCGAGACTACAGGACCATTTGCCGGATGTAGCAAATTAACTACAGTTAATTTTGAGGATGGACTTGCAGTTATTCCGGACAGAATATGTATGGGATGCTTCGCAATCACTAAGATTAAATGGCCTGCAGGCGTAACGACTATCGGAAAAGAAGCATTTGAAAATGCTAGAGATTACACAGTCGGTACACTTCCTGCAACAGTTACAGCCGTTAAGGGTGACGCATTCCTTATGTGTAAAGATACAACATTTACCGTCCCTAAGAACATGACAGTGTTCGAACATCCTTTTGGCGGTATTACAGAGATTAGTTTTGAGGCAGGAACGACTAAGATTCCTAACAGCTGCTGTGAGAGCGTTACATCGCTTAAGAAGGTTAACTGGCCTGAAGGTGTTACTGAAATTGGAGATTTTGCTTTCCATATTACCAAGCTTAGCGAGATCATTATTCCTGATACTGTAACTAAGGTTGGAAAGGGTGCATTTTCAAAGAATCAGGATTATGTTGCAAAACTTTACATTCCTGACAGCCTTAAGGAGTATGGCGAGAACGCTTTTGCTGAACTTGCAATTAACCCATTGAAGTATGATAAGGTTGTTGTTATAGGTTCTGCTTCTTCGAAGGCAAAGGAAATTGTTAATAAGTTTAAGTCAGGCAAGTATTCTTACGTATACAAAGAGTACGTTGTACCTGTAAAGGGCAAGACATATACTGTTGGTGATGTTAAGTTCAAAGTGACAAATGCTGCACTTGACGGAACAGGAACAGTAGCGGTTGTCGGATTTGCCAAGAAGTCACTTAAGAACATAACAATTCCTGCAAGTGTTGAACTCGGAGATGGTACATTTAAAATAACAGCTATTAATGCAAAAGCATTTAATGGTATGAGCAAAGCTAAGAAGGTTACCATTAAGACAACGGATATTAAAACTGTAGGTAAGAAGGCATTCAAGGGCTTGTCTGCAAAAGTTAAGATTAAAGTTCCTAAGGCTAAGCTTTCTGTATATAAGAAACTCTTTAAGAAGGGTGGACTTTCTAAAAAGACAAAGGTTAGCAAGTGATTTGACTTTTGTATAAAATAAGCTAAAATCGACGGTTTGTTAGTGCATTTACAATAAAAATAAAAAAATTAAAAAAAAGGCTTGCATTTTAGTTTATGATAATATATAATCATCACTGTTGTGTGAAAAACACGACAGTGGTACGGGCCGCTAGCTCATTTGGTAGAGCACCTGACTCTTAATCAGGGTGTGCGGGGTTCGAGCCCCCGGCGGCCCACTGAAGGAATCGGTTTGATGTCTTAGAACATTGGGTCGGTTCTTTTTTTGTACCCATCGGAAAATGCTTTACAATTAATCGATGAAATATTAAAATTGTAATGATTGTGTTTTATCGTATTTATATATGAAGAGGAAGCATTTATGGCTGAGAAATACATAATGATTCACGATATTCTAAGTGAGCATCGTGATCGAATGATTAATATAAAAAAATATTATCCGTTTTTTGTGCTGTCGGAGACAACATTTACCCAGTATAAGGACGGGAGATACAGCAATCTCGACATGGGTTACATCACGATGGCGACGCTTCGTTTTCTTATACATGAGAACAGTTTCCAGGAGCGCGAGGTAACCTACGAGGAGTACGAGGACTTTCTTCTTGAGCTCTTACATAGGGAGTTCTTGATAAATGAAGGCCCGGCGGAGGAGCACGAGCTTTGCGGCTACATTTTTGACAAGATCAAAAATGACGGTAAGGCGTTTACGTTTAACTATTTTGACCCTGAGGAGAAGAAGAAGAAAACCGCAAGAGTCAAGCTTATCGACAGTCGTATTGTTCACGGGATTGTGCTTTATCATGTAACTACCGACGGCATTGAGTTTTATCTTGATACGAAGGAGATTAAGGACGAGAGTAACATTTCCGTTCAGCAGGTGTTGCTTGAGAAAATGATTCGTTCAGAGAACTTCGCGGGCGGTATCGAGGTTGTTAAGCGTATTAATAACGAGGTTAGCAAGCTTTCTTTGCAGAAGAAGGAAGTGTTAGACCTTTTAAGCTATGACATTATGGCGGGTGCCAAGGCAAGTGAAGAGTATATGGCAACCGTTGCTAAGTGGTTTAGAGAAGAGTCGAAGCTTTTTGAGAAGAACAGAGCACTTATCGACAAGGCTTTTGCCAAGGCAAACGAGCAGGGCATGAATACTGAGTCGGGTGAGAATGTTGTTCTGTCTAAGATTCATAAGCTTGATACTGAGCTTAAGAAAACGATTATCCGTCACGGTGAGCTTATCCGTGAGACAATAGAACTTCAAAATATTGCCGACGAGATGATAGGCAGAGCAAAACTTAGAAAGTTAAGACCAGTCTTTGATTTTAGAAATGCCCTAGAGGGTGCCATGAAGAGAGACAGAATCGACGACTTATCATTTCTTATCGCACCGATGCTTATGCCACGACTTAACAAGACCTTCAATGCAGAGTGCATAGACAGAATGTTAGAGGGCAAGACGGACAACGGTGATTACGGTGAGAAGGTTGAGAAGAAAGTATTAGATCCTGATTTTGTCTATGAAGATGAGATAGAGGATAAGAGAATATCGAAAAACTACGGAGTGCTTTACGGAGAACTTCTTGAGCAACTCTGGAAACACGGCAAGACCACGCTTTCCGAGCTTATTGCGATATACGAGATTAAGTTTGGCAAGGACATTTATAACAACGGTGATTTGTATTCGTTCTTTGTACATTTGGCGCAGAAGGATTCGTATGACCTTTCAAAAATGGCAACGAAGCAGGATACATTTCTTGAGGGAATAATCATGGAGCAGTTGAGTGCTCAGAAGAAGGACCGCTTCGGACAGGTAGCATTTAACATCACGTTTGATGAAAGCAAAGTGCTTTCCTTTGGACCGAATGAGGAGTATTCGATAACAGATATGAATTTTGTGATGGCTTCGTGATTGTTGTAATCGGACTTAAGATAAATGAGAGGGACCCGCTATGGAGATGAAAAATATTGAAAAGGCGATGGACATATATGCCCGCCTTGTGACAGGTGAAGAGATAGAAAGAGGCGGTAATAATTCGCAGCTTTATGACGATTATTACGGTAACGCCGAGGTGTATGAGATTTTGGGAGTGCTTCTTAAGAAGCTTAATCTTCATATATATGAGTATAAGGACAGCTTGTTTTTATCGCCCGGAGAAGGAAACAGGATTTTTGGTTATACCAATGAGGAGTTAAGACGTGCGATAGGTGTCAGGCTTAACAAGGAGTTATATCTTTGTTACTTCCTTATATACGAGATACTGCTTCAGTTTTATTCGGACTCGGGCACTTATCAGTTTAAGGAGTATATCAAGTCGGAGGATGTGCTTTCGGAAGTTGACAAGGCGCTTTCCGTATTTACCAAGGATATAATTATTTATGATATGGAAGAAGATAAGGAAGAGAGTTTCAAATCGGTAGCACTTTTCTGGGATGAGCTTCCTGTAAGTACGGGAGAAAGTCAGGAAGATATTAAGGCGTCGCGTGCTTCGAAGGTTAGTTTTATCAAGTTGGTTTTTAACTTCTTAGTAGGTGAGAATCTGTTTGTTGAGGTTGATAAGAGATATTATCCGACGGGACGTTTTTCTGCAATAGTTGAACATTATTTTGAGGAGTATCGCGGGGAGATATTTGATGCACTTTCCAACAAGAAGGAAGAGGCACAAGAGGAGAAGTAATTTCATTATATAATGAATAGAAATATGAGGGATTAAAATGCCAAATATTAATAGAATTCGTGTTAACAATGTAAAATATAATTTCGGAACTCAGGGCTATGATGATTTTTCCATGCGTATGTATGGTAAGAACACGCTCTATGACCTTGCAAATGGTGGTGGTAAGAGTGTGCTCATGCTTTTGCTTTTGCAAAATCTTATTCCTAACTGTACGCTTGATGACAAGCAGCCTATTGAGAAACTTTTTAGAAGTGGTGGCGGTAACACTACCATTCATTCACTTGTGGAGTGGAAGCTTGATGACAAGGATATCAAGGAAGGACTCCGCTACATGACTACAGGCTTCTGTGCAAGAAAGGCTAAGGAAGCAGGAGTTGATGACGGGACTATGTCACTTCCTGATGAGGTTATGGAAAGCGCGGGCGCGGCGGGAAAGCCTTCTAAGTCTGTCGTTAAGGACAGTGCGTCTATTGAGTATTTTAACTACTGCATTTTCTATAGAGACTACAATGAGAATGATATCGTTAATCTTCCTTTGCAAAACAGCAAGGAGAGAATTACATATACAGGACTTAAGAATTATCTCAAGGACTTATCAAGACGCAATCTTAACATTAAGGTGTACGTGTTTGAGAGAAAGGGTGAGTATCAGCGCTTTATAAGCAGATACGGACTTTTCGAGAGTCAGTGGGAGATTATAAGAGGTATTAACAAGACGGAGGGTCATGTAAGAACTTACTTTGAGATGCAGTATAAGACTACCCGTAAGGTTGTCGAGGATCTCTTGATTGAGGAGATTATTGAGAAAGCATTCCTTGTTAAGACCGAGCAAAATGATGTAAATGAGGACATGGCAAGAACACTTCTTGATATTAAGGATAAGCTTATGGAGCTTTCTAAAAAGAAGAAAGAGATTGCCAATTATGATAAAGAAACAGAGCTTATGCACGTGCTCGAAGGTCGTGTGTCTTCTTTCCTTTCTTATTGTGAGGAGAAGGACAAGGCAATTGGTACGCTTGCAGATATTTATGTGACAGGGGAACATTTGCTTAAGTGGGGCGAGGAAGAGATTGAGAAACGCCGCCTTGCCAGAGAGACTTATGAGAAGAGAATCCACAAGGAGAGAAAGCGTCTTGAAGAGCTTAAGGTTTTAAAGGATCGCTACGAACTTAAGGAGCTTTCTGACGATCTTTCGGTTGTTCTTTCGCAGGTGGATAAGGCAATCGAAGAGGCCGATGCCGCAAGAAGTGAATTAGAGCTTAAGGAAAGTGTTAACGACTACATTCAGTATATTAAGGACAAGGAAGAGATTGAGGCTAACCGCGCGATAATTAACGCGGAGGGCAAGGACGACAAGGAGCTTATTGAGAAGCTTCATTTATATGCATATACCAAGCTTAAGCTGGACGAGAAGAAGACCGCAGACCTTAAGAAGAAGCTTGATGCCAAGAAAAAAGAGTATGACCTGGTTTTTGAAGAGCTTGAGAAGGCACTCAAAGTTAAGGAAGAGGGCGACATAGCACTTGCCGTTGCGAGAAGCCACAAGGAGCGTTACTACGATGAGTACATCAAATGTATGGAGGATATCCGCAAAGTTCGTGCCGGAATCGAACTTTTGGTTATTACGGATACGAAGGACTTGATGGGCGACTTGCTTGGCGAAGAGGAAGAGATTAATGAAAAGCTTGCCAAGGCGGAAGAGGATTATCGCGCCGATATGGAGGCGATTAATAAATATGAGCAGGAGCTTTTTATAGCCAAGGAAGAAAAGAAGCAGGCAGACGCCACACTTGAAGCTGCCAAGGCAAAATATGATAAGTATCCTGAGAACAAAGACCGTCTTAAGAAAATGCTTCAGATATATGAGGTCAAAGAGACAGGCGAGTTGTATGAGAATATAAGAGAGCGTGCGTTTAATTGTTCGGTGGAGCTTGCAAAGCTTTCTGAAAAGATTGCCAAAGACGAGAAGCATCTTGAGGCTATGGCTGAAGGAAGAATACTTGAAGAGTCGTATGCCGTAAGCAGGGTTAAGGATTATATGGAGACAAGACATGGTGAGCTTGTGCTTTCGGGTGTAGATTATTTGTCGGCACTTCCAGCATCTAACAGAGAGGATTTGCTTGACAGATTCCCGTTGCTTCCTTACGGAATTGTCACCAAGGATTTTGACCGTATAAGCGAGGATGTCAAGATTTCCGAGATTGATCTGGGCTCTGTGGCAGTTCCTGTATTTGATAAGAATGTGATTGAGTCGCCTTATATGCCGGAGGAAACAGACGGTATGCTTATTCTTGCAAAGGATAAGAAGGTGTTTGTTGAAGAAGACGCACTTAAGGCAGAAATTGAGAGACTTAAAAGCGAACTTTCCGAGCTTAAAAATGACAAGGAGCACATGGAACTTCGTCTTGAAACATACAATGACGATATGGAGTATGCCGCTTTACTTAATGCAGGCTCAATCGAGAATGCGGAAGAGGAGCTTACAAGAATTAACGAGCAGCAGCTTGATTTATCAAGGACGATTGAGAAGCTTACGAAGGAGATTAACGAGGTAACAGCTCATATTGAAACCTCCCGCGAGGATGTAAGTAAGGCCAAAGAATTGCTTGAACTTAACAAGAAGGAGCAGGTTAAGATTGCAGGTATCATTGCAAAATGTGACCAGTCCGATGAACTTAAGGCAAACCTTGATTTCTACGAGTCAGAGGTTAGAAGATTAGAGTCGGCAACAAATGATGCCGGAAATGACAGCGAGAGCATAAGACTTAAGGAGTTAGACCTTAAAGGACAGGTTGAACATTTAAATAAGCAGCTTGAAGAAATAACTGCCGATTGGGACAACCTCTATAAAGAGTATTACGTAGAGGGTAACTACAAGGCGCTTCCTTTTGATGAGGATAAATTGCGTGCTGAGTTTGTGGCAGCCAAAGCTTTATATGAGGATGCCAACGTAGCACTTGAGGATAAGAAGAAGCTTATTGCAACATTAGAGAAAAGTATGGAGCGCGGACGCAAAATGATAGAGCGACGCGGCGTTGACTTTAAGACACTTGATGCAATGAAGGACAAGGGTGAACTTCATCCTACGGATGAGAAGTATATCAATGAGCTTTCTTCTCACTTGTCGCAACTTTCGGTTAGATGTGAACAGCTTAAGGATGAGGCAAAGAAGAAAGAACATGAGGTTACCCGTGTTGAGGGTCGTATTGAGCAGGCTTTAAGTGCATTAAAGGAACGCTTTGGTGAGGATGCAGGAGAAGAGGTAAATACCGAGACTGTAACCAAGCATGAGGCAGAGCAGGCACTTGCAGAGGGAAGCCGTGTTGTTAAGAGTCTTGTTTCTGAGATGCAGCATTTTGAGGCTGAGTTTAAACAGTATATCAAAGAGCACGAGACAATTATTGATCTTTATAAGGATATCAAGAGAATTATTGCGTCAGAGGGAATAGACACAAGAAATGCCAGAGTGCTTTCGGGTAATCGTGAGGCGGTTAGAGAAACATTTGAGGAAAGCTTGCTTACTTATGATAAGACCAATAAGACTTTATCAAGAGCTAAGCAGGAACTTATCAACTTTAAGTCGCAGACTGCGAACACATTCTTTGCAATGGGAGCCTTTGAACTTTCTAAGGCGATGAAGGATGATGTCGTAATCCCCGAAACCTATGAGGAGGCAAAAGCGCTTCTTGCCAACATTCGCGATATGATTTCGTATATCGAGCTTGAGAAGGAAAGAGTTGAACAGGGAATCTCCGACATGGAGACTATTAAGAATAATTTCGAGGATCAGTGTATCGAAAGATGCAAGGACGTTCGTACCGAGCTTGAGAAGCTTCCTAAGCTTTCGCGCATTCAGTTAGACGGCGAAATGATTCAGATGGTCAACCTTACAATTCCGTATGTTAAGGATGAGTTCATCAAACAGAGAATGTCTGATTACATTGATGAGGTTGTAACAGGTGCGGATAAGTTTGATGACAACAATGACCGTATCAAATATATGAAGAGCAGACTTCTCTTAAAGAAGCTTTTCGGTGTAATGGTTACAGATATGAATGCTATCAAGCTTAAGCTTTATAAGCGCGAGAGAATTAAAGATCAGAGCCGTTATCTTCGCTATGAGGAGGCAGTTGGTAGTACCGGACAGTCGCAGGGTATCTACATTCAGTTCCTTGTGTCGATAATTAACTACATTTCCGGTATGTATGCGCCTGAAGCAGAGTCATCCGATCTTAAGAAGGTTATCTTTATTGATAACCCGTTTGGTGCAGCCAAGGATATATATATTTGGGAGCCGATATTTGCGCTTCTTGCAACGAACAATGTTCAGCTTATTGTTCCGGCACGTGGTGCAACACCTGCAATCACAAACCGTTTCGATGTCAACTACATTCTCGGCCAGCAGCTTGTTGGCGGGCGTCAGCAGACGGTAGTTGTAGATTACAGAAGTCAGGTTGAAGCAACCGAGATGGAATACCAGGATCTTGAATACAGTCAGGGAACATTTGACTTTATATAATAGGAGAGAAAGATGAGCGCACGTTCAACATTTGCCGTATGGGCAGGTAAGTTTACAACTAAAATATTGAAAATGACGGGAAGTGGAGGAACAAGTCTTCCGGGCAAGGTGGTGCTTAAGCTTTGTCCCGACATCCTTAAGCATCTTGCAAAGGACATGAAGGTTATCTGCGTTACGGGTACCAACGGAAAGACAACGACTTGTCACGTTATAAGAGATATGATTGAGGCAGGCGGTAATACTGTCTTTTGTAATGATGCAGGAGCTAACATGCTTGGTGGTGTTGTGTCTGCATTTGTATCGGCAGCGGGAATGAATGGCAAGGTTGATAAGGACTATGCGCTTCTTGAATGCGATGAAGCGGCATTAAGATATATCGTGGAGCATTTCGGAGAACTTGATGTGACAGCGGTAGTAACTAATGTATTCCGCGATCAGCTTGACCGTTACGGCGAGGTTTTAACCACGGTTAATAAGATCAGAGCAGGTCTTGAACAGTTACCGAATGTTAAGCTCATTCTTAATGCGGACTGCTCACTTACATCTTCATTACAGGATTTGCCACACAAGGAGATACATTATTTTGGAGTGGATGCACCGCTTTATGAGGGTACATCTAAGGATATATCGGATGCGGTTTACTGTATTCACTGTAAGACAAAATACCAATACAATTATCACACCTTCGGACATCTTGGAGGCTTTTATTGTGAAAAGTGCGGTTACAAGAGACACGACGCAGATGTTGCACTTTCCAAGGTTTTAGAGTGGAAGGATGGTTCCGAGGTTGTCGAAATGAACGTTTTTGGGCAGACGGTTAAGGCAGAGGTTATGCTTCCCGGTGGATACAATCTTTACAACGCACTGGCTGCAACAGCAGTTGCGCATAATATCGGACTTTCCAATGAGCAGATAGTTTCCGTGCTAGGCAGTTTGTCAACGCACTTTGGACGTATGGAGGAAGTGATGCTTGGAGAGTCTAAGCTTCACATGGTGCTTGTCAAAAATCCGGCAGGTTTTAATGAAGTAGTTCAGTTCCTCATCCAGCAAAGACCTACAGGTAATATTGTTTTCGGATTAAATGATAACTTTGCCGACGGCAAGGATATCTCATGGATATATGATGTTGAGTTTGAAAGATTAACGGAGGCTGCATCAGGCGCCGAGCACTTCTACTTTACGGGAAAACGTGCTTACGATATGCAGCTTAGACTTAAACTTGCTGATTTTGATACCCAAAAGTTCCATGTTGAAAAAGATTATAAAACGTTAATTACAATGTTAAAACAGCAGGGTAAGGAAACGTTTCTCGTGTTATCTTATACATGTATGTTAGAGTTTCGTGACAAACTTTCTGAGTTTGTCCCACTACAAAAATACGCTAAGGAGTAAGGCTTGATGAATAAAATGTTACTAAATATAGTGTTGCTAAATCTCTTTCCCGTAATACTGCTCATTATAACTTTCTTTGGGGCAAAGTTTTCCGGCAAGGGGAAATTGGCTTCTGACTTCTTATCACTTGAACAGACTAAGCTTATTCAGGGATTTGCCTGTATAGTTGTAGTCCTGCATCATTTAACGCAGCAGGTGACCGGGTACGGCGTATATATCAAAGGCCCTATTACGATACTTAATTATTGCGGTATTGCATTTACATCAATATTCTTCTTTTCTTCAGGCTACGGACTTATTACAAGCGTTTATACGAAGGAAGATTATCTCGATTCCTTCCTTACAAAAAGACTTCCGACAGTACTTATTCCTTTCTGGGTTATCAACATTTTGGGGGTTATGCTCAAGGCTTTCGGCTTTGGAGTAAGATACACCAAGCTTGAAGTGATAAGCGATATCTCGGGTTATACGTTGGTTAACAGCAACGGATGGTTTATTATCGAGATATTGTTTATATATCTTTTCTTTTATTTGTTGTTCTCGCTTTTTAGCAAAAAGGACGTGGCATTGTTTTTCTTAAGCATTGTTGTTGTGCTTATCATTGTGTACAGCTTCTTCCAGGGACATGATGCAGACGGTGTCAAATCTCACTGGTTTAAGGGTGAGTGGTGGTTTAACTCAACAATCGTGTTTGTGTTTGGTATGTATTTTGCAAGATTTAAGGACAAAATCGCTGCCTTTTGCAGCAAGCACTACAAGATTATTATGCCAATTACCACAGTGCTTACGTTAATACTTTTGCAGGGCGCGGTCTTTGTTGTTGTAAGATACGGTTATTATACGACGGGCTTTGGCGTTCATGATAAGCTTATCACTCTTATTGTGCAGAGCATTTATTGTATAGTCTCTACAATGTTTATAATACTTCTGAATATGCGTATTACTATTGGCAACAAGGTTCTTAAGTACATAAGTGGCATGAGTGTAGAGCTTTTCCTTATTCACGGATACTTTGTCGGTACCGTGTTTGGAAGTGTAAGAATGACGGATGCAACAAGATTTGCTGTCGTGCTTGCAAGCAGTATTGCATGTACGGCTGTCATTTCGCCTATTGTAAGATGGCTTGTTAAGAAAACAGTTAAGCTTCTTAATCCTAAGAAGTTCATAAATGATACATTAGAAGCCGCAATAGCCGAAGAGAAGAGAAAGAAACGTAGCAAGGTACTGCGAACTGTCACTGCCGTTGTTGTAATAATCGGTTCGGTAGCATTTATATGTGCTGAGTTTAGTTACAGAATGTTTGCGGGTAAACGATATGCCGAGGAGTGTGAGGCAATCAACAACGCAAAAGTCGGAGACGAGGTCTTGTGGGGCACTTTTGAGACAGACCCTGCGGTCGGTAAGGAAAGACTTACATGGCTTGTTGTGAAAAAGGTTGGAGACGAGGTGTGCCTAGTCACAAAAGAAGGAATAGACGGTTATTTTTATAATCAAAAACACAAGTCGGTAACGTGGGAAGATTCTGATTTGAGAGCGATGCTTAATGACAGGGATTATATTTCGGGAATTCTTAGTAAATACGAACTTGCAAGTGTCGTTGTTAAGAATGAGGATGTATTCACACTGCTTACAGTCGATGAGGCTGCAAACTATTTTAAGACAGATAAGGAAAGACAGCTTCACATCACTGAGGAAGCAAGAATTGAGGGCGTTAACATCAATGAACTCAGTAAGGTTAATGAGTGGGATATGAAAGGCTACCGTTCTTCCTGGTGGTGGTTAAGAGGCACCGGAGAGGCTGACGTTTATGCACCGGTGGTAACCGTTGATGGAACGATTGACGAGCACTTTAAAGAGGTCAACAGAACGGGCGGTGCAGTAAGACCTGTGGTCTGGGTTAACTGTAACAAGGTATATTAGGAGGAGAAAATGATGGCGGAAAAGACAATACACATTTGCCATTTGTATTACGATATATTGAATCTCTACGGTGATAACGGTAATATCCGTACTTTAGAGAAGCGTCTTAGCATGCGCGGAATTGATACGAAGGTGTCTAGAGTAACCTTTGGACCTGTGCCTGAAGATAACGATTACGATATCATTTTCATCGGCGGTGGACAGGACTTTGAGCAGGAGATACTTGTTAAGGATTTGTTCGAGTATAAGGCTGACTGGTTAAAGGCAGAGATTGAGAAGGGGACGGTTATCCTTGCAATCTGCGGTGGTTATCAGATGCTTGGCAAATACTACGAGGCAGCTGACGGAACTAAGGTTGATTTCCTTGGAGGAATAAATGTATATACAACCGCCAATGATAAGAGAATGATTGGTAATTTCATTTATGAATATACGACAGAGGACGGCGAGACTTTTCCTATTGTCGGTTTTGAAAATCACAACGGCCAGACTTGGCTTGGCGAGGGCGTAAGACCTATGGGCACAATCGTTAAGGGCTTTGGTAATAACGGTGAGGATAAGACTGAGGGTGCACGCTATAAGAATGTGTTTGCAACTTATTCACACGGCCCGCTTCTTCCTAAAAATGCAAGAATTGCAGATGAGCTTCTTTCCATTGCATATAAGCGTAAGTATGATGAGGAATTATCACCGCTTGAGCATGAGATGGAGGACGCTGCGCTTATCGATATAGCACATCAGTTGGGATATAACAACATATAACGGAGGGGGCAAACGGTATTATAAACGACCAGAAAATAAAGGTATTATATATTCTAAAGATTCTTTGGGAGGAGTCGGACAAAGCTCATCCGCTGTCCGCACCTTTCATTGCAAAGCGTCTTGAAGACTACGGTTTTTCGTGTGAGCGAAGAAGTGTGTATCCATATTTGGATAGCCTACATGATTTCGGGTTTGATATTGTAAGGGTTAAAAAGGGTGCGTACCTTCAAACTCGTCTGCTAGAGGAATCGGAAATAAAACTGCTCATCGATGCAGTAACATCTTCAAGAACAATAACTACTCCCAAAACAGAAAAACTAATCAAAAAAATTCTTACTATGACCAATAAATACGAAGCAAAACAAATACAAGCTTCAAATTATTTGGTCGATCAATCTAAAACTCCAAACGAAAACATATATTTTAATATAGACGGAATTAGGGAAGCTATCAGTAAAAATAAAAAAATTAGTTTTACCTACATGATGTGGGATGCCAATAAACGATTAGTTCCCAAAGCAGGGGGCAGCAGGTACGTCATTTCTCCATGGTGTCTTATATGGGAAAACGAGAGATACTACATGGTTGGATATGATGAAAAAGAGGACTTGATAAAACATTACCGTGTAGATAAAATGAATAATGTAATAATAGAAAAAACAAAACGCGAAGGCAGTGCAAAGTATCATTCCATATATGATGTAAACTGCAAAAACTTTGGTATGTTTGGCGGCAAACTCGAAACCGTGACGCTTGTCGCAGACAAAGAGTGTGCCGGAGCGCTTATTGATCACTTTGGCAATGATGTTTGGCTGCACAAATGCGAGGGAAAAATAAATGCAGTTGTGGATGTGTATGTCAGTTACAGGTTTTTTGCGTGGGTGGCATCATTTAACGGTCGAATGAAGATTGCAAGCCCCTTTCGGGTGGTTGACGAATATAAGAAAATGTTAATGAAATGTTTGGACGAAGAATAAAATATAAATGGAGGACAATGCATGAAGAAATATCTTATGGCCCTTGATCAGGGTACAACCAGTTCAAGATGTATCATTTTTGACAAGCAGGGTAATATCGTTGCAATGTCGCAGCGGGAGTTTACCCAGTATTTTCCGCAATCGGGCTGGGTAGAGCATGATGCTGATGAGATTTGGGCTTCTCAAGTGGGCGTTATGGCTGAGGCTATGGCGATGAGTTCGCTTGGTCCTGAAGAAATTGCGGCAATCGGAATAACCAATCAGAGAGAAACTACAATTGTGTGGGACAAGAATACGGGAAAACCGATATACAATGCCATTGTTTGGCAATGCCGAAGAACCGCGGATTACGTGGAGGAATTAAAGAAAGAGGGCTTCGACAAGGTCATCAAGGAAAAGACAGGTCTTATTGCCGATCCGTATTTTTCGGCAACAAAGATAAGATGGATACTTGAAAATGTTGAGGGAGCAAGGGATAAAGCACAGGCAGGAGAACTTCTTTTTGGAACGGTAGATACATGGCTTTTGTATAAACTTACAAAAGGAGAAGTGTTTGCGACGGATGTAACCAATGCATCAAGAACTATGCTTTACAACATTCATGATTTGTGCTGGGATGATGAATTGCTTGCAAAGTTTGAAATACCAAAGTGTATGCTCCCGGAGGTTAAGGACTCTTCTGAGGTATACGGATATACTGACAGTATTATATTTGGAAAACCCGTACCTATCGCGGGAATTGCGGGTGACCAGCAGGCGGCACTTTTCGGACAATGTTGTTTTGAGGCAGGCCAGAGCAAGAATACATATGGTACGGGATGTTTCCTTCTTATGAATACGGGAAATGAAGCAGTGGATTCAAAGCATGGATTGCTTACGACCATTGCCATAGGTAGAAACGGCAAAGTGCAGTATGCACTTGAAGGAAGTGTGTTTGTTGCAGGAGCAGCTATTAAGTGGCTTCGTGATGAAATGAAAATGATAGAAAAAGCAGCCGATACCGAGGAGATTGCGCGTTCTGTGCCTGACAGTAACGGAGTGTACGTCGTACCTGCATTTACAGGTCTTGGTGCACCGTATTGGGATGCGTATGCAAGAGGTGCGGTATTCGGACTTTCAAGAGGTGCCGGACGGGAACATTTTGTAAGGGCAACGCTTGAGTCGCTTGCATACCAGTCGCTTGACGTTATAAGGGCAATGGAGGAAGATGCTTCGATATCCGTAAGTTCGCTTAGAGTTGACGGAGGAGCATCGGCCAATGATTTCCTTATGCAGTTTCAAGCAGATGTGCTTGGCGGTGAGATTATAAGACCGAAGGTTGCGGAGACAACAGCTCTTGGTGCGGCATACCTTGCGGGACTTGCGGTTGGCTACTATAAGGATATTGATGAGATTAAGAATAATTGGCAAAAAGACAAGGTGTTTGACGCTCATATGCCGGACGAAGAAAGAAATCGCATTTATTCAGGTTGGAAGGAATGTGTTGCAAGAATAAACAAAAAATAATTCTTCATAAAATCTTAATTTGACGTAGTGACAATATGGTGGTAAACTCACCATGGTTGTTTGAATAATACAGACAATATAAGGAGGACATGAGAATGAGAAAATTATATAATAAGACTTTGTCATGCGCATTGGTTGCAGCAATGGTGCTTAGCCTTCCTGTAGCAGGGCTTACAGTTAAGGCTGATGCGGTATCTGATGCGGCACCTGAAGATGTTTATGTATCCTTTGGAGCAGACTTAGAGGATGACGAGAAAGAGAAAGTAATGGATTTGCTCGGTGTTGACGAGGATGAACTTGAGAATTATACGGTTGGTGAGATAACCAATGAGGACGAGCATAAATACCTTGGTGATTATCTTGATGATAGCGTAATCGGTTCACGTGCACTTTCTTCGGTTGTTGTTGTTATTGGTCAGGAGGGTGATGGTATCGATGTTGAGACAAAGAACATTTCATATTGTACACCGGGTATGTACACAAACGCATTAATTACTGCAGGTATTAAGGATGCAGATGTAATCGTTGCGGGACCGTTTGAAATAACAGGAACTGCTGCACTTGTCGGTGCAATGAAGGCATATTCAGAACTTACAGGTGAGACAATCTCTGCAGAAAGCATGGATACAGCTGTAAATGAGCTCGTTGTTACAAGCCAGATGGCACAGGATGGTAATATCAGTGCACAGGATGTTGAGCAGCTTATGGCATTTGTTAAGGCTAAAGTTGTTGAGGAAAATCTTGATAATGATGAGGCCATCAGCAAAGCAATTGATCAGGGCGCAGAGGAACTTGGCATTACGGTAACAGACGAGGAAAAGCAGACAATTATCTCTCTTATGAAGAAGATTAACGGACTTGACCTTGATCTTGACAGCATGAAGGAGCAGGCAAAGGATCTCTTCAACAAGCTTGATGATATGGGAATTGACAAAGAGCAGGCCAAGAACTTTTTCCAGAAGATAGTAGATGCACTTTCAGAGTTCTTCGGAAATCTTTTTAATTAATTTGTAAATGAACTTATAAGTCTCTTTACCGGATTTTGCCCGGTAGAGGGGCTTTTTTGTTTGTAAAGATGTGCTTTGAATATATTTAACAAAATTATTTGGATAATTCAAAAAAATTTATTGAATATTATGGTATCTCGTATTAAAATAGAACTGTTAAGTCAGAAAATTTCAAGATGGAGGTTAGGTATATGGAAAAGAGTGAAATCAAAGAGAAATTGCTTGAAATCGTTGAGGAAGAAATGCCGGATATCGAGGCCAATAAGGTAGATATGGATGCATCATTTACTGATGAGTATGGGGTTGATTCTGTTTCGCTTATCAAAGTTATAGTTGATGCAGAGAAAACATTTGATGTGAAGTTTGATGACAAAGAATTGGCACTTAATAAATATCACAGCTTTGAGGATGTTGTAGACATCATCGAAGAGAAGTTGAAATAATTTAGGAAAATTATATTATAAAGGAGTCGAGGATTATGGCAAACAAAGCAGTATTACCGGTTAAGTACCCTGCTATCACGTCATGGCAGTGGCATGCAACATTATTTTCAATTTTGGGAGACGACGAGAACGCAAAGAGATGGATTTACAGTAATTACATACAGTTACGCTGTTATAACATAGATGAGTACACTACGGGTGAAGAGATATTACTTTGTGATATGATGCCCGGAAGCAGTTCTATGAAAGAGTGTCCATACCTTATTTTCTCTCTTATAACTAAGCAGCAGATTGAGGGATATTGTGGCGATGTAATTGATTTTATCGTTAAGACGATTGATCTTGGCGGATATGTATACGGAGCGTTTGATGAGGCAAGAATGCTTTGTGACGTTAAGGTTGATTACAAGTTCTCTCACGAACTTTTCATATACGGTTATAATATGGATGAGGAAGTTTTCTATGTTGGAGACTTCACATTTAAAGATAAGTATTCTTACACAACAGTTCCTTTTGACAAAGTTAAGAAGGGATTCGAGGCCCTTACAGCTACCGAGGATCACGTGTTTAACACAGATTATAAGGGAACAAGAGGACTTTATGTAATTCAGAAGAATACGGATAACAGATACTACGAACTTGATAAGGATCTTATTAAGAGAACTATTAACGAGTATCTCGATGGATTTGATACAAAGGATCATTTCAGAATGATGCGTAATCGTTTTGATGATACAATCTTTGGTGTTAATGTATATGACGCAATCCTTAAGAGAATAGACAAGCAGCTTCACGAGGAGGAGCCTGACTTTGATATTCGTGCACTTCATATTGCATACGACCACAAAGTGCTTATGCTTGACAGACTCAAATATCTCATGGCTAACGAGGTTATTCCTTTTGATCAGGCTATGCTTGATGAGTATGCGGAGGTTGTTGAGGATATGCTTGCAGCAAGAAATCTCTTGGTTAGAATATCAGTAACCGGCGAGATTGAGGCAGGCGTAAGAATTGCAGAGCATATCAACAACGCAAGAACTAAGGATGTTGCAATTCTTAAAAAGGTTGCCGACTTACTCTAGAATAAATGAGGTTATAATGCTTAACTGTTATTATATGGATTACACAGGTGGCTGCTCGGATGAGCAGTCACTTGTCTTGTATGAACAATTAAATGAATCAAGAAAGATAAGAGTTGATAAGATTAAAAATCCCGACATGAAGAAGAGACAGATTCTTACAGGCACATTTGTACAACATTGTCTTTCAAAGGAATTGGGGATAAATGCTTCGGACTTAAGACTTGCGGAAAATGAATATGGAAAGCCGAATGTTGTGGGGCATGATATTCATTTTAATCTCTCTCACTCGGGCAAGTATGCGGTTATTGCGGTAAGTGACAGTGATGTTGGAATTGACATTGAGTGTAAGACAAAAAATTGCATGAAATTGGCAAAACGTTTTTTTTGTAAGGAAGAATATGACAATCTTGTGAAAATAGATGACGAGACAGAACAAAAAAGACTTTTCCTACATTACTGGACAATAAAAGAAGCTTATGTAAAGTGTATCGGAACAGGGCTTGTCATTCCTATGAATTCCTTTTGTGCTAAAAACGATGGGCAGGGGTGGATGATTGAAAAAGATGAAGAATTGTTAGATGGGCAGATGCCAAATGCTAAAGTTAATGTTGGTGTGTTTGATTTTGACAATGATTATGTGGTATCGATATGCAGCACAAGCGATTTGGTAAGCGATAAAATGATTAATCTGACTTTTGAAAGTAATGCAAATGTAAAAAATGTTTTTTTAAAATAATATGTGGTTTTATGTAGGAAAAATAGCCAAAACATTCGATATATATTGACAAAATAAACAATCGGGTGTATTCTAAATAAGAAATTATATTTGAAAAAGGAGAGGATATTACTATGAAGAGAATCGCAAAAACAGCTGTAGTTGCACTTGCAATGGCTCTTTCATTGAGCTTGGGAGCAGGCGTTACAGCAGACGCTGCTAAGAAAGTTAAAGTAAGCAAACTTACTGTTGCTAACCAAATAACAGGTGCGAACCTTACTAAGAAATCTACTGTTACAATTGGTAAGGGTAAGAAGGTCAAGGTTAAAGCATTTGTTACAGTAACACCTAACACAAAAAAGAACCAGAAGGTTACTGTTAAGACTTCTAACAAGAAGATCGTTAGTGTTAAGGCTAACTCAAAGGGCGTGATTACTCTTACAGCTAGTAAGAAGAAGACGGGTACAGCCAAAGTTACTGTGGCTTCTGTTAAGAATCAGAAGAAACTTACATTCAAAGTTAAGGTAATGCCTGGTACAGTTAAGAATATCACGGTTGATAAGACTTCTGTTGAGATTAAGAAGGGCGAGGATGCTACAGTTACTGCTACTGCAGTAGCAGCTAACAAGAAAAAGAAAGCTAATACTGTTCTTTTCTGGGAGTCACTTGATCCTACAGTTGCAACTGTAACACAGAAGGGTGTTATCACAGCTGTTGCACCTGGAACAACTAAGGTTGTTGTTAAGTCTACTGACGGTACAAACGTAAGCAAGACAATTGATGTTAAGGTTACAAAGACTACTCTTGCACTCGGCAAGAAGGATGTTACTGCTACTATAGTTCTTTCTGATGCTAAAAAGGCAGCAGATGATTTGGTTAAGCTTCAGGGACTTCTCGGTAAGAAGGATACTGACAAGATTCAGGTTACTGTTAACGGTCAGCTCAAAGAGAAGAGCTTCAAGGAAGCTATTGACTATGCAAAGACTAACACTAAGGTTGAAGTAACTGTTACAATCAAGAATGACAAGGCTGCTGCACTTGGTCTTGCAGGAACATTGTTTACACCTGCTTCAGTTAAGAGCGTTAAGGTTGGAGATGTTACATTTACAAACATTAAGGCAGATTCGTTCAAGATTGGCGACAAGACATATACATATTCTGTAGATGGAAAGAATGTTGATGTTGACGGACATGTTGCAGATGTATTTAAGACTCTTGTTAAGGATGAAATCATCACAGCTACAGAGAACTAATATTAGTTACTTAATAGTTTGACTAATGATTTTTAATAGGCTGTTGGACATAAGTTCAACAGCCTATGTTTTGTAAAAGAAAACAGATATGAGGATGGGTATATAAAATGGAGATTAAAGGGAAAAATGTATTTATGAATATATGTTTTAAAATGCTAGTACTTACATTTCTTGTTCTTTCTCCATCTTTTGTTGCGTTTGCAGGAGATATTAACAGCAATGAGGCCGGAGTAATTTCTGCTGCGAGCTCAACATTTGAATATGATGGCAAATCATATCGTGCCGGTTCATCATATATCAACTCTCTGACTGTATATTTGTGTGAAGACGATGTTGATTTGACTGCTGAACAGGCGCAAAAGGCTATCGATAAAATGTACAACAGTATTGCAGAGGGTGTTGAAAACGGATATCTGTATGAAGTGAACATACACGATGACGGAGAAGCGGTTGCTACTACGGAAACAACAGAAGAAGATGCGGATGAAGATGAGGATGATTCAGAAGACAACACAGATAAGCCTGTTGACAAATCTCAATCAAAAGATAATGGGGTTGATGTTTGGAATGCCATGTCTAACCAGACAGAGGCGAAGAGCCAACTTAAAAATCGTCCCGATAAGACAGAGGCAGACGCATCTGTCAAACTTGACGAGGATCGTATAGTAGTTACAACCAAAAACAATGAGGTTGTAGAACTTAATAAGAATGAGCAACTTGTACCTTCAAAGGTTTTGACGGTAACAGATACGATAGCGGCAGTTGTGCTTGTGATTACCCTTATTTGTATAGTTGTTTTGCTCATTGGTAAATGTATGGTATTTAGAAAGCCACAAAGCAGACGTGCCAGAAAGGGACACACAAAAAGAAGAAAGATACGTCGTCATACACGCAACGTATTAACGATTACAACAACAGTTTCGTTGGTTTCGTTGTTTGTTATGATAGGTATATATATAAGTTTGTTTAACAAAGATAAAATAATGCAGAATATGCAGATGAGTGGTTATTTTAGGTTTGCATATTCGGAGTACGTTTCGGAATTTGCCAATGATACTTCTGTTAATAATGACAATACAATTGTTAACTATGAGGATTATGTATTTACAATCAAGCAGAATTCGATGAAAATATTAGATGGCGAAACAGATATCAGAATACCTGACAGTAATGTTTCTCCGTATATATCTAATGTTAAAAAGAGTTATTTGAAATTATTTGCTGTAGCAGGAGTAATGTTTATTATAAGTGCTGTTCTTGGAATGGTATTTATGATATTTATGGATCAGAGAAGAGAAAGAGGAGTTAAACACATAGCCGTAGCAGAGCTGGTATCAAGCGTTATTGTTGTGTGTATAACGATATATATGGCAATTGTAAAACCTTATACAAGTCTATACATTGTACCTGATTATCTGTATCTGTTTATAATGCAGTGTATCAGATGGAGTGTTAAGGTTATGACAAGTATATCTGCATTTACAGTTGTGCTTGGAATGTTTTTAGTAGGCGTTTTTAAGTCTATGAATAGCAATTCGGATGTGTAGGAGCGATCAAATGAAGTACTTTGATATTCATAGTCATATGCTTCCGGGTGTCGATGACGGTGCCGAGAATCTTGAGGAAGCAATGTCAATGATAGATTTGTCCTATAATGAAGGAACAAGGAAACTCATTCTCACACCGCACTATGCACGTGGGGATAACAAGTATCAAGAGAGTGAACTTCCAATAATATTTGAAAACTTCAAAAAAGAAGTTGAGAAAGTCCATCCTGATATGGAACTATACCTTGGAAATGAGGTGCTATATGAGGAGGGTGTTGTTTCTGATTTGAAAGAAGGACTGATTCAGACAATTAACAATACCAAATATGTCCTTGTTGAGTTTAATATAAGAACAAGTTATATTCAGTTATACGAAGTTATGCAAAAACTTGCAAATGCAAGATTTCGCCCGATAATAGCTCATGTTGAAAGATACAGATGCCTTTTTAAGCATATAGATCGCATCGAAGAACTTAAGCGAATGGAAGTTCTTCTTCAAATGAATGTATCAAGTGTATACGGTGGTTTTCTTGACGAGAATGCAAGATGGTGTAAAAAACTTGTTAAGGAGGGATATATAGACCTCTTTGGAACAGACGCGCATGATATGGAAGACAGGGCGCCTTATATTAAAGATTATGCAAATTGGATTGAAAAAAAATGCGGTTTGGATTATCTTGAAAAAACTTTTTGGGATAATCCGGAACGAATAGTTGAGAATAAATACATTAATGATTAGAATATTTGGATAGGGAGAATTAAGGGATGGTAGAAGAAAGAAATGACGAAATTGAAATCGATTTGGTGGAACTGTTTTATGTGCTGCTTGGTAAGATTTGGATAATTATTCTTGCAACAGCTTTAGGACTTGGAATTGCTGCCGGATATACAACAGCATTTATGGAGCCGGTGTATAGTTCTACTGCAATGTTGTGGGCTGTTTCTAAAACATCAAGCCTGGCATCATTGGTGGACTTGCAGATGGGTTCAACGCTTACTCAGGATTATCAGGTGTTTATAACAAGCCGTCCTGTAGTTAACAAAGTAATTGAAGAATTGGAACTTGATATGACTTATGAACAGTTTGTATCTACTGTTTCGGTTTCAAATCCTACAGGGACAAGGTTCATTTTCATAACTGTTAATAATCATGATCCATATATGGCAAAGACTATAGTTGATAAACTTACAGATGTGTCTGCGGAACGTATGGGAACGGTCATGGAAACTCAACAACCAAGTGTTGCGGATTACGGTAATCTTGCAGAACACCCTACAAGCCCAAGTCTTACAAAGAATGCACTTATAGGTGCAATTTTGGGATTTGTATTATCGGCTGGGGTAATAACAGTATTGTATCTTTTGGATGATTCAATTCATACATCAGAGGATGTTGAAAAGTATCTTGGTATGAATACACTCGGATTAATACCTCTTGCCGAGGGAACATCCAAAAAAGCAACACGTGGACATGATAAGGATGCAAGAAAGGCTGCAAAAAAAGCCAAAAAGGCAAAGAAGAAGGTGAACGCAGATGAAAATTAATTTTGAAAAGAAAACAGACCTTGATTTTAAAACAAATGAAGCATATAAGACACTGCGTACAAATTTGTTTTTTTCCGGTGATGATGTCCGTGTAATTAGCGTGACAAGCTCTGTTCCAAATGAGGGCAAATCTGTGGTAGCATTTAATCTTGCTAATTCTTTGGCAGAGGATGGGAAAAAAGTTTTGTACATTGATGCTGATATTCGTAAATCTGTTACAGTTGTCAGATATGGAGTTGATGTAGAAACAAAGGGTCTTGCTCATTTTTTAAGTGGACAGTGTAGTTTGGATGATGTGATATGCGAGACAAATGTAGAAAATTTAAGTGCTGTATTTACAGGTCAGGTTGCACCTAATCCGGCTGAACTTTTGGGTAATGATTATTTTAAACAACTCCTTGATCATTCAAGAGAAGAATTTGATTATGTTATTATCGACTGTCCTCCGCTTGGAAGTGTAATTGATGCTGCAATCGTTGCAAAACAATGTGATGGAGCAATAATTGTTATAGAGACAGATAACGTAAGTTATAAAGTAGTTCAAAGAGTTAAACGCCAATTAGAGCAGAGTGGATGTAGAATTCTTGGTGCCGTTCTTAATAAGGTTGAAATGGGTGGTAAAGGATACTACGGCGGTTATTACGGCGGATACTATGGTAAGTATTACGGTAGTTATGGAGATTATGGTAATAATGATTCGTCAAAATAAATTAAGATTTTTGCTTCTGACATTAGCATTGGCTGTGGTTTTAGCATTTACTGTTAGTACGAGTTCTTATGCCTATACCGAAGAGGAGAAGGCACAGGCAAAGGCGTGGCTTTCGGCGCATGGTTATTCTCCTGATGCGGGTGGAGCTGCGGCAGCTTATCAGGATTATCTTAACGGTAAGTTTGATGAAGAACTTGGAATTAACAGATCCACAACAGAGGAAAAGGCGGAGCCGCCAAAGGATATCAAAGAAAAATTTCCCGCCGCGGTTTCGGGGATAATAAATGATTCCGTTGATGGAGATGATGCAGCTACAGTTGATTCCACATCGCAAGATGCAGCTATACAGGAAAAAGAAGAAGTTACTACTGAAGTTACAACAGAAGTTGCAACGGAGTCTTCTGAAGAAACAACTGCAGATGAGACGGAGGAGACGGAAGAAAAAACTGAAGTCGAAACCGAAATAAATGATACCGATTCGGTGGAAGAAGAGTCATCATTTTCTCAAATTATATTAATTGCAGCATTGGTAATAATGCTTGGAGTGCTTGGATTTGCTGGATTTTATTTACTGAAAGGGAAAGAATAAACTTTCTCTTTCTTTTTTTTGACAGTTGCGTTATAATACACATGGCAGATGACCATGTTGTTTTATAACACACCACATCTTATGTAGTGGTCATAATAATATAATAAATAAACGGAGGATATGTCATGTTAGTTTCAGCAACAGAGATGCTTAAGAAAGCAAAAGAAGGCAAGTATGCAGTTGGTCAGTTTAACATCAACAACCTTGAGTGGACAAAGTCTATTCTTTTAACAGCACAGGAGTTAAACAGCCCTGTAATCCTTGGAGTATCTGAGGGAGCAGGTAAGTATATGACAGGTTTCAAGACTGTATCAGCTATGGTTAAGGCTATGGATGAAGAGTTGGGAATTACAGTTCCTGTAGCGCTTCACCTTGATCACGGTACATACGAAGGATGCTACAAGTGTATTAAGGCTGGATTTACTTCAGTTATGTTTGATGGTTCTCACTATCCAATCGAGGAGAACATCGAGAAGACAAGAGAGCTTGTTAACGTAGCTCATCAGCTTGGTCTTTCTATCGAGGCAGAAGTTGGTTCAATCGGTGGAGAAGAAGACGGAGTTGTTGGTGCAGGTGAGTGTGCAGATCCTGATGAGTGTAAGGCAATTGCAGATCTTGGTGTAGATATGCTTGCTGCAGGTATCGGTAACATTCATGGTAAGTATCCTGAGAACTGGGCTGGTCTTTCATTCGAGACACTTGCAGCAGTTCAGGAGAAGACTGGTGTTATGCCATTAGTTCTTCACGGTGGTACAGGTATCCCTGAGGATATGATTAAGAAAGCTATCTCACTTGGTGTTTCTAAGATAAATGTTAACACAGAGTGTCAGCTTGCATTCCAGGAAGCTACTCGTGAGTACATCGAGGCAGGTAAGGATAAAGAAGGTAAAGGATTTGATCCTCGTAAGCTTCTTGCTCCTGGCGCTGAAGCAATCAAGGCTACTGTTAAAGAGAAGATGGAACTCTTCGGATCAGTTGGCAAAGCTTGATTCATACATTGATGGATATAAGAAAAGCTCGTGCATTGCACGAGCTTTTTTATTGCTGTTTAGTTGTAAAGTGCTGCGAGCTTCTCAAACGCTGCGATGGAACGCTTAACTTTCTCGGTTGGGATGCAGTAGCTTATGCGGAAGTGTCCCGGAACTCCAAAGGAATCACTTGGAACTATAATAAGGTCGAAATCTTTTGCTTTATTACAGAATGCAACGGCATCCGGCTCTAATGATTTCGGGAACATATAGAATGTTCCGCCGGGCTCAACTATTTCAAAGCCGAGTTTTGTAAGTTCTGTGTAGAGAATGTTCTTATTCTCTTCATATACTGATAAATCAGAAGTCTCGTAAAGACATTTTGAAACTGCAAGCTGGATAATACTAGGTGGACAGTTGTGACCGGTTCCTCTTGATATCTGACCACACATGTCAACAATAAGTGCAGAATCGCCGCATGCAGGATTAACTGCGATGTATCCGATACGCTCACCCGGAAGTGAGAGTGACTTACTAAATGAATAACATGTAAGTGTGTTGTTGTAATGTGCCGCAACAAACGGAGCGTCGCAACCGTTAAATACAATCTCTCTGTATGGCTCATCGGAAATAATATAAATTGGATGACCGTACTCTTCCTCTTTCTCTGTAAGAATCATGGCAAGCTTGTCGATTGTTTCGGTTGAATATACAATTCCTGATGGATTATTAGGGCTGTTGATAAGAACGGCCATAACCTTTTCATTAAGCATATCAAGGAATGCATCAAAGTTAATCTGAAAACTGCTTATATCGGCAGGAACGATCTTAAGTTTAGCTCCGGTTTCTTCTATATAAGGTCTGTACTCCGGGAAGAATGGAGCAAATGTTATAATTTCGTCGCCCGGAACTGTAACGGCTCTAGCTGCATGAGCAATAGCACCTGCAGCACCACTTGTCATAAAGATGTCTTTCTTCTCGTAGTTCATATCAAAACGATCATTTAATGATTTGGCAATGGCCTCTCTTACAGAATCGATACCGAGTGTCGGTGAGTAGCCGTGAAGACTTACAGGTTCGCTCTCCTGAAGGAGTTTTATCATTTCGTCTGTGAAACTTTGCGGTGGTGCAACTGACGGATTACCAAGACTGTAATCAAAAACGTTCTCGTATCCGATTTCGGCAGCACGCTCTTTGCCGTACATGAAAAGTTCACGTATAACAGATTTCTGTCCACACATGTCAATAAAGTGTTGATTTAACATTTTGTTTTATTCCTCTTTTCTTATATAAATAAAAATGTGTTTCTTGTCGTTACAATATGTTATCTTATCAGATTTTTACACTCGTTGCAACTTGCCATTTTGCGTTGAAATGTTACCCGATACATGTTATACTCGTATGCAGTTGGTGTGAGAAGGCAAAACGTGTTTTCACACAAAAATGAAGAAAAGTTAAGGAAGTAAAATATGGGTAGACAAAAGGTTGTGCTTTGTGCATCCTCAAAATATGAAGAGAAATATTATTTAAATCCTGTCTTTGATAAATTGCCGGACGCAATCAAAGAAGAACTCCAGGTAATGTGTGTCTTATTTACCGAGGACATCGGCGGAATACTTACCCTTGAGTTTAACGAAGATAACGAACTTATATTCAAAACTATGGCCGACGAAAACGACCTACTCTACGACGAAATCGGCTGTGCCCTCAAGATAAAACAATACCAAACCACGAAACGTGAATTGTTAGAGAGTATTTCCCTCTTCTATCGTATATTCGTGCTTGGTGAGGATGTTGAAGATATAGCGACAGAATGATGTACATATACTGTCATAACGTAGATTTTGCACCTGCCTTACAGATTCCATAAGCAGGTGCTTTATAAGACGTCGGCACTTGACGAACACGAAGTGTGAGTCTAGTACCGCTACGTTTTATACGCAGCGCAAGCGGCCTGCGTTGGAACTGTAAGGCAGGTGCAAATAAGCAAATGAAAGGAGAAAAAGCATGCTACTTGCTATAGATATAGGAAATACGAACATAACAATAGGTCTTTTTAATGGAGATGAAATAGAAGGTACCTTCCGCATGACCACCAAGATACC
This sequence comes from Lachnospiraceae bacterium, assembly GCA_015057325.1. Taxonomy (GTDB): domain Bacteria; phylum Bacillota; class Clostridia; order Lachnospirales; family Lachnospiraceae; genus CAG-590. Next base: position 9,552 of record SVEQ01000005.1, on the reverse strand, counting down.
AAGAACATCCGATGAGTACGGAATCTTTTTCTATAATCTTCTTCACAGCAGAGGAATGAGCCGTGAAGTTGTAGATGCGGCTATTATGGCTTCGGTTGTGCCTGATGTTAATCACCATATTATTAACGGACTTATCAAATACTTTAATGTTAATCCGATTCTTGTTGAACCGGGAATCAAAACAGGTATTAAGATTAACATCCCAAATCCTAAGGAAATGGGTGCAGACCGTATTGTTGATGCGGTTGCTGCATATGAGATATATGGAGGCCCTGTACTTGTTATCGATTACGGTACTGCAACAACACATGACCTTATTTTGGAGGACGCAAGTCTTGTCGGCGGTGTTACTTCGCCGGGTATAAGAATTGCTGCGCATGCTCTCTGGCAGGATGCCGCTAAGCTTCCAAAGATTGAAATTATGAAACCGGAGAAAGTTCTTGGCAAGGATACCATAAGCTCTATGCAGTCAGGACTTATATTCGGTCACATCGGACAGACGGAGTACATTATTAAGAAGGTTCGTGAGGAAGCAGGTCTTGATGAGATGACGGTTGTTGCAACCGGTGGACTTGGAAAGATTATTGCAGACGAGACGGATTGTATCGACTACTATGACCCGAATCTTACACTTAAGGGTCTTAACATTTTATATCACAAACAGAAGTAATAATATGAAAAAACCAATGATTGATTTAACCAACAAATTAATATTAGCGCCAATGGCAGGTATTACCGACCTGCCTTTTCGCTTGTTGTGCAAAGAACAGGGCTGCGACATTTTGTATACTGAGATGGTTAGTGCCAAGGCAATTCTTTATAAGAACAAAAACACGGAACCGTTATTACACTATGAGGATATTGAGCATCCGATAGCACTGCAGCTTTTTGGTTCAGAGCCTGAAATTATGGCAGACATTGCGGCTAGAATGCAGGAGAGGGGATATGATTTTATCGATGTGAACATGGGTTGTCCTGTTCCAAAGATTGTGAATAACGGTGAGGGTTCTGCACTCATGAAGAATCCCAAACTTGTCGGTGAAATTGTTTCTGCGATGGTTAAGGCGTGCGATGTTCCGATAACCGTTAAGATTAGAAAAGGTTTTGATGAGAATAATATAAATGCGGTAGAGATTGCCAAGGTTGTCGAACAAAGTGGCGGATCGGCAATCGCTATACATGGAAGACTTAGAAGCGAGTACTATTCCGGCAAGGCGGATTGGGATATAATAAGACAGGTTAAGGAAGCGGTTTCAATTCCTGTAATCGGTAATGGGGACCTGTTAACTCCTGATGATGTCATAGCCATGAAGGAGCAAACCGGGTGTGATGCTTTTATGATAGGAAGAGGTGCCAAAGGTAATCCGTTTATTTTCTCGCAAATGAAAACGTATTTTGAAATGGGTTATGTGCCTCAAAAACCTGATGTGACTGTTATGATGGAGACAATGCTTCGCCATGCGAGGATGATGGTTGAACACAAGGGCGAGTTTTCGGGGATACATGAGATGCGCAAGCATGTCGCATGGTACACGACAGGATATCCGAAGTCATCAAAATTAAGAGACAAGGTAAACCATATTGAAAGTTATGCAGAGCTGGAAGAACTTTTGCAAACGTATATAGATAATATCAGAGCATAAAGATTGATATATTAAAGAGGTATCATATTATCGGGTTTGGTGAATATTATATAAGATAATGCGTAATGTAAGGTTTTATATGAGAACAAAAATGCCGATTAACTATATCAATTTTTCTATGGAGAAACTCAAAAAAGATTCCTGCCGCTTTCGGAAGAAGGATTGGGAAATAAGAAAAGATAGCTGCGATGTTTTTTCAGGTATCAAAATCGTAAGAAATAAAGATATAATACATACAATAGGAAACAGAGAACTTGACCGATTGAAACGCAGACTTAAAGACTTTGATTATTCGGATGTGGTTGTGTTTGGCGATTACAAAATGTCGGGGCTTTTGCACATATCTGATATGATGTATCATGCAAGAAAAAATGAGTTCTTAAATAATCGCGATTACATAATAGAAACTATTGGCAACAAATCCTGTGAGAGTGCAACGATTGTTATAGACAACAGTACATGGAACCGCAAGGAACTGTTTTCGATATTGGTTACTTTAAAAGATCATTATCGTCAAATCAAGATTCTGTCAGATAACCAAAGGACTGATTTAAGTGATCTGGCAGAGGTTTTTTATGATGAATGGGGCGCAGTAATTAACATATATCCGCTTGAATGTTATCCGCCGGAGAAACAGAACTTTGTTTTGTTTTTGTTAAAATGGTGGAATCCGATGTGGAAATACCGCATAAGATATGATGCTGCATACGTTATCGAAAATGATACAAGAGACCATAAGAGAACGAGGGGAAAAGGAAAGAATACATTTTCAGGACTTGTTTATAATAGTAAGAAACCTATTTCATATGAGCTTGGGGTTAATATGGCATGGCAAAAGCCTTCGATGTATGAAAAGTTTCATGTTAATGTGATTGATATTTACGAGCTGGAATGATACAATAGACTATACACATGCTGGAGGTGGTACGATGATTTACGTTAAAACAGAGGATCTTAAGGTTGGAATGAGACTTGCCCGACCGATATACAACAAAAAAGGAGTTCTTCTCTATAGCAGAGATGACCGACTTACAAAACAGGGAATAGAGAGTGTTAACAATTTCGGATTAATTGGACTTTATATACTTGAACCCGCAGAGCCTCTGCCACCTATGACGGAAGAAGAGATGGAGTTTGAGAGATTTCAGACAATGGCGGTATTTGCTATTAAGGATTCTCTAGATGCCATTATTAAAGGTAACGAGCCTAAGCAGTTGATGTCTCAGGCGGATGAACTTATCAGAAGATTTGGTTCTTTAAACCACAAAATCCACTTCAACCAGAATTTAAGAAGTCCTGAGGACTATGTGTATAAACATTCGTTAAATGTTGCAATACTTGCTGCGCTGATTTCGCACAGAGCAGGATTTGGTATAGTTGAGCAGACAGAGGTCATAGTAGCTGCAATACTTCACGATCTTGGAAAACTTACTTTACCACCACAGCTTAGAGGTAAGACTGATGGTCTTGAAGATGATGAGGTTGCTCAGGTTGCAAGAGCGGTTATTACCGGAATAGACAAGATTTCAAGTACATTTAGCTTGCCTGTGGGTGTTAAGGGAATATTGATGCAGTTATGCCAGCTTCAGTATATTCCGGAGAATGCTCCAAACAAGATTTTACCTGCAGTTAAAGTTTTGATGGTTGCTAATGCTTATGACCAATGTACGGCTATGCAGTTAGACGTTGAGCCACATACAGAGATAGATGCAGTTCGACTTCTTCAAAGTGACAGCAAGTTGTATGATCCTGACATGGTAAGACACCTTCTTAATAGTGTTCAGATTCTTTACCCGGGAGTATGTGTTGAGCTTACCAACAGAGAAAAGGGACTTGTTCTCACAGAGAATGACAGAGATATATTAAGACCGATAATCTTGAGTTTCTCAAGAAATCAGATGCTTAATCTTAACAGTGACTCTGTATTCGCAGAAGTTCAGATAGCTAATATAATGAAGACGATGGATAATCGTATCAAGGTTGATCCGGAAACACTTAAAGAATATTTGTAATAATAAGAAAAGAAGCTGAAAGTATCAGCTTCTTTTCTTGGTTATGCACGATCATAATAATATTGGATAACGTCCTTTCGCTTGATAATTCCGATGAAATTATCGCAATCATCCACGACCGGTACGAAGTTCTGCTTCATAATTTTTGAAAGTAGATCCTCCATGTTCGAACTTGCGTTGACTGTTTCATAGTCAATTCTTCGAGGAACAACAGTAAGGGGCATTTCTTCCAATTCTTCTTGACTCATATGGGTATCGTTATTGTTATAGAAATACCATAACATATCCCCTTCGGTTAACGTGCCTACATATTCGCCCTCATTGCTAATGATTGGAATTGAAGAATACTTATGTACCTGCATTTTCTCAAGTGCTTGACGCAAAGAGTAATTCCAATCAAGAAATTCGACCTCTGCCTTGGGCGTAAGGAAAAAAAGTATATTGATTGTGTTCACCTCCCTGTTTGATAATATTTAAATTAGTTACAGTATATAATAAAATGAGTTCAAAAACAATGGAAAACATATGAACATTTTATGAAGGTTATACAAAAGGTTGTATTTGAAAAATAACTTTGTTATTATAACTTATGATGACACACATAAGAAAAAGTGAGGCGATATAATTGCATAATAATGTGTTTTATGAAAATGTAGATTATCTGTATCAGGTTCGAACGGACCTTGAGGCAGTAGAACAGCTTAAGAAAGAAATGGCTGAATACAGACTTCAGGAAAAGAGCCTTAAGAAAGGAATAATTTCCGAAGAAAAATCAATCCAGGACGAGATTGCCCAAACAATCAAACGCAGAAAAAATGAAATCGAGCGTGAGTATGATGTTCAAATTGATGCCAACAAAGCAAGAAGTAAAAGCGTCAATGCTAAACGTGACAAGACCAAAACTAAACGTATAGGTGAACGTTTTTCCAACGAGACTGCGGAAATACAGGAAGAGAATCGACAGTATCAGGTTGAAATGAGGACTTTGTTTAAAGCCAAGCATATTCCGACATTTGCCAGAAGTGGTTTCTTTTACTCGCTCTATATGCCCAAAAGAATATCAGAGTATTTGGTGATGATTCTTACAATATTGATTGTTTTTGCGGGTGTGCCATCTTTAATATGGTTGCTTGGAAAGACTGTATTTTTCAAGAATAATCCCGGCATGCTTGCTTATGGAAGCGTGCTTATAACAGCATTTATACTTTTTATAATAACGCTTGTATACGTATTGATATTTAACTCCATCAAAGTTAAGAATTATGACACAATCAAAGAGGGGCGTCATATCAGAGATGAGATTGAAGCAAACAAGCGACAGATGCGTGCAATTAAGAATAAAATCGACAAGGACAAGGACGACAGTCAATACGGACTTGATAAGTATGATGACAAACTGTTAGAACTTGACGAAGAACTTAATGAGATAAGTCGTGAGAAGCAGGATGCCATGACTGCTTTTGAAAATGAGACAAAACCGGTTCTCATAGACGAGGTCAATGACAGAAGACTTCCAATTATCGAAGACATGAAGGCCAGACTTCACAAACTGGAGGACGATATTGCACTTCTTAATGAAGACATCAAGAACTCCTCACTTGCGGTGGCTAACAATTACGGTGCTATTCTTGGTAAGGAATTCTGCACATCTGAAAAGGTTGATGATTTGATTGCTCTTATGGAAGATGGAACGGCTGATACAGTTTCTGAAGCAATCGCCGCTTACAAGGGTGCGGGAAGATAACACATACTTATTGCATTGCCTATACAATCTGCAAGGGTCATGACGGTATGAAGTCTCGTGCTTTGCAGAAGAATTGAATTAGGGAAACCGGCAACATTTACTATGCCTGTGATAGAGATATTACCTATCGCAGGCAGTTTTTTATTTACCCCTTTTCCCGGATATAACGGCTTTTGACATAACGTGGCGTAACCGATGTGCTCGGGTACGCCAAGCGATGCATCGATGGCAATAATAAATGGTTTTTTATATTGATTGTATATTGTTTCTAAGGTTTCTTCCAAATTAAGAGCGTGTACCGGATGCTCAAGTGTTCCAAATACACAAATGTTGGGAAGATTGGTTTTTAAATGATTCCCCACCAACGGTCCTAGACAGTCACCGGTTGCCCGATCTGTTCCAATACAAAGAATTACAACGTCACATATATCTGTATTGTTTTTTCTTAATGATCTTTTGATTGCATTGCAAAGTTTCTTATCCGAATCGTTTTCAAAAGCGTTAAGGTAGACAGTTTTCACATATATCCCCTCCCGACTCTAATATTAATTTATGTAGAGTATTGTCTTATTGAGCCTGTTCTAAACACAAATTGTTAAAAAAATACAGCGTGTCGATTCTTCGTACATGAAGAAAAAAACTTCCGTATTTTGCGGACATTTGAGTGTTTATCGGGACAAGGTTAGACATGATAAGATTTCACGTAGTGGTATTTTATTAGAAGGTCAAAATGCCACGAAAGGAATAGAAGAAATGATAGAGATTGTATACGATAAGGGAAATGATACAACAAATGACTTCTTTTCGGGAGTTGAATTACCGAAGAATATCAGACAAATAGGTGCACCGCACGGTTTAAAACGCATTTATATTGAAGACTACGTTATGACTTTTTTAACCAAACTTGCGGCACCTGATTCTACATATGCAAGAGGAGCAATACTGGTAGGCGAGGTGAAAACAGGTGGCAGGGGCAGTGCCATTTTTATAAGTGGTGCGATTGCGGCACAGAACTTAGAACTCGACTTGCAGGAGTCGTCATTTGACGATGAGACATGGGGATTGATATACAAAGAGGTCAAAGAATATTTTCCGGAGCTGTCGGTTGTCGGCTGGTTTTTGTCGCGAATGGGATTTTCGACAGAGGTTAACGATATGATTCAGAAACTTCATGTCGAAAACTTCTCCGGAGAAAACAAGGTGCTATTTGTTATGGATGCGTTAGAAAACGAGGATGCCTTCTATATGATAGACGGAAATTACCTTCGTCGTCAGACGGGTTATTACATATATTATGCCCGCAATGAAGAAATGCAAAATTACATGATTGATATACAAGGTGCAAATGAGCGTGAAGCGGATGATATCGAAAGCAAAGACGAGGAGGTTCTTGGTCGCTACAAGCACCTGTTGGAGGAACGTGCGAAAGCCGCAAGGATAGAAAGAGTGAACCGTCATCTGTGTGCACTTAGTGCATGTCTTGTTGTGGCAGTGCTAGCTCTTGGCGTTGCGGTACTTAGCAATTATCGAATGCTCGGCAGGGTTGAACATTATCTTGCTGTAAATGATGTTATGGATGTGAAGGATGTTATGAAAGTAAATGATGCACCCAAAACCACCTCATCACATCTGACAATCAGGAAGGAAAAAGTCACATCGGTAACTACGCAGGAAGAACATATAACTACTACAGAGTGCAAAGATGTGCCTGCCAGATATTATACGGTACAGGATGGTGATACACTTTCATCAATCAGCTTTAAAATGTACAATTCGGTAGGATATGTTGCAGAGTTGATGGAGGCAAACGGTCTGACGCAGTCGGATGAGATTCACGAAGGTGATGAAATAGTTATTCCGTCTGTTGCGAAATAAAAGGGTGTGTGATAAACTATATCAGGATGTTTGAATCCGATTAGTTATGAAAAAAGGTAGAAGTTATGAGAGATAATACACCTGATAAAGAAAAAGATGGATTCTTCAAATATTTCATGATTCGCACAAGAGCAGAAATAGAAGAGGAACAGGAAGAATATGACGAATACTACGATGATGAGGAAGAGGAAAGCGGACGACCTGTTATAGAAGGTTCGACAATTGTCCGTGTTGCTGTCTTGGTCGTTGTAGTGGGACTTTTTACATTTATACTCCACTATTTAACTCAAAGAAATTACAACGCTTACGATGTAGTTGAGAAGACAAGCATTAAAAATAGTGCGATGCTTGATTATATTCCTTACAAGACCTCGCTGCTTAAGTACAGCAAGGATGGTGCAACTTATGTAAGTGACAAGGGCGATGCAGTGTGGACGGAAACTTACGTTATGAAAATGCCGGCCGCAGATGTATGCGGTAAATATGCGGCGATTGCTGATCTTAACGGCAACGATGTTTATATTTTCGATGACACGGGCAAGGTCAGCAACACGTCAATGCCTTATACGATTTGTGATATTGCGGTTGCTTCGCAGGGTGAGTTTGCAGTAATTCTTGAAGGGGATAAGGTTAACTACATTAATATATACGACAAAAACGGAGACAAGATTTCGGAAATCCAGACAACTCTTGATAAGAGCGGTTACCCTATGGATATCGATTTGTCTGATGATGGTGAGAAACTGTTTTCTTCATACTTATACATTGATGGGGCTAATATTAAGAACGGTTTGGCTGCCTACAACTTTGGTCCGGTGGGCGTGAATGAAAATGCAGATCGTTTAATGGGTGGATATCAATTAGAAGATACTGTTGTTCCAAAAGTAGAGTTTATAGATAATAATACCATTTGTGCATTTGGTGACAATCAGTTTATCATTTATTCCATGAAGGAAAAACCGAGTGAGAAAGCGAGGATTGAGTTTAAACAAGAGGTTAGAAGTGTTGTTTATAATCAGCAATACGTAGGTGTAATCGTGCCTAATGACGAGACGGTCAAGGATAATGAAACGAAAGCGCCTTATGTGCTTGAACTGTACAACACCAATGGCCGCAGGGTCATGTCGCAAAAGATAGACTTTGACTACAGCAATGTCAGAATGACCGACAAGGAGATAGTTTTCACCGGTGGAAATGAATGCAGAATATTCTCTATCAAGGGAGGACTTAAGTTCTCGTATTCATTTAATAAGAATGTAGTTGATGTTATACCTACAGGTTACAGTAGAAGGTATATTGTTTTATATGAAAATGATTCCGAAGTGATTCGAATCAAGCATGATGGGGATAAGAAAGATAAATGAATGTAGTTGCGATTGTAATCGGCATTGTATTTTTAATATGTGTAATTTCAGGATGGGCACGTGGATTATTCCGTGTGCTTATTTCTGTAGCGGGACTTGTAGTTGGATTGATTGTTGCTTTTTATGTTGCGCCGCATGTCAGCAGTAATCTGATTGAGCATAGCGATACAGATGAAAAACTTGCTATGTATATTGCCGAGAAGTTGGAGTTTTCTGACACAGGCAAGGAGGTTTCAAAAGGTGTGCAGGTTTCGCTTATTGAAAGTTTGCCTCTTCCCGGCATAATGAAAAAGAATATGTTGGACAACAATAATAAGGAAACTTATGATTTGCTTGGTGCTGTCGGCGTGTATGATTATATCTCAAAGTCGCTGGCAGTTCTTATTATAAATGGCTTTGTATATGTTTTTCTTGTTTTAGTGTGCAGGGTGGCATTTTTCTTTTTGCAGGTCTTTGCAAAAGGAGTGCAATCGATTCCGATTGTAGGTTCGGTGGATAAATTAGGTGGAGCCGGTCTTGGTTGTATCAAAGGTCTGCTTCTTATCTGGTTATTCTTTTTTGTTCTATCTTTGACCTCAACTATGGGTTGGAGCAAAGAATTGATTGAACAAATTTCTGACGTTTGGGTGCTCAAGTTGTTGTACGACAACAATCTAATACTAGATATTGTGGGTGATTTCACTAAAATTCTATTCATTTAAAAATACCGAAAAAAAATTTAAAAAAGGTGTTGACTTTGGTATTTCACTGTGGTAATATTAACTTCGCTGCGGTGCTGAAGGGTACTTCGGAAAGAACCGCAATCGCTTATAAATAAAGGATTTACATAAGTTGCACGACATCGATTTATAAGCAAATGAACCTTACAAAATTGAATGATAATTAAACAACAAAACAACCCTGAAATTCTTTTA
>SVEQ01000016.1 GCA_015057325.1 Lachnospiraceae bacterium | reverse complement strand
CGTTTAGGGACATTTTCATGCGAAACTTCATAGCGTATATCATGCGTCGAATTATGTTGCAGTATCCATGAGCAGGTCCTTTTTGACCGCCGGTACTTAATGAGCATGAAATGCGAGTTTAGTACCGTTGCGCTCAAAACGGGCGGAAGCGTGCCTGCGTTGGAACTGCAATCATAAGAGACGCTTTAAATAATTAGAAGTTTCGCTCGTAAAATGTAACTAAACAGCAATAATTGAAATTTGAAAGGAGAAATGATAATGAAAGCACATGGTACAGTACATAAATATGGAGATAATGTTGATACAGACGTTATAATCCCTGCAAGATACTTAAACTCGTCAGATCCTAATGAACTTGCAAAGAATTGCATGGAGGATATCGACCCGGATTTTGTTAATCGTGTTAAAGAGGGAGATATAATGGTCGCAAACAAGAACTTCGGTTGCGGTTCTTCAAGAGAGCATGCACCGATTGCTATTAAGGCAAGTGGAATAAGCTGCGTTATCGCGGAAACATTTGCAAGAATATTCTATCGTAATGCAATTAACATCGGACTTCCGATTATTGAGTGCCCTGAGGCAGCAAAGGAAATCGAAGCAGGAGATGATGTGGAGATTGATTTTGACAGCGGTATGATATATGACAGAACCAAGGGCACAGAGTATAAAGGTCAGGCATTTCCACCATTTATGCAGAATATTATTACAAGTGGCGGACTTATTAATTCAATCAATGCTAAGAACTAATATGTATATAGCCGTTTAAATGAATAACAGTAATATGATTATATGTATAAAAGGAGTTTGGTAAAATGGTATGTAATTTGGCAGTCATCAAAGGTGACGGTATAGGTCCTGAAATTGTAACCGAAGCAATGAAAGTGCTTGATGCGGTTGGTGCAAAATACGGACACACATTTAACTATGAACAGATTTTAATGGGCGGATGCTCTATAGATGCAACAGGAGAGCCTTTAACAGATGAGGCAGTTAATATTGCGAAGTCAAAAGACGCTGTTCTTTTGGGTTCAATCGGTGGTAACACACAGACATCACCTTGGTATAAGCTTCCTCCTAATAAGCGTCCTGAGGCAGGACTTCTTAAGATTAGAAAAGAACTTGGTTTGTTTGCAAACTTACGTCCTGCATATCTTTATCCTGAACTTAAGGATGCATGTCCATTAAAGGCAGAGGTTGCCGAGCGTGGATTTGACATGATGATGATGAGAGAACTTACAGGCGGTCTTTACTTCGGAGAGCGATACACAAAAGAAATTGACGGAGTTATGACAGCAGTTGATACTCTTACTTATAACGAGAATGAAATCAGAAGAATTGCTATCAAGGGATTTGATATTGCAATGAAGCGTCGTAAGAAAGTAACTCTTATTGATAAGGCAAACGTACTTGATTCATCAAGACTCTGGAGAAAAGTAGTAGAAGAGGTTTCAAAGGACTATCCTGAGGTTGAATACGGAGTAATGCTCGTTGACAACTGTGCAATGCAGCTTGTAAAGGATCCTGCACAGTTTGACGTTGTTCTTACAGAGAACATGTTCGGAGATATTTTATCGGATGAGGCTTCACAGATTACAGGTTCAATCGGAATGCTTCCTTCTGCATCACTTAATGAAACTAAGTTTGGAATGTATGAGCCATCAGGCGGATCCGCACCGGATATCGCAGGCAAGAACATAGCAAATCCGATTGCAACGATATTAAGCGCAGCCATGATGCTTCGCTACACATTCGACCTTGATAAAGAGGCAGATGCAATCGAAGACGCAGTCAAGAAAGTATTAGCCGAAGGCTACAGAACAATTGACCTCGCAAAGCCGGGCGAGCCACAGGTTAAATGTGACGAGATGGGAACCCTCATTGCGGAGCGTGTTTAAGAAAAGGAGTGACAATTATGAAGAGTGATAATGTTAAAGCAGGAATGCAGCAGGCACCTCATCGTTCATTATTTAATGCCCTTGGCATGACTGATGAGGAAATGAAGAAACCTATGGTTGGTATCGTATGTTCATACAACGAGATCGTACCGGGACATATGAATCTTGATAAAATAGCACAGGCAGTTAAGCTTGGTGTAGCAGAAGCAGGCGGTGTGCCTGTAATGTTCCCTGCAATTGCAGTTTGTGACGGTATTGCAATGGGACATGTTGGAATGAAGTATTCTCTTGTAACAAGAGATTTGATTGCAGATTCGACAGAGTGTATGGCAATTGCCCATCAGTTTGATGCACTTGTTATGATTCCTAACTGTGATAAGAATGTACCCGGTCTTTTAATGGCAGCAGCAAGAGTTAATGTACCTACCGTATTCGTATCAGGTGGTCCGATGCTTGCAGGTCATGTTAAGGGACATAAGACATCACTTTCTTCAATGTTTGAGGCTGTTGGTTCTTATGCGGCAGGAACAATGACAGAAGAAGATGTATATGAGTATGAGTGTAAGACTTGTCCGACATGTGGTTCGTGTTCGGGAATGTATACTGCAAACTCTATGAACTGTCTTACAGAGGCACTTGGTATGGGACTTCCGGGTAACGGAACAATTCCTGCAGTATATTCAGAGAGACTTAAGCTTGCTAAGCGTGCAGGTTACGCTGTTATGGACATGCTTAAGAAAGATATCCGTCCAAGAGACATTATTACAAAGGATGCTATTATGAATGCACTTACAGTTGATATGGCACTTGGTTGTTCAACAAACTCAATGCTTCATATTCCTGCAATCGCTCATGAGATCGGATTTGATTTTGATATCGCACTTGCTAATGAAGTAAGCGCAAAGACACCTAACCTTTGCCACCTTGCTCCTGCAGGTCCTACTTATATGGAAGATTTAAATGAAGCCGGTGGAGTATATGCGGTTATTAATCAGTTAAAGAGTAAAGGACTTATCAATGAGAATTGTATGACTGTAACTGGTAAGACAATCGGCGAGGCAGTAGAGGGATATACCAATAAGAACCCTGAGGTAATCAGACCACTTGATAATCCATATTCAGAAACAGGCGGACTTGCAGTTCTTAAGGGTAACCTTGCACCGGACGGTTCTGTGGTTAAGCGTTCCGCAGTTGTACCTGAAATGCTTAAGCATGAAGGTCCTGCAAGAGTATTTGATTGCGAGGAAGATGCAATAAATGCTATCAAGGGCGGTAAGATTGTTGAGGGTGATGTAGTAGTTATCCGTTACGAAGGCCCTAAGGGTGGTCCGGGAATGAGAGAGATGCTCAACCCTACATCAGCTATTGCAGGTATGGGACTTGGTTCGTCTGTTGCACTTATTACCGACGGACGTTTCTCAGGTGCAAGCCGTGGAGCATCTATCGGTCATGTATCTCCTGAGGCAGCAGTTGGCGGCCCTATCGCATTTGTTGAGGAAGGCGATATCATTAAGATTGATATTGATAATCACAGCTTAGAGCTTGATGTTTCAGAGGAAGAACTTGCTAAGAGAAAAGCTGCTTGGACACCAAGAGAACCTAAGGTTACAACAGGATATCTTGCAAGATATTCAAAGATGGTAACATCAGGTAACCGCGGAGCAGTATTAGAGCTGTAAAAAAATAAAATTAATACTTTACAAAATCATTATAAAACTATATGATTGTGTATGTGTTTCATGAAAAGAATGTACTAATGTAATATATGATTAAGGAGTTTGATGAAGATGAAACAATTAACAGGTTCAGAAATCGTAATTGAATGTCTGAAGGAACAGGGTGTTGATACCGTGTTCGGTTATCCGGGAGGAACTATCCTTAATGTGTATGATGCTCTTTACAAGCATCAGGACGAGATTAAGCATATTCTTACCTCTCACGAGCAGGGTGCAAGTCATGCTGCAGATGGCTATGCAAGAGCAACCGGTAAGGTTGGTGTTTGTATGGCAACTTCAGGACCGGGTGCAACTAACTTAGTTACCGGAATTGCTACAGCATATATGGATTCAATACCTCTTGTTGCAATTACAGCTAACGTAGGTGTGTCTATGCTTGGTAAGGATTCTTTCCAGGAGATTGATATTGCAGGTGTAGTAATGCCTGTAACAAAGCACAGCTTTATCGTTAAGAATGTACATGAGTTAGCTGATACTTTAAGACGTGCATTTAAGATTGCTGCAAGTGGAAGACCGGGTCCCGTTCTTGTAGATATTACTAAGGACGTAACCGCTAATCTTGCTGATTACGAATACAAGAAACCGGAGAAAATCGAGCCTATCACCAAGACAATCAAGGAAGAAGACATTGATACGGTTGTCAAAATGATTGGTAAGGCTAAGAAGCCATTCATTATGGTAGGAGGCGGTGCAGTAGCTTCCGGTGCATATAAGGAGTTTAGAAAGTTTGCTAAGCTTGTAGATGCTCCTGTATGTGATACCTTGATGGGTAAAGGTGTATTTGACGGAACTGATTCGCACTATACCGGAATGGTTGGTATGCATGGATCAAAGGCTTCTAACTTCGGTGTGACACAGTCAGACCTGTTAATAGTTGTAGGCGGACGTTTCTCAGACCGAGTTATCGGTAATGCAAAGAAGTTTGCCAACAATGCTAAGATTGTTCAGATAGACGTAGATGCTGCTGAGATTAACAAGAATATTGTTGTTGATGCAAGTATCATTGGTGACGCAAAAGAGATTCTTAAGAAGTTAAATGCTAAGCTTGAGCAGAAGAATAACAAAGAGTGGCTTAAGGAGATTGATGAACTCAAGAAAAAGTATCCTTCTTCATATCCTAAGGATATACTTACAGGTCCTACAGCGATTGAGAAGATATACAAGCTTACAAAGGGTGATGCAATTATTACAACAGATGTTGGACAGCATCAGATGTGGGCAGCTCAGATGTATAACTACAAAGAGCCTAGACAGCTTCTTACTTCAGGTGGTCTTGGAACTATGGGATACGGACTTGGTGCATGTATCGGTGCTAAGGTTGGTAAGCCTGAAAAGACAGTTATTAATATCGCCGGAGACGGTTGCTTCCGTATGAACATGAATGAGCTTATGACAGCTGCTCGTTACAACATTCCTATAATTCAGGTTGTAATTAATAACCATGTTTTGGGAATGGTTAGACAGTGGCAGACATTGTTCTACGAAGAGAGATATTCCAACACAGTACTTGACGATTCCGTAGATTTTGTTAAAATCTCAGAGGGCATGGGTGCGTTGGCATTTAAGGCAACAACTCTTGATGAGTTTGAGAAAGCATTTAAGAAAGCGTTGAAATCAGGCAAGCCCTGCGTGATTGATGCACAGATCGAAAAAGATGATAAGGTATGGCCTATGGTTGCAGCAGGTCAGCCAATATCTACATGCTTCTCAGAAGAAGACCTTGATAAATAATAAGATAATAATATCCAGGAGGATTAAATAAAATGGAAAGAGTTTATAATTTTTCAGCAGGACCATCAATATTACCTGAGGTTGTATTAAAGCAGGCAGCAGACGAAATGCTTAACTACAACGGAACAGGAATGAGCGTAATGGAGATGAGCCACCGTTCAAAAGCATTTGAGGAGATTATCCAGACAGCAGAGAAGGATCTTCGTGACCTTATGAATATTCCGGATAATTACAAAGTGCTCTTTTTACAGGGCGGTGCATCACAGCAGTTTGCCGCAATTCCTATGAACCTTATGAAGAATGGTGTTGCAGATTACATCATTACAGGACAGTGGGCTAAGAAGGCTTATGAGGAAGCTAAGAAGTACGGTAACGCTAAGGCAGTTGCTTCATCAGCAGATAAGACTTTCTCTTATATTCCTGATTGTTCAGATCTTGATATTGATGATGATGCAGACTATGTATATATTTGTCATAACAACACAATTTACGGAACAACATATAAGAAGCTTCCTAACACAAAGGGTAAGATTCTTGTAGCAGATATGTCTTCAGACATTCTTTCACAGCCTGTAAATGTAGAAGATTACGGTCTCATTTACTTTGGTGTTCAGAAGAATGTTGGACCTGCAGGTGTTGTAGTTGTTATTATTCGTGAGGACCTTATCCGTGATGACGTTATGGAGGGTACTCCAACAATGCTTAAGTATAAGACTCAGGCTGATGCAGATTCACTTTACAACACACCTCCATGCTACGGTATTTATATCTGTGGTAAGGTATTTAAGTGGGTTAAAGAGATGGGTGGACTTGAGGCAATGAAGGTTCACAATGAGAAGAAGGCAGCTATTCTTTATGATTTCCTTGATTCTTCTAAGCTTTTCAAGGGTACTGTTGTAAAGGAAGACCGTTCACTTATGAACGTACCTTTCGTAACAGGTAATGAGGAACTTGATGCTAAGTTCGTTAAGGAAGCTACAGCAGCAGGTTTTGTTAACCTTAAGGGTCATAGAACAGTTGGTGGTATGCGTGCCTCTATCTACAATGCAATGCCAATCGAGGGCGTTGAGAAGCTTGTAGAGTTCATGAAGAAGTTCGAGGAGGAGAATGCATAATGGCTAAAGTTAAATGTTTAAATCCAATCGCAGCATGCGGACTTGATTTATTTTCAGATAATTACGAGATAACAGAGGATATGGCAGGCGCTGATGCGGTACTTGTACGTTCTGCTTCAATGCATGACATGGAAATGCCTGAGAGCCTTGTTGCAATAGCAAGAGCGGGTGCAGGTGTTAACAATATTCCTCTTGAGGATTGCGCTAACAAAGGTATCGTTGTATTTAATACACCTGGTGCTAACGCTAACGGTGTTAAGGAGTTGGTTGTTGCAGGTCTTATGCTTGCTTCACGTGACCTTATGGGTGGATATAACTGGGTTAAGGAAAATGCAACTGATGCAGATATCGCTAAGAAGGTAGAGAAGCAGAAGAAGGAATATGCAGGTAACGAGATTGCAGGCAAGAAGCTTGGTGTAATCGGTCTTGGTGCAATTGGTGCTAAGGTTGCCAACATTGCTTTCCGTCTTGGTATGGAAGTATATGGATATGATCCATATGTTTCAATTGATGCTGCATGGTCACTTTCACGCCATATTAAGCACATCAAAAACATCGAGGACATTTATAAAGAGTGTGATTACATAACAGTTCATGTTCCTGCACTCGACAGCACAAAGGGAATGCTTAACAAGGAAGCATTTGCAATGATGAAGGACGGAGTAAGAATCTTAAACTTTGCTAGAGACGTACTCGTTAATGATGAGGATATGAAAGAGGCTCTTGCATCAGGCAAGGTTAAGAAGTATGTAACTGACTTCCCGAACCCTGCAATTGCCGGTGTTGATAATGTTATTACACTTCCTCACCTTGGAGCTTCAACAGATGAGTCTGAAGATAACTGTGCTATTATGGCAGTTAAGCAGATTGTAGATTTCATTGAGAACGGTAATATCAAGAACTCTGTAAACTATCCTGCTTGTGATGCCGGTAAGTGTGAGACAGCAGCAAGAGTTTGTATCTGTCATAAGAACATTCCTGATATGCTTACAAGATTTACAGGAGTATTCTCAAAAGACGGTATCAACATTTCTAACATGGTTAGTAAGTCAAAGGGTGACTGGGCTTACACAATCTTAGATGTTGAGTCTGCAGTTTCAGACAGCGACAAGTCTGATATCGAGGCAGTTGAAGGCGTTGTTAAGGTAAGAGTAATAGGATAATATTAGCAAACGAAAATATAACAAGGTGCGGGAATTTTTTCCGCACCTTTTCTTCTTTATTACACAATTATGGGTTATTATAGAATAAGCTAATTGTAATTCATAATTGGGAGGTATTGTATGGCAGTTAATATATTGTTGGCAGATGATGATGAATTATTGAGAAATCTTGTAAAAGAGGTATTGGAAGAAGAAGGGTATGAGGTTTTTGCCGCAGAGGACGGAGATGAGGCAATAGATATCTTTTGGAACAACCAGAATCTTTCTTTGGCAATACTTGATATTATGATGCCCGGAACAGATGGTATGGGAGTTCTTAAGGAAATACGTGAGAAATCCGATATGCCTGTTCTTATGCTTACGGCACTTGGCGATTCGGCAAGTGAACTTAGCGCGCTTAGAAATGGTGCCAACGATTATGTCAGCAAGCCATTCCACTATGATATATTAACAGAGAGAATTAAGAACCTGTTAAAGCTTAGTAAGGCAGAAGATTTGGATACTATGGAATTTGGTATGCTTAAGATTGATCCTCCGGCTCACAAGGTTTATGTCAATGGCACAGAGGTTGTGCTTAACAATAAGGAATATCTTCTTATGGAGCTTCTTGTTAATAACAAAAATATTGTTCTTACAAGAGAAACAATATTGGACAGAATATGGGGCTTTGACTACGAAGGTGATATAAGAACAATAGATACCCATATTAAGATGCTTCGTGCCAAAATAGGAGATGCAGGTAATTATATTAAGACGGTTCGTGGTACAGGTTATTGTTTTGAGGTGAATGAATGAAACATTCGATAAAGTTAAGATTTATTCTGTTTGGTATTTTTATGCTGGGTGGATCTATTTTGCTTAATATTACACTTACTAATTTTTTGATGATACCATTTTCCGTAAAATGCTGGACAATGCAACTGGATAAAATTGCTGACGAGATAGAAAATCTTGATATCAGCGATTATGAATTCCGTGAATACATGGAGCAGATAGAAGAGGATATTAATACGCGTATTACCATTGCGGACGGTGAGGGTAATATTATTGCGTCAACCTCTGATACACTCAAAGAAAAAAAGAAGGTTGATTATAATAACCCCGCCTACAAATTATTGTTTGACAATAAAGAGGCGTTAGATGCGGGGGAAACCTTCTCATCAAGCAGAACTCTTGGAAAAAGGAATCGTGACGGGATAAGGATATATCTCATTCATAGGGTTGCACCTGACAGATATGCGGTTTTATCCCGTTCCTACAGGAGTTTACAGAATTCATTAAAGATTACAATGCTTTTCGAACTTATTGCCGGAGTGGTAATACTTGTTATCGGACTTATTATTGTACATAAATGGACGTATCATTTCACTACACCGCTTGAACAGATTACGGATGCAGCTGAGCATATATCAAATCTTGAGTTTGATACGAGAGTAGATGTGTGTTGCGATGATGAGTTAGGAAAGCTTTCAGATGCTGTCAACAAAATGTCTGAGCATTTGCAGGATAATATTGAGCAGATGCAGGAAGATATTGAGAAAAGAAAGCGTTTGGTAAGAAACTTATCCCATGAGATTAAGTCACCTATTGCAGTTATTATGGGTTATTCCGACAGAATGAAAGCGATAGTTACAAAGAATCCCGAGAAGGCAGTTTCTTATTGTGAAATCATTTCCGATGAGAGTAATCGTATAGATATGCTTGTTAAGGAGATGTTAGAGTTTTCCAAACTTGAACAGGAATATGGTGAACCTAAATGTGACAAGTTAGAAACCAAGCGTTTCTTTGGCGAACTTGAGAAAAGATTTTATCAGGAAAACCCGGATACTGTTATACAGTTTAAAACAGAGTATGACGAGCAGGATGTAATATATGCGGATTACGTTATGACAGAACGTGCCGTGTATAATCTTATAAGAAATGCTGTTACGTATGCTACCGGGGAACCTCCGATAATCAAAGTTTCAGGAAAGAGAAATGAAGATTGTTACGAGTTTACTGTATATAATTCAGGAAGTTTTATCCCGGATGAGGATATACAGACCGTATGGGAGCCGTTTGGAAAGGTTGACAAGGTAAGAGGCCGTAGCAAGAAGGGTTATGGACTGGGTCTCTCTATTGTAAGAGAGATTGTGGAAAAGCATAACGGATATTACCGCGTTAATAATCTTGAAGACGGAGTAGCATTTGTTATTGCAATAAGAATTCCGAAAGCTTGTAATATTCAGTAAAAAAACTTGCGTAATGGAAGAGTTTGGGGTATTATAGAGAATAATTGAGCCGAAGATTACGAGTCTTTGCTCTTTTAATAACAAGTCACGAATTAGGAGATGATAACATGAGTGAGAAGTTGAAAGTAGGTATCCTTGGCGGTACAGGTATGGTAGGTCAGAGATTTATTTCTTTGTTAGAGAATCATCCATGGTTTGAGGTTGTAACAATAGCTGCAAGCCCACGTAGTGCAGGCAAGACGTATGAAGAGGCTGTTGGCGACCGTTGGAAAATGGATACACCAATGCCGGAAGCTGTTAAGAATATCATTGTACATAATGTAAATGAAGTCGAAGAAGTAGCTTCAACTGTTGATTTTGTATTCTCAGCTGTTGATATGACAAAGGATGAGATTAAGGCTATTGAGGAGGCTTATGCAAAGACAGAAACTCCTGTTGTGTCTAATAACTCAGCACATCGTTGGACACCTGATGTTCCTATGGTAGTACCTGAGATTAATCCTGATCATATGAAGGTTATTGATTTCCAGAAGAAGCGTCTTGGTACAACAAGAGGTTTTGTTGCAGTTAAGCCTAACTGTTCAATTCAGAGTTATGCACCTGTTCTTACAGCATGGAAAGAGTTTGAGCCATACGAGGTTGTAGCAACAACTTATCAGGCTATCTCAGGTGCAGGTAAGACATTTAAGGATTGGCCTGAAATGGTTGGTAATATCATTCCGTTTATCGGCGGTGAGGAAGAGAAGTCTGAGAAAGAGCCTCTTCGTATATGGGGACACATTGATGAGAGCAAGGGTGAGATAGTTCCTGCTACTAGTCCTGTTATTACATGTCAGTGTATAAGAGTTCCTGTATTAAACGGACATACTGCAGCAGTATTTGTTAAGTTTAAGAAGCAGCCTACAAAAGAGCAGCTTATTCAGAAGTTAGTTGAGTTTAAGGGTGTTCCTCAGGAGTTAGAACTTCCTTCTGCACCTAAGCAGTTCATTCAGTATATGGAAGAGGATAATCGTCCTCAGGTTGCACTTGATGTTGATTTTGAGAACGGAATGGGAATTTCCGTTGGACGTATCCGTGAGGATTCTGTATATGATTGGAAGTTTGTAGGACTTTCTCATAATACAGTAAGAGGTGCTGCAGGTGGTGCTGTACTTTGTGCAGAGTTACTTACAAAGCAGGGGTACATTTCAAAAAAATAATTACAAAAATACAACATAATACTTTCTTCGGAGAGCCAAAAGTAGTATAATAGAAGTGGTTTTATTAATTGGGCTTGAAGGAGGGGTGTTATATGAATATATGTATATTTGCTTTTTCAATCAAGGGTTGTATTTTAAGTGACAGACTCGAATTGTGTCTGGAAGAAGAAGGGCATAACGTTTCATCATATGCCGCGGAGAAGATTGCAGCTATGGCAGGTAAATTGCCAATCCATAGGCTGGAAGCTTCTGTTGCGAATGTGTTTTATGAAGCGGATGCCCTTATTTTTATTGGTGCGTGTGAAACGGCAGTTAGAGCGATATCACCGTTTATAAGAAGCAAGACAACCGATCCGGCGGTTGTTGTGATTGATGAAGTGGGCTCATCGGTTATTTCTTTATTATCCGGTCAGATGCTTACGGCTAACGAGTTTGCGTACAACCTGTCCGATCAGATTGGTGCAACACCAATCATAACCAATGGAGCCGGCAGAGGTGCGGTATTTAATATTGAGGCTTTTGCAAGAAAGAATCATCTGTATATTGTTGAAGGGGTATTAGGCAAGGAGATGTCTAATGAACTTCTGTATGGGGAAACAGTTGGTTTTAAATGCGATTACTACATTGAGGGTAAGGTTCCGGACAATTTAAGTAATGACAATATGGAAAGAGGTATATTTGTTTCAACAGATCTCTTAGCAGATCCGTTTAATAATACATTACATCTTGTTCCAAAGAATATTATTATCGGACTTACATGTGTTCCGGGAACAAAGGCGAGCGACATAGAGCATTTCCTTATTACTAATCTTGAGAAGTATCATTTACCGGTTTCAAGACTTGGAAGAATATGCTCGTTGCATGCTCTTGATGAGGAACCGGGTATTGCAGAGGTTGCGGAATCACTTGGAGTTAAGTATCAGACGTATTCGGATGAGACGTTGTTAGAACTTGCCGGAACATTTTCTGATACAGATACGGTTGGAGCTAATTTTAATGTTGACAATGCGAGTGAAAGATGTGCGCTTAGAGGAAGTCACGGTGGTAAGTTGATTATTAAGACTCAGGAAAGCAACGGTATATCAATTGCTGCCGCGGTTAAGAAGCTTACGATTAGATTCTAAATGCATAAGTAATTCGGAGGTTTTTGGATAATGGACAAGAAGGAACTTATAGTACAGAATCAGGGAGTTGTTGCGATTCCACGAACGGGACTTTCTGTCAAAGGAGAGTTGGCGGTTAAGGGAGAGCTTGCAAAGATTGAGGAGCTTACAACAAGAGGAGAACTTTCAGTAATAGGGGAGCTTTCTAAGAATAACACCGGAGAGAAGATTATTATTGTAGAAAGTATCAAGGATGCTGTTGATTATCTTAAGGATACAGAGGGGAATGTTTTAACGACTACGGGTGCGCTCGAGATATACGAGTATGCTAAGTTGGATAACTTTGAGGAAAGAATATATTCAAGAGTAATGTCAAACAGTGATATTATAAGTGCGTGTGAGGATATCGGAATTAAGGGAAGGCATCTTATCGGGATGTACGGACCTTTTAGTAAGAATATGAACTGTGCGATGATTAAGGATTTTGACATCAAATATCTTGTGACAAAGGATTATGGTATTTCCACCGGATTCATTGAGAAAATGGAGGCAGCGCTAGAACTTGATGTTACACTTATAGTTGTTGCAACCAACTATACGGAAGGGGCAGGTAAAGAAGCAGAAGTCGTCAAACAGATAAGAGATGAGATGGCATAAAATTTTTGTTGAAAAATGAAAACTCATCATGTATAATGGCGATATGTGAGTTTATCTATTTAAGGAGGATTAATCAATGGCTACTATTTCGGCAGGAGATTTTAGAAATGGTGTAACAATCGAGTTTGAAGGAAATATCTATCAGATTATTGAGTTTCAGCATGTTAAACCTGGTAAGGGAGCAGCTTTCGTTCGTACAAAGTTAAAGAACATCGTTAACGGTGGTGTTGTAGAGAAGACTTTCCGTCCTACAGAGAAGTGCGAGACAGCTCATATCGACCGTAAGAACATGCAGTATTTATATGAAGATGGTGATTTGTACTATTTCATGGACAATGAGACATATGATCAGATCGCCCTTGGTAAGGACGTTGTAGGAGATTCACTTAAGTTCGTTAAAGAGAACGAGAATGTTAAGGTTGTTTCTCATGCAGGTAACGTATTTGCTATCGAGCCTGAAATTACAGTTGTACTTGAGGTTACCGAGTGTGAGCCTGGCGTTAAGGGTAACACTGCAACAGGTGCAACAAAGCCTTGTACAGTTGAGACAGGTGCTACACTTAATGTACCTCTCTTCGTTAACCAGGGTGATAAGATTTCTATCGATACAAGAACAGGCGAGTATCTTTCAAGAGCATAATTGCATATTTAAAATGTATACCCAACAGGGAGAACATAATATGTTCTCCCTGTTTTTTTGCGTGTAAGGAAATATTTTTGATAGGTATAATTAGAAGATTTAATCATATATTAAAATATGAGCTAAAGTTTTAAGGGGGGCGGGTTATGGGCCGGAAACAGGAAATACTTAGAATCTTGTCAGCAAAACTTCGTGAGATTGTGTCAAGGCTTTCGATAGACTATGACAAACTATCAGAACTTCGAATAAGAATTGATGAGCCGTTTATTGTTGTTATTGATGGACGGGAACATTTTGTGTCGGGAAACGGAATACTTGTTGATGACAAGTCAGAGGCATACATAATAAAGGCAAGAGACATTAAGGAAACTATGGAGTATATAAGCAATTACTCTTTGTATGCCTATGAAGACGAAATCAAACAGGGTTTTATTACGGTCAAAGGAGGCCATAGAGTTGGACTTGCCGGCAAGGTAATAATGGAAAATGGTGTTGTTAAAAGTATTAAACACATATCCTTTATCAATATAAGAATGTCTCATGAAAAGAAAGGCTGCGGCACCAAAGTTCTTCCGTTCATTTGCGAGAATGGGAGCATTTATCATACTTTGATAATTTCACCACCGGGATGCGGAAAGACCACATTGCTTCGAGATGTTGTTCGCTTGTTATCTGATGGTGACGAGAATCGACAGGGAGTAAATGTTGGTGTTGTTGATGAACGCTCAGAACTTGGTGCTTCTTATATGGGGGTTCCGCAAAATGATATCGGAATAAGAACGGACGTGCTTGACTGCTGCCCAAAGGCAGAAGGAATGCTAATGCTTATTAGAAGCATGTCGCCTGTAGTTATTGCGGTTGATGAGATAGGCAAAAGAGAAGATATAGATGCCATTGCTTATGTCATGAATTGCGGATGCAGGATGATTGCAACTGTGCATGGCAACTCGGTTGAGGATATTAAGAATAAGCCGGTTCTTAGAAAACTCGTCGAGGAGAAAATGTTTAGACGTTTTATTGTGCTTTCAAAGGATAATGGTCCCGGTAATATTGAAAGTGTATTTGATGAAATGGGAAATGTGCTTTGGAAATAGTTGTTAAAGTTATAGGTGCGGTTTTGATTCTTGCGGCAAGTTTATATCTTGCGTATGAAATTAATCGGGGATTGACAAAGGAACTTGAACAGATGAAAAGCCTTTATAATATTATGCTTAAGTTAAAAAGTGAACTTTACTATCTAAACGATACTTTGCCGGAGTGTTTTTTGCATTTATCTAAAATGACAGACTTTCCGTTTGATAAATGGTTTTATGAGATGTACGAGAGTATGAGTAAGGAGCCTGAAGAGACGTTTGGAGACATATGGGACAGGTGTACAAGAAGTCTAATAGATAATTCTTTGTTAACGATTGCGGATATCGAGGGGCTTTTTGAACTTAAGGACAAGCTGGGCTGTATGGATAGAGAAGTGCAGGAAAAAGCCATTGACTATTTTCTTATTCAAGTGGAGGAAAAAAGGAAACAACTTTATCTTGAACATAGTCAGAAGAAGAAAGTCATCATTACCTTGTGCGCGTTTGTGGGGCTGATGACGCTTATAGTATTGTTTTAAGGGAGTGTTGCTATGTCTGTTGAAATGATAATTAAAATAGCCGCTTTGGGTGTGGTTATTGCGCTGCTAAATCAGATATTAAAGCATGCCGGCAGAGATGATCAGGCCTTTTTTGTGACTATGGCAGGCATTATTGTTGTGTTGACATGGATTCTTCCTTATATGGTGGATTTGTTTGCCACAATGCAGGAACTGTTTGGTCTGTAGGAGGGAGTCTATGGTATTCTTAAAACTTATAATTGCTGTTTTTGTTGGAGTGATATTGGCAATTAACTTAAAAGGGATATCAAGCCCGCTTAGTCTGTATTTTTCGATAGCTGTAAGCATTCTTGTTTTTACATACATTCTTGACCGCTTAAGTGTAGTGGTCGATTTTCTTAATAACGTAATGGATGGAATTGGTCTTCAATCGGGGTATCTTTCAATATTGATTAAAGTAGTCGGTATTTCGTATATATGCGAGTTTACATCTAATATTTGCAAGGAAGCCGGTTTTTTGGCGGTTGCAGGACAGGTGGAAATATCCGGTAAAATAACAATGATGATTATAAGTATGCCTGTTCTTTTTGCGATAGTTGATACTATAACAAATATTATATAGGAGTCTTGTATGAAGAGAATTGCTTTGTTTTTTGCTTTGTTAATCTTGATATCCAATAAATGTGTTTGCAAGGCGCAGGAGATTGATTATGTAGATAGCTATGATGAACTCTTGGGTAACGAAGTTGACTTTGATGATGCCAATAGACAATTAGAGGATATAGCAAATGAGCATGGGATGGATAGTAAGGTGTCGTTTGATAAGGTGTATCATCTGCTTTTGCAAGGCGACGTCAACGGTGCAGTCAAAAGTGCTATTGAAGATTTCTGTCATGGTATAACAAGAGAATTGTTAAGTAACCGGGAACTAATGGGAAGGCTTATAATTCTCATTGTTATTGCTGCGATATTTAATAATTATTCGTCGATCTTGAAATCAAGTTTTGTGGGAGAACAGGGCTTTTACATAACCTATCTTATGGCTTCGGCAATACTTATAAAATCTTTTTTTCTTATATATGACGTAGCGGAGGATACTATTTGTTTTATAAGAGAGATTATGGAGTGTATGCTGCCGGCCTTTTCAATGTCTCTTATGTTTTGCAGCGGAATAACAACCACGCATATGGTAAATGCTTTATTTATATACATGTTATCCGTTATGGAAAAACTAATTCTTACATTAATTTTACCCGGAGTTAGAATTTATTTTCTGATTGTCCTGCTTAATCAGATTAACAAAAAGGACAGATTTTCCAAGTTGTCTGAACTTATAAAACAATGCATAGAATGGCTGCTTAAAATATCGGTATCATTTATTGTCGGATTAAATGTTGTAAAGGGCATGATAGTCCCTGTGTGCGAGAATGTAAGATACAATGTGTTGATGAAGGGAATATCGATTCTTCCCGGTGGTAGTGCCCTTTCCGGAGTTGGCAATATTATTATTGGTGCGGGCGTGCTTATCAAGAATTGTGTCGGTGTAACGATAGTGCTTGTGTTGATTGTTATGGGTGCGGTGCCGTTACTTAAAATACTTGCTTTTTACATCAGTTACAAACTTATTCTTGTTGTTACACAACCGATTAGCGATGCGCGTATTACAAGTGGGCTTGAAGGGGCTTGCAGTGGGACTGAAGTGATGCTTAAAACGGTTGCTACCTCGCTTGCGATGTGTATTCTTACGATTGCAATTATTATAATGACGACAAATGTCAAACTGTATTCCGGATAGGAGGCATGATGGAACAGGTATTTTCATGGATTAGAAGCGGATTGTTATTTGCTGTCTTTTCATCGACTTTATTGCTGTTAGCCCCTAATAAAAGCTATGAGAAGCACATAAGTCTTGTGGTGGGACTGTTGTTTATTCTGGTTATGCTTAACCCGGTAATGACTATTCTTGATATTGATGAAAAGACGTATGTTGACTACATAAAGAACTATTTAACTATCGAGCAAAGCGGTGGCAGTTTGACCGAGGGTGGGTGTAGGCTTTATGAGGAGTCAATTAAGATACAGTTGGAAAGCATTTTAAGGCAAGCAGGCTTTAAAGTGAAAAGCCTTAATGTACGTGCGGATGAAAATGGAACAGTATACAGAATAGAAATATCTTTTGATGGGGAAATATATGCATTAGAAGAATTGGAAACATATCTTTATAATTCGTTTGGCAGGGAAGTGGATATAGTTTATGAATAAAGACAAGAAAAGCGTTTGGGAATCATTTATAAATGTCGGCAAGCTGGATAGAGAGAAAAAGGAGAGAGTGGTTATATGCTTTCTTCTTGGAATTTTTTTATTGCTTGTTGCTGCGCCCATATCGGATAGTAAGAAGAAACTTCAGAATAAGACGCAGGGCAAGAATGAACTTGTGATCGATTCAAAGCCCGAAGCAAAAAAAGATGTAAATAATGCATATCTTTCATATTTGGAGAATAAATTAGAACAAACCATAGGCGGAATGGACGGAGCGGGAAGAGTATTTGTGATGATTACATTAAAGGATGACGGTCAAAAGATATTAGACAAGAATCTTCCCTATGAGAGTCAGTCCGAGACAGGCAAGGAGGATGGAAAGGAAGTAAAAAAGGAGAGTGTAAAAAGTGAGCAACAGACGGTTTTGATCGAGCAGGATGGTAATACCGGGCCTATTGTTGTTAAGGAAAGTTATCCTGATATTGAGGGCGTGGTGGTGCTTTGTGAGGGAGGAAATAATGAGGCAGTGGCACTCAAAATTAAGGAAGCGGTAAGCGCGCTGTTTTCAATTGACGCACACAAAATAGTGGTGGGTAAATTGAAAAACGGCTCTAATTAATAAATCATGAAAGGAAGTATATAATGAAAAAAATCTGGAAGAAAAATCAAGTTATTATCACTGCGTTGGCAATAATGATTGCTGTTGCCGGATATCTTAATTTTACGAGCGATAAACAGGTGTTAAACACTTCGGTAGAGAATATGGAAAGTGAAGGAGCAAGCGGTAATTCGGACGATTCAACGGTGAGTGCTTCTGTTACAGACTCGGCAAATCCTGATGAACTTGCGGTTGGCGATACATATGAGGATACTTCGCTGGAGGATCCCGGCACTGTTGAAGAAGCTGAAGACGCGGCACAAAATACAGATATGGCAGAAGCAAGTCTTGATGAAAACGGTGATCCGATTGACTCTGATACGGTTGGAGAAGCGGTACTTACAAGCGGTTCCGTAACACTTTCGCAGGCAAAGCTTAACAGAGAACAGACTCGTTCAAAGGCAAAGGAAATGTTACTCGAAATAATCAACAATGAGTCTCTGTCCGAGGATGCAAAGAAGGATGCGGTTGCAAAAATGTTATCGATGACAGAAAGAATGGAAAAAGAAACAGCTGCTGAAAATCAACTTGCGGCAAAGGGATTTGCGGATGCAGTTGTTAATATTTCCGATGAAAGCGTAGATGTATCTGTTCCTATAACCGAGATTACCGATAAACAACGTACCCAGATAGAAGATATAATAACGAGAAATACAGGATATGAACTTAATAAGATTGTAATTACCACAATCCAGCCTGATTAAAAAATATTGCCAAAAGGATTGCAAAACATAGTAGATGTTTGATATACTATACTACGTATGATTAAATGATTAGGCAGGATGCAAAATATTTGTTTTGCATGTCGAAGGAGGAGTATTATGGCAGCAGATACAGTTAAGAGTGATTACAGTTATAAAGAGTCAGGAGCACTTGGAGATATTCAGATTGCGGATGATGTAATAGCCATTATTGCAGGTCTTGCCGCAACAGAAGTAGATGGCGTTGCTAAGATGTATGGTAATATTACCAACGAATTGGTTAGCAAACTTGGAATGAAAAACCTTTCCAAAGGAGTTAAGGTTGAAGTTTCACCGGAAGACGTGAAAGTTGATCTTTCTTTGGAATTAAAATACGGATATAGTGTTTTAGATGTATCAAAGGTTGTGCAGGAGAAAGTTAAGCAGGCACTTGAGACAATGACAGGGCTTAATGTTTCTTCAGTCAAAGTAAGAATTGCCGGTGTTGTTTTTGAGAAAGAAGAAAAGCCTGCAAAATAGTAATCAATAACAAGATAAAAAGGCTGCCCCAAAACATATGGGTTGGGGCAGCTTTCCCAATATAATGGGAAAGAAGGGAATTAATATGCTACGTAGTGAGATAAGAGAAGAGATATTTAAGATAATGTTTCGCTTGTCATTTAACACAAGAGAAGAGATGGAGGAGCAGATTGCCTATTCATTAGATGAATTATCGGGCAAGAGTGATAAGAATATCAACTATGTCAATGACAAAACTCATGCGATAATGGACAAACTTAAAGACATTGATGATAAGATTACAGAGTGTTGCGAAGGTTGGACTATAGACCGTATCGGTAAGGCAGAACTTACGATAATGAGAATTGCAACTTATGAGATTATGTTTGAAGAGGAAGTTCCCAACAGTGTTGCAATTAACGAAGCCGTAGAACTTTCTAAGGCTTATTGTGATGAAGATGCCAAAGGTTTTGTTAATGCGGTTTTGGGGAAAATTGTAAAAAGCGTGGAGTAATATGGCAGAAGTTTATACAGTATCAAGGATAAATGAATATGTATCCAACATGCTTTCTAATGATTTCTTTTTAAGTAACGTTTCCATAAAGGGAGAACTTTCGAGAGTAATTCTTCATTCTTCGGGACATATATATTTTACAATCAAGGACGAAGAATGTTCCATGCCGGGTATGATGTATGCTTCCTCCAGAAAAACAGGACTTGATTTTGTTCCTGAAGATGGACAAAGTGTAATTATTTCCGGATATGTTTCTCTTTTTAAAAGAGACGGCAAATACCAGCTTTATGCCAGAAAGATAACATTAGACGGACAGGGGATATTATACTTTGAATATGAGAAATTAAAACAGCGCTTGTATGAGGAGGGTCTTTTTGATCACGAGCATAAGAAACCGATTCCGGCTTTTCCTAAGAAAGTCGGAATCGTTACGTCACCGACAGGTGCTGCAATAGAGGATATTTGTAATATTGCAAAGCGTAGGAATCCGTATGTCCAGTTATATCTCTATCCTGCTAAGGTTCAAGGAGAGGGAGCGGCAGCTACAATTGTAAGAGGTATCAAGAAGTTAGATACGATGGGAATGGATACCATTATCATCGGACGTGGTGGTGGCTCTATTGAGGATTTATGGCCGTTTAACGAGGAAATTGTTGCAAGGGCAATATATGATGCTAACACACCTATAATATCGGGTACAGGGCATGAAATAGACAATACACTTGCGGATTATGCGGCGGATCTTAGAGCACCGACACCAAGCGCTGCGTGTGAGCTTGCAATTCCTGATATAATGGAGAAGAAGCGTACGCTTGCTCAATATGAAAGAACACTTAAGCAAAAAATTACCGGCAAAGTTAATATGGCAGAGAGCCGATACAGATTGTTAAGTTCAAGGTTAGAAGCCGCTTCGCCGGTTGTAAAATATAACAATCAATGTATGAAGATTAAGCAGTTAGAAGCAAAGCTTAATCAGCTTATGAAAAATGTTTATGATAAGCGGTATCATTTATACGAAGTATTGCTTACAAGACTTAACGGATTATCGCCTACGGCAAGACTTACGGGTGGTTACGGTTATATCGAACATGACGGCAGACCTCTTACAAGCGTTAAAAATGTTAAGGAAGGCGATGATTTGTCAGTAACGGTTTGTGACGGTACAATACATGGAAGTGTCGTAAGAATCGAAGGAAAGGATAATTAGCTTAATGAGTACAGATAACAAAGAAGAGTTTAAGTTAGAAGCTGCTTTTGCAGAAATAGAAGATATTATTAACAAACTTGACCATGATGAATTGCCGCTTAAGGATTCAATTGATTTGTATGGCAAGGGTGCTAAACTTATAGTTAAATGTAAGGAAGAATTGTCAGGAATTGAAAAAGAAATGATAGTAATCGGCGATACGCTTTCTGATGAGGAGGAGCAGTAATTGGCTTTTAGTGAAGAATTAAAAGAGAAAATTGAATATACGGACAGTGTTTTGAGGACGTATATGCCTAAGGTTGAAGGCTTTGAAAAGACGGTGCTTTCTGCTATGGACTATACCGTTTTTGCCGGTGGTAAGCGTATAAGACCTATTCTTATGAGTGAAGTGTATAAGCTGTTTGGCGGCAACGATAAGATTGTTGAACCGTTTATGGCAGCAATAGAAATGATTCATACATACTCGCTTATTCATGATGACTTGCCGGCGCTTGATAATGACGATTACAGACGCGGAAGAAAAACCGCACATGTTGTATATGGTGAAGCGATGGCAATTCTTGCGGGAGACGGACTTCTTAATTATGCATACGAAACTGCAACAAAGGCATTTGATATGGTTGCAGAGGGCGAGGATAATGAAGGCGTTGCGCATGAACTTCTCATGAGAAAAAGAATTGAAAAAGCACTTTCCATACTTGCAAGTAAGCCTGGTGTACATGGAATGATTGGCGGTCAGACCGTTGATGTGGAGATGACAGGACAAAGACTTAGCAAGGAACAGCTTTTTTATATTTATGAGAATAAGACGGGAGCACTTATCGAGGCTTCTATGACGATAGGTGCAATTCTTGCAGGTGCTAACGATGACGAAGTTGATGTGATTAGAAATGCAGCTTATAATATTGGAATGGCATTTCAGATTCAGGACGATATACTCGATGAAACCGCAACCTTTGAGGAGTTGGGCAAGCCGATTCATTCTGATGAGGAGAGCGGCAAGGTGACATACGTGACTATTCACGGTATGGAGCAATCAACTGCGGAAGTGGAAAGACTTTCCAATCTTGCGCTTGATGATATCAAGAAAGTACAGTCAGAAGCCGGATTTGTTATTGAACTTGTGAAATACTTAATTCATCGAACCAATTAATAAACATATGAGGACTATTATATGGGACTTTTAGATAATATCCATGAACCAAATGATATAAAACAATTCGATTCTTCCTGTTGGGGGGAACTTGCCGGAGAAATCAGAAGTTTTTTGATTGAAAATGTTTCAAAGACAGGAGGTCATTTAGCTTCTAATCTTGGTTGCGTAGAGCTTACAATGGCTCTTCATCTTGTTCTTAATCTGCCAAATGACAAGATTATCTGGGATGTTGGACATCAGTGTTATACGCACAAACTTCTTACGGGAAGACGTGAAGGCTTTGAAACTCTTAGACAGTTTGGCGGTATGAGCGGATTTCCCAAACAGGCAGAGAGTGATACCGATGTATTTGATACAGGACATAGTTCTACTTCAATATCCGCTGCGATAGGAATGGCCAAAGCAAGTGAACTTAAAGGTGAAAAGAAGGCTATTGTTGCAGTTATCGGTGATGGTTCATTTACAGGCGGACTTACTTATGAGGCACTTAACAATCTTGGAAGACTTAAGAGCAGTTGTATGATTGTCCTTAATGATAACGAAATGTCCATTGATGAGAATGTCGGTGGTATGTCTAATTACCTTAACAAGATTCGTGTCGGTCAGACTTATAATGATGTTAAGTCAGGTGTCGAGAAGGGACTTCTTAACATTCCGGGTGTCGGTGAGCCGATTGCAAAACTTGTCAAAAGAGGTAAGGACAGTATTAAGGGACTTCTTGTTCCCGGAATGTTTTTTGAGGATTTGGGAATAACTTATATCGGTCCGATAGATGGACATGATGTAGATTCATTGGTTGATACATTTATTGCGGCATTAAAACTTAAAAGACCTGTTGTTGTACATGTCAAAACGGTCAAGGGCAAAGGCTATCGTTATGCCGAGAAACACCCTAAATATTTCCATGGAGTTAAGCCTTTTGATATTAAGACAGGCAAGGTTATTGAGAAACAGACAAAGATGACTAACACCGGAGTTTTTGGAAGGAAGATGCTTGCACTTGGCGAAGAGTATCCTAACCTTATCGCCATAACTGCGGCGATGGCTTCAGGTACGGGACTTGATAAGTTTTCCAATGTGTATCCAAAAAGATTTTTTGATGTAGGTATTGCGGAGCAGCATGCAGTGACATTTGCGGCAGGTCTTGCAAAAGAGGGTATGATTCCTGTTGTTGCTGTGTATTCGTCATTTTTGCAGCGTGCTTATGATCAGATACTTCATGATGTTTGTTTGCAGAAGCAACATGTTGTTTTTGCGATAGACCGTTCGGGACTTGTCGGTGAGGACGGCTCGACACATCAGGGTATATTTGATACAGCGTATCTTTGCAGTATTCCGGGGATGACGGTAATTGCCCCTAAGAACAGGTATGAACTTACCAAATCGCTTGAGTATGCTATGGAGTTTGACGGACCTATTGCGATAAAATACAGCAAGGGAGATGCGTTTTATGGTCTTAAGGACAACCTTGCACCGATTGAGCTTGGTAAGAGTGAGATAATCGCAAAGGGCAAGAAGATAGCACTTATTGCGGTTGGCAATATGGTTGAGGAAGCATGCAAAGTATATGAGAAACTTTTAGAAGACGGCAAAGAGATAACCTTTGTAAATGCAAGGTTTATCAAGCCTCTTGATACAGAGATGTTAGACGAACTTGCAAAGGATCATGATGTTGTAATTACCCTTGAGGAGCATGTATATCAGGGTGGTTTTGGACAGATGGTTTCATCGTACTACATGCAAAAGAGCAAAGAGTATCCGAATATCACAGTAAGGAACATTGCAATAAATGATACCTTTGTTGAACATGGTTCGGTTACACAGTTAAGAGAAATGCTTGGTATCGATTATGAGTCGGTGCTTTCAGTAATTTGTGAATATTTATAATGAGGAACGGTAATGAAAGAACGTTTGGATGTATTACTTGTTAATAGAGGACTTGCAACTTCAAGAGAGAAGGCAAAGGCAATAATTATGTCGGGAATAGTCTATGTTGACGGACAACGCGAGGATAAGGCAGGCGCTTCGTTTGACAGCGAGATACCGATAGAGATTAAGGGTTCTACTCTTAAGTATGTAAGCAGAGGCGGATTAAAACTTGAGAAAGCCATGGCTAATTTTGATGTGACGCTTTCGGGCAAAACATGTATGGATGTTGGTTCGTCAACAGGGGGATTTACCGATTGCATGCTTCAAAACGGAGCGGTCAAAGTATATGCTGTTGATGTCGGCCATGGACAGTTAGATTGGAAATTAAGACAGGATGAGCGTGTTGTTTGTATGGAGAAAACCAATATACGATATGTAACTCCTGACATGGTCGAGGACAAGATTGATTTTGCCTCTATTGATGTATCATTTATTTCATTGACTAAGGTACTTGGACCTGTCAAAGAATTACTGACAGATGATGGTCAGATTGTGTGCCTTATCAAGCCACAATTTGAAGCTGGTCGTGAGAAGGTTGGAAAGAAGGGCGTTGTCAGAGATATCAATGTGCATAAGGAAGTAATTCACATGGTTGTTGATTACGCCAAAAGCATTGGGTTCTTTGTGTGTAATCTTGATTACTCGCCGATTAAGGGACCGGAAGGCAACATAGAGTATTTGCTACATTTAAGTAAGATCGAATTGGAGACAACCGGTAATTGTGACGTAGATGATATTGTAGCAAAGTCACACAGTGATTTAAGCTAGGGAAGGTGCATATATGAAAAGGTTTTTGATTGCCACCAACTACACAAAGGACAACAATTTGATACTTACCAAAAAGCTTGAAGAGTATATAGACAAGCTTGGCGGAACAAGTATGCGGATTGTCGGAGCGAAGGATAATGATGGTTTATCCAAGGACGTTTCTTATTCGGTAAATGATGCCGAATCATATGATTGTATCATTGCGCTTGGCGGAGACGGAACAATTCTTAAGGTCAACAGAGATTTAAGACAATATAATATTCCGATTGTCGGAGTTAATCTTGGCACAATGGGATTTTTAACCGAGGTTGAACCGGAACAGATTAAGCCGGTTGTCAAACGTCTTATGGCTGATGATTATTCTGTAGAAGAAAGAATGAATATTAAGGGTTGTGTGTACAAGGCAGGTTCAAAATCACCGGCACTTACGGATATTTCGTTAAATGACATCGTAATTACTAGAGCGGGATTTTCCAGAGTTATTGGACTTAAAGTATCTGTGGGTGGTAAACTGTTAGAAAACTATGAAGCAGACGGAGTAATCGTTGCTTCACCGACTGGTTCTACAGGATACAACCTTTCCGCAGGAGGTCCGATTGTGTCGCCCAAAGCACATAATATAATAATAACACCGATTTCACCTCATTCGTTGACTTCAAAGAGCATAGTTCTTACAAGTGAGGATGAGATAGAAATAGAAATCTTAAAAATGCGCAAAGCACAGGAGGATGAAGCACTTATCAGTTATGACGGTCAGCCCGGAATGAAACTTTCTCCGGGAGATAAGGTAGTTATTGGTAAGGCATCGGAAAGTACACGCATGATAAAACTTTTTGATCCGAGTTTTTATGAGGTGCTTCGTAACAAAATAGCGAATAAACAGGTGAATTATGAAAGAGAAGAGACAGAATAAAATTAAAGAAATAATAGAAAGTAAAGACATTGAAACACAGGATGAATTACTTGCTGAATTATCCAAGGCCGGTTTTTCAATCACGCAGGCTACCATTTCGCGTGATATAAGAGAGATGAAACTTACCAAGATACAGGGTGATTCGGGAAGACAGAAGTATGCAATGCTTAAGAAGTTCGATACCGCAGTAGAACAGAAGTACAAGCAGGTATTAAGTGCAGGAATTCTTAACATGGACTATACTGACAATCTTATAGTTATTCGTACTGTTTCAGGTATGGCCATGGCCGTTGCCGCTGCCCTTGATAATATGGAAATCCCCGGGCTTATGGGCTGTATAGCAGGTGATGATACAATCTTTGCCGCGGCAAGAAATGTAGATTTTTGTAAAGAAATCATTTCCGGAATTAATTCATTAGCCTTAGATAAATAAGGCCGGAGGTACAAGATGCTTATTAATATACACATAAAGAATATGGCACTTATAGATGAGATTGATATTCCGTTTGCGGACAATCTTAATATCTTGACAGGTGAAACAGGTGCCGGTAAATCAATTCTTATAGACTCGGTTATGATAGCACTCGGTGGAAAAGCACCGAAGGACTTTGTAAGAGCCGACGCAGATTATGGTCTTGTTGAACTTTTGTTTTCTATTGATGATGAAGACGTACAAGCTTCGTTAAAAGAACTTGAAATACCCGATATTGAAGACGGTGAGATAATTATTTCAAGGACGATTAATGACGGAAGAAGTATATGCAAGGCAAACGGTATGACGATTACCGTTTCAAAATTAAGGCAGATTTCAGCACTTCTTATTGATCTTCATGCACAGCACGAAAATCAGTCACTTCTCGACAAAAAACAACACATCAAATTATTAGACAGATACGGCAAAAACACGATAGAGCCAATTAAGCAACAAGTTAAAGAAATTTATGAAGAATATTCTTCTATAAAAAAAGAACTTGATGCAAATAATATGGATGAGGAAGAAAAAAAGCGGAAACTTGATTTATTGCTTTTTGAAAAAAATGAGATTGAAAGTGCCAAACTTAAAGAAGGCGAAGATGAGGAGTTAGAAAGACAATACGAGAAGGCTTTGCATGGTAAGAATATCACAGAGAGTTTAAGTATTGCCAACAATAATTTAAGTGGTAATGTGACTGACTCATTAGATCGTGCCATAAGAGAACTTACATCAGTTGCTTCTTTCGATGAGAAACTTCAGTCTATTGCAGATACGTTACAGACTGCC
Source organism: Lachnospiraceae bacterium (assembly GCA_015057325.1). Lineage (GTDB taxonomy): Bacteria > Bacillota > Clostridia > Lachnospirales > Lachnospiraceae > CAG-590. The sequence goes on along the minus strand of SVEQ01000016.1, from coordinate 34,280 downwards.
TCAGATCTTGTAAGTGAGACGGTAAGAAGTTCAAGAGAGTATATAGAGGACAACAGTTTTTCGGAAGAAGAGTTTACTATTCTTGAGAATCGACTAAATCTTATCAATCATTTAAAGGCAAAATATGGTAAAACTATTTCCAATATTAACAGTTATTATAATGATCTGACACAAAGCTACGACAGAATAAGCAATCAGGAACAGTATTTAGAAGAACTTAAAACTAAGTTAAATGTTGTTTCTGACAAACTTGATAAGTTGTGTGACAGTCTTACAAAATGTCGAAAAGAAACGGCAGCACTTCTTAGTGATAAAATCAAACAATCACTTACTGACCTTAATTTCCTTGATGTAAGATTTGATATGTGTTTTGAAGAGTGCGAAGGTTATACGGAAGAAGGAAAAGATATCGCTTATTTTATCATTTCTACCAATGTAGGTGAGGAAATGAAACCGCTTAATGAGGTTGCTTCCGGTGGTGAACTTTCAAGAATTATGCTTGCGATGAAGGCGTGTCTTGCTTCTGTTGACAGAGTATCAACACTTGTGTTTGATGAGATTGATACGGGAATTAGCGGACGAACCGCACAGATGGTTGCCGAAAAGATTAATTACATAAGCAGGAATCATCAGGTTATCTGTATTACACATCTTCCTCAAATAGCAGCAATGGCGGATCACCATTATATGATTGAGAAAAATGTTATAGATAACAAAACAATCACGAGTATCCAAAAACTTGACAAGGACAAGGAAATTACAGAACTTGCAAGACTACTTGGAGGTGCAGAGATTACCGATACAGTTATTTCTTCAGCAAAAGAAATGAAAGAATTGGCAAGTAAGGCAAAGGTTAACTGATTGAGAAATGAAAATATGACTCATACTAATCACAGATTGGTATGGGTCTTTTTTGTTTGCAAAAAAAGGAGTGGTATTATGAGTAGATTGTACAAATACAGAATGATTTTACGTTTTATACTAATGGCAAATATATTGTTCATTTTTATTGTTGCAGGACTTGGATATGAAAAAGAAAAGAGGGAACATTTACTCAAGCCTGTATCGGGAAATGTTGGAAAACGCTTGACGCCGGTAGGAAAAACTGTCGGAATATATGTAAATACGAAAGGAATACTCGTAATAGATACATGTGATGTCACAGACCTTTATGGAAATACGACAAGTCCTGCCAAAAACAAATTGATAAAGGGCGATTATATAACTGCACTAAATAGTGAGAAAATCAGCACAAAGAAACAATTGATTAATGAAATAACAAAGTGCGATGGAAAGGACCTTGATTTTTCGGTAGACAGAAACGGTAAAAAAATAAATGTAGTTGTTTCGCCTGTCGAAACGGGTGTTAATATGTATAAAATCGGTATATGGGTGCGTGATGATTTGCAGGGCCTTGGCACGGTTACTTATGTCGAAAACGGAAAGTTTGGAGCACTTGGCCACAGTATTACGGATTCTGACACGGGCAAACTTATGAAGGTGTCGGGAGGAAAATTATATCTTGCCGACATTTACGGTGTAGAGAAGGGGATTAGCGGAACACCCGGGGAGATAGAAGGAATGATAACGTATGATGATGACAATGTTGTAGGAAGCATTGAGGAAAACAAACTATATGGAATATACGGAAGCGTTACGGATGATTTTCTTCAAAGTATTAGTGATGAGGAGTCGTTAGAGGTTGCAGATGAGTCTGAAGTTACAGAGGGGAATGCACAAATCCAGACCTTTGTAAGTGGTGAAAAAACACTGTATGATATACAAATTGTTAACATTCACAAAAATAAAAACGGAGATAAAGAGATGGAAATAAAGGTGACCGACAAAAGGTTGATAACGCTTACAGGCGGAATTGTGCAGGGGATGAGCGGTTCACCGATAATACAGAATGAAAAGATAATTGGAGCGGTTACTCATGTGTTTGTAAATGATCCTACAAGAGGGTATGCAATCTTCATTGATAAAATGTATAAGCAATAAAATTCGACATTTTATTTTGTGACATAACACAATAATTTATCCAATAAGTGGTGCTATCTTGTCATGCGTCATATTTTATTTGCGTTTTTCGTTTGATATAGTCAGCAATGGTCGATTTGACGTAACAACTAAATAAGGAGGAACTTTGAATGGTTCGAGTTATGATTGGAAATCATGATGAGAAAATGAAAAGGATAATGACTGATGTCGTAAGGAAGCAGGCGGGATGTCGGTTGATAGGCACATATGAAAACGGAGAGTTATTACTTACAAATATCAAGATGGAGGTTCCTGATGTTGTTTTACTATATCCTGTTTTACCGCAGACTGATGGTATAGAGATTATAGAAAGCGTCAGGAAGGAAAGTGTGCTTGACTCGGTCAGCTTTATTTTAGTCGGTTCGAAAAGTCTTACAAAAGTTTTAGATGTACTACAGAACAAGAGAAATGTTAAATATTTGCCATGGGAACAAAACGAGGAAGCCCTTGGCAGATGCATCTCAGATTGTCTTGATAAACAAAACGGACAACTTAAAATGAATCAATCGGATGACATTGTTGTAAAACAGGGCAATTTTGAAAAGGATATGAATATGCTTGTAACACGAATGATTCACGAAATAGGTGTGCCTGCTCACATTAAAGGGTATCTGTATTTAAGAACTGCAATTTTAATGGCGGTTGAAAATATGGATGTATTAAATGCTGTCACAAAGCAGTTATATCCGGATATTGCAAAAGAACACGGTACTACAGATACAAGAGTGGAAAGAGCGATACGTCATGCAATTGAGGTTGCGTGGGAAAGAGGAAACATTGATATGATCCACGATTTGTTTGGTTATACGATACAAGCAGATAAGGGAAAGCCGACCAATTCTGAGTTCATTGCCTTAATGGCAGACAGAATAAGGTTGGATAAGATGAAAAGTGCTAATTAACTAACTATAAGGAGACGCAAAAATGCACGAATCAATGAACATATTAATCGTTTCTTCTAAAAGGAGGGATGTCACTAACCAGATAAAATCATACATGAAAAAATACGAATATAATTACGAAGAAATATATGATGAGTACATAAAAATCAAAGAATATATCAGGGAAAACAAACCTGATATGATAATAACAGATATATGTCTTGAAGGTGGAGATGGAATTTCTATTATAGAGTATTGCAAGAAACAACAGGAACTAAAAAATGCCAAAATAATAGTTTTGTCCGCGGCTATGTCAACATCGATAATTGATTTAGCTTACAATGCAGGTGCGGATTATTATTTCATGTTAAATCAAAGTCCTAAATATATTGCAAGAATTCTTGAAAGAATATTGGATGCTTATGCAAAAAAGAAACAATATTTGAAGAAACAGGAAGGCATGTCGTTAGAACAGAAACAGTTTCTGTTTGATTCAGCACTTGAAAATGATGTTACAAGAATGATAAGAGGGATAGGAATACCTGCACATATAAAGGGATATCAGTATATAAGAGAGGGTATCATTATGGCGATAAAGGATCCTGACATACTCAACTATATTACAAAATTTCTCTATCCTGCAATTGCAAAAAAATATCATACGACAACAAGCAGCGTAGAAAGAGCCATACGTCATGCTATAGAGGTTTCTTGGAACAGGGGAAAACTGGATGTATTAGAAGAACTGTTTGGCTATAACGTAAACTCGGGAAAAGGTAAACCGACTAATTCAGAGTTTATAGCACTAATAGCAGATAAGTTCAGGCTGGAATATCGAATGAAAGGTTACAACGAAGAAAGGTTTGGTGCATAGAAAAAAATAATCAAAAAACTATATAAACCATCTTTCTTTAACAAGTGTATTATGATATAATTATTCGCATAATTACACTGTTCAAACAAGGAGATGTGTTGATCATGAAGAAGATAGCTTATATAGCTTCAGAGTGTGTTCCGTTTATCAAAACAGGAGGACTTGCAGATGTTGTTGGTACACTTCCTAAGATTTTTGATAAGAAGAAGTATGATGTAAGAATAATCATTCCTAACTACATGTGTATTCCAAACCGTTTTAAGCAGAACATGAAGTATCTTGCTAATTTTCAATTGGATATAGGTAATCATTATCAATATGTTGGTATTTTCTATATGGAATACGAAGGTGTTCCTGTATATTTCATAGACAATGAGTATTTCTTCAATGGTCAGACACCGTATAGTGATGCAAGATGGGACATTGAAAAGTTCTGTTATTTTTCTAAGGCAGCACTTGCGATACTTCCTGTTGTAGGATTCAGACCTGATATTGTTCATTGTCATGACTGGCAGGCAGGTATGGTTCCTGTATATCTTAAGACATTATTTGCAGGCAATCCGTTCTTTACGGGTATTCGTTCCATAATGACAATACATAACCTGCAGTTCCAGGGTAAATGGGACATTGAACATGTAAGATATTGTTCCGGCCTTCCCGATTATCTTTTCACTGCCGATAAGTTAGAGATTAACCATGACGCTTCAATGCTTAAGGGTGGTCTTGTCTATGCAGATCTTATCACAACAGTAAGTGATACTTATGCGTACGAGATACAGACTCCTTATTACGGTGAGGGATTAGACGGTTTATTGCAGGCAAGGAATCAGTCACTTATAGGAATTGTTAACGGAATAGATTACGATACATACAATCCTGAGAAGGATAAAAAGTTATACAAAACATATAATATTAAGAACTTCAAGAAGAATAAGGTGGCTAACAAAACAGGACTTCAAAAACAACTTGGACTTCCGGTTGATAAGGATCAGTTTGTTATCGGTATCATTTCAAGACTTACAGACCAGAAAGGTCTTGACTTGGTAGATGCGGTTATGAATGATATCTGTCAGGACGGAGTTCAGTTCATAGTACTTGGAACAGGAGATCCTCATTATGAGGATATGTTCAAATATTATCAGAACTTCCATCCGGCTAAGGTTTCAGCTAACATTTTCTTCTCTGATGAGTTGTCGCATAAGATGTATGGCGGATGTGATGCGATACTTGTTCCTTCAAGGTTTGAGCCTTGTGGACTTACTCAGCTTATGGCACTTAGGTATGGTTCGCTTCCGATTGTTCGTGAGACAGGTGGATTAAATGATACCGTTATTCCATATAACGAATATGAGCAGACAGGAACAGGTTTCTCGTTTGCTAATTATGATCCTAACGAACTTTTGCGTACTATCAATTATGCGAAGGATGTATTCCTTAACCAGAGAAAGAACTGGGAGGATATGCAGGTAAGAGCTATGCAACAGGATTACTCATGGGCAAGCTCAGCTAAGAGATATGAGGAAATATATCAATAATAATTACGAATTACTGCCGCAAGCTATTAAGCTTGCGGCTGTTTGCTGATAAATAAAAGAAAGAGGTAAGTGAGATGGCATTTGACGGTATAGTCGTTTCCAATATTGTCAGGGATATGAAAGAGAGGCTTGAGGGTGGCCGAATATACAAGATTTATCAACCGGAGACGGATGAGATTAATCTTGTTGTTAAGAATAATGGCGGTACACATAGACTTATGCTTAATGCCAGTGCTACACTTCCTCTTGTGTATTTTCTTTCTGAGAATAAGAACAACCCGATGACAGCACCTAACTTTTGTATGTTGCTTAGAAAGCACATTGGCAACGGAAGAATAATAGAAGTTACTCAGCCGGAATTTGAAAGAATTATTTCAATAGAAATTGAACACCTTGATGAGATGGGTGATGTATGTCGTAAGAAACTTATTATCGAACTTATGGGTAAGTACAGTAATATCATTTTTACCGACAATGAAGGTAACATTATCGATTCGGTTAAGCGCATTGGAAGTAATATAAGCTCGGTACGAGAGGTGCTTCCCGGAAGAGAATATGTGTTGCCACCAAGTGATAAGAAAAACCCGCTTAATATCACAAAGGAAGAGTTTTTAGGCGATATTCTTTCAAAGCCTGAAAGTATTGTCAAAGCAATATATACGTCAATTACCGGTATGTCTAAGGAGATGTCTGAGGAGATATGCTATGAGGCAGAGGTTGATGGAAACTTTAGTACAGACAGTCTTGCGGATTCCAATAAAGAGATGCTTTGGAATGTTTTTTCGACGTTGATGGAAAAGGTCTGTAATGGGGAATACGAACCTTGTATAGTATATAATGACGGTGTTCCGGTAGCGTTTTCATCTTTCCATCTTTATATGTATGAGGATTTAAACGTGGTCAAGTTTAATGACGTATCAGAGGTGCTTACACATTTTTATGCCGAGAAGGATACATACAGCCGAATGCATCAGAAATCAACGGATTTAAGAAAAGTATTGTCAGCCTTGATTGAGAGAACCTCAAAGAAATATGACATACAGGCTAAGCAGTTAAAGGATGTTGAGAAAAGAGAAAAATACAGAATATACGGGGAAATGCTACAAGCATACGGACACGAGGTAAAAGAAGGTGATAAGAGTATTACAGTTAATAACTACTACGATAATACTGAAATTACAATTCCACTTGATCCATTATTAACTGCAGTTGAAAATGCCAATAAGTATTTTAATAAATATAACAAAATGAAAAGAACATACGAGGCATCACTTGTTTTGGTTAAAGAAAGCAAGGATACATTAGATCAGTTGTTGCTGTTGCAAAACAGTGTTGAACTTGCAACCTCTGAGGCTGATATTGCAGAGATTAGACGTGAGATGGAACTTTCCGGATTTCTCAAAGAAAAGAAAGGCAAGAAGGAAAACGGCAAGCAGGAAAAGAGTAAGCCACTTCACTTTGTGTCATCTGATGGATTTCATATGTATGTCGGAAAGAATAATCTGCAAAATGACAGGCTTACATTTAAGACTGCCGGACCAAAGGATTTGTGGTTTCATGCAAAGGAAATGCCGGGCTCACATGTTATAGTTAAACTTGAAGGGGCAGAAGACGTTCCTGATAATACATATGAGGAAGCAGCCAAACTTGCCGCTTTTTATTCGACGGGTAAGACAAGTCCTAAAGTGGAGATAGATTATACGAGAAGAGGTAATCTTAAGAAGCCGCCGGAGTCAAATCCCGGGTATGTTATATACCATACCAATTATTCAATGGTGGCAATTCCTGACATTAAAGGAATAGAAGAGATTAAGGATTAGTATTCCTTGCATTTTCTCTTGTGATTTGATATAATATCTTGAATTGTTGTGTTGAGTCGAGGGCTTAAGTTGCAACAGTATTTTAGTAGAAAAGCAGGTGTTGACGTGATAAAAAGTATGACGGGCTTCGGACGTAGCGAAAGTGTTACGAAAGAACGTAAGATTATTGTCGAGATGAAGTCGGTTAATCACAGATATTGTGATCTTAATATTAAAATGCCTAAGAAGTTTAATGCTTTTGAGGCTGATATGAGGAATCATTTAAAGGATTATATAGGCCGAGGTAAGGTTGATATATTTGTAACCTATGAGGATTATACAAAGAGCAATGTTTTAGTTAAGTATAACAAGGAAATTGCTACTGAGTATATGAATTATATTAAGCAGATGGGAGAGGATTTCTCGATATCTTCAGATATTAACTCGGCTATACTTTCAAGATATCCCGAGGTATTAACGCTTGAGGAGAAGAGCGAAGTTGATGAAACACTTTGGAAGGATTTCGTTGTTGTGCTTGATGATGCTGTTAAGAACTTTGTCGATGCACGTACGAAAGAGGGCGAGGCTCTTAAGAAGGATTTGATTGCAAAACTTAACGGTATGCTTGAGATGGTTGATTATATTGAGAATACATCACCATCACTTGTTGACGAATATAGGAACAGACTTGAGAATAAGGTTAAGGAACTACTTGAGGGAAGTGCAATTGATGAAAACCGTATAGCAACAGAGGTTGTTATTTATTCAGACAAGATTTGTGTTGATGAGGAGACTGTAAGACTTCGTTCACACATAGAGAATACAATTTCTATTCTTAATGAAGGCGGTAATGTAGGAAGGAAATTAGACTTCATTGCACAGGAGATGAACAGAGAAGCTAACACAATTCTTTCAAAAGCTGACAGCCTTGATATATCTAACAAGGCGATTGATTTAAAGACCGAGATTGAGAAGGTTAGAGAACAGATTCAGAATATTGAATAGAAGGTGAACATATGAATAAAAAAGGAATGTTAATTGTTGTATCAGGTTTTTCCGGCGTAGGCAAAGGAACAGCAGTTAAGAAACTTGTAAGCGAGTACGGCTACAGCCTTTCGGTATCAGCAACAACAAGAGCACCAAGACCCGGAGAGGTTGATGGTGTAGACTATCATTTTAAGACGGTTGAAGAGTTTGAGAAGCTTATCGATTATAACGGCTTTATCGAGTGGGCACAGTACGTGGAGAACTACTACGGAACTCCGAAACAGTTCGTTGAAGATGAACTTGCAAAGGGTAACAACGTAATATTAGAGATAGAGGTTCAGGGTGCAATGCATATTAAGGAACAGTATCCGGAGGCGGTGCTTATCTTTATAACGGCACCTAATGCAGTAACCCTTAAAGACCGTTTGTTTGGAAGAGGTACAGAGGATGCCAAAGTTATTGGCAAACGATTAAAGCGTGCCTTTGAAGAAACTGACGATATGGTTCATTATGATTATCTGGTTGTAAATGATGACCTTGATAAATGTGTGCAAGACTTGCATGCGGTTATTACGGCAGAGAGTTTCAAGTCAGATAGAAATAGTGAGCATATTAATATAATGAAATCAGAATTAACGGAGATTCGAAAGGAGTTTATATCATGATTCATCCATCGTATACGGATTTAATGGCAGTAGTTAACAGTGAGGTTGAGCCGGGCGAACAGCCGGTTGTTCAGAGCCGCTATTCAATCGTGTTAGCAACAGCAAAGAGAGCAAGACAGATTATTGCAGGTGATACTGCACTTGTAGATGCAGAGGGCAAGAAACCTTTGTCTGCTGCAGTTGAGGAATTGTATGCCGGCAAGGTTAAAATTGTTGGAGACGACGAGGAAGAATAAGATTATAAGGGCTGTCCGGGTGGCAGCTCTTATTTTTAAGTAAAACAAGTATTTTATGTAGGAGATTTCTATATGAGATTAAGTGATATTATCGGTAATATTGAATACGAACTTGTAAGAGGAAGCTTGGATACCGAAGTTTTAGAGGTTGAAAATGATTCCAGAAACATTAAGAAAGGTACGCTTTTTTTCTGTATATCAGGAGCTAAGTTTGACGGTCACAATTATGCAAAAGCAGCCACAAATGACGGTGCAAGCGTATTGGTAGTTGAAAAGGATGTTGATGTAGATAATGACAGTGATGTAACTATTATTAAGGTGGCAAGCACGCGTTATGCAATGGGGGTAATAAGTGCAGCGTTTTACGGCAATCCTTCTGACAAACTTAAGGTGGTTGGTATCACAGGAACTAAAGGTAAGACAACAACTACTTATATGATTAAATCAATGCTTGAATCTGCAGGCATTAAAACGGGACTTATCGGAACAATAGAAATTATAGTCGGAGATAAGGTTACTCCTGCTAAGAATACAACTCCGGAATCTATTGTTGTTCAAAGATATTTGAAGGAAATGGTAGATAAGGGTCTTGATGCTGTTGTTATGGAGGTTTCTTCGCAGGGACTTATGCTTGACAGAGTAGCAGGTATATCTTTTGATTATGGTATATTTACAAACCTTTCGGAAGACCATATAGGACCTAATGAGCATAGCAGTTTTGAAGAGTATCTTGGTTGGAAAGCCAAACTCTTTACAATGTGCAAAACAGGAATATTTAATGTTGATGATGAGTATGTTGAGCAGATAATGAAAGACCATACTTGTGATGTTGTTACATACGGCATGAAGGATGGTGCCAATTATCAGGCAAAGAATCAACAGCTTTATGAACGTGACGGTGAGCTTGGTATTAATTACGACCTTGTCGGCAAATACAATGCAGCGGTGAGCGTAAGTCTTCCAGGTGAGTTTTCTATACACAACTCTCTTTCGGCAATAGCTGTTGCGGCAGAGATTGGTGTCGACATGGATAAGATACTTGAGATTTTGAAGGATATTCACGTCAAAGGAAGAGTGGAAATGATTCCTATATCGGATTCATTTACTCTAATGATTGACTATGCACACAATGCTATGAGTCTTGAAAGTATTCTTAATACGTTGCGTCAGTATAATCCAAAACGTCTTGTATCGCTTTTTGGATGCGGAGGCAATCGATCAAAGACAAGAAGATTTGAGATGGGCGAGGTTTCAGGTAAGCTTGCGGACCTTACAATTATAACTTCAGACAATCCAAGAGATGAAGAACCTCAGGATATAATTAATGACATTAAGACGGGAATTAGCAAGACTACAGGCGAGTACGTTGAGATTGCTGACCGTAAGGAAGCGATAAGATATGCAATTATGAATGCGAAGCCCGGCGACGTTATTGTTCTTGCAGGAAAAGGTCATGAGGATTATCAGGAAATCAAAGGCAAAAAGTACCACATGGATGAAAGAGATCTTATAAGAGAGATATTAGAGGAAGAAGATGTCACAAAGATTTGCGGATATAATAGTAGATATCTCACACGAGGCAATCGATAGAACTTTTCAATATAAGATACCGAAGGAATTAGAGGGACAGATACGTATCGGAATGAGCGTATCTATCCCTTTTGGTCGTGGTAATAATCTACGTAAAGGTTATGTTATAGGCTTTTCAGATAAGCCGGAGATTGATGAAGAGAAATTAAAATACATAAATGATATAGAAAAGAAAGATGTTGCCATTGAGAGTACGTTAATTGAACTGGCAGCATTTATTAAAGATAATTACGGCTCGACAATGATTAATGCTCTAAAGACTGTTATGCCGATTAAGGAAAAGGTTAAGAATCGGACGAAAAAGGAAGAGTTTGAAACACCTTTTGAAGAGGAAGCATTTGTTCCTAACCAAGAACAGAAGCGAGCAATAAAAAAAGTTGTTGATGATTACGAACAAGGTAATAACAAAACTTATCTTCTAAAAGGAATAACAGGAAGCGGTAAGACACTTGTATATATAGAAATTATTGAGAAAATGCTTGCTATGGGAAAACAGGCAATTGTTTTAATTCCCGAGATTGCACTAACTTATCAGACGGTTGCAAGGTTTAGAAATCGGTTTGGGGATAAGGTTGCAATAATGAACTCAAAACTCTCAAAAGGGGAGCGTTATGAACAGTTTGAACGTGCTAAAAAGGGTGAGGTTTCCGTTGTAATAGGACCACGTTCTGCTTTGTTTGCGCCATTTTCCAATCTTGGACTTATCGTTATTGATGAGGAACATGAACAAAGCTATAAGAGTGATACAACACCTAAGTACCATGCAAGAGAAGTTGCAATCAAAAGGGCATCGATGTGTGATGCATCGGTTGTGTTGGGTTCGGCAACACCATCTATTGATTCGTATTACAAAGCAATTAATGGGGAATATGAACTTATAACGCTTAATGAAAGAGCAAAAGACGGGGCAAGTCTTGCAAAAGTAAGTGTTGTAGATTTGCGTAAAGAACTTGAGCAGGGAAATCGCAGTATCTTTTCAAGGCATTTAAAAGAACTTATAAGAGACAGATTAGAGAAAAAAGAACAGACAATGCTCTTTATAAACAGACGTGGTTATGCAGGTTTTGTTTCGTGCAGACAATGCGGATATGTGTTTAAGTGTCCGCACTGTGACGTTTCATTAAAGGAGCATAACAGTAAGACTGTAAATGCAAAACTTGTGTGCCACTATTGCGGCTACGAGATAGCAAGACCAAAAGTTTGTCCCGAATGTAATTCACCGTTTATTGCCGGATTTGGTACAGGAACACAAAAGGTTGAAAGTGAAATAAAAAAGGAATTCCCGGATGCGAGAGTTATTCGTATGGATACTGATACTACCAAGAGAAAGAACTCGCACGAAAAAATTGTTGATTCCTTTGCAAACGGACAGGCGGACATTCTGGTTGGAACACAAATGATTGTCAAAGGACATGATTTCCCTAATGTAACTTTGGTGGGCGCAATTGCAGCGGATACAACGCTATTTGATAACGATTATATGGCAGCGGAGAAAACTTTTGATTTGTTGACGCAGGCGGCAGGAAGAGCCGGCAGAAGTGATAAAGGCGGAGAGGTTGTTATTCAGACCTACCGACCTGATGATTACTGCATACAGGCGGCTGCAAATCAGGATTATGATGAGTTCTTCGAAGAGGAAAAAGCTTATAGGGAAATGCTTTGCTATCCTCCGATTTATAATATGCTTGTAATTTTTATGGAGTGTGAGGATGAAGAACTCTTGGGAAAATACTCCGATTTTATTAAAGCAATTATTGACAAACAGAGCAAAGATAATAAGGAACTTAGAGTAATCGGTCCATGTGAGGCCAACATTTACAAAATGGACGACAATTACAGGAAGGTCATTTATCTTAAGTCCAAATCGCTGGATGAACTTATTATGGTTAAGGATACGGTAGAAAGTATTCTTGATAACGAAACTGATTTTGAAAAATGTTTCGTTAGTTTTGATTTCAATCCACTTAAAACGTACTAGGTTTGCAAGAAGTATATTTTTTATGGTATAATAGGCAAGTTAATGATTTTACAATGAAGGAGAAATTATCAATGGCACTTAGACAAATCCGTGTAGACGGGGATGACATATTAAGAAAAAAATGTAAAGAAGTAAAAGAAGTCAATGAGAGAACGCTTACTCTTATCGAGGATATGCTTGATACAATGTATGAGGCAAACGGTGTCGGACTTGCGGCTCCTCAGGTGGGCATCCTTAAGAGAATTGTTGTAATTGATGTAGATTACGACGAAGAGGAAAGCAGTGCATATATTCTTATTAATCCGGTTATCCTTGAAAAAGACGGAGAACAATGTGGTGATGAGGGTTGTCTTAGTATTCCGGGCAAGGTTGCTACGGTTACAAGACCTTACCATGTTGTAGCTAAGTACTTTGATGTAGATATGAAAGAGCAGACTCTTGAAGCGGAGGGACTTCTTGCAAGAGCGATTTGTCATGAGTTGGATCATTTAGACGGTGTGCTTTACAAAGATGTTGCAGAGAGTCCGTTAAGAGATGTTGAGAATTTGTTAGAGGACGAGGAAGAGGAATAATTTATGAAGCTTGTATATATGGGAACGCCTGATTTTGCGGTTAACACGTTAGAGGCGTTAATTGCTGCAGGACACGAGATAAGTCTTGTTGTTACACAACCTGACAAGAGCAAAGGACGAAGCAAGAAGCTTGTGTATTCGCCTGTTAAGGAGTGTGCACTTGCCCACGATTTGCCGGTGGCTCAACCTGCAAAAGCAAGAGATGAAGAGTTTGTCAAAGTAATTAAGGAGATCAATCCCGATGCGATAGTTGTAGTTGCATTTGGACAGATTCTTCCCGAATCAATACTTAATGTTCCAAAGTATGGATGCATCAATGTGCATGCTTCATTGTTGCCGGCATACAGAGGTGCTGCACCCATTCAATGGGCGGTTATCGACGGTCTTAAAGAAACGGGTGTTACGACCATGTATATGGATAAGGGACTTGATACCGGAGATATTATAGATCAGAAGGTTATTACGATAAATGCTGATGAGACGGGCGGTTCGCTCTTTGACAGATTGGCAGTTCTTGGTGGCGAGATTATTGTCGAGACGCTTGATAAGATAGAGAAAGGCGTTGCTATAAGAACTAAGCAGGATGATTCTAAGTCAAACTATGCAAAGATGCTTACAAAGGACATGGGTAGTATTGATTTTTCAAGGGATGCAGAAGAACTTGAAAGACTTATCAGAGGACTTAATCCATGGCCTAGTGCATTTACGGCTTTGTCAGACAAGCTTCTTAAGATATACCAGGCAGAAGTCATTGCAGAAGAAACTGCACTTGATATGATTGCAAAAGCTAATGTTGATGGTAGTAACGGTCAGGTGATTGCAGTTGATAAGAAGAGTTTTACGGTAAGATGCGGTAATGGCGCACTTAGAGTATTTAATTTGCAGTTGGAAGGAAAGAAGAGAATGGATACGGCGGCATTTTTGCTGGGATATAAGATTGAGACAGGACTTAATCTCGGATAGACTGCCTAATGGATTAAAGTAATGAATAATCATGAAAATGTAAGAGAGTTAGCACTTGATGTGCTGCTTGAAACTGAAAAGAATAATATATTTGTTAAAGACGCTCTAAACAAGCAGTTATTTGCCAAGCAGTTTCTGCCAAAGACGGATAGGGCGTTTTTGTCGCGCCTTGTTGAAGGTGTTACGGAGTATCAAATTAAACTAGATTACATTATAGATAGTTACAGTAAGGTCAAAGCAAAAAAATGTAAACCTGTAATCAGAACTGTGCTTCGTATGGGAATATATCAAATGCTTTTTATGGATGGAGTACCTGACCAGGCGGCTTGTAACGAGGCTGTTAAGCTTGTAAGAAAAAGAGGATTGAGCAGTCTTGCAGGATTTGTTAACGGAGTGCTTCGTAATATAGGACGTAATAAGGAAGATATCATTTATCCTGATAAGAATAAGGATAAAATAAAATACTATTCGGTTATGTATTCCGTGCCTGAGTGGATTGTTAAGAAATATATATCATGGTTTGGTGAGGATAAGGCTGAAAAAATATTAAGTTCATACTTATATTCGCCGGAATTAACTATCAGAGTTAACGACAGTATTACAACGGCACAAGAACTTGAAAAGAAACTTGCAGATGCAAATGTTACAGTAGCAAAGGGCAGTTATTGTGAGGATGCTCTTAAATTAACCGGAGTTAATTATGTGAAAAGGCTTCCGGGCTTTGCCGAAGGAGAGTTCTTCATCCAGGATGAAAGCTCGATGTTATTATACAGTCTTTCGGGTGCAAAGGAAATGTTAGAAAATAAAAAGGAGCCACTTCATGTTCTTGACTTGTGTGCAGCACCGGGTGGAAAGTGTACTCATTTTGCACAAAAACTTTTGGGTAATGCAATAATAGATGCAAGAGACATATCAGAGCGTAAAACGGACAAAATAAAAGAAAACATTGAACGTCTCAAACTGTCGAATATTGAAGTTTCGGTGTCGGACGCATTAGTTCCTGATGAGAGCAGAAGAGAGTGGGCGGATATAGTTATAGCAGATCTTCCGTGTTCGGGACTTGGAATTATCGGTAAGAAAAATGATATTAAGTATCATGTTACAAAGCAAAAGGTACTTGAACTTGTCAATCTCCAGAGGAATATATTAAGCAATGCGGCTGAGTACGTTAAACCGGGCGGAGTTCTTTTATACAGTACATGTACAATCAATCCTGCGGAGAACAGGGACAATTCCGAGTGGTTTCTTTCACATTTTCCGTATGAAGGTTGCAGCATAAAAGAATCTGTTCCCGACGAATTGCAGGATCAGATGGATAATGAATATAGTTTGCAGATGCTTCCGGGAATAGCAAAGTGTGATGGCTTTTACATTGCAAAGTTTATTAAGAAGATTTAGTTTGCGGTAGATATAATGATGGATATTAAGTCGATGACATTAGATGAATTAACAGAATATATGAATGAACACGGATTTCAGAAGTACCGTGCAAAACAGGTGTATGACTGGTGTCATGTTAAACTTGTAAGAAGTGTTGATGAAATGAGTAATATACCGAAGGACATTAAGGAGTTTATTAGAGATGACTTTGTATCCCTTGAAGTAGTGGAAAGACTTGTTTCCTCTGTAGACGGAACCAATAAGTTTGTGTTAAGGCTTTCTGATGGCAATGTAATTGAAAGCGTATTTATGCCGTATAATCACGGCAATTCCGTATGTATTTCTTCACAGGCGGGGTGTCGCATGGGCTGTAAGTTCTGTGCTTCAACACTTATGGGGCTTGAGAGAAACTTAACCGCATCGGAAATGCTTGATCAGATTTATGTAATAGAAAAGACGTTAGGTCAAAGAGTTTCAAATATTGTTGTAATGGGAACGGGCGAACCGCTTGATAATTACGACAATCTTTTAAAGTTTATAAGAATAATAACAGATGAAAACGGACTTAATATAAGTCAAAGGAATATAACCGTTTCAAGTTGTGGGCTTGTTCCGGAGATTAAAAGACTTGCAAACGAGCATCTTACGATAACATTTGCGTTATCACTTCACGCCGCAACGGATGAAAGAAGACGTGAGTTAATGCCGATTGCAAATAAGTATTCAATCGATGAAGTGCTTGATGCGTGTAAGTTTTATTTTAATGAGACAGGAAGAAGGGTAACCTTTGAGTATTCACTTGTAGCCGGACAAAATGATACGGAAGAGGATGCAAAATTATTAGGTCGATTGCTGAAAGGATTTCCATGTCATGTCAATCTTATTCCGGTTAACCCTATAAAAGAGAGGGAATATAAAAAAGCAGACAGAAAATCTATTGAAAAGTTTAAAGTTTTGCTTGAAAAAAATGCAATAAATGTTACTATTAGAAGAGGTATGGGCAAAGATATTGACGCTGCCTGCGGACAACTTCGTAAGGCCTATATTGAGAAAGAAAATGGGGAAGGGGGTTTTCGATGATCTCATATGGAAAAACTGATATTGGAATGTGCAGAAATATGAATCAGGATTGTATATTCTTTTCCGATAAAAGCATCGGCAATCTTCCGAATCTGTACATAGTTGCAGACGGTATGGGTGGTCACAAAGCAGGAGATTATGCTTCATCGCATGCTGTTGAATGGTTTGTAGACTATGTTAAGGAATGTGAATATGTTAACCCCATTACAATATTAAAGACAGGTATTACAAAAGTTAATGACAGTTTGTTCCAACTGTCAGCAGAACGCGATGAACTTCGCGGGATGGGAACAACATTTGTTGTTGCGGTCATAATAGAAGGCAAACTTATAGTTTCTAATATAGGCGACAGCAGATTATATGTAATCGGTGATGATATAAGACAAATAACACTTGATCATTCATTGGTTGAAGAACTTATTAGAACAGGACAACTTGAAAGAAGGAAAGTCAGATTTCATCCGGAGAAGAATATTATTACAAGAGCTTTAGGAACTGCAAAAGAAGCGGTACCGGATTTCTTCGAAGTAGAATTAGAAAAAAATGATAAGGTGCTGCTTTGTTCGGACGGATTAACGAACATGGTTGAGGATGATGAGATAGCATCTATAATTAATCACCAAAAGCATGCTGATAAGATGTGTGACATGTTAATAGAGCGGGCTAATTATTACGGTGGTAAAGATAATATTGGCGTTGTAGTTGTAGAGCAGACTGTAAATGAGGTGTAAGGATATGTTTGAAGCGGGAATGATAATTCAGAATAGATACGAAATTGCAGAGGAGATTGGATCGGGAGGAATGTCCGTTGTTTATAAGGCAATGGATCATGTGCTTAATCGCTATATTGCGATGAAGGTTTTAAAGCCGGAGTTTTCTGATGATAAGAGTTTTGTCACTAAGTTCCGTATGGAAGCACAATCTGCAGCCGGTCTTTCACATCCTAATATTGTTAATGTATTTGATGTAGGAGAGGAAAGCGGATATTACTATATTGTAATGGAACTTGTAGAGGGTATTACTCTTAAGGAATATATCCAGCAGAATGGAAGACTTAATTATGCTACGGCATTGGATTTCATTATTCAGATTTGTTCCGGAATTGAAGTTGCTCATGAGCATCATACAATTCATAGGGATATTAAGCCACAGAATATTATTGTTTCAAAGAACGGTACACTTAAGGTGACAGATTTTGGTATTGCCAAAGCGGCAACATCTAATACAGTTGCTTCAAGTGCTATGGGTAGTGTTCATTATATATCTCCCGAACAGGCAAGAGGTGGTTTTTCTGACGAGCGTTCCGACATTTATTCACTTGGTATTACACTCTATGAAATGCTTACCGGAAGAGTTCCTTTTGAAGGTGAGAACAACGTAACTGTTGCACTTATGCATATTCAGAGCGAGATAATTCCACCAAGAGAGTATTATCCTGATATTCCGTACGGACTTGAAAGGATTGTTCTTAAAGCTACACAGAAGAAACCTGAACAGAGATATCTTACGACCAACGCTATGCTTTCTGATTTGAAGAAGATAGCTATGGATCCTAATGCGGAAGTTGGTGTTCCAAGTACAATGCTTTCCAACAACGCACCGACAATTCAGATTTCAACAGATGAACTTGCTGCAATCAATAGTGCAGCAGGAGATCCTCAAGGTGTATCTGTATTTCCTGTTAATCAGAGAAGAACGGAATTAGAGGAGGCAAAGGAAGCGTTAGACAGTCTCTATGGTGATGATTATCCTTACGATGAAGACGAAGAGGATGATGAATCCCCTCTTTATGACGAGAAGAATGAAGATGAACTTGATCCTAAGATGGAGAAAGCAATAACTATTGGTGCTATTGTTGCTACTTGTCTTATAGGTATAATAATTCTTGTTGCGGTTTTATCAATTACAGGAGTATTCAAAAAGAATAAAAAACCCACAACAACAGAAGAGGCTACAACAACAGAATCTGCGACTAATAAAATGCCTGACCTTGTCGGAATGGATGAGGAAGAAGCGTTGAAGTTACTTGATGAACTTAAGGTGGCATATGTTATTGAGCGTGACTATACAGAACTTTATGATGAAGGTAAGGTTGCAGAACAGAGCATATCAGCAGGTTCAGTACTTACTGAAAATGACAAGGTTACGCTTGTTATAAGTAAGGGCAAGAAGATGGCCAATGTGCCTGATGTTGTTTCAAAGAGTTCTGACGAAGCAAAGAGTATTCTTGAAGCAGCAGGTTTTAAGGTTGAAATTGATGAGGAATATGACGAAGAGGTTGAAGAGGGTAAGGTAATAAGCCAAAGCCCGGATGCTAATTCAAGTGCAGCAGAAGGCTCTACAGTTACAATTGTTGTAAGTAAGGGCGAGGAAGTTAAAGTTGCTAAGGTTCCTGATCTTAAGAAAAAGACTGTTACAGAGGCAGAAACTGCACTTTCAGAAGTAAAACTTAAGTTAGGTAACGTTACTCAGGAATACAGCGATTCCGTTAAGGAAGGACAGGTTATTTCCCAGAGTATAGCAGCGGGAACAGAGGTTAAGGAAGAAACATCAATTGATATTACAATCAGTAAGGGTAAGAAACCTGTTAAGACAAGTTACTCTGCGTCATTCTCAGGTTCAATAAGTAACTCAAGTTACACATTCCCTGAAGGTAAGTTGGTTAAGATAACAGTTACCCTTAAAGTTGGTGATTCATCATACAATATTGTAAATGACTGGTACGATGAGGCAAGCCTGCCACTCGATGGATCTTCATTTGCTTCATGTGAGATACCTAGCAAGGATAATATAAGTTTGATATATAGTGTACAGGATGATGCGGGTAACGATATTACAGGCAGTTTCTCGTCTTCATTACAGGCAAAACTTAAAGTAGTGGAGCACTAATGTATGCAGGGTAAGATTATCAAAGGTATTGCGGGTTTCTATTATGTATATTCAAAAGGGGCAACCTATGAGTGTAAGGCGAAAGGTATCTTTCGTAAGAATAAGCAAAAACCGCTTGTGGGTGATGATGTTAAGTTCGATGTGTTAAATGAAGAAGACAAAATCGGAAGTATTGAAGAGATTTTGGACAGACATAGCGAACTCATTCGTCCTGCGGTTGCAAATGTCGATCAGGCTTTGGTTGTATTTGCGATAAAAGAGCCCGACCCTAATTTAAACCTTCTTGATAGATTTTTAATTGTTATGAAACAGCAGAATGTTCCTACGGTTATTTGTTTTAATAAGTCAGATGTAGCAAATGACAATGACTTTATCGGTTACAAAAAGGCGTATGAAGAGGCCGGCTATCAAGTGCTTTTTGTAAGTGCAAAGGAAGATGAAGGGCTTGACGAAATTCGTGCGGTTCTCAAAGGCAAGATAACAACGCTTGCGGGGCCGTCAGGAGTTGGAAAATCGTCACTTATGAACAAACTTAATCCTTCAGCTAATATGGATACCGGTGAGATTAGCAGAAAGATTATGAGAGGTAAGCATACGACAAGACATTCGGAACTTATCCCGATATCAGATGATACATATCTTATGGATACACCTGGCTTTAGCAATATTTATATTGATAATATTGAGGCTGAAGAACTAAAAGACTACTATAGTGAGTTTGAAAAGTTTGAACCATATTGTAAGTTTGCCGGATGTAATCACATCGGTGAGAAAGAATGTGGCGTACGCGATGCTGTGGCCGATGGAGAGTTATCTTCAAACAGATATGATAATTACAAAATGTTCTTTGAGGAAATCAAAGATCGCAGAAAATACTAGTTAAACCGTAAGAGTAACAGAAAAGAGGAAAATTATGAATTATTTGTCACCGTCAATTCTTGCAGCCGATTTTTCAAAATTGGATGCTGAAATTAATGCAGCAACAAAAGCAGGGGCTGACTGGATTCATTTAGATGTTATGGATGGTGCTTTTGTACCTAATATATCATTCGGAATACCGGTTATTAAATCTCTTCGCAAGGTTACAGATGCATTGTTTGATGTTCATTTGATGATAAATGAACCTATAAGATATGTTGAGGCTTTTGCTGATGCCGGTGCTGATTTGATAACAGTTCACTATGAGGCATGTGAGGATGTTGTTGCAACTGTTGAAGCGATACATGCACTAGGTAAGAAAGCAGGTGTTGCAATAAGCCCCGATACAAAGGCCGATGTTGTCAAAGAACTTATTCCGCAGTGTGAAATGATTCTTATAATGAGTGTTTATCCCGGTTTTGGCGGACAGAAATACATTGAATCGACATATGAGAAAATTACAGCCGTTAGAGATATGATGATAAATGCTTCAAAGCCTAACATGTATCTTGAAGTAGATGGTGGTATTGATAGTGGCAATATTGACAAGGTTAAGAAGGCAGGAGCAAATGTTTTTGTTGCCGGTTCGTCGGTATTTCGTGGTGATATCCAAGCAAATGTCAAAGAACTTAATTCTATTATCGGATAGTTAGAGAGCGTGAGATTATGAAGTGTATTATTATTACCGGTGGCGGTATAGATACTTGTTTTGCAAAGGAATACATTAAGACCTTATCATATGATAAGGTCTTTGCTGTTGATAAAGGTCTTAATTATGCAAAAGAGATGGGCATAATGCCTGATGTAATAATGGGAGATTTTGATTCTGTTGATGATAACGTTCTTGAGGAATATAAAAAATTATCTGCAGATAATAAATTAATTTTTGAACGCTTCCCGGTTATGAAGGATGCAACGGATACTGAACTTGCGGTTGACAAGGCTATAGAGTCCGGTGCGATGTACATAACAATTTTGGGTGCAACGGGTGGTGCGAGAATTGACCATATGCTTGGAAATATCAGTCTTCTGAAGAAAATATACGATAAGAATGTCGAATGCGTTATGGTTGATGCACATAACAGAATAAGATATGTCAGTACAGATACATCGCCGATTGATTGTGTTATAAAGAAAGATTTGACGTACGATTATAAATATTTGTCGTTTATTGTTTTATCAAAAGAGTTGATTGGTCTTACACTTTCGGGAGTTGCATATCCTGTAGATAATATAACGGTTCCATGCGGAACAAGTTATCTTGTGAGTAATGAAATAAATGATAAAGCTGCCCGAATCCGCGTTGGAAAAGGAGCAGCCTTAATAATTGAAAGTAAAGAATGAAATTATTTCTTTTTGTTTGATTTTTTAGCAGTTGAGTTGTCTTTATCAACTGCTTTTTTGTTGTCTTTGTTGATCGCTTTATCGTTGGTTTTTGCTTTGTCTTTGTCGGTTGTTTTGTCGCTGGTCTTAACTTTGTTTTTGTCAGGCGCTTTATCGTTAGATTTTGTTTTATCCTTATCGCTCTTTTTGTCAGTAAGTTTAGCTTTGATTTTGTCAGAAGGCTTATTGTGTTGCTTTGTTTTATCATTCTTCTTATCCTCAAATTCTTCTTTGTGTTCTTCTCTGTATTTCTGTTCTGCCTCAAGTGATTGTTTTTCATTAATGACAGGAGAGATGTACTGCATCTCGTAATAGTGAACAAGTGCTTTGTATTCTTCGCTGAAACTATCATTAGCGTGACCGTGCATTTCATCAAAGTTGTGATCGTTTTCAACACGTTTAACAATATGCAATGATACGTTAGCACAATGAGAAGATATTCTTTCGTAACTTGTAACAAGATCAACCAATGAAATACCACCTGCTATACCACAGATTCCTTCTTGAAGACGTTCAACATGGTGTGTCTTGATTATCTCTTTTAAGTTGTCAATTGTTTCAGCCATAGGTTCAATTCTTACTGCAGCAGAGGCATTGTCATTTTTAAAACAATCAAATGTGGTTTTTAAAATATTATCAACAGCGTTGGTGATTGTATCTACCTCAAAATGTCCTGCAGGAGAGAAGTTGATGTTCTGCTCATTTTTGTCTCTTGCAACAAAATATATATTCATACAATGATCGCCCATTCGCTCGAAATCACTAATTGAATTAAGGATTTCTGAAACTACAAGACGATTGTCTTTGGAAAGACGCTTTGAATTAATCTTAACGATGTATGCAGATAGTGCACTTTCGCATCTGTCAATGAAGTCTTCGTTTTCCAATAACTTTTCGTGTTTGGATTCATCGTAATTATATATGAGACCGGTCGCTATTTTGTAGTTTTCATATATAGCGTCCGCCATTGAAGAAATAACTTGTTTACATTGCTCAAGCGCAATGGTTGGTGTATTAAGAAGCATGTTGTCAAGAACAGCAAGCTCTTTGTCGGATTTCGAAACCTTTTCTTTGACTATAATTATTTCGGTCAGATTGCTGATTTTTTGACTGAAAGGCAATAGGATAATACTTGTTAACAGGTTGAAAAGCAAATGGATATTAGCGATTCCACCTCTGTTGATAGAGTCATTCCAAAAACCGATTCCTACCGTATAATATATTAAATAAATTATGGTTGAAAAAATAATAGCACCGAAAAGATTAAATAAAATATATGCAAGTACTAATCGTTTTGCTTTTTTGTTTCCGCCAATGCCACCCAATATAGTTGTCATACATTTACCTAAGTTAGCGCCTACCAATATAGGAAATGCACAAGCATATGTAACACTTCCTGTAGCGGATAATGCCTGAAGGATACCGATAGAAGCGTTAGAACTCTGAATTAATGCGGTTATTACAAGGCCAACGAGTATTCCTATAAAAGGATTATTAAATGATACAAAAGCCTTCTGGAAAGTCGGGGAATCTTTAAGAGGAGCAAATACTGCTTCCATTGTTGTCATTCCATAGAAAAGTACACCGAGTCCGACCAGTATTCCTGCAGCCTGCTTTGCTTTTTTATTCTTTGTGAACAATACGATGAATGCACCGATACCAACAAGCATAGGTGCAAATGATGCAGGCTTAATTAGTTGAATAAGAATATTGTCTGAACCCAAATCACCAAGACGAAGAATCTGTGTTGTTACAGTACTTCCGACATTAGCACCCATAATAACAGGAATGGCTTGAACAAGTTTCATAATTCCTGCATTTACAAAACCAATAAGCATGATTGTTGTTGCTGCTGAACTTTGGATAATGGCGGAAACACCTGTACCAAGTCCCCATCCTTTAATATATCCGGCTGCTTTGTTCTTACCTGTAGTTAATTTTTCCAGGATTTTTTCAAGTCCCGATCCTGCAAGTTTTTCAAGTGATGATCCCATAAGACTCATGCCGTATAGGAATAATCCAACGCCACCTAATAGTTGTAATATTGATAGAATATCCATGATGATATCTCCTTCGCCTCATAAGTATAACCATACTTTCACAATTATAGAATGTTTTAATGTTTTTGTCACTAATAATTTTTGCATTTTCCCATTCTTTGTGGTAATATTATCCATGATTTTTTTTATAAGGAGATTTGACATGGGTAATTCATTAATTTGGGTACTTCTTGCATTTGCTGCATATATGCTCGTTATGATAGCAATAGGTGCAAGGTACGCAGGAAAAACGAAAAATTCAGAAGACTTCTTCCTTGGTGGAAGACATCTTAACGGATGGGTTGCTGCACTTTCGGCACAGGCATCCGACATGAGCGGCTGGCTTCTTATGGGACTTCCGGGAAGTGTATATGCTTTCGGAACAGGACAGGCATGGATAGCTGTTGGTCTTTTCATAGGAACCGTATGTAACTGGTTGTTTGTTTCTTCAAGACTTAGAAGATATACAATCGTTGCAAACAATTCACTTACTCTTCCTATGTATCTGGAAAACCGTTTCCATGATAAAAAGAGAGTACTTTTGGTTATTTCCTCAGTAGTTATAATCATTTTCTTCCTTGTTTATACAGCATCTTCACTTACTGCAGGAGGTAAGTTGTTTGCATCTGTATTTGGCATGGATTATAAGGTTGCTCTTACAATTGGTGCACTTGTCATTCTTATATATACGTTCCTTGGTGGATTCATGGCAGTGTGTACTACAGACTTCATTCAGGGAACTTTGATGCTTGTCGGTGTTTTGATTGTTCCTATTATTGCATACTTCATTGTTGGTTCAGGTAACATTGTTGACATACTCGGACAGAGTGGTGTCGAAGGTGGTGCAAGTTCATTCCTTAATATAATGCATGACTCCGGCGAACCTGTATCTGCAACATATATTATTTCCCAATTAGCATGGGGACTTGGATATTGTGGAATGCCTCATATTCTTGTTCGTTTTATGGCAGTATCAAGTGATAAGGAACTTAATAAGTCTAAGGTTATAGCAATTGTTTGGGTTGCACTTTCGCTTGCGTTTGCTGTAATTATCGGTATTGTGGGACGTGCTTATCTTTTCCCTGAAATACTTGGACAGGGTAAGTTTGAAGCTATATCGTCAGAGAATGTATTTATTGAAATGATTAAGCAGATTTTTGTAAGTGATTTCCATCTTGAGTTTATTGGTGGCTTGTTCCTTTGTGGAATACTTGCTGCAATCATGTCAACTGCTGATTCACAGCTTCTTGTTACATCATCAGCGGTTGCAGAAGATATCTATAAGGGAATTATTAAGAAAGATGCAAGTGATAAGACTGTACTTAATGTAAGTCGTGCTACAGTTGTTGTTATTGCAGTTGTTGCATATGTAATTGCTCTTAACCCTGATAGTTCGGTAATGAGTCTTGTGTCAAATGCATGGGCAGGATTTGGTGCAGCATTTGGACCTACGGTATTGTTATCTCTCTACTGGAAGAGAACTAACCTCCCGGGAGCGGTAGCCGGTATTGTATCGGGTGCGGCAACAGTAATAATATGGGATTATATACCATTTGTTCAGGGTGATGATGGATTGGTTACGTTAGGCTCTGCAACAGGTTTGTATTCACTTGCAATCGGATTTTTGGTAAGTCTTGTATGTGTAGTTGCATTTTCATTAGTTACCAAGACTCCTTCTGAAGAGATGCTTAAAGAGTTTGAGCAGATTAATAATAAGAATATATAAATGAAAAAAAGAGACCGGGGTGTGGAACCGGTCTCTTTCTTAGTATTAATATAAGGGAGAATTAATGAAAAAATTATGAAAAGGTTTCTATGCTCTTAATATATACTATAAATATGAACAAATTATGACATTGAAGCAAACAAATTGAAAACAATTACGTATTTTGAGGGCTTAAAGCATGAAATTTAGGATAATTTGCGTTGGAAAAGTCAAAGAAGGTTTTTATCGAGATCTTATTAAAGAGAAGAGTGGTGCATTTCAAAAGATGGGACACACTCTTGAAATAATAGAGCTACCTGATACAAAAATACCGGAGAAAATGAGTGAATCTGCAACGGAATCATTTCTTGTAAAAGAGTGTGAGCCAATGCTTTCAAAACTATCTAATCGTGATTATGTGATTGCACTTTGTGTTGAGGGAAAAGAGATTTCTGCAAAAGAACATTGCACCCACATAAAGAAAGCAATGGAACTTAATATGGATTCTGTTACATATATAATTGGAGGTTCATTGGGAATTGCTCAAAAGATAAAAGATAAGGCTAAGTTAAAACTTAGCTTTTCAAAAATGACGTTTCCACATCAGATAATGAGAATGGTTCTTGTTGAAGCGTTGTGCGATACAGTGACCTACTTGTGATACGTTTTGCCCTGAATAATAGTATATGCACGATATATCTGTTCTAATGTAAGAATCATTAAAGTTTCGTTAGATATGTTTGCATTGATTATAGAAAGTGATTTGATTTTATCTGTAGTTAATTTCTCAATCTCTTTTGCGTTGTATCCGACAACAACATACACGGTAGAAATCCCATTTAATTGAATATCATTTATGTACGAAGATAGTTCTTCTGAAGAAAAAGTAGAAGGACCGTTAGTAATTGTAATTAAAAGGCAACCTTCCTTGTCAAGATTTATATTGGGAAGCGTGTCTTTTTTGTTTGTGATTGATACTTTGCAGTAGGCAGAAAGTCTTTTTGTAAATTCATTAATTGCTGCCTTTCTGTTTTTTGATATTGATTTTGTGTTACAGTAAATATCGTATTTCATAAGTTTCTCCTTAATAAAAAATGCACCAGAGAGGAATCGAACCTCCGCACCCGGCTCCGGAGGCCGGTGCTCTATCCACTGAGCTACTGGTGCAAATCACAAGTAGTATAATACTACAACATATTTTAAATGGCAAATATTTTTGACTTCCTATGTTGCATTTTAAGATGTCTTTTGTTAGAATAGTATGGCAAAAGTTCTATATAGACGGAGAGCAGTATTATGGATAAGAATGTATTTGATAAGATGTCAGATTACAGCGAGTCGTTTCATTTTAAGGATTCGGAACTTCATGTTGGTAATGACACGTTATATATAAGTCCGAAACTCAAACTTATTCTTGGATGGAGTTTGTTTGTACTTTGTTGTGTACTTGTGTATGCGATAATGGGTAATCCTTTTACAAAGGGGGCGTTGAAAGATTCTCCTGAAGATATTAAGAAGGAAGTTCTTGATTTAGATGTTGATGCAGATGAAACTCATGAAACGATTCTTCCTTATGAGAAGAATCAGGATGAGGATCTCAATGCCTTTATAATGGAGTATTTTGCTGCAATAACTGAATGTGATAATCAGAAACTTCAGGATATGGTTACCGATGCATCACAGTATAGCAGTGATGAGTTACTTAAGAAGAAGGCTGAGTTCATAACTGCTTATGACAATATTACGGTATATACCAAAGACGGTCCGGATGAGGGAAGTTACGTTGCGTTTGTTGTTTCTAATCTTTCAATTAGCGGTGTTAATTCTTCACCATATGATATTGTAGTTTTATACATTGTTACCGGAGCACAGGGATTTAGAATAATGAATGGTACACTTCCGGCAGAAACACAGGAGTATATAGCTAAGATTAAGGGTGATAAGGATATACAGAAGGTATTTTCCTCGGTTGCAAAGCAGAACGAGAAACTTACCAAGAAAGACAGTACGCTCAAAGATTTCTATGACATTATCAGTAAAAGAAATGTCGAGGTTAATTCCGGTGCAGACGTTAATCAAACAGTAACTACCGAAAACAAGGCAGATGAAAATGAGAATAACGAACCCGAGAATAATGAGCCTGAAAACAACGAAACTGAAAATAACGAAAACAATGAAACAGATAATAATGAAGAACCACCGGCACAATAACCGGTGGTTTCCTTTATTTCTTATCTTCTTCGGCAATGCTTACTCCGCGAGGTTTAACCGGAGTTGAGAATACTATTTGTGTTTCGGTCTTGCCGTATTTTTGAAGTTGACCTATGAAAGTATCCAATTCCATGGTGCTTGCAAATGCAACCTTAATTAACATTGAATATGCACCCGTAACACAATTACATTCAAGAACATTGGGGCATTTCTCAAGGAATGGATAGAATTTAGGTTTTTGCTTAGGCTCTAAAGACATGTTGATAAATGCCGTTACGTGATAGCCGAGGCTTATTGGGTCAACCACAGCCTGATAGCCTGTGATAATTCCATCATTTTCCAAACGTTCGATTCTTGCTGAAACTGCAGGAGATGAAAGAAATACCTTGCCTGCAATGTACTTTAACGGGTGTCTTGCGTTTTCCTGAAGAAGTCGTAGTATCTTTTTATCTATTGCGTCCATAATTTCACATCCTAACCTAATTAATAATATAAAAAAAGTGAGTTGTCCCATTTAATAAAAGAACACCTCACTGCATTCAACCGTATTATAACGTAGTTTATTAACAATTTCAAGAAAAAAATGCAATATATTTTGACAAATAAAGAATAACGGAAATATTTGAAAATATTTTCTGCGCGTGGTATTATATCAAATGCGTGCATATTTGGACATAATTACTTTAAGAGGAATAATATTATGAATGAACAGATACGTTTAAATAAATATATCGCTTCATCAGGCTTTTGCTCAAGACGTAAGGCAGATGAGTTTATAGAGCAGGGCAAGGTGTCGGTTAATGGCAAAACTGCTGACATGGGTATGCGTGTAAGCGATGCTGATGAAGTCAAAGTTAATAATAAGGTTATTAAGCATGATCTGCCGTTTAAGCTGGTAGCATTTAATAAGCCTAAGGGTTATGCTTGTACAATGCATAACGGAGACGAATCGGGAATATTTAAAAACTTTAAGTTGGATAATGATCTTAAGTATATAGGAAGACTTGATAAGGATTCGGAAGGGTTGTTATTGCTTACAAATGACGGCGATTTGTGTAACGAGATATCCAAGGCGAGAAATCAGCATGAAAAGGAATATGTAGTTACCGTTAACCGAACAATAACAGATGATTTTCTTAAAGGTATGGCGGAAGGTGTCAAGATTCACGATTCCAACAAAGATGTCTGGGTTGTTACTAAGAGATGCAAGGTAAAAAAGAGAAATGATAAGTCGTTCTCTATCATTTTAACCCAGGGCTATAACCGACAGATTAGAAAGATGTGCGAAGCCTTTGAATATAAAGTTGTCAAGCTTCGCAGAATAAGAGTTATCAATATTGAAATCGGCGAAATGAAGCCGGGACAAATCAGAAATGTTACCCCCGAAGAGCTTACAGAACTTAAAAAGAGAATTGCTCAGGATAAGGTGGAAAACGCAAAGCAGTAATTGTTATAGGTAAGAAGGTAGTTTTGATGGATAAAGAAAAAAGACTTAAAGAGCTTGTGGCACTTCTTAATGAAGCGTCAAAAGCATATTATCAAAAAGATACGGAAATCATGTCTAATCTTGAGTACGACAGGCTGTATGACGAGCTTGTAGCACTTGAAGAGGAGACCGGTATTACATTGGCAAACAGCCCGACTGTCAATGTAGGATATGAGGTTTTAAGTGAACTTCCAAAGCAAGCACATCCGTCGCCTATGCTTTCGCTCGATAAGACAAAAGAAGTGGAGACTCTTAAGAGTTGGCTGGGCTCTCACGAGGGCGTTCTTTCATGGAAATTGGACGGTCTTACCGTTGTGTTAACCTATGAGAACGGTGAACTTATGAATGCGGTAACACGCGGTAACGGTGAGATTGGTGAGGTTATAACCAATAACGCAAAGACGTTTGAGAATCTTCCAAGAAGAATACCTTATAAAGACAGGCTCATTATTCGTGGAGAGGCTGTTATCAAATATTCAGACTTTAACAAAATGAACGAAGAGATAGCCGATTCGGAAGAAAAATATAAAAACCCACGTAATCTTTGTTCTGGCTCGGTAAGACAGCTTAATAATGAGATTACAGCAAAACGTCACGTGAATTTCTTTGCATTTTCTATGGTGGCAGATGTGTTAAATGATACAGAGATAGAAAATATCGGTTTTGACAATACGGTAATTAGCCGTTTTGATTGGCTTTCTAAGCAGGGGTTTGATGTGGTTGAGCATTACACCGTAGATGCCGATACGATTGCGGATAAAGTAGCATTTTTTGCTGAAAAGATTACTAATCATGATGTTCCGTCAGACGGACTTGTGCTTTCGTATAATGATATAGCGTATGGAAAAAGTCTTGGAACGACAGCGAAGTTTCCTCGTGATTCGATAGCGTTTAAATGGGCAGATGAATTGGCAGAAACTACACTGCTTGAGGTTGAATGGTCACCGTCAAGAACAGGACTTATCAATCCGGTTGCCATATTTTCACCGGTTGAACTTGAAGGAACTACAGTAAGTCGTGCAAGCCTTCATAATGTAAGTATTCTTCGTGCACTTCGTCTTGGTTTAAATGACAAGATAACGGTATATAAAGCGAATATGATAATTCCGCAGGTTGCCGAGAATCTTACGGGAAGTGATAATCTTGTAATACCCGATAAGTGTCCGGCCTGCGAGGGAGATACAACTCTAAAGGACGAGAATGGCGTACAGGTATTGTTTTGTACGAATCCTGATTGTCCTGCTAAGCAGATCAAAGGATTTGCACATTTCGTATCAAGAAATGCAATGAATATTGACGGTATGTCAGAGGCTACACTTGAAAAATTCATTGATAAAGGTATAATTAGAAGTCTTCCGGATTTGTTTCATCTTGACAGACATAAGGATATGATTGTCAATATGGAAGGTTTCGGCGAGAAATCATATGACAATATTATTGCATCTGTCAATACAGCACGAACAGTTCCAATGGCAAAGTTCATATACAGTCTTGGAATTGCCGGAATAGGACTTGCCAATGCCAAGGTTATAGTGGCTCATTTTGATGCAGATTTTGACAAAATAATTAATGCCGGTGTAGAAGAACTTACAGCAATAGACGGCATAGGCGAGGTGTTGGCACAAGCATTTTTTGATTTCTTCCATAGCGAAGAAAAACTTAAGCTTGTAAATGATCTTCTTTTGGAAATAACCTTTGAAAAAGAAGCAGAAAAGGGCGATCAAACACTTGATGGAAAAGTATTCGTTATAACCGGCGGTGTAGAGCATTTTGCTAACCGCGACGAGCTTAAGGAGTATATTGAGAAGTTGGGCGGTAAGGTCACAGGCTCGGTTTCAGCTAAGACAAATTATCTTATCAACAATGATGTGACGTCTAATTCGTCAAAGAATAAGAAGGCGAGAGAACTTAACATACCGATTCTATCGGAGGAAGATTTTATTAAACTTGCAAAAGGGTGATGACATGAAGTTTTTGACTGGTAACAACAGAAAGATTATATCCGTTACGGTTTGCGTGATGGTTTTGTTTGCGTTACTTATGTCTTATTTCTTTGTGGCAGGAGAACTTCATCACGATTGTTGTGGTGAGGATTGTCCGATATGTGCCACGATAGATATTTGTATCAATACAATTAATCAACTTGGTAATGCTGTAGGAACAATTATACTGGTACTTCTCGTTTCTGCGCTTACATATAATCTATGCAAGATGTATGTTTTACATGTTGTTCCACATACGCTTGTAAGTAGGAAGGTAAGATTAAACCCTTGAAACCAACACGTTATTTTAGTTTTTTTAATAGTGGAGGTTTAGATAAATGAAAAAGAAATTATTATTAGTAGTTGCTATGGTTATGCTCGTATTTGCAGTATGCGGATGCGGTAAAAAAGAAGATGTTAATACATCTTCTGATAAGATTAAAATCGTTACAACAATTTTCCCGGAGTATGATTGGGTAAGAGAGATACTTGGTGATAAAGCAGATAATGCAGAACTTACTTTGCTTCTTGATAGCGGAGTTGATTTGCACAGTTATCAGCCAACAACAGATGATATTGTTAAAATATCGGATTGCGATATTTTCATTTATGTAGGTGGCGAGTCTGACGGCTGGGTAGAGGACGTTCTCAAAACAGCCAATAACAAAGATATGGTTGCCATTAATCTTCTTGATGTATTAGGTGATAACGTTAAAGAAGAAGAACTTGTTGAAGGAATGGAAGGCGAAGAAGAAGAGGAAGAAGAAGGCCCTGAATATGATGAGCATGTTTGGCTTTCGCTTAAGAATGCAGTAATCCTTTGCAATGAGATAGAAAAAGCAATCGAGAAGGTTGATGCTGATAATGCTTCAACTTATCAGGCAAATGTTAAAGCTTATACAGACAGTCTTTCACAGTTGGATGACCAGTATAAGAGTGCTGTAGATGATGCATCAACAAAATGCATACTTTTCGGAGATAGATTCCCATTCAGATATATGACAGAGGATTACGGTCTAACATATTATGCAGCATTTATTGGCTGTTCTGCGGAGACTGAAGCAAGTTTTGAGACAATAAGATTTCTCTCTAACAAAGTGGATGAACTCAATCTTAAGAGCGTAATGACAATTGAGGGTTCAGATCAGAAGATTGCACAGAGTATTGTTGATAATACAACCGATAAGAATCAGAGCATACTTACTATTAATTCAATGCAGTCTGTAACGATGAAGGATGTTGAGGACGGAGCACAGTATTTGTCTATTATGGAGGACAATCTTGAAGTGCTTAAAGAAGCGTTGAAGTAAAAGGACGGTGTGTTTTTATGAGGAAAATATCGTGTTTTTTGATGGTTATGATACTTGTGCTTGGAATGTGTGGATGCGGTAAGGATAGTACGCGAACAACGGATAGCAAGGTATCAAAAAATGTTGAGGATGTTCTTAAAGAGCAGGCGGATAAAACCACAGAGTCAGATAACGCCAATACGGATGATTCGGAGTCGCTTGATTCGGAATCTGACAATACGGCAGATGTACAAGGAAACGATACGCAACAATCGGATGCTTTGTATGAGGAGACTGACGAGACGGTTACGGATCTGTCATCAGGTGATGTGGATGTCGATCTTACAAAGTTAAGTAGTACGCTTGTATATTCGGAGGTATATACTATGATGTGTGCACCTGAACAGTATATAGGTAAGAAGATTAGAATGAAGGGGACAACTGCGATATATCATGATGATGTTGATAATAACGATTATTATGCATGCGTTATAAAAGATGCAACCGCATGTTGTGCACAGGGAATAGAGTTTCAGTTATCAGGTGGTGATTATCCAACAGCGGATTCTGAAATTACTGTTTCGGGAATATTTTCCTCATATAAGATAGAAGAGGATGTGTATTACACATTAAAGGATGCGGTGCTTGAATAAACTGTCCTTGATTGAGGATATCATTTATACTATAATTAGTTGAACACAAATTAGTTAGAAAGAAGGAAACATCAATGCCGATTAGGATAGCCAATGACCTTCCGGTCAAAAAGATTTTGGAAGAAGAGAATATATTTGTGATGGATGAGGACAGGGCGATGAGCCAGGATATCCGTCCGCTCGAGGTGGTTATACTTAATCTTATGCCGCTTAAGGAAGATACAGAGCTTCAACTTTTCAGAAGTCTTGCCAATACACCTTTGCAGGTCAATATCTCATTAATCAGAACAGGTACTTATGAATCAAAAAATGTTGCCAGAAAGCACCTTGAGAGTTTCTATACAACATTTGAGGAAATCAAACACAGACGTTTTGATGGAATGATTATAACAGGTGCACCTGTTGAGAAACTTGATTTTGAAGAAGTGGAGTATTGGGACGAACTAACAAAGATTATGGATTGGTCTGAAAAGAATGTAACTTCGACACTTCATATATGCTGGGGTGCACAGGCGGGCCTTTACTATCGATACGGAGTTCATAAGTATGAGCTTCCCAAGAAG
Source organism: Lachnospiraceae bacterium (assembly GCA_015057325.1). Lineage (GTDB taxonomy): Bacteria > Bacillota > Clostridia > Lachnospirales > Lachnospiraceae > CAG-590. The sequence goes on along the minus strand of SVEQ01000016.1, from coordinate 582 downwards.
TTCTCCGGAATATATAAGCACTACACATTCCATAAAAGAACGGAACTTGTAAGAGGTTTTGATGATTCTTTCCTAGTACCGCAGTCGAGATATACGGGTGTCAGTAAAGAAGATATTGTTGCCAATGACAGATTGGAGATAGTATCTGAAAGTGATATTACCGGACCGTATCTTATAATCGGTGACGGTGGTAAGAACATTTTTGTGACAGGACATCCGGAGTATGATACATTAACTCTGGATCAGGAATATAAGAGGGATCTTGATAAGGGTATTAATCCTGAAATTCCGTGTAACTATTATCCTGATGATGACCCTTCTAAGAAACCTATTAAGTCTTGGAGATGTCATGCTAACACACTTTATTTTAACTGGCTTAATTATTACGTATATCAGATTACGCCTTATATACTTTGATGCTTACTTTCCCTGCTGAGATTTATCTTGGCAGGGAATTGCTGTTTAATGCACTTTTATTCTTAACGGACGCGTATAGATTATCAGGTGTATGCATATCCTGTGTCTAATTAACTGTTATATACATTTTCAAAACGGACGCATAACAAATTGTCGATATATTAC
>SVEQ01000015.1 GCA_015057325.1 Lachnospiraceae bacterium | reverse complement strand
AACGAACGACAGCATAAAGAATTGTTGTGTATTACATTCTGTGTGACATTCAGGAGGATATTAGAGTTTCTTGGTATATCGATGAGTAAATAGCGGCTGCCGAACATGGATGTTCGGCATGTTCCATTGAGACAGGATGTCGAATTGGAACAGTGCCGCGTATAATATAATAATGTCACCGAGATACCTAGAAACTCTTATGTCCGTATGTCTCGTCACACAGAATGTAATATATCGACAATTTGTTATGCGTCCGTTTTGAAAATGTATATAACAGTTAATTAGACACAGGATATGCATACATCTGATAATCTATACGCGTCCGTCATATATAAAAGTGCATTAAACAGCAATATGATAAGGAGGATTGAAATATGGGAGCTACAAAAGTTACAGCTAAAATTGTAAGTCAAGAGAGAATTGCAACGGGTATTTATGATATGGTACTTGAGGCAGGTGCGGTAGCAGTTAATGCACAGGCCGGACAGTTTGTATCATTGTATAGCAAGGACGGAAGCAATCTTCTTCCAAGACCTATAAGTATCTGTGAGATAGATAAGGATAAAGGAACAATTCGTCTTGTGTATCGTGTAGTCGGCAAAGGAACTAAGGAGTTTTCTCATCTTGAATCCGGTGATTACGTTGATATTATGGGTCCGTTGGGTAATGGATTTTCAAAAAAAGATAAGGTTGCAATCCTTATCGGTGGTGGTATAGGTATTCCGCCTATGCTTGAACTTGCAAAAGAATTGAATTGCGAAAAGAATATAGTACTTGGTTATCGTGATGAGACGTTTCTTCTTGATGATTTCGATGGCTTGGGTGAAATATACATGGCAAGCGAAGATGGCAAGACAGGTGTAAAGGGAACGGTTATAGACGCTTTGGAAGGATATGGTATTCGAGGCGATATCATTTATGCTTGCGGACCTACGCCGATGCTTAAAGCGGTTAAAGAATTTGCTTTTGCTCATCACATGGAAGCGCAGCTTTCGCTTGAAGAGAAGATGGCATGTGGAATCGGCGCATGTCTTGCGTGTGTTTGTAATTCAACAGAGGTTGATGATCACAGTCATGTTAAGAATAAGAGAATCTGTAAAGATGGTCCGGTATTCGATGCAGGGGAGGTGGAGTTGTAATGTCAGATAGAATTAGAACAACGAAAATGGACATGTCAGGTCTTGAAGTTGACCTTTGCGGTGTCAAGTTCAAAAATCCTGTTACAGTTGCATCGGGTACTTTTGGATCAGGTGCGGAGTATGGCGATTTTGTTGATTTGAATAAGCTTGGTGCTGTTACAACAAAGGGTGTTGCCAATATCCCATGGGCAGGCAACCCAACACCAAGAATTGCAGAAACTTACGGTGGAATGATGAATGCTGTAGGCTTACAGAATCCGGGAATAGATGTTTTTTGCAAAAGAGATATTCCATTTTTGCAGGAATACGATACGAACATTATTGTAAATGTTTGTGGTAAGAGTGAGGCTGACTATGTTGAAGTTGTTGAGAGACTTGCCGACGAGAAGGTTGATCTTTTAGAGATTAATGTATCTTGTCCAAATGTCAAAGAAGGCGGTATTGCATTTGGTCAGGACCCTAAGGCGTTAGAGAGTATTACAAAAGCAGTTAAGGCAAAGGCAAAACAGCCTATTATTATGAAATTAAGTCCTAATGTTACAGACATTACTGCAATGGCTAAGGCGGCTGAGGCAGGCGGTGCAGATGCGTTATCGCTTATCAATACACTTACAGGTATGAAGATAGATATTAACCGTAGACAATTTGCTATAGCCAACAAAACAGGCGGGCTTTCAGGACCTGCAATTAAGCCGGTTGCAGTACGCATGGTATATCAGGTTGCCAATGCGGTCAAACTTCCGATTATCGGCATGGGCGGTATCATGAATTACGAGGATGCAATAGAGTTCATGATGGCAGGAGCAACTGTTGTTTCTGTTGGAACTGCAAATTTCCATAATCCGTTTGTAACGCTTGAGATAATAGAGGGTATGAAGAAATACATGGATGAACACGGCATTACCGATATCAAAGAGATTATCGGCTGTGTTAAGTAAAGTGTTTGAAAGAACTTCCTTTGTGGGAGTTCTTTTTTTTTCTTAATGAAATCTTAAAGAGTTATCATGTTTTTTCTTAAAGAGAAACGTGATACAATGTGAATGTATTAAAAAAGACTTGCAGGTTTTAGTAGCCAAGATGATAAGGAGAACGAGATGTATAATATTTTAATATGTGATGATGAGAAGGATATCGTTAATGCACTTAAGATCTATCTTACAAATCCGGATTATAAGATGTTTGAGGCATATAACGGCAAGGAGGCACTTTCAGTTGTTGCGTCGGAGGATATTCATTTAATCTTAATGGATATAATGATGCCGGTCATGGACGGCATTGAGGCAATGGCAAAGATAAGAGAAAAGAGTAATGTGCCAATTATCCTTCTTACCGCAAAGAGTGAGGATACAGATAAGGTACTCGGGTTAAACGTCGGCGCCGACGATTATATAACCAAGCCTTTCAATCCTGTAGAGGTTGCGGCAAGAGTTAAATCACAGCTTAGACGTTACTTGCAGCTTGGCGGTGGTGAGATTAAGTCGGATGTTGTAGTTATAGGTGGAATTGAATTAAATGATTCCAGCAAGAAGGTAACATTAGACGGTGACGAGATTTCACTTACTCCTAAGGAGTTTGAAATACTAAAACTCTTTATGCGAAATCCTAATCGGGTGTATTCGCCCGCTGAAATATACGAGCATGTATGGCAGGAAAAACCGATTGGAAATGAAACCAATACGGTAGCCGTACATATAAGACATTTAAGAGAGAAAATAGAATATGATTCTGCTGATCCCAGATATTTGAAGGTAGTGTTTGGGCAGGGATATATAATGAAGGGATGATAATAATGAAAAATATAATAAGAACAATGCCGGCAAAGATTATAATATATTTGGCAACTTGTGCGGCTATGATATCAGGACTGATTTTTGCCGGTGCAGCTATAGGTTGTTATGAGTTTGATCTTTATAATAATACGCCTGATGAACTTATAGCAAGTGATACAAAGAATGATGCGTATGAGAATGCGAATATCATTCTAAACGATGTACTAAAAAAGCTTGATGACGATGGCAGATTTTTAGAAGATGAACTCTTGACACAGGAAGATGTTGCTTATGACGAGTATGAGTGGAACGTGAGTATTCCTAATAATTTCGTTTACAAGGTAACTGACACAAAAGATAAATGTGTAATGGAGTCGGATGATTTTGACATGTCAAAGGTTCAATACACATTTTATCTTGCAAGACGTAATGACAATAAGAGCATTGTGATTTCAGGAAAAAAGGAAAAATCAAATGAGAAATATGTAACCATTTACGGATACTACGAGGGTAATGATGAAAGACCCGACTTAGATTACTTAAACAACAGGGTTATAATATATAACTTGTTAAATAAATATAAAAATGATGCAATACCAACTGCTGTAGCATCTGTAATTGTGGCATTTGTATTCTACATTACGATGCTTTGCGTATCGGCAAGAAGACCTAATTCGGAGGAAGTTCATCCGGGATACTTTAATAAGGTTCCCTTTGATATTATGTTGTTTGCAGCATTATGTATGGGTGGAATCTTTGGAGCTATATTGACAGAGTCTCCTGACGATGTAGCAATTGTAGTTGCATGTGTTGCAACGGTTTTTGCAATACTTTTCTTCAATGGTTTGTCTATGAGTGCAGCAGCCAGAATCAAGCAGGGAACACTTTTGAAAAACACACTTACATTTATAGTGTGCAGCTGGTGTTGGAAACTGTTTTGGAAAATAATTAAGTGGTGTTGGAATAAGTTTGTAGGTTTCTTCCGTTTCTTTGGCGAAGTTTTTAAAAAGTTTCCACTTATCTGGAAGACGGTTGCAGTATTTTGCGGATTATCACTTTTGGAACTTATTGTGATTGCAGCTACTTGGTATGAAATGGACAATTATCTCTTGTTTTGGTTTGTACTCCACGTTGTATTATTTGTTGTCATTTGCAAATTTGCACTTGGTCTTCGTGGACTTCAGGCAGGAGGAAGAGCACTTGCATCCGGTGACTTTGAGCATAAGATTGACACAAGTAAGCTTCGCGGAGATTTCAAAGAGCATGGCGAAAATCTTAATCATATCTCGGAAGGAATGGTTACGGCTGTTGAAGAGAAAATGAAGAGCGAACGCATGAAGACAGAGCTTATTACTAACGTATCACATGATATTAAGACACCGCTTACTTCTATTATCAACTACACAGACTTGATTGGCAAAGAAGAAACAGATAACGAAAAGATTAAAGAATACACAGAAGTTCTCCTTCGCCAGTCTGAAAGATTAAAAAGATTAATAGAAGATCTTGTTGAGGCATCAAAGGCAAGTACAGGTAATCTTGAGGTTGAACTTGCACCTTGTGAGGCGTCAATGTTTATAACACAGATAGCCGGTGAATACGAGGAGAAACTTAATGCAGCAGGACTTACACTTGTAACTAAGATTAATTCAGGTTCCGACGGTACAAAGATTATGGCTGACGGAAGAAGAATGCTTAGAGTGTTTGATAACCTGATGAACAATATTTGCAAGTATGCGCTTGAAAACTCAAGAGTGTATTTGTCATTGGATGTAGATTCAAATGTTGTTATAACATTTAAGAATACATCAAGAACGGAACTTGATATGTCACCTGATGAGTTAATGGAGAGATTTGTTCGCGGTGATGAGTCGAGAAATACGGAAGGTAACGGCCTTGGACTTTCAATAGCAAGAAGTCTTACAGAGCTTCAGGGCGGAACATTTGATATCATGATTGATGGCGATTTGTTCAAGGTAGTGCTTACATTTCCGGTAAAAAAGTAATTGGGAAATTAAAATGATTGAAGTAGAACCCTCGGATCGAGAAATCTGAGGGTTTTGTTATTATTGATACGAATGCAGATTTTTAAGTACAGTAGGAAAATAATGAAATAAACCTTGTTATGTTATGTCAACTGTGTAATTTTAACAAAGTGCTTTGTGAAAAATACTGTATAAAAAAATACTGTGTTTTGTTGTGCGAATAGGAAAATTCTAATATAATAAATGTATTATTTTACCCGAAATAGCATGAATAAAATGGAGGAGGATGAGAAATGGGTTTGTTTGGAAAAGTATTTGAGAAGAAAGAGTGCTCTATTTGTGGCGGCGAAATCGGACTTCTCGGAAACAGAAAGTTAGAGGACGGCAACATGTGTAAGTCGTGTGCTGCTAAGTTGTCTCCATTCTTTTCTGATAGAAGAAGCAGCACTGTTGCTGAGATTAAGGAACAGCTTGATTATCGTGAGGCTAATAAGGATGCGGTTAAGGCATTCCACACAACAAGAACTCTTGGAGAGAACACAAAGCTTATGATTGATGAGGATGCCAAGAAGTTCATGGTAACACGTGCAAGAAATCTTGAAGAGGCTAATCCTGATGTTATCAGTTTTTCTGATGTTACCGGAGTTGAGTTTAAAATCGACGAGGATAAGTCGGAGGAGAAAAAAGAGGATAAGGATGGTAACAAAGTAAGTTATAATCCACCGAAGTACATATTCGAGTATGATTTTCATATTACGATAAGAGTTAACAATCCGTATTTTGACACGATAAGCTTCCAGCTTAATCCGTCAAGTGTACAAATCAATGAAGATAATCCGCTTCCAATCAACCAGAAGCCAAATGAGCGTCAGAACCGCGAGTTTATTCAGTATGAGAAGATGGGAAATGAGATTAAGAATATTCTTACTGTAGCAAGACAGGATGCAAGGCATGACAGAGAGGCTGCAGCTGCACCAAAGACACCGGTTGTTTGTCCGCTTTGTGGAGCAACAACAATACCGACACCGGCAGGTACTTGTGAGTATTGTGGCGGACCGGTTAAATAAGATATATTACCATTATTAATGGTTCAATATATAATTACATATATTAAATAAATACAATGGAGGGATTTTATGAAAACAAAGAATATTTTCAAAGTTATGCTTTTTGCTGTGATGTTCATAGCATTCCCGCTTAGTGTAAAAGCGGAGACGACAAACATATCACCTACAAGTGGAACGGGTATATCATCAAATCCGTATGTGTTAAAAATTTCTGACTACGGTACATATTCTGTTGCGTCTTCAGGAGGAACGGCAAAGTATTTCAGCATAAGTTATGCAAAGGAAGGAAATGCATCTTATAGCCTTGATTCTGGCTATGCATATAAAGGGACGGGTTCTTCTCAATTTGAAAGTTCAAATGCTGTTACAGCTAATGAATCTGTAATATTAAGAGCGGCTGGAACTAATTCATCATTTACATTAACCATTGATTACAAGGCACCAACTAAGTATAGTACTAAGGAAGATGCATATGATCTTTCAGCAGTTACTACTGAACAACCTGTTACAATACCTGCAGGTGTCAATAGAACTAATGATATGTGGTATAAGCTTACTATTACCCAGGCGTCAACAATTGTATTTAAAGCAGACGAAAATGATTATTTTACATTCCAGACTGCAGATGGTAAAAATGCTTTAACAGAACGTAACTTTTACGATTCGAGTGATATTAAATTAGATGCAGGTTCAAGTGGACGTTTCAAATTTACTACACTGGATAAAAATGTTTTTGTTCCGACTAATACATCGGATAGTCCGGTTGCTGATGGAACAGCGAAAGTTACATTTTATGATCCGGGAACATATTATATAATCTTTGATAACATTAACAAGAAAAATACAGAAAAAGGATTTAAGAGTTTCTTGTTAAGACCTTATAAACCAATTACAGATGTTATATTAAAATCCGGAGATTACGCGGATCCAAAGAACATATCTGTAGTTGAAGCAAACGCAAACAAGTCGCTTGTTAATAACATTGTAGGATTATTACCTGAAGATTGCGACGGTCATATAGTTTCTTTGGACTATGATAAAACATATTTCAAAAGAGAATCAACAAGTTTAGGTTCTGCGTTAACAGGACTTGAGTTTACAGGTAAGTTTGGAAAGACGGCTGTAAAGTTTGTTGATGAAAGAGGTCAGGCTGTTGCGAGCTATAATGTTACTAATACGCCGGGAACTGTTAAGAGTATATCGGGTACAGGTTCGTCAAATAGTGCTTCAGTACATTTTTACAGTACAGATTCGTACTCAAATGCAGATTCGGTAAGAATTTATCTTAATTCAGGAAATGGATATCAATTGTATAAAACTTATTCTTCTGCAAAAGATAGTGTTGACAAACTCTTTACTATTAATGGTTTGAAGGCAGGCAAAAATTACAACATTAAACTTACTAATTATGATGCTGCTACAGATAGTGAGAGTGCAATGAGTCCGGAGTTTACAATTGGTACAGCACCTGCCACAAAGCCGGTAATCAAGAGCGTTAAGAAAATTAAAGTAACAAAGAATAAAGGAACATTGATTCATAATTCCGGTAAAATAAATGAGTATAGAACCTATTATACCTACTATGCTGCAAGTGGAAAGATAACAGTTAAGAAGGTAAAAGGTGCAACATATTATGAATATAATCTCATCGGAACAAGTTGTCCTAATTACACATCTAAAACAACCGCTAATTTAAGGCTTATTAAGGGTGGTGAGAAGAGGTCATCCGTTAAAAAGACACTTAAACTTAGATGTCGTGTTCAGAAAAAGATAAATAGTTATTTCATGGCATATGGTGATTGGGGTAAGGTTAAGAAAGTTAAAATTAAATGATATTGTAAAGGACGTGACAAAGAATAAGTTGAAAATCACAAAAAAAAGAATCGATTCCCGAGGGCGTATGCCTTCGGGATTTTTTGTGAAAAAGAAGTATTAAGTAATGAGAAAAAAGAATTGAGCAAGCAGTTAATGCTCATGCTTCGGCAATGCGGTTGGTTAGAAAATTGTTGTGAAAGCATGTTCTTACAATAATAAACAGGGAATTGGAATGGGTCCGTATTCAAAAGGTAAAAAAGCAAAGATTAATAAGTAATAATAAGTGAACAAAACTCCCGAAAACTTGACGGTTTTCGGGAGTTTTATATTCTTTACAGAAAAGGCAAAAAGTGGTATCATATTGCGTATGAAAATGTTTGAATAATTAAGCAATGGGAGGGAATATATGAACGTTAAGATTCAGCAATGGATGAACTGGATACTATTTGATGAACTTATGGAAGGTAAGATAAATGCACCTAAGCAGATACTAGGTAATCATGACTACGGAGAGGGTCAGATGATTACAGCGTATAAGCCTCATTCTGCAAGCTGTAAGGTTATTGCACCGTCAGGTAAGAGTGAGTACGATATGGAACGTATTGATGACAGAGGTTTCTATGCATTGTATCTTCCAAAGAAGAAGTTTAATGGTAACAAGTATCGTATCGCAACAACGTATCAGGATGGTTCGACAGTTGTGAGTGCAGATCCTTATAGCTTCGATAGTCAGATTGGTGATATGGATGTATATCTTTTCTCTGAAGGTAATCATTGGGAGATATACAAGAAGCTTGGTGCACATCCGATGAAGATAGACGGTGTATCAGGAACATATTTTGCAGTATGGGCACCACATGCAAGAAGAGTTTCAGTTGTAGGAAGCTTTAATATGTGGGATGGCGCACTTCATCCGATGAATATGATGGGCAGTTCCGGTATATACGAGTTGTTTATCCCTGATGTAGGAGAGGATGCTGTATATAAGTTCAATATATTAACCAGATTCGGTGAAGAGATATACAAAGCCGATCCGTACGGTAACTGTGCACAGTTTAGACCGGATAATGCCAACGTTGTCAAAGACATTACAAAGTATCGTTGGGGCGATAAGACATGGATGGACAAGCGTAAGAATGTATCAAGAAATGATGCAATGAGAAACCCTATGGCAATCTATGAGATGCATCTTGGCTCATGGAAGAAACGTGTTGAAGATGATGATAACGGATTCTACACATATAGAGAATTGGCACCGATGGTTGCAGAGTATGTTAAGGATATGGGTTACACTCACATTGAGCTCATGGGTATTGCAGAGTATCCTTTTGATGGTTCGTGGGGATATCAGGTAACCAATTATTATGCGCCTACAAGAAGATACGGAGATCCTGAGGACTTCATGTATTTTGTTGATTATATGCACAAGAATGGCATAAGCGTAATTCTTGACTGGGTACCGGCTCATTTCCCGAGAGATGCGCATGGACTTGGTAAGTTTGATGGAATGCCTCTTTATGAGCATCCGGATTCAAGACGAGGCGAGCATCCGGATTGGGGAACATATATTTTTGATTTTGGAAGAAATGAAGTATCTAACTTCCTTGTTGCCAATGCGTTATTCTGGGCAAAGGAATATCACATTGACGCATTGAGGGTTGATGCGGTTGCTTCGATGTTATACCTTGACTATGGTAAGCAGGACGGCAACTGGCTACCTAACGAAGATGGTGGTAATGAGAATTACGATGCAATCAATCTTCTCATGAAGCTTAATAAGACGATTGAGGAGCAGGAGCCGGGTGTATTCGTTATTGCAGAGGAGTCAACTTCATGGGCAGGTGTTACAGCACCAACATCTATGGATGGACTTGGATTCCTCTTTAAATGGAATATGGGCTGGATGAATGACTTCCTTGAGTACATGAAATTGGATCCATACTTTAGACAGTTTAACCACAACAGGTTAACATTTAGTCTTATGTACGCATACTCAGAGAACTTCATACTCGTTATATCACATGATGAGGTAGTTCATTTGAAGTGCTCAATGATTAATAAGATGCCGGGACTTCATGATGACAAGTTTGCTAACCTTCGTACAGCATATGGTTTCATGTATGGTCATCCCGGAAAGAAGCTTCTTTTCATGGGTCAGGAGTTTGCTCAACCACGTGAGTGGAGTGAAACGCGAAGCCTTGACTGGTTTGAGTTAGAGGGGCAGGATGCCAAGTACCACAAGGGTATGCAGAATTACGTGAAGGCTCTTAATAAGTTATATCACGACTATGATGCACTCTACTACAATGACCAGGATCAGATGGGATTTGAGTGGATTAACTGTGATGACCCGCAGAGTAGTATAATTTCGTTTATAAGAAGAGGCTCAACTGCAAGAGACCAGTTACTTTATGTATGTAACTTTACACCGATGGACAGAGATGGCTTCATAGTAGGTGTTCCTTGTCCGGGTGAATATACGGAAATCCTTAATTCAGATGCAGAGGAGTTCGCAGGACTTAATCGTATAAATGACAAGCCTATTAAGGCAGTTGAGGAACCATGGGATGGTAGAAAGCACTCTATTTCATTACATCTTCCACCACTTTCAGTTGTTGTATTTAAGTATGATTATGTTGATCCTGAGCATCCGGAGGTTAAGATTATTGAGAAAAAACCGGTAGCAAAGAAGACAACAACAACTAAGAAGGCGACACCTGCTAAGAAGACTGCTACAACAAAGAAAACAGCAACAGCTAAAAAGACAACGGCAACGAAGAGTTCAACTTCTACCAAGAAGACAACAACGGCGAAGAAAGCAGCGCCTGCTAAGAAGGCTACAACAGCGAAGAAGACAACACCCGCCAAGAAGTCAACGACTACGAAGAGAACAACGCAGGCAAAGAAGTCTTCAGATGACAAGAAATAATATATAATTGCATTCCATGTGCAATTTCACAAGAAAAGCGAAAAAATGTCAGTAAATATCAGCATTTTTTCGCTTTTCATTTTCTTGAAAGCTCGATTTCTTTATGATAAACTTGATTCTGTGCGTGATAACGAAAAAAGAGATGAATAAGCCGGATGTAAAACGTACTTTTTCCGGTGAAAGGAAGGAAACAAAATGCAGATTTCAAGAGAAGATGTTCGTAACATAGCAATTATAGCCCACGTAGATCATGGTAAGACTACCTTGGTTGATGAGCTTTTGAAACAGAGTGGAGTTTTTCGTGAGAATCAGGAAGTTGCAGAACGTGTTATGGACTCGAATGACATAGAGAGAGAAAGAGGAATTACTATTCTTTCTAAGAATACAGCAGTTCATTATAAGGGTACAAAGATTAATATTATCGATACTCCGGGACATGCAGATTTCGGTGGAGAGGTAGAGCGTGTACTTAAGATGGTTAACGGTGTAGTACTTGTTGTAGATGCGTTTGAGGGCGCAATGCCTCAGACAAAGTTTGTTCTTAAGAAAGCATTAGAGCTTAATCTTCATGTTATCGTTTGCGTTAATAAGATTGACAGACCTGAGGCCAGAGTCGAAGAGGTAGAGGAAGAGGTTCTTGAACTTTTACTTGATCTTGAGGCAACTGATGAGCAGCTTGATTGTCCTTTCGTATATGCTTCAGCTAAAGATGGAGTTGCCAAGAAAAACCTTGATGACGAGGCTGTAGATATGGCACCTCTTTTTGAGACAATCGTAGACTATATACCGGCACCTACAGGTGATCCTGATGCTGATACACAGATTCTTATTTCTACAATCGACTACAACGAGTATGTAGGAAGAATCGGTGTTGGTAAGGTTGATAACGGAACATTGAAGCTTAATCAGGAGGTATTACTTGTTAATGCCCATGATGAGAGCAAATGCAAGAAGGTTAAGATTGGTAAGCTTTATGAGTTTGAAGGACTTGATAAGGTTGAGGTTAACGAGGCCGGTGTTGGTTCAATTGTTGCTATATCAGGAATAGCTGATATTCATATCGGAGATACACTTTGCTCTGTTGATAATCCTAATCCAATTCCTTTCCAGAAGATTTCGGAGCCTACAATTTCCATGAACTTTATGGTAAATGATTCCCCTCTTGCAGGTAAGGAAGGTAAGTTTGTAACCTCAAGACATTTAAGAGACAGATTATTCCGCGAACTTAATACAGACGTATCGCTTCGTGTTGAGGAGACTGAAGGAACAGACACATACAAAGTATCAGGACGTGGAGAACTTCATTTATCGGTTCTTATTGAGAATATGAGACGTGAAGGTTACGAGTTTGCTGTAAGTAAGGCTGAGGTTATCTACAAAGAAGACGAGAACGGCAAGAAACTTGAACCGATGGAGACTGCATATATCGATGTACCTGAGGAGTTTTCGGGTACAATTATCAGTATGTTAAATGAGCGTAAGGGTGAACTTCAGGCAATGAATCCTGCTCATGACGGAACAGTAAGACTTGAGTTTAAGATACCTGCACGTGGCCTTATAGGCTTTAGAGGCGATTTCATGACTTCTACAAAGGGTACAGGTATAATTAATACAATATTCGACGGATATGGTCCATATAAGGGCGATATGATGTATCGTAATCAGGGATCTCTTATCGCATTCGAGACTGGTACATCAATTACTTACGGTTTGTTCAATGCACAGGACCGTGGAACACTTTTCATCGGACCGGGTGAACAGGTATATGCCGGAATGGTAATCGGTCAGACAGGTAAGGCAGAAGATATCGAACTTAACGTTTGTAAGGCAAAGCACCTTACCAATACACGTGCTTCAGGTTCAGATGAGGCATTAAAGCTTACACCACCAAGAGTATTAAGTCTTGAGCAGGCACTTGAGTTTATTGATACTGATGAACTTTTGGAGATTACACCTGAGAATATCAGAATCCGTAAAAAGATTCTTGATCCTACACTTAGAAAGAGAGCTAAGATTAACAGACAATAATAAATGGTTTTGGTTGTTGTATCGGGAGATTGTATATGGGTAAAGATAAAACAACAGAAGTTAATATGGATACAGAAAAAGAGAATTTAACCAAAGTTAATAAGCCGGAGAAACAGTCGATAAAGAAAAGCTTGAGAAATGATCAGTTGGCATGGGATAAGCTTGACAACACAGCACTTCTTTTCCCGGTTATTGCAACGGAAGATATGTCTAATGTTTATCGTATTTCCGTTACGCTTACCGAGGAGGTTGACAGAATACTGCTTCAGGAAGCACTTGATATTATACTTCCGCAGTTTATGGTTTTTAGAATGAGACTTAAAATGGGCTTCTTCTGGTATTATTTTGAGGAAAACAGAAGACCGGCGCCGATTGTAAGAGAAGAATATTCATATCCGGGAGCTTATATCAACAAGAGTAAGAATAATCATTATATGTTTCGTGTGACATATTACAAATGCAGAATTAACCTTGAGGTATTTCACGCGTTAACGGATGGTTACGGCGGAATCGTATTCTTACGAGAACTTGTATATCAGTATTTGAGATTGAAATATCCTGATTTGCTCAATGTTGTTAAGGATAAGATATCGTCTGGAATATTCCTCGATCAGGAAGACAGCTATGTTAAGAACTTTAAGAAGGGACATGCCAAAGTATATAATTCTGAACGAGCGCTTGAGTTAAAGGGTGAGAAGATACCAAAGGGTGAAATAGGTGTAATACATGGTTATATGCCTGTTGATGAGCTTAAGAAGGTGGCCAAAGAATATGGCGTAACAATCAATCAATATCTGGTTGGCGTGTTTGTATATAGTGTGTACAAGGAAGTGCTTAAAGGACAACCATCAAAAGTTCCGATTTCGGTATGTGTTCCTGTTAATTTAAGACCGTATTATGATTCACATACGATGAAGAATTTCTTTGCTATGGTATCAGCGTTGTTTAGACCTACAAAGGATAATTACACATTAGAAGAAGTCATTAAGATAGTTGCTGACAGTTTGAAGGAACAGATTACACCTGAGAATCTTAACAACATAATGTCCTACAATGTTTCAAACGAGCAGAACATGATTCTTCGTGCAGTACCACTTGTTGTTAAGAACTTTTTTATCAAACAGATATATGACGCTTCGGCAAAGGGAACATCAGCAACAATAACCAACATTGGCAATATAGAGATAGCTGAACCGTACCGTCAGTATATTGAACATTTTTATGCAATGCTTTCAATGTCAAAAGGACAGAATATGAAGGTCGGTATAGCATCCTATAACGGGGTGTTGACATTTACATGTACTTCGAATCTTGTTAGCACTGCCGTGCAGAAGAGATTTTTCCAAACGCTTTCAAAAGATGGTGTAAATGTTGGAATAGAGACAAACGGAGCTTACTACGATTAGTCAAATGTAAACAGGTTGTTTTTTATGATGGAGATTTGATATGAATGTATGTAGAAATTGCAATATCAAGATAAATGATGACATAGATGTGTGTCCGTTATGTCATAGTGTTTTGGATGAAATGACTGAGGACGAGAAAAAGATTGGAGTATCTGTAATTCGTGGAGGCTCTGATTATCCTGATGTTCGAAAACGAGAAAAGACACTGGGATTTGTTATGAGACTTATTCTGTTTCTTTTTATCGTAACTGAAGCAACACTTATAATTGTTAACAAAGCAGTCACACCTGGTTTTTGGTGGTCGGGTATAAGCGGGGTTGCTATGGTATATACGTATCTTTCGCTTGTATATTGGATTAGACATGATTCCGGATTTGCGACAAAGATTGGACTTCAGTTATTCTTGACGGTCGCGTTACTGTTTGCTATTGATTATTTTACCGGAATGATAGGTTGGTCAATCAAATATGCAATACCGGGTGTTATACTTTTGGGAGATGCTCTTGTATTCTTCCTTATGATGCTTAACAGACAGCATTGGTACAGTTATACATTGCTGCTTCTCTTTATTGGATTGTGCAGCGTTGCGATTTTATTCTTGTTCCTTACAAAGAGAATTACCAATGTCGTTCTTCCGGTTACATGTGTGGCTGTTACGGACGTATATCTTTTGGGGACAATAATATTTGGTGATAGAGAGTTTACAAGAGAACTGAAAAGACGGTTTCATGTATGAGTAGATTTTGCAGAAAGTAGGGACTTACATTGGAAATTGGCAAAATGCATGGTATAATTTCTGAACTTTCAAAAAAGCAGGAAACAACATCGGATGAAAATGAACAGCAGCGAATAAGCATTCGTGGCAGGACTGCGAGAAAGATGGTCAAGGTAGCGAATCATTTCCCGGTTCTTGGCAATAAAGCTCAAAATGGTGAACTTCGTGCAAGGCTTTCTGAAAGAGAGAAAATATGGGTTTGTCCCGAGCATTTGGAAAAAAAAGATATTGAAATGACCAACTTCAATATGGAGTTGATTCATAATAAAGAGCAGGAAAAAAAGAAAGGTATTATTCTTCAACTTCATGGTGGAGGATATTACGGAAGACTGCACAATACATATCGAGATATGGCAGCGCTTTATAATGAAGTGAGCAAAGGATTTGACGTTTTGTCTGTTGACTACAGGGTAGCACCCAAAGATCCGTATCCCGCTGCACTTCAGGATGCAGTAGAGGCTTATAAATGGATACTTGATAATGACTATCCGAGTGGCAGGATTTTTGTTGTTGGAGATTCGGCAGGCGGAGGACTTACACTTGCGCTTTGTTTGTATCTTAGAGATAAAGGAATAACAATGCCTGCAGGAATAGTTACGATGTCGGCATGGACAGATCTTACAAAAAGCGGGGAGTCATATCAGGAAAACTTTGACATAGACCCGATGTTTGGAGGTTCAACCCATACATTGGTTTATAAAGAGGGTTATTTTAAAGACAGTGATCCAAATGACCCATATATTTCACCGATTAACGGAGATTATACTGGATTTCCACCTATGCTTTTGCAGGTTGGTGAATACGAGATGTTACTTAGTGATACATTAACGGTTGCAGAGAAAGCAAAACAAGTAGGAGTTACTGTTAAGGAGCATGTATATCCGGGAATGTTTCATGTTTTTCAAATGGGACTGACAAGAATTCCCGAGTCAAAAGAGGCTTGGGTTGAAATAGGAAGATTCATTAGGAAAGTGAAGAAAGAGTGAGGATATGAAGTTTTTTAAGAAGAGAACAAAAGATAAAAACATTAATGAAGAAGTGAAAGAAGAAGTAAAGAGTGTAGAAAATCAGCAGGAAGAAGAGCTTGTTGAGGGTAAGAAATACAAAATACACCCGTTTATAATGTATCTGTTTCTTGCATTTATCCTTAACATTTTGCTTGAGACACTTAGCAGACATTCACTTATCAAGGCATTTGTATTTATAGGAAAATCTCCGTTGGTTTTCGTTTATAATGCAATCATAATATTTGTTACATTGTCTTTGGTGCTTTTTGCAAAGAGAAAAATTTTTGCTACGGTATTCGTATGTGCGATGTGGATTATCTCTGCGTTTGCAAACTGGATTGTTTTATGCTTTAGAACAACACCGTTCTCGGCTATTGACATTCTTATGATGCGTAACGTTATGACAATGCTTGATAAGTATATGACCAAATGGCAACTTGTTCTTAGTCTTATTGGGGCTATATTGGTTGTTTTGTTGCTTGTTTATCTTTATATCAGATTGCCGAAATCCAAGAGCAAGAGAAGACCTTTCCGTGCTGCAGCGTATGTGTGTATGTGTGCGATTTTGATTTACACACTTACGAAAGTTGCAGTTAAAACTCAGACGGTATCTGATAACTTTGGTAATCTTGCATACGCTTATAATGATTACGGATTTGCGTATTGTTTCTCTAACAGTATTATTGATGTAGGTATCAGCAAGCCTAAGAATTACAGTCAGGCTACCGTGGAGGAGATAACCTCAAAACTTCATTACAATAAGGATGAGGTTCAGTTCTTGACAAGCGAGGAAGCAGCAACTACTGAAGTAACAACGGAAGCAAAGGATTCCAAGGATAAAGAAACAACAACGGAAACAACAACGGAAACAACAACGGAAACAACAACCGAGCAGGAACAAAAGGTTAAATATTATACAAACGAAAAAGCTACTGTTAAGAATCCTAACATAATTGTGATTCAGCTAGAGTCAATATTTGATGTTAAGTATATGAAAGACTTACACGTCAAAGAGCGTGTAATGCCAACGTTTTCGAAGTTAAAGACTCAGTATTCTTCAGGACTTTTCACTGTGCCTGCTGTCGGAGCCGGAACTGCTAATACGGAGTTTGAGGTTCAGACGGGAATGAGTACCCAGTTCTTCGGAGCCGGAGAATATCCGTTTAAGACGATTATGAAGCGTCAGTCTTGTGACAGCATGGCATATGATCTTAAGAGATACGGTTATGCCACTGCGGGATTCCATAATAACGATGCAACTTTTTATGAGAGATATATTGATTACTCTAACCTTGGTTTTGATGTATTTACGGCTATGGAGCATATGTATTTCTTACAGAAGACTCCGAGAGGATGGACTAAGGATAACATACTCGACAATCTTATGATTGAGCGTATGAAACAGACAGAGGGTAGAGACTATATCACTACTATTTCGGTACAGGCACACGGAAGATATCCTAAGAAGCATACAGAGACGTTGTATCATAACACATGTTATTTTACAGGCGAGTATGAAGGCGATACCGAGAAGGAAGCAGCATGGGAATACTATATCAATATGTGTCGTGAGACTGATGATATGGTAAGAGACTTGATTAAGGAACTTGAAGATTTTGATGAGCCTACAGTTGTATTTATGTATGGCGATCATTTGCCAAGTTTGAGTCTTAAAGATACTGATCTTAGAACAATCAATCTTTATCAGACAGAATGGATTCTTTGGGATAATATAGGTCTTAAGGTTGATCACAAGGACATTACTGCTTATCAGGCAAGTACTTATATATTTAACAGATTGAATCTCGATGGTGGACTTATGCAGCATTTCCATAATGAATATATGGATAGTGCAGACCATGAGGATTATCTGAATAAATTAGAGATGCTTGAATATGATACATTATACGGTGAGGATTATGCGTTTGATGGTGTTAATCCGTTCCCGAAAACCAATATGACAATGGGACTTAGAGATATTGTTGTCGAAGGTTATGAGGATGGAATTAAATACATTTCAATTAAGGGAAAAGGCTTTAACGAGTTTTCAATCGTCAATGTTGATGGCAAAGAAGTAGATACCAAATACTACAATTACCAGACGTTAATGATTCCGGTTGGAAGTCTTGATGATGCAAAAGAGATCACAGTATCTCAGGTTGGTGATGATCACATTGCATTGTCAACGTCAAAGCCTTATAAGATTGAACGGGAAAGTACAGAAGAAACGACAGAAAATGATTCTGTTCCTGCAGAAAATGAGGCACAATGATTTATAGGTGGGCTTGAATGAAAAAACGAACTATAATCAGAATTATAAGCAGAATACTATTTGTTATATACATGATTTTTCTGGTGTATTTTCTGTTTCTTTCCGATGGATTTGGAAGGCATTCGGGAAAAGACACATATAATCTTGTACCGTTTCGAGAAATACAACGATTTGTTGTGTATTGGAATCAGATAGGATTTTACTATGCCAGCATTAATCTTCTTGGCAATGTGGTAGCATTTATGCCTTTTGGAGCATTGATAAGATGGGTGCTGAATAAGAGGGTGAGATGGTATGAGGCCGGATTATATACGTTATTATTCAGTCTTATGATAGAAATATGTCAGCGAATAATGATGGTCGGTGTGTTTGATGTTGATGATATTATTCTCAATACAACCGGCGGCTTGTTGGGATTTTTTGTATATTATATATTGTTGCTGATAAATAGAAGGAGCGAGGAAAATGGTAGGTAAGAATGTATATAGTGTAAAGAGTATATGTGTTGATGCCGTTATTTCGTGCGTGCTTGCAGGAGTTTCTTTTATTTGTCAGTTTACGGCATTTATTATTTCGTATGTTAATAGCGGCAGAGGACCGAAGGCGGTAGGCCTTTTGGGAATTGCCGCACTTTTATTTGCTGTAACAGGCATGGTTTTTTGCAGAAGTGCATGGAAATCTCCCGATGGGGGAATATTTATGAAAAGAATATCCGGCGCAGCTAATGCGGTTATGATACTGATTACGGTTTTGTTTTTTATTGTCGGATTGAAAGGTTAGGTAGTAGCGATTGAAGTATAGTGAGTTGTTTAAGACTTCTAATGAAGAGGTATCAGAACGTTATGAGCTTGTTATTGAGCGTATAAATGAATACCTTAACAATGAGAATGATACGTCGGAGTATTCCGATTATTTTCATAAGATGGCAGACTTTTATATGTTGCTTTCAAAGTGGTACGAGTTTGATGAAGATTATTTTGAGTCTTTAGATGTTGATGAACTCGCCAAGTGGAATGATAAATTATATGAGGATGTCAAGCCTGATAATTATAAGACAAGTTTCGCCAATCCCGTATATGCCACAAAGGTTTTCGGCAGTGAGTACGGACCGTTGTTATGTTTCCTTTACACAGAGCTTAGAAGCGGTATTGTATACGCAACGGAAAAGAGACTTAAAGAATTAACACTTTATGGTGAATTGTTTGTTCAGGTGCTTTGCATGTTTGAAGATGAAGTGCCGACAGTCAATGAACTTAAGGAAACTCTGTATTATTTTGTAAGCGACTATGTGACGGACTTTGTTGATTACAGAGTTGCAGAGATATTAGATCCAAAGCTTTCTTTTGCAACGGATATTGTAATGGAGAGTGATCTTTCTGATATAAGATATTTGTATCGTTACGGAGAGTATATAAGTGATAATGAGATAGAACTTGCAAGATTTCTTGGTGACATGAGTGATGAAGCCATAGAGAGTATGGCATATACCTACACACATGGTTATGAAGAAGGATTTAAGGTAGCGGGAATTGATCTTACAAAAAAGAAATCGGTTAACATAAGATATTCTGTCGGACAGGAAAGAATTGTAAAAGCGGCTGTAAATCAGTTTGAAAAAATGGGATTAAAACCTGTTATTTACCGTGCGGCTATTGAGAGAGTTAACAGAAAGCTGACTATAAGATCCGGCTACTGTTCAACATCTGTCAATAAACAATATGATTATGATCATCGCATGGATGATGCATTATTTATTGATAAAGCGTTTGTAGAACGTAAGATAGATGCAACAAGAAATGCATATGAGAGCAGAAAACAGCTCGCGAAGGAGTATGCCGGACCTGCTGTAATAGAAGTGTTTGGAGAGAAGCCTTTTGAACCGGTTAATAATGATGAGAATATGAGGCTTAGTGAAAAGCAGCAGAAATTATCTGTATATATGACTTCTGAATTGTCGAAGCTTATTAACATTTATATTCCTCAAAGTGAGTACAGTTTCACGATAATCGCGTATCCGTTGCCGGAAATCGGAGACAACTTCAAAGAGATATTTGATGCTGTTGTCAAGATAAATACTCTTGATAATGAGGCCTACAAGAAAGTGCAACAGATTATCATAGATGAGCTTGATAAGGCAGTATCGGTAAAGGTGGTTGGCTGCGGAGATAATTGTACGGATATGACGGTTATGATGCATGACCTTGAAAATCCTTTGAAGGAGACAAACTTTGAGAACTGCACGGCAGACGTTAATATTCCGGTGGGAGAGGTGTTCACTTCACCGAAACTTACGGGAACATGCGGTGTTCTTAATGTGTCAGAGGTATATCTTAACGAGTTGAAATACAAGAACTTAAAGATAACATTTAAGGATGGAAAAATAGCCGAATATACGTGTGATAATTTTGAGACAGAAGAAGAAAACAGAGCATACATCAAAGAAAATGTTATGTTTAACAGAGAGACATTGCCGATTGGCGAGTTTGCGATAGGAACCAATACAACGGCTTATGTTCTTGCGAATGAGTTTGATATTGTATATAAGTTGCCAATACTGATTGCAGAGAAAATGGGACCGCATTTTGCAGTTGGAGATACTTGCTATTCGAGAAGTGAAGAGATAAGATTGTATAATCCTGATGGCAAGGAGATTGTGGCAAAAGATAATGAGTGTTCGCTCTTGCGAGATACCGATGAGGATAATGCTTATTTTAACTGCCATACGGATATAACAATACCTTACGATGAATTGAAGGCGATAACAAGTGTTCATGCGGATGGTACAGAGGTTGACATAATACGTAATGGGCGATTTGTACTTGAAGGTTGCGATATGTTAAATGAGCCTTTTAAGAAGGCATAAGATATTTTATAAGTGATTTGGAGGAAAATGCTATATGGAATTAGTGATTCAGTTTTTGTTGTTGATACTCGGTTTTGTAATGCTTGTTAAAGGCGCTGATTGGTTCGTGGACGGTGCAGCGGGAATAGCCGAGAAGTTCGGTATTCCACAGCTTGTTATCGGACTTACGATTGTTGCGATGGGAACATCTGCACCTGAGGCGGCGGTAAGTATTACTGCAGCGCTTCATGGCAATGCTGACATAACAATCGGTAATGTTGTCGGAAGTAATATTATGAATATACTTGTTATACTTGGTCTTACATCGGTAATCGTTGCTATAGCAGTCGGACAATCTACCGTAAAATACGAGATTCCATATATGCTCTTTGTTTCTGTATTATTGCTAGTATTTGGTTATACAGGTGGCAATATAAGTTTTATAGAGGGTGTTGCTTTATGGGTAGCGTTTATCGTGTATCTCGTATATCTCTTTATAATGGCAAAGAACAATAAAGAGGAAACATCTGATGAGAAGAAAAAGCCGATATGGCTTCTTATAATTCTTGTTATAATCGGTGTTGTGCTTATTGTTAAAGGTAGTGATGTTGCAGTTGATGCGGCTACAAAGATTGCAATTGCAGCTCATCTTAGTGAGAGATTCATCGGACTTACTATTGTGGCATTGGGAACTTCATTGCCGGAGCTTGTTACATCTGTAACGGCTGCAAAGAAGGGCAAGGCTGATATTGCAATCGGTAATATTGTTGGAAGTAATATGTTCAACATAATGTTTGTTGTAGGTACAACCGCACTTATTACACCTGTTCCGTTTGCATCTAATTTCGTTGTGGATATGATAGTAGCAATAGCGGCAGGAGTACTTCTGTGGGTATGTGTATTCAAGAACAAGAAACTT
Organism: Lachnospiraceae bacterium; assembly: GCA_015057325.1. Lineage (GTDB taxonomy): Bacteria > Bacillota > Clostridia > Lachnospirales > Lachnospiraceae > CAG-590. Next base: position 39,691 of record SVEQ01000015.1, on the reverse strand, counting down.
GGACGTCTTGGAGGAAGTTTGATGTTGCTTGGATATGCCGGATATTTGGCATATCTTATTATGTTAAAATAGATAGAATTAGAAAAACACGCTGGCGTAATGTAGAATCGTTGAATAATGGCGTGTTGTTATATGGATAATGAAATGGTCAAAGAAGAAAAGAGTTCTCTTGTTAATAAGAGAACTCTTTTTAAATGTTGCTACTCATGTATATCGTAATCAAATACATGCTTCTCAAAAGCATTGATTATTGTTGTATGCTCGTTGTATTTGTATTCGCGCTGATGATTCCAGCTATAATTAAGATGCACATGTCCGTGAATGAAGTACTTTGGCTTGTATTTGTCAAGCATCGATGTAAAAACCTTAAATCCTTTGTGTGGAAGGTCATCGCCATCATTTATTCCGGCAGCGGGAGCGTGAGTTACAAGTATGTCGAAGCCACGATGAAGCTTGATTTTTAGCCACAGTTTGCTCGCACGTGTTTTCATTTCGCTCTCGGTGTACTGGAACTTGCTTGAATTGTTGTAGCGCATAGAACCACCAAGTCCGACAATACGCACACCTTTATACACATATATATCGTCGTCAATACATATGCAACCCTCGGGTGGTTTCTCTTCGTATCCGCCATCGTGATTGCCGTGTACATATAGTATAGGTACTTTGGCAAAGGTCGCAAGGAAGGAAAGGTATTCTGCTTTAAGATCCCCGCAGGAAATGATAAGGTCTATGTCCGCAATTTTACTTTTCTCAAAATAATCCCACAAGTATTTTGATTCTTCATCGGAAAGTGCAAGTATTCTCATAGCAAGGAAGCACCTCCTTTGTCAGGAGTTGCTGCATCAAGACCACGAAGTGATACAACTTCTTTTGCTGAATCGATAAGGTCATCGATATTAGGTATTGAACCGATAACATTCTCGTTAAGCCAATCCATAGTCATTATCTCTTCGGGACGAAGTACACTGTACTCATCGCATTTTAATAATCCGTTTTGATCAGTGAGCGGTCCGGAAAAAGGATGATATATTCCTGATGATATTGATTTTTTCATGAGTTCAACTAATTTGCTAACGCCAACCGGCAGATTATTTGAATAAATGATATCAATAACACCGGCAGAAAGTCCCCACCAGTAATTGATTGCTTTGTCTGACTCGTCGTCTTTCCATGCGCCTTTGAAAATGCTGTTGATGAGTTCTTCGTATAATGCACCCCAGTGATAGATAGGTACGGCAATATTTTTCTTTTCGTCATTTTTCTCAGCGTACAATCCAAATCTTCTCTGGCCGTTTTCCGGAGTTAATGAGTCTTGAGAAGAAATATAGCTGATGCCTCTTTCTTTGAAAAAGCCGTTTACATCAAAATCCTTCATGGTTGACCATGCAAGATAAACAGTAGCACGTGGATTAACCATTTTTGCACCAAGTGCGAATGCATTGATGTTGGCTGCCTCGCCAAAGATTGGATAATCATCTACATAACCGATTTTGTCGTTAGAGCATAGTGCACCTGCTATAATTCCGGTAAGGAACTTGGCTTCATACATTCTTGTATAATAAGTTCTTACCGTTGCATGAGAGGAGTTAAGAGAACAATTAAGAATCTTAACATCCGGATGATTTGCTGCGACCTTAACACAAGCCTTGATAAGTTTTGGGGTTGTGGCAAATATAATTTCGTTGCCGTCACTGCATACCGCTTCAAGAATGTTTTCTGCATTATCGTCAACGCCATTGGTAATGTAGACTTTGGTTTCTATTATTTCACCTAAGTTTTCTTCAAGGTGAAGTCTTCCTAATTCATGACCGTACACCCAATCGGAAGAAGAAGGTTCTTTGTCGTAGACAAATGCAACCTTTCTCTTTTTTAAGGTTTTGATTTTATTAAGTACGGTTTTGACTGCGTGAGTCTCCTCGTTTGGATTCATCAAAAGCTCAACGGAGTCATCATCCTGAAGAAGAACGATTTCAGGCCAGATTTTATCAAGGTTTTTCTTGATTTCTGCACTTGGCATGTTCATTGCTTCAGAATATGGATACAATGACAGGTAGTAGAGCATTATATCATCACAGGTTATATTGGAAAGTTTACGTCCGCCTTTTTCCTTGTAGGCATTATAAAATGCTGTATGGAAAGAAGAGAAATCCAATAAGTCGTCATCTGACCATTTTTCACCGGGTTTCTTTCCTATAGTCTCAATTAACTTTGGATAACTTCCAAGTTTGGAAAATGCGAGATAGTTGATTTTTGTAAGGTCGTAAAAGTCCATGAACTCATAGTAAATTAAAACCTCTTCATCATCAGTCTTTTTTGGTACCTTACGTGTTACATCTGCAAGGATTGATGGGGAATCAAAGTATTTTAATACACTGACACGTTTGTTTCCTTCAACAACATAGTAGCGGTTCATGTATTCATATACTTTGACAGCATCATGTATTCCTTCTTCTATCTGCGCATCCACCAAGTGGGACCATTTTGCGGAGAACTCTGAACCGTAGTCAAGCAAAGGCATGAAATTGTTGGCAAATGCCTGAGTTCTTCCGGCAGTACTTGTGCCTACAACCTGATATAAAGGAATGTTGGATACACCAAGACGCACCTCGCATTCGATTTCTGAGTGCGAAAGAATATCATCCAAAACCGGAAGATATGGATATTGTCCCTTTGATGTTGCACTTTTGTATGCTTTAAGTCCCATTTTCTGGGCTTTCATATAATCTTCATATGCCATGATGTCACCTCATTATATTGATATTGCTGTTTAGTTACATTTTAAGACCGAAACTTTTAATATTTTCCAATGCGTCTCATATGATTGCAGTTCCAACGCAGGCACGCTTCCGCCCGTTTTGAGCGCAACGGTACTAAACTCGCATTTCATGCTCATTAAGTACCGGCGGTCAAAAAGGACCTGCTTATGGATACTGCAACATAATTCGACGCATGATATACGCTATGAAGTTTCGCAAGAAAATGTCCCTAAACGGACGCTAGACGCGACTCGCCGCAAGCGGCTCGCATCATCGCGAACGATACATATTAGCTGATTTGATGCACTTTCTTACATGACGAAACAGCGTGAGATTATCTGTGTGTGCAATATCCTGTGTCGTAAAGATTGCTATATACATTACTAAACGAACGACAGCATAAAGAATTGTTGTGTATTACATTCTGTGTGACATTCAGGAGGATATTAGAGTTTCTTGGTATATCGATGAGTAAACAGCGGCTGCCGAACATGGATGTTCGGAATGTTCCGTTGAGACAGGATGTCGAATAGGAACAGTGCCGCGTACAATATCATAATGTCACCGAGATACCTAGAAACTCTTATGTCCGTATGTCTCGTCACGCAGAATGTAATATATCGACAATTTGTTATGCGTCCGTTTTGAAAATGTATATAACAGTTCATTCTGACACAGGATATGCATACATCTGATAATCTGTACGCGTCCGTCATATATAAAAGTGCATTAAACAGCAATGTTTTCATTTGGTGTCATGATAACATAAGAAGGAGTACGTGTGAATAGTAATAGTTTACAAAAATTCGATTTGAGGGTAAAATGGTGTCGGTGCATATGAGAGCACGGAGCATGATGCGACGTGAATAAAATGGAAAGTTGGTAATATTTTGAAAAATTTATATATAGCCGAGAAGCCGAGTGTTGCGAGAGAGTTTGCAAAAGCTCTTAAAATAAGCGGCGGAAGCAAGGACGGATATATCGAGTCAAATGATTCGATAGTGACTTGGTGTGTTGGACATCTTGTTACAATGAGTTATCCGGAAGTGTATGATCCGGCTTTGAAAAAATGGAGTTTGGATACGCTTCCGTTTATGCCGGAGGAATACAAATACGAGGTTTTAGACGGCGTGGCAAAGCAGTTTAATATTGTCAAAGGTCTTCTTAACAGAGAAGATGTCGGATGTATATATGTATGTACCGATTCGGGACGAGAGGGAGAATATATATATAGACTTGTTGACCGTATGGCAGAAGTCCCTGACACTAAGAATAAGAAACGTGTCTGGATTGATTCACAGACAGAAGAGGAGATTCTTCGCGGAATCAAAGAAGCTAAAGATCTTTCAGAGTATGATAATCTATGCGCATCCGCATATTTGCGTGCAAAAGAAGACTATCTTATGGGAATTAATTTCTCGAGACTTCTTTCATTGAAATACAGCTATGCCGTTAAGAATTATCTTGGTAAGGATAAATGTGTCATTTCCGTTGGACGTGTTATGACATGTGTCCTTGGTATGATTGTAAGACGGGAACGAGAGATAAGGCAATTTGTCAAATCATCATTTTACAGAGTGGTTGGCAATGTTAAGCTTGCGGATGGTACCTTTGAAGCTGAATGGAAGGCGGTCGAAGGAAGTAAGTATTACAATTCGCCGCTTTTATACAAAGAAAACGGTTTTAACAAGGAAGAAGATGCAAAGGCTTTAATAGATTTTCTACTTGAGGGTACAAGTGAAAATAATCCTTGTTCACTTTTGATAGAAAAGGTAGAAAAAAAGAAGGAGAGTAAGAATCCACCGCTTCTTTACAACCTTGCTGAATTACAGAATGACTGTTCAAGACTGTTTAAAATAAGTCCTGATCAGACTCTTCAAATAGTTCAGGAATTATATGAGAAGAAGATGGTTACATACCCAAGAACCGACGCCAGAGTGCTTTCTACTGCGGTAAGTAAAGAGATATATAAGAATATTTCGGGACTTAGAAATATTCCTGCAGTTAAAGACTTTGCACAGACTATACTTGACAGTGGAAGTTATAAGAATATAGCAAAGACTCGATATGTAAATGATAAGCAGATAACTGACCATTATGCAATTATTCCTACAGGTCAGGGCATTAATGCGTTTGGAAGCCTTCATGATACATCAAAGAAAGTGTATGAGATTATTGTGAGACGTTTTTTAAGCATTTTCTATCCGGCTGCTGTATATAATAAATTAGCACTTACTCTTAATTGTAAGAATGAGAGATTGTTTGCTAATTTTAAGGTGTTAGCAGACCCCGGGTATCTTCCTATTACGGTTTATTCTTTTGGAAAGCAAAAAGATGATGACGAGAAGTATTCAAAGGAAATGGTTGATGCTGCCATGCAGCTTAAAAAAGGTATGAATTTAACCTTGGATAAATTCGAAGTTAAGGAAGGTGAGACTTCGCCACCAAAAAGATACAGTTCAGGTACACTTATTCTTGCAATGGAAAATGCAGGACAACTTATAGAAGATGAGGAACTTAGGGCACAGATTAAGGGAAGTGGAATAGGAACATCTGCAACAAGAGCTGAGATTATCAAGAAGCTTGTTGCCAACAAATATCTTGACCTTAACAAGAAAACACAGATAATTACACCTACGCTGATGGGCGAAATGATTCATGATGTTGTAGCATTTTCAATTAAGTCATTATTAAATCCTGAACTTACCGCGAGTTGGGAAAGAGGCCTTTCTTATGTTGCCGAGGGCAGTATATCAGAGGCAGAATACATGAAAAAACTTGAGGACTACATACAAAAAAGAACAGATGCGGTAAGGGGATTAAATAATCAGTATCAGTTAAGAACTTATTTTGATTATGCGGCACAATTTTACAAACCGTCAAAGAAGGCAACAACAAAAGGTACTAAGAAATCAACAAAGAAAGAAAATGATAATTAATTATTTCCAAATAGGAGGGATGAAATGAAAGAACAAGTTACAATTAAGGAATTATACAGTGTTGATGAGACACTTGCAAAACCGTTATTGGAGAAATATACATATCCGTGGGATGTACTTCCGCACATAGGAGATTTCATTTTAGAGCTTATAAAAGAACTTCCAAAGGATATTTATGAGGAACGCGGAGAGAATGTATGGATTGCCCGTTCTGCGAAGATATACCCTAACAATTACATAGCAGGGCCATGTATAATCGGTGAGAGAACTGAAGTAAGACCCGGTGCATTTATTCGTGGCAATGCTCTTGTTGGAAATGATTGCGTGGTTGGTAATTCAACAGAACTAAAAAATGTTATTCTTTTTAATCATGTACAGGTTCCTCATTATAACTATGTAGGGGATTCGGTGCTTGGGTTTTATTCACATATGGGTGCTGGTTCAATAACATCCAATGTTAAGGCAGATAAGACGCTTGTGCATGTTAAAGGAGAAGATTTTGATATTGATACAGGTCTTAAAAAGTTTGGAGCAATGTTGGGAGATCATGTAGAAATAGGTTGTAATTCGGTATTAAATCCGGGTTCTGTAATATGCAATGATTCCAATGTATATCCTGTAAGTATGGTAAGAGGAGTTGTCCCACCACATTCAATATACAAAGCAAAGGGTGATATTGTACCGAAAAACGCATAAAAAAAGTGCCGTGCTTTTTAGTTTACTATAAACTTTAAGCACGGCTTTTTTTATTGCTCGATAACGGCTTGCTTTAACGCATTTTTAATTGCCTGGTTGAGTATTATGTAAGTGTATTGGTTTTCTTTTGAGTAAGTTATCTCATCTACATTATCAACCAAAGATATCTGATTATTTATTTCATTAAGTGCAGGTTTAAGAAGAGGATACATGGTTGTTACAGTTTCATTTAGATTTTCTATTGTGACACCTGTTATTGCATCTTTATCGACGGCTACGGAAACATTTAAAGTATTTTCTCCCAATGTGATAGTTGATGAGTATACTCCGGGATTGTATTTTCCTAAAGTTTCTTTTGCTGGTTCTTTTTTGCTGCCAAACATATTAACTAACACAATAATCAATAATATTCCCATTAGCAAAAAAATACCTGTGTAAATTATTTCTTTGCCCTTGACTACAACGATTCGTGTCTGTGTACCCATTATAAACTCCTCCTGATGATAGTTATTATTAATGATATGCTTTATTAATTATTTTTAGAACTATTTTAGAATAATTGTCTGAAATCGAGATTGGTTGTGATATAATATAGAATTAGTGAGAGTAATACCTTTATAGTCTGATATAGGTATTTTTTAGTTTATATTCGGAGGCGTGATTATATGGCAATACAATTCATTGTCGGGGCATCCGGCACAGGTAAGACAAAGTATATATACGAGCGAATGATACAGGAGGAAAAGAAAGATCATCCTGTTATTTTGTTGCTGCCAGAACAGGCTAATATGGGTGCTGAACAGGATATGATAAGGTACAATCCGCTTGGCGGAACTATGGATATTTCAATACTTAGTTTTTCGAGACTTGCTTATTATATTTTCGATAAGGAGAACATTTATACGAAGGATGTTCTTGATGATTACGGCAAAAGTATGCTTATCATGAAGGTTCTCAAGGACAAGCAAAAAGAACTTACTTATTACAGTACTATGGTCGGGAAAAGTGGGTTTGTTGATGAGGTGAAATCTCTTCTCTCTGAACTTATCCAATATAATGTAACGGATGAAGTGATGGAGAATGTCATTAAAAGTATTTCACCAGATGTAAGTCTATATAACAAATTAAATGATATAATAATCATCCGCAAAGCCTTTGAAGAGGCAATGGGTAACACTTATATGGTGGCAGAACAGTTGATGACCTTGCTTGCTCAAAATGTTGAGGATACAAAACTACTTAAGGGTGCCAGCATTTATTTTGACGGTTTTACAGGATTTACGCCTATTCAGTATGAGGTTATCAAAAAATTAATGAGAGTATGCGATAATCTATATTTTACTTTTTCGATGGATTATAATATTGCAGATGATAACGCATACAGTAAGTATGGTTTGTTTACTTTTTGTAAAGAATGTATGGATAAATTATCTATGATAGCAGCAGATGAACAGATAACAATTCTTCCTAAAGTTACTCTTTCTGAAAACTTCAGGCTTAAAAACAGTGATGAACTTATGCATGTTGAGCAAAACATTTTCAGATATCCGGTCAAGTCGTATGAAGGTTCTTATGGTGAAGATATAACATTTATCGAAGCGGATAATACGAAAGAAGAGATTAATGCAATAGCACATATGATAAAATATTTAGTTATGGAAGAGGGCTACAGATATCGCGATATAGCGGTAATAACCGGTGATTTGGAAAATAATCTGTTTCTTTGGAAGCGATATATGAAACAGTTAAACATACCGTATTTTCCGGATGTTAACGAGCCGCTTTTGCATAATCCGGTTGTTGAGACGGTAAGTCTTATTATAGATGTTTTTGAAAAGGATTTTTCGTACGACAGCATTTTTTCTTTCCTAAAAACCGGCTTTTTGCCTATTCCTATGGATGACATTTATTTGCTTGATAACTATGTATTGAAATATGGAATCAGGGGTTATTCGTCATGGAATAAGGCATTTCGAAAGAAGAGCGATAATCTTTCTAAAATAAATGATACCAGAAAACAAGTCATTAAACATCTTGCAAGTATTAGAGAGGTTTATTCAAATGGCAAAGGTTTAGTTGGGGATTATATCAGGTCTTTGTATGAATTTGTGAGTGAAAATAAACTCGGAAAAAAACTTCACGAGATAGCTTGCGAGTTCGAAAAAAAAGGTGATTTAAGACAGGCCAAAGCTTATGACGGTGCTTATGAGAGGTTTATTGAGGTTATTGACAAGACAATGGATATTCTTGGAGAACAGGTTGTTTCGAGAAAGGATTTTAAGGATATTATAATCACGGGAATGTCGGATATGAAACTTGGCATTATTCCGACCACCCTTGATCAGGTTGTAATCGGTGACATGGAAAGAACCCGCATTAACAATGTCAAAGTTGTTTTTATGGCGTGTGCTAACGAAGGAATCCTTCCGGGAAAAAGTAAAGAAGATGTGATGTTTTCCGAAAGGGACAGAGAGGCACTTCTTGAGCATAATATAGTTCTCGCACCGGGTAACAAGGAGCAGATTTTTATAAACCAATATTATTTATATTTACAGATGACGAAGGCGTCAGACAAGTTAGTCATTTCTTATCATAATTCGGATGATATGGGAGGCGATATAAGCAAATCGTTTTTCGTAAAACAACTTGAAAAGATGATGCCGGATGCAGTACATGTTAATGCAATGACTTATATAAAAGAGAAGGGGGCAATGACGCTTGATGACCTGTTAGTCATGTTTTCAGAAGAACTTGCAAAAGAGGAGTACAAGGATTCTTCGGAATATCAAGTGTTAAAACAGCAGTGTCCGGAAAAACTTGCGGACATAATCAGAGGATATTGCTATATGAATCAGCCCGGACAGTTAAATGATGCAATTGCTAAAAGGTTGTATGGAACAAGCATGTTGCATAGCGTATCCAGACTCGAAAACTATTCTTCTTGCCGATTCTCCTTCTTTATAAGATATGGACTTGGAATAGAAAAGAGAGAAGAATATAAGGTAGATGCCAGTCATATAGGATCGATTCTTCATGAAGTTTTGGAAAAGTTTTTTGGTGAGGTTAAGAGTAAAGAAATAACTTTGCCAATGCCGGAAAAACAATTACGTGCAAAAGTAGAAGAAATAACAGATGAGTGTGCAGCAAAAATTGATGAAAATATTTTTTTACAAAACAACAGAATGTCTCATCAGTTAGATGTAATTAAGCGTATTGCGGTAAGAAGTGTGAATAATTTGTGCAGGCATTTGGAACGTGGTGACATGCAACCTGTAGAAATTGAAAAGAAGTTCACGCCGGAAGACAATATTTCATATATATCTATGGCTGTTATGGATGGCATCAAAATGGAACTTAACGGTAAAATCGACAGGGTTGATATTAAAGAAACAGAAGATGCAGTCTATGTGAAAATAATAGATTACAAGTCAGGAGATAAGGATATTGATTTTACAAAAATATATGATGGCAAACAACTTCAACTTGCTGTTTATATGAATGTTATGCTTGAACTACTACAAAAGCAACATCCAGACAAGGCGATAATTCCTACCGGAATGTATTATTACCGTCTTGCGGATAGAATTGTTGATGGTAATACCGAGGAAGAAGTTGAGAAGAATAGGATTAAACAGAGCAGAATGACAGGGCTTGCCAATGACGATGAAAATTGTCTTGAACTCATGGATGGTAAGACCGGAGAAGTTAATCCTGTATTATTTAAAAAATCAGGAGAATTAAATCCGAAAAATGCACATGTTGTTTCAACAAAAGAACTTGAAGCACTATCAAAGTTTACACGTGATAAAATGATAGAAATAGGTCGCAATATTATCTGCGGTCAAATTGATATGAACCCTCAAAAAGGAGAAAAATCGTCGCCATGTAATTATTGTGATTACAAGAGTATATGTAGATTTGAGGCCGGACTTGGCGGTAATGCTTATGGTTATGGAACGCAAATGACCAAAGAAGAAGCAAAAAAAGAGGTTTGCGGATACGATAATGATAATAATGAATGATTGTGGAGAAAAGATATGGATTGGACAGAAGAACAGGAAAGTGTAATAAAAGCAAGAGATTGTAACCTTTTAGTGTCTGCTGCTGCAGGCTCCGGAAAGACTGCTGTTTTGGTGGAAAGAATTATACAGAAGGTGTTTGATACAAGTAATCCGATAGATGTAGATCAACTTCTTGTTGTTACATTTACCAAGGCTGCGGCGTCTCAAATGAAAGACAAGATTACTGCTGCAATAGAGGAAAAAATCTCTGAACAACCGGATAATGATCATTATATCAAACAGTTGAATCTTGTCTCACAAGCCAATATTTTAACCATAGATAGTTTTTGTTATAAAATTGTTAAAGAATATTTTAATGCAGTTGGACTTGATCCAAAGATTAAGGTGGCTGAAGAGACGGAATTAGTATCAATAAGGCAGGAAGTTATTGACCGGGTAATGGAGGATTTCTATAAAGAAAACCCTGATTTTGTTGACTTCTCGGAGGCTTTTGCGGAGGATAAAAATGATAAAAATATCGAGGAGTACATACTTGATTTGTATGAACTTTCACAAAGTTATCCTCAACCGTCTGTATGGCTTGATAAGGCTAGAGAAAACTTTGCCGCTACTACTAAAGAGGACTTTGAAAAGTTCATATTTGTTAAAGAATACTACAGACAGGTTAGACAACAGGTCGCAGATATTAAGGAAACTATTTTTGATTTGATAAATATTTGTAAATCGCCTATGGGGCCTATTCATTACGAAGAAGCACTTCGTAGTGATATTTTGCTTGTTGATGGTATTATTTCTGCCAAAACGTACACTCAATTCCACTCGCTCAAAGATGAGAAGTTTGCAACTTTAGGCAGAGCAGCCAAAGATGCGGTGATTGATGATGAACTTGTGTTGCAAGTAAAGAAAACAAGAGACGGATACAAAAAAAGGATTAATTCAATTCTTGATAATTTTGCTGCGCCGATAGAAGAAGTGCTTGGAGAAATTTCTGAACAAAAGGCCATGATGAATGCATATATTGATTCGGTAGAAGAGTTTTCACGTCGTTTTATGGACGCAAAACTGGAAGCCGGATTGTTGGGATTTTCAGATGTCGAACATTTTGCCTTATCAATTCTTTCTGATGGAAAAGATGATGAGGGGAATGTAATACCAAGTAAAATTGGTAAGGAATTATCAAAAAGATTTACTGAGGTGATGATTGATGAATATCAGGATAGTAACTTCCTTCAGGAAGATATATTAAGATGTGTTTCCGCCATGTACGAAGGTGATAACAATATGTTTATGGTTGGTGATGTTAAACAGAGCATATACGGTTTTCGTATGGCCAGACCGGATTTATTCCTTGATAAATACATGAGATATTCGGAAGAAAAAACTGCCCCGGAAAGACGAATATTGTTAAAGAAAAACTTTCGAAGCAGAGCCAATGTACTTGAGTGTATTAATTATATATTCTACAGAATAATGATGAAGGATATTGGTGGTATTGATTACGATGAGGATGTAGCATTAGTTCCCGGAAGAGATTACATCGAAAGTCAGGGAGATGAAGTAGAACTCTTGATAGGTGAAAGCAAGGAAGTGGATTATTTAGATGCGGATAATGCGTCGTCTGATGAGGAACATTTAAATGATGAATATATAGATGTAAGTTCTTTGGAACTTGAAGCATGTATGGTCGCAGACAGGATTAAGAAACTCTTTGAGGATAATTATCAGGTAGTTGATGATAAAACCGGAGAATTAAGACCTGTTGCATACAGTGATATTGTGTTGCTTTTTAGGTCACCCAAATCTTATCAGCCGGTATTTTGTGAAGTGCTTATGAGACGTGGAATCCCTGTAAGAACTCAAAATGAAAACGGTTATTTTGATTCGACGGAGATTCGTGGTATCATGAGCTTTCTAAATGTTCTGGATAACCCTTATAATGACTTGGAACTTGTCGCATCTTTGCGAGGTTATTACGGAATGGTAGATACAGATGAACTGTCATGTATGATGCTTGATAAAAGGGCGGTTTGCAAAAAACAGGGTGCTAATATTGCATTGTATGAGTATGTGAGAGATTACGTATGTGATGACAGTTATTTACCGGATATATGCGAGGTTGACTGGCTGCAGATTAAGAGAAAATGTAAGGCTGTTGTAGAGAAGATTGAATACTATGAGAAGGAAAAATTAATTAAAAGTGCAAGCGAAATAATTAGGGAAATCTTATATGAAGACAGATACTATTACTATGTGTTGGCCATGCCGGAGGGGAGTGTAAGATGTAGGAACCTTGAATTGTTTTTGGATCAGACAATCAAGTATGAAAAGAATAGCTATCGTACACTGTTTGATTTTATACGATTTATGAAAAAACTTGCGGATAAAGATGTTTCGTTGGGTGGTGACCCGACAATAGAAACAAGTGATGATATAGTCAGAATTATGAGTATTCATAAGAGTAAAGGCTTGGAGTTTCCTGTCGTGATTTTGGCGGGACTTGCAAAGAATTTTAATCTTATGGATTCACAGAATGCAATAGTATTTCATCCGGATTACTGCATCAGTGCAAAGTATGTAGATGTAAAAAACAGAAGAGGGAAAAACACGTTCTCTCGTAGTGCGTTTGCTTCGTTAATCAGAGAAGATAATATTGCGGAAGAATTGAGAGTTTTGTATGTTGCACTTACAAGAGCCAAGGAAAAACTTATAATGACAGGTGTTGTTAAAGATTTACCTAAACTTATCAAAAATTATAGTTCTGACGCAGGAAAAAGCAGCGTTTCTCTCCCTTATGGAAAGATACTCAATTCAGCAAGTTACCTTGATTGGATTGTTTTGTCACTTATTCGCAACAAGACTTTTAATTTAGCCATGAATGGTGTGAGGAAAAGATATGACAAAGATGGCAATATTGTATCTGCATCATACGAACTTGGTAAGCCTTTGGATATTGGACAAACAAGATTTGTTATAAGGACTTTTGATTATGATTCGATGTTGGTGTCGCAAATTACAACTTCTGTAGACCGTGATAGCGAAAGAAATGACAAACTGTCAGATTTCATTGATAGTAAAGGCGGCAATGAAGAATTAATTAATATAAAGTTGAGTAAAGTGTATGCAAATGAAGTATATACCACTCAAAAGAGTAAGATGGCGGTTACGGAAATTCAGAGACTTTATGAGCAGAAGGAGAGTACTGCTCAAAAATCTGAAGAGGTTCCGGAATACAGCGTGGATAACTACAAAGCGGCAGTTCCGCTCTTTGCTTCAGGTAAACTACCTATGACTCCTGCAGAACGTGGTACATGGTTTCATAAGTTTATGGAGGTTATTGATAATTCATATATTGACAGTAAGGGAAAGGCTTGCGAAGTGACAGAAAAAGTATATGACGAAGGAAGAATTCCATCTGAACTTAAAACAATTTTAACTGCGGATAAATTGTGGAGCTTTGCAAACTCGTCAATAGGTATAAGGATGAGACAAGCGGACCTAAATGGAAAACTCTACAAAGAGCGTAAGTTTGTAATTGGTGTGTCAGCAGATTTTGCACAGGGAAATGCTAATGAGATGACGGATGCGACTACTGAAGATACTGTGGTGGTACAGGGAATTGTCGATGCGTATTTTGAAGAGGATGACGGAATTGTTTTGGTTGATTACAAGACGGACAAAGTTGATGAAGGCAATGAAGAAGTTCTCACACAAAGATATAAAATGCAGATGGATTATTATAGCCGCACATTAAGTCAATTAACAGGAATTAAGGTTAAAGAAATTTATCTATATTCCTTTGCTCTTGATAAACCAATAAAACTATTATAGAATGATTGATATTCTATATTTAAAAAGGTAATTGAAATGACGTACGAAGAGTGTAGTAAATATGTTTTGTCTATCCCGCTTTTTGCAAAGAAATTGGGAACAGATAACCTTAGTAAAATACTTGAAATGATGGGACATCCTGATAGGAATTGTCCCGTCATTCATATAGCAGGCACGAATGGAAAGGGTTCGACCTGCTTATTTTTGGCGTCTATTTTAAAGGCGAATAATAAGCGTGTTGGTATATTTACTTCGCCGCATTTGATGAAAATAAATGAGCGTATAAGAATTGATGATGAGATAATATCCGATGATGATTTTGCAGATGTATTTCAAGAGGTTATGACTTATGTTGATAAGGCTAAGGAACAGGGAATCGAACACCCTTCTTTTTTCGAATTTGTCTTTTTGATGGCTGCATTATATTTCAAAAAACAACAAGTTGATTTTGTTATTTTTGAGGCAGGAATGGGAGGACGTTTGGACGCAACCAATGTTGTTGTTCCTGCGGTTTGTGTTATAACTTCGGTAGGGCTTGATCATATGCAGTATCTTGGTAATACAATCGAAGAAATTGCAAGAGAAAAAGCGGGAATAATCAAGCCTAAAATACCGGTAGTTTATTTTGACAGAAAAGATGCTGCAACAGATATTATTGTAGAAAAATGTAAGGATGAGGATGCAACATTACACACAATAGAAAAAAATCAATGCAAATTATTGAATTTTACAAAAAAAAGCATTGATTTTTCCTTTGATAGTGTATATTATATGTATGGTAGCTTACAGATAAGAAAAACCGCGCTATATCAGATAGAGAATGCGGCACTTGCCATAAGGGCATATGAGCTACTAATGGAAAATAACTATTTAACCGTAGATGGTCATGCGGAAGAGACTGCAATAAGAACCGGGTTAAAGAATATGATCTGGCATGGAAGAATGGAACAGATCGATGAGCACGTATATGTTGATGGTGCACACAATGTGGAAGCGATAGAAGCTTTTTGCGACACACTTGAAGTGTTGTTTTCCGACAGCAACAAGGTTTTGCTGTTTGCTGTATCTAAGGATAAAGATTACAGGAATATGATAAAGTGTTTGGGCCGTATCTCATTTGATGAGATAATAATCGTTCGATACAGTAATGAACGTTCGGCGGAATTAGATGCAGTTGAAGAAACATTTAGACAGTTTTCGGGTAGTAAGATTACCACCTTTGATGATATAAAAGAGGGCTATGAATACGGGAAGGCCCATATTGAGAATAAAGTTTTGTTTTGTGTAGGCTCTTTATATTTGGTCGGTGATCTGCTCAATATAGGAGTATGAATCATGATTAATTTCGAAGAAGAAGTTAGAAAGTTTAAGCCAAGTCTTGAAGTTAACGAGGCTGAGGATGCTATATATAATAACGACGTTAAGGATATTACGGATGTATTAGAAGAAATGTTACAACAGGTTATGGGAAGAAATGACAATTAAGGCGGTGAAATAATATGGAGTGTTTGAATTGTGGAGCACCCGTATTAGAGAACGGACACTGCAGTCAATGTCATATGAGCTATAAGTTGTTGGCAAAGGCGTTTAATACATCTAACTATTACTATAATATAGGACTTGATAGAGCAAGTGTCAGGGATCTTACCGGTGCGATTGATGCGCTTAATTTGGCGCTCAAATATAATAAACAGAATATCAATGCAAGAAATCTTTTGGGCTTGGTATATTACGAAATGGGAGAGACAGTTTTAGGTCTTACTCAATGGGTTATAAGCAGCAGTTATCTTCCTGAAGGTAATGTTGCTAATAAGTATCTGAAGGAGATACAATCAGACCCGATGAAGATTGAACAGGCTAATCTGCTTGCAAAACAGTTCAATCAGGCATTAACGCATGCCAAACAGGGGACAAAGGATCTTGCTTTTATACAACTTAGAAGATTGCTTTCGAGTTATCCTCATTTTGTCAAAGGATATTTGTTGTTGGCGTTGCTTTACATGGATAATGGTAACAATGATAAGGCAAAGAAAGCGCTCAAACGTGTTTTGAGAATAGATAAAAATAACACGTTGGCGGTTAAGTATCTCTCTGATATGGGTGTTGCACCAAGAGAGATTATGGAGATGAAAGAAAGTAGCAAACGAATTGATATAGAGTCTTCATATGTTGATGAAGATCAGTTCAAGTCGGATTTGCAAGCTTTCGTTGAACATGGCATAGATGAATTAGACGATCCTGATGAATCGATGGTTCCGTTTAAGGAGGTTAATCATAACAAGTTTAATCTTGTGTATGTTACTGTTGGAATAATCGTTGGAATGCTGGTGTTCTGGTTGCTTATACTTCCTACAAAGCTTGATTCTGTTAATCAGAAGAGTAGAGAAGTCAAGCTGGATTACAGTGAGCAGATATCTTCAAAAAATGTTGAAATAGAAGATCTTAAGTCACAGATTGCTGACCTTAACAAACAAATAGAAGCTGACAATAAAGTTGCAGAAGATAAAAAGGCAGCTGAGAAGAAGCAGGAGAAATCTTTTGATGTTATAAGGAATTATGTTCCTAATTCTACGTATGACTCTTTGGTTGCTGAAGCTGCTAAGGCTTTGGAGGCTTCCGATTACCAGAAAACAATAACTCTTTGTAATGTTGCAATAGAGATTCACGAAGGTGAAGAGGCTTACTATTATCTTGGTATGGCATACCATAATAATCATGATGAAGAGAATGCCAAGGCTACATTTACAAGACTTAAGGAAAGTTATCCTGAAAGTAGTCATATAGAAGAAGTAAATGAATACATGGCAGAGTAATATTTAACTGGAGTTAAATTTATCCGCAGATAATTTTATAAAAATACTAATGAGGAAACAGTTTGTTATATGTAACAGACTGTTTCTTTTTGATTATATAGAAAGAGAAGGAATTGAAGATGGTAGAGAACAGGTTGTATGAATTAAGCGGTGAAACATTAATTATTAATTTGCCAGAGGAGTTAGATCATCATGTGGCGCAAAAGTTAAGGCAACAGACGGATTATCTTTTTATATCAAAGAGAATCAGAAATGTAATATTTAATTATGAGAAAACATCTTTTATGGATAGTTCGGGAATTGGATTGGTTATGGGAAGGTATAGAGAAGTGAGATACTTAAAGGGTAACATTTACCTTGTAAATATAAATCCCAAAATGAAACGAGTAATTGAAATATCCGGATTGTATAAGGTGGCAAAAAGAACGGATGATGTGCATTCGGCACTTGAAGAGATTGTTGAAATGGCAAAAGTATGAATAAAAAAGATAGAAGGGGAAAAATAAATGAACAAGTTTAATGATCACATGGCAGTTGAGTTTGATAGTGTTTCCAGAAATGAGAGTTTCGCAAGAGTAGTTGTTGCTGCTTTTGCGGCAAGGTTAAATCCGACACTGGAGGAGATTGCAGATATTAAAACTGCGGTATCGGAGGCGGTTACCAATTCGGTGATACACGGTTATGAAGATGAAAAAGGAACTATACGTATTGAAGCCTGTATAGTTGAGGACACTATATCAGTAATTGTTACCGACAGAGGAGTTGGAATAGAGGATGTTAATAAGGCGATGGAACCAATGTATACTTCGAAGCCGGAACTTGAAAGGTCCGGAATGGGATTTGCATTTATGGAGGCATTTATGGACGAACTTTTTGTTGAATCAAAAGTTGGTCAGGGAACTGTTGTTACAATGCGTAAAGTTATTGGGAAAGGTGAAGATAAGTGGAATGACAAAATAAAATAATGGAGGCGTCATGGACAGAACTTTTGAGTTGTTAAAACTTGCAAAAGAAGGTGACAAGGACGCAAAAGATCAGTTGATTCAAGAAAATCTTGGCTTGGTTTGGGCGGTTGCTAAAAGATACATAGGTAGAGGGTATGAAGCGGACGATTTATATCAGATAGGTTGTATTGGTTTGATAAAGTGCATAGATAACTTTGATATTAATTATGGTGTTAAGTTGTCAACGTATGCAGTGCCGTTAATTGCGGGTGAGATTAAACGTTTCTTACGAGATGATGGGCTTATCAAGGTGAGCAGAAGTCTTAGGGAGACAGCTTATAAAGTGGCAAAACTTAGAGAAGAAATTACAAACGAAACGGGAGAAGAGCCTGCTATAGAAGAATTGGCAAAAAGACTTAATATAAGTGTTGAGGATATTGTGGAATCCTTGGAGGCAAATGCGGAAGTTGAATCCATGCAAAAGACAATTTATAATAGCGATGGCAATGAGATCTGTCTGATGGACAAACTTCCGAGTAAGAAAAATGAACAAGATGAAATTATAAATAGTCTGCTGCTGGATAATCTATTATCAAAACTAAATGAGTCAGAGCAGACTATTATAAAGAGAAGATACTTTGAAAATAAAACACAGACGGAAGTTGCAAAAGAACTTAATATATCCCAAGTGCAGGTTAGTCGAATAGAGAAAAAAACACTGCTTAAATTAAGAGAAGATTACTGTGCATAACATATCTTGTTTAATGCGTTAAATCGTGATAGAATACATATTATTTTAATATGATTACGATAGGAGAACATTATGGGAACACTACGTGTAGAATTAAAAAAAGTTGTTGATGATAGTTATGATATAGAAATAGGCTATAAACTCTCGGACAAACTTATTGACGATATCAAGAACGGTCTTGCAGGGAATATTCACAAGTTTGCTGTTATAACTGATAGTATAGTTGAGGGATTATATGGCAAGAATATATTGGAAAAGTTGATTGCAGCAGGATATGATGCGGATATTTTTGTTTTTGAAGAGGGCGAAAAAAGTAAAACACGACAAACCAAAGCAATGATTGAAGATGCGATGCTTGCAAAAGGATACAGAAGAGATTGCTGTATAATAGCAGTTGGTGGTGGTGTTGTTACCGATCTTGCCGGATTTGTTGCAGGAACATACGGAAGAGGTGTTCCGTTTATCAATTATGCTACTACATTGCTTGCGGCTGCGGACGCATCTGTTGGCGGAAAGACAGCTATAGATACACCGCTTGCAACCAATCTTATTGGATTGTTTAACCAGCCGAATAAAGTATATATTGATATTGCCACATGGGAGACACTTCCTAAACGTCAGGTAATAAGTGGACTTGCAGAGACAATCAAACATGCATGTATTGCTGACAGAGATTTCTTTGATTATTTAAATGACAATATTGACGCAATTTTAGCTATGGATAAGAATGCGTGTGAGCATATTGCAGAGGTTAATTGTAAGGTAAAGTATGAAGTGGTAATGAAAGATGAGAGAGAATCAGGACTTAGAGAGGTACTTAATCTCGGTCACACAGTAGGAAGAGCTATAGAGACAGTAAGTGATTATAAACTGCTTCATGGTGAGGCTGTTTCAATCGGACTTGTTGCTGAAGTTTTACTTGCAAATAAACTTTCGTATGTAAGTGATGAAGAAAAGGATGCTGTTATAAAACTTCTTGATAAAGCAGGACTTCCAATTACAATACCGGATTATATAGACAGAGAAGTTCTTGTTAAGAAACTGTATACTGACAAGAAGGTAAGAGATGGCAAACTTAGATTTGTTCTGCAAAAGGGTATAGGTGATGTTGTAGAGTTTGAGCCCGGAGTTTTTGCAAAGCCTATTTCGGAAGAACAAGCAAGAGAGATTGTAATGAGTATTTAACAAAAAAACCATCATTCCAATTAGGTATGATGGTTTTTTGCTGTTTTATTTCATTGGTCTTCCAAGAAGAGAACCGTTAACCCAACTGTAATAAGTTCCTCTTGCTGCCCACATAGGACTAAATGCAGGAGTCCCATCATCGCTAACGTAGTGACAGAAGTATCCCGTAAACATTTCAACGTGATAGATGTCTTTGTATTTCTTTTTCATATCTGATGACTTAAAAAGTAAATCGCCGGGATTAACCTTCATCTTCAATACTTTTTTATAAGTCATTCCTCCGCTTATCATTTTTCCATGTGCTTTGCACCATTTTGCTTCGGTAAGAGCAACGCCGGGATACCATGGAGAGCCAAATGTTATACCTGCTTTTTCTTTGTAGGCTTTCCATACAAGGGCACTGCAATCGTAATATCCTTTTTGTGTTCGCTTTTCCATACTGTATTTCCAATGGGTTCCGATATACGTTGCCCGTTCGGTTACCTTTTTGATTTTTGCTTTTGTTACAGAAACAGCACAACCAAGATAATGTTCGCCAATTTTTGCCTTAATAATTACGTTACCTATTTTCTTTCCATTAACAACACCGTTAGCATCGACGGTTGCGATGTCGGGGTTAGTTGATGTCCAGATAATTGGATCTGTATAGCCGGTTACTTTAAGTTTGAGTTTCTTGCCCTTTACAAGCAGATATGATTGTTCTGATATACCCACCTTTGATGCTTGGTAAAGCACAACGAATTCTTTTCCGTATATATTAAAGGTTATATTTGCACTTCCTTCCATATCGGAACCTTGCGATATGGTTATTGTGTTGTTGTAAAGTTCTGCATGAATATCAAACATTGGATTACTGCAAGTATAAGTAAAAGAATTGTTGTAGTCTTGGTTAAGTATTGTTTCACTGTTTATGGTAATGGTTGCAGAAGTTGTGTCGTAGTATGTTTTGCTTTTGTAATAATACTGAGGAAGCATATATACATGCACATTGTCAGTACTTAATGAGACATTGGTCATGTCGATGTTTACAGTAAACTGGATGGTGGCACTAAATATCAAGTTCTGATAATTGCCCCAATAGTAATCGTAACCGGAATATACATTTATTGTTACTGAAGCTATACCGTTATTTAATGCCTGATAAACACCGTTATTATCTACGGTTAAAATTGAATTATCAGAAGATGAAAATGAATATGAGTATGATTGTAACGACTGACTATCCTGTATGAAAGAAAGATTCGGTTTAATTGTTCCTGTGTCGCCTACATTAATTGTAGCCGGAATATAATCTTGGTTGTTCGGATTGAAATCTATTGTTGCAGCTTTTGAATTCATAAAAAATGTAAGACTAAAAAACAACACAAAACTAAATGCAAGAAGAGTCTTTTTGTATATTGATAACCCCATGGTAAGTCCTCCTGTGTTTATTATTATAAGAATGATTATATCACCAGGTAAAATATTTGTAAAATTAAGTAAGTTCTATCTGTTTTTTTGTAAATGAGTGTGATATACTCTACCTGTTAATATAAGTATAATCTTACATAAGGAAAAGGAGACGTTATGAAGGTTGCAATTATAATGGGTTCGACAAGTGATTTAACCAAGGTTGAACCGGCAGTAGAGATTCTCAAAAATTATGGTGTTAAAGTCGAGGTTAGATGTCTTTCTGCTCATAGAGCACATGCAGGACTTTCGGACTTCATGAAGGAAATTAACGAGGATGGAACAGAAGTAGTTATTACTGCAGCAGGAATGGCGGCAGCACTTCCGGGAGTGGTTGCTTCTCAGACAGTTCTTCCTGTAATAGGAGTTCCTCTTTCGGGTTCGGTTCTTGATGGAATGGATGCACTCATGTCGATAGTTCAGATGCCTTCAGGAATACCGGTTGCAACAGTAGCAATCAACGGAAGTAAGAATGCGGCATACCTTGCATTACAGATATTAGGAATTAAACATGAAGAAATCAGAAATGCACTTCTTAATGATAGAAAAGCCATGGAAGAAGCAGCAATGAAAGCAAACGAAGAAGTAGTCGCAAGATTCTCATAAAAATAAGGCAGATGTCAAAGACATCTGCCTGTTGTTTTATTCGTCTATTTTCTTTCCAGTTAATTTCTCGTAACCCTCAAGGTAAATATCAATAGTCTTCTGAGCAACATCTTCAGGAAGTTCCCAATCATGTTTGCCCTCGTTAGCCTTTAACCAGTCTCTTGCAAACTGCTTGTCAAATGATGGCTGACCATGTCCCGGTTCGTATACGTCTGCAGGCCAGAAACGAGAACTGTCAGGTGTAAGCATTTCGTCACCAAGTACGATATTGCCGTCCTCATCAAGTCCGAACTCAAACTTGGTATCTGCTATAATAATTCCTTTTGTAAGAGCATAGTCTGCACATTTCTTGTAAAGAGCAATAGTGTAGTCCTTAAGCTTCTCGGCATATTCTTTACCTTTGCCGGGGAAGAACTTCTCTAAATGCTCGATACTCTGCTCATAAGATATATTTTCATCATGATCACCAATTTCTGCCTTAGTTGAAGGAGTGTATATAGGTTCGGGAAGCTTGTCAGATTCCTTAAGACCTTCCGGAAGTTTAATGCCGCATACTGTTCCGTTTTCTTTGTAACTTGCCCAACCACTTCCTGTAATATATCCTCGTACGATACACTCGATAGGAAGCATGTTAAGTTTTCTGCACATCATACTGTTTCCGTCAAAACGTTCTTGTCTGAAGAACTCAGGCATATCTTTAACATCAGCGGATATCATGTGGTTAGGAAGAATATCCTCTGTCATCTCGAACCAGAACTTTGACATTTTTGTAAGAACGGTTCCTTTCTTGTGAATAGTGTTTTTTAAGATTACATCAAAACAACTGATTCTGTCTGTCGCAACCATGATAAGGCTGTCACCGTTATCATAAATCTCGCGAACTTTTCCTTCTTTAATTGGTTTCATTTCATTAGAATTCATAGTTATTTACCTCCTTAAGAAACACGATAAGGATAGATGATTTTTATGTAAAAATCAAGTCTTTTTCCACATTAATTTTAGTTTTGTGTTATAATCTTACATGTTATGGAGGATATACTATGATTTGGAAGACTTTGGGAATAGAAAAAACAGATAATGAGGAATTAATAAGAAACGCTTATCATGAGAAATTAAAAAGTGTCAACCCTGAAGATGATCAGGAAGGATTTATGAAGCTTCGACGTGCTTATGAGGAGGCTTTGGCTTATGCTGCAAACCCGGATGAGGGGGACAAAGAAGAAGATAGTTCTGATGAGAAGAAAAGCGATGTCGATAAATGGATAGATGAAATAGAAAAGATTTATAATGATGTTGCATTTAGAAGAGATGAGAGTAAATGGGAAGCTGTTTTCAAATCCTCTTTGTGTGACGATTTAGATACCGAATTGGAGGCCGGAGAAAAACTTCTTGTCTTTTTGATGTCACATTCAAATCTTCCACAGAAGATATGGCAACTTATAGATAAAAGATTTGACTACTCGGGTTGTTACGAACAGTTAAAAGAGCGTTTTCCGGAAAACTTCTTAAACTATGTTTTATGGCAGGCTAAACATTTATCATTTATAGACTATGATTTGTTTGACGGGGATACAACGGATAATGTTGATGAGTTTATCAATAAGTTGTACGAACTTAAGTCGCTTGAGGAGGATAGAAACTTTACTGCGATAGACAAGGCATTATCAGAACTTGAAGATTATTCGCTTACTCATCCGTATGTGGAAGTTGAGAAAGCATATATTAATCTGCTTCATGCCGGTGAACTTGATGTACTGACAATAAAAGAAGAAGACGATGATATATCTGATGAAGAAAAAAAGAAATATCGCCACAAAGCGTTATCGATAATGGAAGATTTGGATATGGAATATTCTTCCAATTTGTACATACACAGATTATATGCTGAGGCGTTGTTGGCTAACGGTAAGACTGATAATGCTCGAGAAGTGTATAGTGAACTGGTGGAAAATGACGAGAGTAACTACAGTGCGATGTTAGGTCTTGCAAAATGCGAAATCGTAGAGGGTGACTATGAAAATGCCAAAGAGGTTCTTGAGGACATTCTTGAAGAACGTGTTCAGGACGTTGATAGTTTAGCCCTTCTTGATGTTGTAAATGATACCCTTGTTAAAAACTATACCAAGAGGCTTGAAGAAGACAATAATGTGGAAATTGCCATCAAACTTGGCTGGTGCTATTATCAGCAACGCAAGTTTGATGAAGGAATCGGTCTTATGGATTCGTATAACGAAGAAGATATGTATGACTATATCAATCTTCGCTGCAGGTTGTATCTTGCTGCAGAGAAGTACGAACTTGCTCTTCCATGGGCATACAAGTGGCTTGCGATGATAGAAGAAAGTGTTGATGACGGATCTAAAGAGATGAAGAAAAGGAAAAACCGTCTGTCGCTTGCTCATTTTTCACTTGGTGTTTGTATATGGGAGATTAAGTATGCCAAGAGCAAGGAAGAAGGCGGCGATTTTAATAAGTATCGTGAAGAAGCTGTTTCTTATATAGAAACCTCTATTGAGGAAGAACACAACAGATTAGTTGCGCTTTCATATATGGAACAACTTGCACGTTTCTATTTAGAAGACGAAAACTACGAAAAATGTATTGATAAATGCAGTGAGATTATGGAGATAGACTCTGGATTCTTCCCTGCGTACGTACATAGACAGAAGGCTAATTACAAATTACGGAATGCCAAAGAGGTCATAGATGATTATTTTGCGTGTATGGACATTTATCCGGAGTACGCACAGCCCTACATTTATGCTGCGGAGGTTTTCTATGCTTTTGAACAGTATGATGATGTTGAACATGTTATTGAGAATGCAAAAGAAGTAGGGATAGAAAGCGACTCATTAAAACTCTATGAAATCAGAGTCAATCATTATAAGGACTTTGACAGAAATAAGTTAGGTGCTGTTCTTGATGAAATAATAAGTCTTAAAAAGACTATAAATGAGCGTACAGATGAGGAGCCTTCTGACATTGAAAAATATGAAGATTTGGTTAGGGAACATGCAATTATCCTTTGGGATATGAATGAGGAAGCAAAAGCACTTAAGGTTATAGATGAATATCTCAAAAAGGAAAATGACAACATATCACTTCTTAATTTGAAGGTAGATATTCTTAACAGAGGAAGTGCGAAAGGTGGAGACAGATGTGCGGATGCATTGCAAATATGTAAGCGTATCTATAAATTAGAACCATCACCTTTTTCTCAAACGCGTCTTGGCTTTTGTTATGAAAGAATGGGACAGTATGATGAGGCTTTAAATAATTATGAGGCGGCATATGAGGCAGATAGTAAGTATCATATAGTGGTACGACGCTTGATGTTTTTGTACAGTTTCTTATCTAACAGAAATAACGATCTTGATCTCGTTGAAAAGGGAATAAGATTTGCTACGGAGTATATTGAACTTACAGGAGCTGCGGAAGGATACGTGGAACGCGGTAATCTTGATATCGATGTGTATAGATTAGACGAAGCGGTAGAAGATTGCAGAAAGGCTATAGAACTTGATGAAACTGCCTATTATGCATACAATAATTTGGGATGTGCGCTTCTTAAATTAAGAAGAATGGAGGAAGCAATTCCTTATCTTAAAAAGGCGATTGAAATTGATCCGGACAGGGAACATTTACCATATCTTAATATGGCAGAATGCTATGCTGTTTTGGGGGAATATGATGAGGCGATAAAGACTTATAACACAATTATGCAAAAGTTTCCAAGGCAGAGTGGTTTATGGAGAGAAGTTGCCAAAATGCATTGTAATCAAAAGGCATTTGATAAGGCGATAGCACTTTACGAGGCTCATATTAAAGATGCCAAAGAAGATGTGAGTGGTGCGAAACTTTTAGGAAATATTACAAGCGGTAATCCGGAACGCATCAAGTCTGAAAATAAACTGCTTAAGTTGTATGCGGATCTTGCCAATGTGTATAGAAAAGCAGGAGATAAAGATAGTGCAGAGAAGTATTTTGGCAAAATTGAGAAGCGATGGAAAAGTGTTTTCAAACCTTCGCTTTCTGCAAAACCTATGCTTGAACTTGTGGATTATTATTACGAAGAAGGATATATGGATAAGGCAAAAAAACTTGTCGATTATATAAGAACCAAGATATCCCAAAAGGATAAGGATTTGCTTGAAAGTTTGGAGTATAAGACTGCACTTGTATACTACGAAATAGGTAATACCGCAAGAGCCAAGATTGCCGCACAGGCTTATGTAAGACATCTTAAGGACAAGAACGGTGGAATAAATGGTGTCCTTAGGGATAAGAGATACAATCCGATTTATCTGTACAACCTTGCAATGATGAAACTTGCAAGTGGAGAGCCAAAAGAAGCATTAAATTATGTAGAGAGAATTAAGGAATGTCATTTGTGCGTTGTGTGCGAATGTACGGATTGTTTCGAGTATCATTATGGAAAAGGTCTTATATATGAGGCGCTGGGCAAAAATGAAGAGGCTGTCGCATTGTATGAAAAAGCAATCGAATTAAAGGGATTTTATCCGGAAGCATCCAGACATTTACGTTCAATAAAGAAATAAGATGATATTTAACGCAAATTACATACTATATGAAAAAACATTAACACAGGATTTGTATTTCCTGTGTTTTTGTGTTATCATATAGGCGATTATGGGCATATATGCCTTTTTGAAATAAAATATTGAGGAAATATTATGATAATAGGAATTGATTTGGGTACAACCAACAGCCTCGTTTCATATTATACGGATGAAGGCCCGAAGATTATCCCCAATAGACTTGGTAACAATCTGACTCCTTCCGTAGTAAGTGTGGATGAGGAAGGACAAGTATATATAGGTGAGACTGCAAAGGAAAGAATGCTTCTTTATCCGGACACAGCTGCGTCTGTTTTTAAAAGGAGCATGGGAAGTTCTAAGATTTATGAGTTGTCCGGTAAGCGTTTTCTTCCCGAAGAATTATCGGCATTGATACTTAAGGCACTTAAGGAGGACGCGGAGGTTTATCTTAAAGAAGAAGTGACCGAAGCGGTTATAAGTGTACCGGCGTACTTTAATGATGAAAGAAGAAAAGCGACCAAACGTGCCGGAGAGATTGCGGGACTTAAGGTTGAACGAATAATTAGCGAGCCTACAGCTGCAGCAATTGCATATGGATTGTATGAGAATCGCACCAATGGTAAGTTTCTTGTTTTTGATCTGGGAGGCGGTACATTTGATGTATCAATCCTGGAATTATATGACTCTATAATAGAAGTAAGGGCTGTAGCAGGAGACAACTATCTTGGTGGCGAAGATTTCACAGGGATAATAGAGAAACTATTCTTTGAAAAGAACCCTGATATAAAAGAATATGAACTGTCTTCAAAAGAAAGAAAACACATCACAAAACAGGCTGAAAAATGCAAGATTGGTTTTGGCGATGATAGAGTATCAACTATGACTTGCGTTATCAATGACAAGACATACGAGATGAAACTTTCGATAGATGAGTATGAGGCATCGTGTGATGAGTTGTTGGATAAGATTAGACAACCTATCAAAAGAAGTCTTTCAGATGCTAATATCAGACTTAAGGATATCGATAGGGTAGTGCTTGTAGGTGGCGCTACCAAGTTATCATTTATTCGTAAGTTTGTCGGAAAATTATTCCATAATCTTCCGGATACTTCGATTAATCCTGATGAAGCGGTTGCTCTTGGTGCAGCGGTACAGGGTGCGATGAAGGAAAGAAAGGATAGCATTAAAGAGGTTATTCTTACAGATGTTTGCCCGTTTACATTAGGAACGGAAGTTGTTCTTGAAAAGGAGAACGGCAGATTTGAGGAAGGTCATTTTTGCCCGATCATTGAGAGAAACACAACGATTCCGGCTAGCCGAACCGAAAGATTATACACAGTTAATGACAATCAGACACAGATTAGGTGTAAGGTACTTCAGGGTGAAAGTAGATTTGCCTCGAATAACGTAATGCTTGGAGAAATCAGAATACAGGTTCCTAAGGCTGAGGCCGGAAAGGAAGCAGTTGATGTAACTTATACTTATGATGTTAATTCTATATTAGAGGTCGAAATTAAGGTTGTTTCGACCGGTGTTATAACAAAGCAGATAATTAAGACTAATGCAACAGATATGACAGAGGAGGAGATTCAGGCAAGAATGGAAACTCTTTCATATCTTAAGATTCATCCAAGAGATAAGGAAGAGAATAAACTTCTATTGCTTAAGGGTGAGCGTCTTTATGAAGAGAGTATTGGTATGACAAGGCAAGAGATTGAATATGCTCTTCGCCAGTTTGAGAAAGCACTTGATACCAGAGATGACAGTGTTATTGAAGGGGCACGACGCGATTTTAAAGAGTTTATTGAAGACTTTATTTGATTAGCAAGACAATTAAGTTAGGGAGACAATAATATGAGAACTAACAAACAATTTGCAGATTTTGTTGCAAAACTTTCAGAAAAAGATGATACATTTGAAATATCAAAACGGGCATTTCTCTGTCTTGCAGGTACTTACAGATTCGGTGAGGTGAGAATTTATTATTGTGTCGAGCGTCCTAAGTACCAAGAGGAGCGTGTCGAGCATGAGGTGAAATTCCATCTTGAAATCGGTGCTATAGATGAGAAAATGACCTACGTTATGGAAAGGACAACAGGGGAAGATGGCTTAATGCGCTTTACTGTTGTTGGACTTAAGGGTGCGAGACAGTGGACTGATGATGAGAAGGCAGACCTTGAAATGATGTTGACGGTTTATATGTGGCATATTGCAAGATACAGATTGATTAATCTTGTTGAGATGAGTGCTACAACCGATTATATGACTAAACTGCCAAATACAAACGGATTTCTTGATTATGCGGAGCAACTTGATAAGACGAACACTTTGGTATCATTTAATTCGTTCTATTTCAATCTAAAGGGATTTGGACTTGTCAACCTCAAATATGGTAAACCTAATGCTGATGAGATACTTAAGAAGTACACAACGAAGGTTAAAAAATTCCTGTTAGAAGATGAAATGGTAGCAAGACTTGGTGGTGATAATTTTGTTGCCCTTGTTCATAAGGAAAGAACCAGAGAGTTTTTGAGTTTTATTGAACAGGTTATCGTTCATATAGATATTAATGAGCACAAACAAAGAGTTGAGATTCCGGCATATACGGGTGTGTTTGAGATTGGCGAATCTCTCCAAGATTTGGGTGACATTATAAGCCAGTGTAGTATCGCGTTAAATACTGCGAAGAATATTACAAAGAAGCCGTATATGTTTGTCACGGAGGAGATGAATAAGAAAGCTATTCAGGATAAGGAAATAAGAAGCCACTTTAAAGAGGCGTTGCAGAATGGTGAGTTTAAGGTATACTATCAGCCGAAGGTTGAAACCGACGAATATAGAATTGTCGGCGCAGAGGCCCTTGTTCGTTGGGTACGTGACGGGGAAGTTATTTCGCCGGGTAAGTTCATTCCGTTAATTGAAGCAGATGGTTCGGTATGTGAACTTGATTTATATATGCTTGCGCAGGTTTGTAATGATATAAGAATTTGGCTTTCGGAAGGCGTAGAACCGGTAAGAACGTCAGTTAATATGTCGAGAAAACATCTTGCAAATCCTGACTTTCCGGATCAGATTATCGGAATGATTGATGAGTTTGGTATAGATCATAAGTATATTGAGATAGAGCTTACAGAAACTGCCAGTGATGAGGAGCAGGGACTGCTTAATACATTTATGACAAAGATGAGAGAACAGGGAATTAAGACAGCAATTGATGACTTTGGAACAGGAGTATCGTCATTTGCAATACTTCGAAGTTTCCCTGTAGATGTGCTTAAGGTTGACAAATCGTTCATTGACAGTGAGTTTGTCGGTGACAATGATGCGATAGTCATTTCCAATATAGTTAAGATGGCAAATGAACTTAACCTTGAGGTTATAACCGAAGGTGTTGAGAGATGGAAACAGGTTATATTCCTAAGACAGATTGGATGTAAACTTATTCAGGGATATCTGTTTGACAAACCGATGCCTTATGCGGACTTTACGGAACGCTTAAAAATGAAGAAGTATGACAAGAAAAACATCAAAGATTATTAATAACTAGGAGGAAAAAATGATGGATTACAAGAAAGCCGGAGTTGATATTGAGGCAGGCTACAAGTCAGTTGAGCTTATGAAAGGATACGTTAAAGAGACAATGCGTCCTGAGGTGCTTGGAGGACTTGGCGGATTTTCGGGAGCATTTTCCCTTAAGAAAATTAAGGAGATGGAAGATCCTGTTCTGCTTTCGGGAACAGACGGATGTGGTACCAAGGTTAAGCTTGCGTTTATTATGGACAAGCATGACACAATAGGTATTGATGCAGTTGCAATGTGTGTCAATGATATTGCATGTGCCGGAGGTGAACCATTATTCTTCCTTGACTATATTGCATGCGGAAAGAATTATCCTGAAAAAATTGCTACTATTGTCAAAGGTGTAGCAGAGGGTTGTAAGCAGTCAGACGCAGCACTTATCGGTGGCGAGACAGCAGAGCATCCTGATCTTATGCCTGTTGACGAGTATGACCTTGCAGGATTTGCAGTAGGAGTTTGTGACAGAAAAGATCTTATTACCGGAGAGAATATCAAGCCAGGTGATACCCTTATAGGTATTGCGTCTTCAGGTGTTCATTCGAATGGCTTTTCTCTTGTTAGAAAGGTATTTGAAATGACAAAGGAGTCCCTTGAGACTTATTATGATGAACTTGGTATGACACTTGGTGAGTCACTTATTACTCCGACAAGAATATACGTTAAGGCATTAAAGAGTGTTAAGAATGCCGGAATCAAAGTAAAGGGCTGCTCACATATCACGGGTGGAGGATTCTATGAGAATATTCCGAGAATGCTTCCTGATGGAGTATGCGCAGTAGTAGAGAAGAACTCTTATGAAGTCCCTGCTATTTTTAAGCTTCTTGCCAAAACAGGTGATATTGATGAGCAGATGATGTACAACACTTACAATATGGGTGTTGGTATGGTTCTTGCTATAGATTCTGCAGATGCAGACAAGACAATCGATGCAATTAACGCTGCCGGTGATAAGGCTTGGAAGCTTGGAACGGTTGAAGCAGGAGAAAAGGGCGTTAAGATAGTATAAAGGCAATAGAGAAAGGCAAGAGTTATGTTAAGAGTTGCGGTTTTGGTATCAGGCGGTGGTACAAATCTTCAGGCAATCATTGATTCGGTTGCGGAAGGAAAAATCTCAAATACTGAATTGGTTGCTGTAATAAGTAACAACTACGGTGTGTATGCATTGGAACGTGCAAAGAAAGCCGGAATTAAGGATATTGTTGTATCGCCTAAGGATTTTGATAAGAGAGAAGATTTTCACAAGGCTTTAATTGATACACTTGATTCATTAAATGTTGATCTTATAGTTCTTGCAGGTTATCTGGTAGTGATTCCACCTGAACTTATCGACAAATACGAAAACAGAATAATCAATATACACCCGTCGCTTATACCTTCATTTTGCGGTACGGGCTTTTATGGACTTAAAGTTCATGAAGCAGCACTTGCCAGAGGAGTTAAGGTTGTTGGTGCGACGGTTCATTTTGTTGACAAAGGAACCGATACGGGACCAATCATTTTACAGAAAGCGGTTGCTGTAGAAAATGGTGACACACCGGAGATTTTGCAGCGTCGAGTTATGGAGCAGGCTGAATGGAAGTTACTTCCGGAAGCGATTGATCTTATTGCAAACGGAAAGGTTTCTGTACGGGATGGACGTACTATAATTACCGATTAGTGAATTTTAAGGAGGATATACAAACATGAATGTACTTATAATAGGAAGTGGCGGAAGAGAGCACGCAATTGCAACATGTGTAGCAAAGAGTAAGAGAGTAGATAAGATTTATTGTGCGCCGGGTAATGCCGGAATTGCTGATCTAGCAGAGTGCGTTAATATTCCTGTTATGGATTTTGATATGCAGGTGGACTTTGCCAAAAACAATGATGTGGATTTTGTTATAGTTGGACCTGATGATCCTTTGGTTGCCGGTTGTGTAGATGCTTTCGAAGCAGCGGGAATCAAAGTGTTTGGACCTCGTGCTAATGCAGCAATTATAGAAGGCTCAAAGGCCTTTTCAAAGGATCTTATGAAGAAGTATGATATTCCTACAGCTGCTTATGAGAATTTTGATAATGCAGAAGATGCTCTTGCGTATCTTGAAAAAGCCAGTTTCCCAATTGTTCTTAAAGCAGATGGACTTGCTTTGGGTAAGGGAGTTCTTATATGTAAGGATTTGGAAGAAGCCAAAGCGGGCGTTAAAGAGATAATGCTTGATAAGCATTTTGGTGATGCCGGAAATCGTATGGTAATTGAGGAGTTTATGACAGGACGTGAGGTTTCCGTACTTGCATTTTGTGATGGTACAACAATTAAGACTATGACATCAGCACAGGATCACAAGCGTGCAAAAGATGGTGATCAGGGACTTAACACAGGTGGAATGGGAACATTTTCTCCAAGTCCTTTCTATACAGAAGAAATTGCTAAGTTCTGTCAGAAGGAAGTTTATGAGAAAACAATGGCAGCAATGAAGGCAGAAGGCAGAGATTTTGTAGGTGTTCTTTTTA
Organism: Lachnospiraceae bacterium; assembly: GCA_015057325.1. Lineage (GTDB taxonomy): Bacteria > Bacillota > Clostridia > Lachnospirales > Lachnospiraceae > CAG-590. The sequence continues at coordinate 7,071 of SVEQ01000015.1, read as the reverse complement.
CAGGACTTATGCTTACAGATAAAGGTCCAAAGGTTCTTGAGTTTAATGCAAGATTTGGAGATCCTGAAGCACAGGTAGTACTTCCGAGAATGAAGAATGATATTATTGATGTTATGGAAGCTTGCGTTGACGGAAGACTTGATGAGATAGATCTTCAGTTCGAGGATAATGCAGCAGTATGTGTTGTTCTTGCTTCTGATGGATATCCTGTATCTTACGAGAAGGGATTTGAAATTAAGGGCTTGGAAACATTTGAAGATAAGGAAGGATACTATGTATTCCATGCCGGAACTAAGTTTGCCGACCAGAAAACAGTCACTAACGGCGGACGTGTACTTGGTGTAACAGCTAAGGGCGCAGATTTGAAAGAGGCAAGAGCCAATGCGTATGAAGCTACCAAGTGGATTGATTTTGATAACAAGTATATGAGAAATGACATTGGTAAGGCTATTGATGAGGCATAGTATTAGTGACATATTTTAAGACGAAACGGAGAATGAAATGAGTCAGAATTATACCAAGAGTGCCAAGAGTGCTTTAAAATTTGCAAAAAAAATTGCACTACAGATGAAACAGGAATATGTTGGCAGTGAACATCTGCTTCTTGGTCTGGTTAAAGAAAGGACTGGAATTGCATATGCGGTTCTTATTAAGAATGGCGTAGATGAGGGCCGACTTGAGTCTCTTACAAGCCAACTTATGATGGAACACACCAACGTTGCAGTTGCAAGCAGAGCTGAATTTTCCAAAAGATGTCAGGATATATTGGATGTTGCTTCTTTGGAGGCGAAAAAATACAAAGCTGACGAGGTGGGAACAGAGCATCTTTTGACAGCTATTATTAAACATCCGGACAGCATTGCATTTAGATTGCTAACGGCAATGAATATATCGGTTACGAAACTTTACGGAGATATCCTTGAAGCAATGGGAATTTCTCCTTCGATTGCCAAGACAGAACTTAACAAACTCAAATCAAAAGAAAAAAAGGGTAAGTCATCAACACCTACACTTGACCAGTATTCGAGAGATTTTACCAAACTTGCAAAAGAAGGCAAACTTGATCCTGTTGTTGGCAGGACTGATGAAATAGCACGAGTTATTCAGATATTAAGCAGAAGAATGAAGAATAATCCTTGCTTGGTGGGAGAACCCGGAGTAGGTAAGACTGCTATAGTTGAGGGACTTGCACAATTGATTATTGAAGGTGATGTGCCTGAAACGGTCAAGGAGAAAAGACTTCTTTCACTTGATATGTCTGGAATGGTTGCGGGCTCAAAGTATCGTGGTGAGTTTGAGGAGCGTATCAAAAAACTTATTGCAGAAGTTACTCAGGCCGGCAATGTAATACTATTTGTTGACGAGCTTCATACAATTATAGGCGCAGGTGGTGCAGAGGGGGCAATAGATGCTTCTAATATTCTAAAACCCGCACTTTCTCGCGGCGAGATTCAAATGATAGGTGCGACAACAACCGCCGAGTACAGAAAATATGTAGAAAAAGATGCAGCCTTAGAACGTCGATTCCAGCCGGTCAAGGTACATGAACCGACTGCTGAGGAAGCACTTGATATATTAAAAGGCTTAAGACCCAGATATGAGTATCATCATGGAATAAGTATAGGTGATGATGCGCTTAAGGCGTGTGTTGAGTTATCAACCCGATATCTTAATGACAGATTTCTTCCTGATAAGGCGATAGACCTTATGGACGAAGCTTCTGCTAAGAAGAGGCTTTCGGTGTACGGAATATCACCGCAGATGAAAGAAGTTTCGCAACAGCTCGCAATATTAAATGACGAGCTTGACCAGGCGTTTATGTCAAATGATTTAGAGACTGCGCATTCGACAAAACTTGCAATCAAACTTATGGAAGAGAAGCAGGAAAAACTTAAGAAGAAACATGAGAGTTCTCTTCGCCAATCTGATTTAGTATTAAATGACGAGGATATAGCGTTGGTAGTTTCTGAATGGACTAAGATTCCTGTAAGCAGACTCAAAGAAGAGGAAAGCAAGAGACTACTCCGACTTGAGGATGAATTGCACAAACGTGTAATCGGACAGAATGAGGCGGTAGAAGCAGTTGCCAAGGCTATTAAGCGAGGCCGAGTAGGACTTAAGGATCCAAAACGTCCAATTGGTTCATTTTTGTTCTTAGGGCCTACCGGTGTCGGTAAGACAGAGCTTTCCAAGGCTTTGGCTGAAGCAGTGTTTGGAGATGAGAAGAATCTTATCCGAGTGGATATGTCTGAGTATATGGAGCAGCACAGTGTGTCAAAAATGATTGGCTCGCCTCCGGGATATGTTGGTTTTGAAGAAGGCGGACAGTTAAGTGAGCAGGTTAGAAAGAATCCATATTCGGTTATTCTCTTTGATGAAATAGAGAAGGCACACGCGGACATATTTAATGTACTATTGCAGGTGTTGGATGACGGACATATAACCGATGCACAGGGGCGCAAGGTAGATTTTAAAAATACCATTATTATAATGACAAGTAATGCCGGAGCATCAAGGATTATAGAACCGAAGACTCTAGGTTTTGCAACAGACACATCTGAAGAAAAAGAGCATGAGACAATGAAGAGTGGTGTTATGGATGAGGTTAAACGTCTCTTTAAGCCTGAATTCCTTAACAGAATCGATGATACAATAGTATTCCATGCACTTACTGAAGATGAGGTTAAACAGATTGCTAATCTTTTGCTTGCACAATTCTCTGATAGAGTTAAAAAGCAAATGGATATCGAACTTCGATATGGCGAACCTTTGAAGAAATACATTTTTGAAAAAGGTTATGATAAGAAGTACGGTGCAAGACCATTGAAGCGTGCGATACAGAATGAAATAGAAGATAAGATGGCGGAAGAGATTCTTTCGGGAAGAATCAAAGCGGGCGATAAGGTACGCATATCCGTTGTCAAATCGGGTGCGAAGTTTAAGGTGTTGGAATAATTTATTCACAAAAAATTAACTGGAAATATCATCGGTGATATTGTATACTGAATGTATAATTTATTACAGTCTCATAAGAAGAATGTTTATGTAAGACTGTGGTTTACCGGTGCAATAAGAACAATTACGGGAGGATAATAAGATGGCAGTAGTAAGCGAACTGATAAAAGAGGAGAATGGGGCACTTTGTTTTGGTAATTTTGAATTGGATTCGAAGACCAAAATGGACGGATTCGATTACAAAGGTGATAAGTATAAGATTAAGACATTCAAAGAGATTACCAAGTTAGAGCGTAACGGTTCTTTCGTTTATGAGTCAGTTCCTGGAACAGCCGTACATGATTTTAAGGCTGATGACAGCAAAGTTGAGTTCAAGGTTGAAGGACTTGAGGATTCACAGATTACACTTGAGTTAGAAGCCGGACAGGAGTATGTTACGGTAATAGACGGAAACAGTGCAGGATCTGTTAAAACTAATCTCGGTGGTAAGCTTAATCTTAGTGTTGAGCTTAATCCGGGTCAGGTATCTGAAATAAAAGTTGAGAAATTATAATTCGAAAGGAAACATTTATGGCAAAAGCAAAGCAGATATTTTTTTGCCAGGAGTGTGGTCATGAATCAGCTAAGTGGCTTGGACAGTGTCCGGGTTGCAAGAGTTGGAATTCTTTCGTGGAAGAAAAAGTAGTTGTAGGCGCTCAGCGTTCTTCGAGTAAGAAGGAAGCTAAGGCGCCTACAAGTATTTTAGCAGTAACTGCCACGGATGACGCACGAATTGGTACAGGTATGAAAGAATTAGACAGGGTAATGGGTGGAGGAATAGTCCGTGGATCGCTCACACTGGTTGGCGGTGATCCCGGAATAGGAAAATCCACGATTCTTCTTCAAGTTTGCAGAAATCTAACTGCAGAAGGAGTGAAGACTTTATATGTTTCGGGTGAGGAGTCGCTTAATCAGATAAAGCTTCGCGCGGATAGACTTGGCGGATTTGAAAAAGATATGCTGGTTTTGTCTGAAACAGATCTTGATTTGGTTGTGGAAGCAATTTCAAAGACGAATCCTGAAATTGTTATTATCGATTCGATTCAAACTATGTTTGTCGACAGTGTTGGAAGTACTGCTGGAAGTGTTTCACAGGTTCGTGAAGTGACGGGACAACTTATGAGAGTTGCCAAGCAAATGAACATTGCTATTTTCATAGTTGGTCACGTCACTAAGGAAGGAACTGTAGCAGGTCCTAGAACGTTAGAGCATATGGTTGATACCGTGCTGTACTTTGAAGGTGATAAGAACGCACAATTTCGAATACTTCGTGGCGTGAAGAATCGTTTTGGTTCGACTAACGAAATCGGTGTTTTTGAAATGAAAGACACAGGACTTTATGAGGTTGACAATCCTTCTGAAGTAATGCTTTCAGGAAGACCGTTAGATGCGTCAGGTTCGGTAGTTGTTTGCTCAATGGAAGGAACAAGACCTATACTCATTGAGATTCAGGCACTTGTATCAGGAACAAGTTTTAATCTTCCAAGAAGAACTTCTGTCGGAATTGATTATAACCGTGTTAACATGCTCATGGCGGTTCTTGAAAAGAGAGCAGGACTTATGCTTTCGGGAAGTGATGCATATGTCAATCTTGCCGGTGGAATCAAGCTAAACGAGCCTGCAATTGATTTAGGTATTGTTATGGCCATAGTTTCCAGCTTTAAAAATATTCCTATCGATCCTCATACAATAATTTTTGGCGAAGTCGGATTATCCGGAGAGGTAAGGGGAGTATCAATGGCCGCACAACGTGTTAAAGAGGCTTCCAAAATGGGCTTTAAAACATGTATTATGCCAAAGTCCAATATTGAAGGAATAGATGCTCCGAAAGGCATGAATTTATTAGGCGTAGCCAATGTTAATGAGGCAATAAAATATTTGATTTAATATTTCACAATTCTGATTGTGCAAAATGACGAAAAAAGAGCAGAAAAATATACAAAATCCTATTTTTCTCTTGTTTTTTTACGAGAATTTAGTTATACTGTATGCAGTGTGATGCACAGAAATGCGTACAACACTTATTTTTTTTGCAGGAGGGAAATATATTATGGGAGAAATGAATACACAGGGTGCGAAGCGTGGAGGCTTCACCATGATGAAAATGCTTATCTTGTTTGGAATGATTCCGCTTGTGGTAACCAGCATATTATTGGTTATAATTGCCGGATCTAAGATTAGGGGGTCGGTTTCTGAAGATACAGTTGGAAAACTGGCGGTTGCTAATAAGTCATTTAATGCGTACGTGACAGATTGGTATGCAGAGGAAGGCGAGGAAGCATTTACAGGCGAGAATAAGGATTATTCGTTTGTTGATAGTTTTAAAGAGAATCATGTAGAGTTTACAATATTTATTGGAGATACTCGTGCTCTTACTTCACTCAAAGATAAGTCGGGTAAGAGAATTGAGGGGACTCAGGCTTCTGAAGGTGTTATTAGTTCATGTCTTAAGGGTGGACAGCATTTCCAGAATGATGGTGTGGAGATTAATGGCATTCCATATTATGTTGATTACTTACCGCTCAAAGATCCGGATGGTAATATCGTAGGTATGACATTTGCCGGAGAGTCCGATGCGAATGTTAAGAAAGCAAGTTCAAGTGCAGTTACTGCTATGATTGTAGTTTGCCTGGTATTTGTGGTTATATTTGCAACTATCATTTCTGTTGTAGCCGGTGTTGTTAAGAAACCGTTGGTAGAACTTGCTGATGCATTAGCTGTAGTTGCAGGTGGAGATTTATCTTCAGAAATAACTGCAAAGAGTATTATTACCGAGAATATTAATATGATTGCAAGCCTTAAGAGCATGCAGGATAATCTTGGTGTCATGGTTGGTGATATTCGTAGCGAAGCCGACAACATTTTAGGTGATGTTGAGTATGTTGAGAAGATGTCAGAGCAAAGCGCAGATTCTACCAATCAGATTACATCAGCTGTTGGTGAACTTTCAATGGGTGCAACAAGCATGGCTGAGAATGTTAATGACATCAACGAACAGATGACTGAGATGGGTGATAAGGTTACTGAGATTGAAGAGAATGTCGAAGGTCTCAATAGTAATGCTGACAGAATGAATCAGGTAAGTCTTGATGCTGCCAACCATATGGCAGAAGTTATGAAGAGTAGTGAGAGTACAGTTGCTGCTGTTGATAAGATTAACCAGCAGATACTCCTTACAAATGATTCAATAGGTAAGATTAATAATGCTATCGATCTTATTATAGAGATTGCAAGTTAGACCAATTTGCTTGCACTTAATGCAACAATCGAAGCTGCAAGAGCCGGTGAGGCAGGTCGTGGATTCGCTGTCGTTGCTGATAATATTTCAAATCTTTCAGAGCAGAGTAATGAGAGCGCAGCTGCTATCAGGGATATCGCTGCTGAGATTCTTAGAAACTCAAGTGCATCTGTTGAACTTGCGGATAAGATTAAGCATACAATTGAAGATGAACAGAACGTAATTAAGGAAACTCAGGAACGTTTTGATCAGTTAAATGAAGCAATTAATGAGAGTGTAGCTGAAATTGGTGTAATCAGCGAAAAGACAACAGACCTTAATTCAATTAAGGAAGTGTTGATTAGCCATATCACTGATCTTTCTGCAATTAGTGAAGAGAATGCTGCTAATAATGAGGAAGTTAATGCTTCTGTAGAGAATATCGCACAGAGTATGAACGATATCGTTGAAAGAATGGCAAACATGAATAAACTTTCTCATAACCTTGAAGATTCAGTATCTCATTTTAAGTAAAAATAATATAATAAGAATATTTTCACAGCCACGAGAGAAATTCTCGTGGCTGTTTTTTGCTGAAAATACGTTGTTTTTTGGGGATTTATAATCGAAAAAAATCAAGCAAAAAAATATTTTAGAAAAAAATGAAAAAAAGTGTTGACTTTGGTATTTGGCTGTGGTAATATATGTTTCGTTGCGGTGCTGAAGAACACTTCAGAGAATAACCGCAAACGCTTATAAAATATAGCTTTTGCGTAATTTTAGGACATCGATTTATAAGCAAATGAACCTTACAAAATTGAATGATAATTAAACAACAAAACAACCCTGAAATTCTTTTA